>CAMLYF010000062.1:0-3061 GCA_946491795.1 uncultured Lachnoclostridium sp. | reverse complement strand
ATGTTCACTCTCCAAATTTCAAGCGCTGACCGCAGATCATGCAGAACTGCGGCGGCCGACTTCTGTTAAAATAATTGATTACTGAGTTCCTGCAGTTCGGGCAGATCAGCCTTCCGTCGCCAAATGCGTCCTGGATTCCTTCCGGTACTTTTGCCACATTCCGCTCCTTCAGTTCCCGGACCTGATCCGGGGTGAGTCCAGTATCCTCATACAGCATTGCTACTCTAATATCTTTTATCCCCTGTCTTAATGACTCCAGTGCTTCTACGCTGTCGTCCAATGCCTCAATCGCATTTTCGTCACCGCACTCAGCTTCAACTATGCCTCTCTCAAACTGTATCATCAGCTCTTCTATCGTCTTTACCGCACGTGCTCTCTCCATCTCCGCTCTCCTTTCGTTTGTTCTGTTTTTAGGCAATAAAAAACCAACCACCGAATATTGATGGTTGGTAACCGTTATTCGTGCCTTTCTTCATATATTGCTTTTACACGAGGCTCCATTTTATCTTCTATCCTTTTCTTTCCTATCCTGTATAGAATATACATTATAATCCACCATGAAATTGTAACTACTAAAATCATAACAGCAATGGAAACAAAAATTGTGAAGGAAGTTATATCTATAAACTCCAAACTTGCCTGAATTATCGCCGAAAATATGACGAGTGCCGTCCCGACTCTTGCGTCATAAACTTGATGCAAAACCGATATTTCTGCAATATCTTGTTGTAATGTAGATCTTGATAAAATGATATCCTTTAATCTCATTTTAATTACGCTTAATACTGCTTTGACTGTACCTATTGCTCCAATGGCAATTGCTATGACTGTTAAAATTTTATTGTACATAAAATTACCTCCGGATTTATTATATATTCCCAACCATCAATATTCAATTGTCAAGGTGCAAATCTCTTTACGGCAGCGCTTCTGGGAAATCAAAAATGCTCATCTGCTGCTTATCCCAGTCTACATACCGATCTTCCCATTCAACACCGATATAATCTAACACTCTGCCCCAGCCGTAGTGTTTTCCCGTCTCCGGATCCTGACACACGTCATACATCCAGAAATGCCAAGCTTTCTCATTTTCTTCCCGCAGCCGGTCGAACCGGTGAGGCCGCTTCTCTAAATGAATTCCAAATCCGCAGATATCACAACCGGTCCGCTGGGCTCTAGTCGTATATAAAGTACCATCAAGCTTTCTTTCGATCGTTCCGTAAGCCTCCGGTATCGGCACTTTCAGGTCCAATGCAAGCTGTAACACATCTTGCCGCATGAATGGAGCAAACGGTGCGCTGCGGATCGTGTTCTTCCCGTAATAGTTGCATCCGTTTTTCATCAGGGCAAATTCCCTCTGGCCACCCTCGGATGCCATCAATCCAAGAAATGGATAACTATCATGTTCTTTTGCCCAGGTATCACAAGGAAGCTCTTTCATGTACTTACAGCAGTCCGCCGATACTTTAAACGGAGCGCACCTGCAACATAGATCCGGGCGGTGCTCCTGATAGTTCCCGCCGAACAACTCCAGCCACTTATCTGGAAGTTTAATCTTGTCAGAATGCTGGAACTTGCCCTGTTCTCCCATATCACCAGTCATAATCGCGTGTATGAATGTCTGCTTCTCACTGTCTTTCGTCTGCAGAAGCTCAATCTTGTGAGCTTTCGCCTTGCTGATTACCGGGAAGCCCAGTTCACGCAGGACCTGATGTTTATACATAAATGGCTTTACCGGAATCACGCCGGCCTTCTTGTGGATCCGACGAATGCTCTGGTGCTCCAGACAGGTCACGCCAATAGCAGGAATCTCTTCTGCGTCATATCCCAGACTCCGAATAAAATACAAGAGTGTCAGACTGTCCAGGCCTCCAACTGATATATGCACATGCTTTCCCATGTCATATACGACTTTCTCGTAGAATTCTTTTATTCTCAGCTCTGCCCGTTTTATTTTTACCTCATAAGGCAACCGCTGCATTGCTACAAATCGCTTTATGTAATCTTTATTACTCATTTTTCAAGAAGCCCGGTATACCCTTACCCCGGCCGGAGGCTGGCTCCTTTCTGTTATCTCAATCCTCGTCTAATGTTCCACTGTCTGGCCAAAATCCTGTTTGGATTGTCAACGCTGCGATTCAACGTGTAGCAGGTCATCGCCCATTCCTGACAGAACTTCTCATAGCTCTCTGTATTCACCCAGATAGCATTGACGAAATTATAATCTTTTCCGTCCTTTTTCATTATCCGCCTCCATTCTCCCGCATAATCCGATCTATCTCATTTGATACAGCCAGCAACACATCCTTCGCAAAAGGATCCTGCTCATACTTCTGGAAGAGTTCTCCTGATTCCCGGATAAATTCATCCAGATCTTTCTCATTTAGCTTACTGAGTATGTATTTCTGGTACAGGTGCCAGCTATCGCAGAAAAGATTAAAAACTGTCCTGACCGCCATCATAGCTCTGTCACCCGGATATAAATTCCTGGTATCTCTGCCCAGAACTTCTCGATAATCTCTCGGCAGACCAGGGCATCATCTTTCCAAAATCCCACCGCCGTCATGCAGTCCTTTAAAAGCTTCTGAAGGTTGTCCGTATCCGGCTTAGTGATCCGGTATTCTCCATCGTGATGGTTCCCCCGCGGAAAACACCAAGTAGAGACCAGTTCAACAGGACCTGTATACTTCTGATCCGGCTTATGCTGCGCTAGATGCGCTTCCAGTTTTGACCGGGCTGCCTTCAACTCCTGCGGCTCGTAAAACTTTGGCTTTCCATTTACCACACGCACCTGCTTTTCCTGATGCGTAACCGTCGGCGGAACCATTGCCATAAAAAACTCCATTCACTTCACCTCTTTAACGTGCGAAATTATCTTTCTTTTTCCTGTTCGCCCTAGTTACGGGGAGGGGGAAGGGAGACGGGCCGGGCAGCCTTAGGCCCGTCCCTCTCCTACCCCCGTAACCCAGTGCGGGGGAATTTTATTTATACCCTTTAGGGTATAGTCTTCCCCGCCGCCGCGGGGATGTCTTGTTTTCAGTCTTCCCCGCACTCTTCGGCT
>CAMLYF010000061.1:0-3773 GCA_946491795.1 uncultured Lachnoclostridium sp. | reverse complement strand
TTAGAGATTCATAGAATTAACTCTTTCATACCGAATTTACTTTTTCAATTCACGTAATTTTGCAAACATTGCAAACATTTTCCTGACGCCTGCAGTGTCGAACTCCACAGTCACTTCAAAATCTCTTCCGCCCTCTTTGATATCAAGGACAGTTCCTTCTCCGAATTTTACATGGCGGACACGGTCGCCCACGCCGTAAGCAAGGCTGTCGCTCTTCTGTGCCCTCAGCTGGCTTCCTTTTGTCAGCACTGTATAAGGTTTCTTCGAGGCGTAAGCCTTGGACCTGGAACTGCCGGCAGATGCCGTTTTCCCGCCGGAAAACAGATTGCCTGCGGCCGTAGTGCCGTCCATCCCGTCCTCCTCCGAAAAATATGTACGCTTCCTGCTGCCTGTATCGAGCAGCTCCGGCGGGATCTCGCTGACAAAACGGGAAATATTGTTGTACTTTGTTTCCCCTCGCACCATTCTTTTCCGCGCGCAGGTCAGGGTCAGCTGCTGCTCTGCTCTTGTAATGCCTACGTAGCAGAGTCTGCGTTCTTCTTCCAGCTCTTCCGGGTCATCGCCCGTGATCGTCATATAGCTGGGAAAGAGTCCGTCCTCCATTCCCGCAAGATAGACATGAGGGAATTCCAGACCTTTTGCACTGTGCAGCGTCATAAGCACGACATAATCCTGATCTTCTTCCAGGCTGTCGATATCAGCCACAAGAGCTACTTCCTCAAGGAATCCGCTCAGTGTCGCTTTTTCTCCCCTGTCTTCACAGTCTTCCTCATAGGCTGCCGCCTTATTCAGAAGTTCCTCGATATTCTGCAGCCGGCTCTCTGCGTCTATCTCATCGTCCGCCTCAAGATTCTGGGCATACCCCGTCATATCCAGGATTTCATTTAACAGATCGGTCAGGCTTTCCTTTTCTGCCTGTCCTTTGAAATATTCGATCAGCGCCGCAAAGGAGTCCAGTTTTGACGCGCTGCGGCCTGCTCCGGGTATCATCTCCGGCGCCAGCAGTGCTTCATAGAAGCTGATCCCCCGCTCGTCAGCCGACTCCTGAATACGGTTGATCGTCGTAAGGCCGATACCTCTTTTCGGCACATTAATGATCCTGCGCACAGACAGGTCGTCCTGTCCATTGTCCACGGTCTTCAAATACGCCAGAATGTCCTTGATCTCCCTGCGGGCATAGAAATTGATGCCGCCCACGATCTTATAAGGAATATTCATGGCAATAAATTTTTCTTCCAGAAGGCGGGACTGTGCGTTTGTCCGGTAAAGGACCGCGTTATCGTTATATGACGCTCCGTCCCGCACCTCTTTTTTGATATCCTCGGCGATAAATTCAGCCTCGTCATAGGCAGTATCAAACTGTCTTAAGCTGATCTTCTCTCCCTCGCCGTTGGCCGTCCAGAGTGTCTTGTCTTTTCTTCCTTTATTGTTGCTGATCACACCGTTCGCCGCGTTCAGGATATTCCCCGTGGACCTGTAGTTCTGTTCCAGCTTGATCACTTTCGCGTCCGGATATTCTTTCTCAAAGTCGAGAATATTCCGGATATTGGCCCCGCGGAACTTATAGATCGACTGGTCGTCGTCTCCGACCACACAGAGATTTCTGTATTTTCCTGCCAGGAGGCTGACCAGCTTGAACTGAACGGTATTCGTATCCTGATACTCATCCACCATGATATAACGGAACCGCTCCTGATAATTCTCCCGCACATCCGGCTGTGTCTGGAGAAGCTGTACTGTCTTCACCAGAAGGTCGTCGAAGTCAAGCGCATTGTTCGCCTTAAGCTGCGCCTCGTACTCCCTGTATACCTTTGCGATCTTAAGCTGTGCGAAATCTCCTCCTGCATTCAGCTCGAACTCTTCCGGCAGGATCATCTCATTCTTTGCTGATGAGATCACGGAGAGCAGCATTCTCTCTTTAAACTGCTTCGTGTCAATATCGACTTTTTTGCACACTGCTTTCATCAGCGTCTTCTGATCGTCTGTATCATAGATCGTAAAACGGCTGTCATATCCGAGCCTGTCTATAAATCTTCGCAGGATCCGCACACACATAGAGTGAAATGTGCTCACCCATATGCTCTCGGAACCGAAGCCCACCAGATTATCCACTCTCTGTCTCATCTCGCCCGCAGCTTTATTGGTAAATGTAATGGCAAGAATATTCCACGGATTGACTCCCAGTTCCTCAATCAGATAAGCAATGCGGTGAGTCAGGACTCTTGTCTTGCCCGAGCCGGCGCCCGCAAGGATCAGAAGAGGCCCGTCCGTATGCCGGACTGCCTCTCTCTGAGGTTCATTCAATGTATCATATATGCTCATTTGGTGCTCCTTATTCTGTAACTGTCAGTTTTCTGCAGAAATATTGTAAAACCTGTTTCCCGCCATATGTGGAAAACAGCTGTGACCGTAATTATAATATAGACGAAAGATTTCTGTCAACGCGGCCATTCATCTATTTTCCGCTTGTCATCCGGTTTTCAATACTATATAATGAATACATTGGGGTGATAATATGAAAATCGATACAAATGATATACTGAACAGTATCCTTGACAGTCTCGACCATGTAGACTATATCCGTCCGGAAGAGATTCCTAATATAGATTTATATATGGATCAGGTCACTACATTTATGGACGACCATTTTGCTTCGACCAAACGTTACAGCGAAGACAAGATACTGACAAAGACGATGATCAACAACTATACAAAGAATAATCTTCTTCCACCGTCTGTCAAGAAAAAATATTCACGTGAGCATATGCTTCTTCTGATCCTGATATATTACTTTAAGAATATCCTTTCGATCAAGGATATCGAGACCGTACTGGAGCCGCTGCGTGAGAAATACTTTTCCGGGGACAATCCGGTCCAGCTTTCCGACATCTACAGCGAAGTCTGTGAGATGGAGAAGTCACGCATCGAACCTATGAAATCTTCAGTCAGGGAAGCATATGAAAAGTCTATGTCCGCATTTGACAGCGTACCTGAAGGGCGGGAGCAGGACGAACTCAGACTCTTTGCGTTTATATGCAGCCTCAGCTTTGACGTATATCTGAAAAAGATGATGATCGAGAAAATCATCGATGAGCTTGCCGCAAAGGAAAAAGACGAATAAAAAAAATAACAGCCGGGATTACGTCTGTCTATTACAGTTCCGTAATTTCCGGCCTTTTTTCCGTCTACTCTTCTTTTTCATCGGAATCAGATTTCCCGATCCGCTCAAACACCATGTCGTATCCGTCATTTCCATAATTGAGAGAACGGTTCACCCTGCTGATCGTAGCAGTAGACGCCCCGGTCTTCTCTGCAATTTCCAGATATGTCTTCTGCTCACGGAGCATTTTAGCGACTTCAAATCTCTGTGACAGCGAGAGAAGTTCATTGATCGTACAGATATCTTCAAAAAATATATAACATTCTTCTTTATTTTTCAGGCTGAGCACGGCTTCAAAAAGACTGTCAACAGCCTCTGTCCTTATTTTCTTACTCATATTACCCCTATCTCCTTTTCAACCGGTAGCATAAAATTTGTCTGAAGTATTATTTCTGTATCGAAATGTCCGAATCAGGAACCTCACTTCAGACTACTGTTATATTTTAGCACATTAAACTTTTAAAGTCCACCACTTTATTTTATGAAAATATCTTACAATGATTTAAAACAGTTCAGATACGGTTTCAGCTTTTCCAGATCAGTCGTCACCACAAGATCCGGGTCTTTGACACTTTCTCATTAATAGTATAATGATTAATCCCCATAGTTGAGC
>CAMLYF010000060.1:0-4108 GCA_946491795.1 uncultured Lachnoclostridium sp. | reverse complement strand
TAAGACATCGCCCTTTCACGGCGGTAACACGGGTTCGATTCCCGTCGGGGTCATTTGAGCAGATATGATTACAAATCAGCTGCTTGGTAAGTAAATATGCCGATGTGGCTCAATTCATTAAGATTGACCACGTCAATCGCAGGCAGAGCGCTGATTACAAATCAGCTGCTCGGTAAGTAAATATGCCGATGTGGCTCAATTGGCAGAGCAGCTGATTTGTAATCAGCAGGTTATCGGTTCGAGTCCGATCATCGGCTTTGTTCCTTCGGGAACAGATTATTTTTGGACCTTTAGCTCAGTTGGTTAGAGCAACCGGCTCATAACCGGTCGGTCCTGGGTTCGAGTCCCCGAAGGTCCATTTTATGGCCCAGTGGCTCAGTTGGTTAGAGCGCCGCCCTGTCACGGCGGAGGTCGAGAGTTCGAGTCTCTTCTGGGTCGTTTCTCTTATCGGAACAATATCTGTTAAGAGATGACAATTTTATAGCTGCCGCAGTGGCGGAATTGGCAGACGCCCGGGACTTAAAATCCCGTGGGTAGTAATACCCGTGCCGGTTCGACCCCGGCCTGCGGCATTGGAAAAAGACTGAAGCAATCTGTTTCGGTCTTTTCTTTTTTCTGGAAAATCGGGCTGATGGGAATAATTTCAATGGATAACTGACATGGAACAGAACAGACGGAAATTGCTTTTTCCGTCTGTTTGGTATATGATGTAGCTGTGGGTAATTTAAGATACATATTTGTTTTGAAAGGAGACAGAAAAGATGAGTACAGGAATGATTTGTAATTGCAAGCAGGTATCTTATGCAGATGTGGAGAATGCACTGCATCAGATGGATAAATTCGATGATGTTCTCTCTGCGTTTGACGAAGTACAGAAAATCACACATTGTTCTACTGGATGCGGCGGATGTCATGACAAGATCATGGACGCTATTTCAGAGATCATGATGGGATAATCAGCCGGATATGAGTATCAGACATATATTATTTGATCTCGACGGGACCCTGCTACCTATGGTGCAGGATGAATTTGTAAAATATTATATGCCGCTGCTCGCCCAGTCCTATATAAACGAGGGCGTATCTGTCGATCCGAAGAAATTTATCGGCGCTGTGTGGGCAGGCTATGAGGCAATGGTGAAAAATGACGGGAGCCGGACGAACCGGGAAGCTTTCTGGAGTTATATGGAGCCGGAGCTGCCATTGTCGGCGGAAGAGTCGGAAAGTATTGCGCTGAAGTTTTATGAAAACGAGTTTAACAAGGCAGTGTGCACGACGAAGCCGACCCCCGTATCAGATCAGATCGTAAAAAGAGCGAAAGAGCGAGGATTCGAGACGTGTCTTGCCACCAACCCGGTATTTCCGCGGTGTGCTACGCTCAATCGTATCCGGTGGGCAGGATTGGACGCACAGGATTTTAAAGTGATCACCACATATGAGACATGTACATACTGTAAGCCTAATCCTGAGTATTTCAGGAATATTCTCGAACAATTCCGGCTCGATCCGTCGGAGTGTCTGATGGTGGGCAATGATGTGGGAGAGGATCTTTCTGTCAGAACGCTCGGCGTCAAGACATATCTTGTGACCGATACGATGGAAAATAAAAAGAATCTTCCGATTGACTCGGAATACACAGGAACTCTGAATGAGCTGCTTGAATTTATCGAAACATTATAGAGTATGGAAAACGGGAAGCCTAATCAACAGGCTTCCCGTATTTTTTGCAGAGATCTATAAATGACTTCATATTATCTGTCAGAAATTTGCTCTTGTGATAGATGATGTTCAGATCGCGCTCAATCGGCTGTTCAAGAGGAATCTGCCGGACAGTTCCTTCCTCGATGTCCTTTTTAACAAGCAGGAAGGGAAGAACTGCCACACCGAGCCCCTCGGCGACGGCTTTTACGATTGCCTGTGTGCTTGTGCTCTCCCACCTCGGACGGACAGAAATCTGGTGCAGGGAGAAGCCGGCATCGAGGAGTTCACGTCCGGCGCTGCCCTTTTCCCGCATAAGGAAAGGAAAACGGGCAAGTTCGGCGAGAGATACTGACTCTGAAGAGATGAGCGGGTGATCGGGCGGAACGATAGCGCACATGCTGTCTTTCATAAACGGAACGGCACGCAGATCCGGATGTGAAGGCTGTGTCTCAATCAGTCCAAGATCAATAGAGCTGTGAATGAGATCATCTTCTACCGAGGATGACTTGCTGACTTTGACTTCAATCGTGAGATTTTGGGATTTCTCCTGATATCTGTGGATCAGGACCGGCAGAATATGGGTGCCGATGGTTATGCTGGCGCCGACGCGGAGCGTGCCGAAAGCGTCCCAGTTGCGCATCTTTTTTTCTATCTCATCAAAGAGAGAGACGATGTGGACGGCATATTCATAGAATTCTTCTCCGCATTCCGTCGGGGCGATATGCCTGCCGATCCGGTCGAACAGGCGTATTCCGTAATATTCTTCCAGTTCCTTTATGGCAAGGCTGACCGAGGGCTGGGCAAGATGCAGTTCCTGCGCGGCTTTTGTAATGCTGTTTTTCTGAAATACGGATACAAAAATCCGCATGTGCCGGAGTGTCATAATGGATTTCCTTTCAATAAAACAGGATGTTAAAAGTAAGTCGGAAACATAAATTTCAAGTTTATGATTATATATATTAAAAATATTATATATTTTATAGAATAATACTATTTTACATATGAATCAAGCGCGAATATACTTAAAAGCGGAGAGAAAACTTCTATAATAATATTTCGGATAAAATGTACTTAGGAAGTCCGGGAACAGAGACGAAGGAGAGAGTATGAGAAGCAAAAAAGAAGTCTTACTGAAATTGTTTGTGTCGACCTTGTATCTGAGCGCATTTACATTCGGCGGGGGATATGTGATTGTGACTCTGATGAAGAAAAAATTTGTGGATGAGTGTCACTGGATCGAAGAGGACGAGATGCTGGATCTGGTGGCCATCGCTCAGTCTTCTCCGGGGGCGATTGCGGTAAACGGTGCGATCGTGGTGGGATATAAACTTGCAGGGGTGATCGGCGCGCTTGTCGCTATTGTGGGGACGGTCATTCCGCCATTCCTTATTATCTCGCTGATCTCGGTGTTTTATAATGCATTCCGGGAAAATTACATTATCGCACAGCTCCTGGAAGGAATGCAGGCAGGTGTGGGAGCGGTCATTGCGGCGGTTGTTTTTGAGATGGGGGAGGGAATCGTAAAAGGGAAAAATACAGGTTCCATTATCATTATGATCGGAGCATTTATCGCATCCTGTATTTTAGGAATTAATGTTGTCTATATTGTAATCGTATGTCTGCTGATCGGCGTTGTGAGAACCCTGGTAAATGAGAGGAGGAGTAAATAATGATCTATCTGGAACTGTTCTGGAGTTTTTTGAAGATCGGACTTTTCAGCTTCGGGGGCGGATATGCGGCAATGCCGCTTATTCAGGAACAGGTAGTCTCCTCCCATAGCTGGCTGAGTATGGCGGAGTTTACGGATCTGATCACAATATCACAGATGACCCCGGGACCGATCGCGATCAATTCTGCAACATTTGTAGGAATTAAGATTGCGGGAATCCCGGGAGCGCTTGTGTCCACAGTGGGATGTATACTGCCTTCATGCATTATTGTTATGCTTATTGCCAAACTGTATCTCAAGTACCGCAATATGAGCCTGCTGCAGGGGGTGCTCAATTCTCTTCGTCCCGCGGTAGTGGCAATGATCGCTTCGGCAGGAATTTCAGTGCTGATCACCGCGTTCTGGGGGAGTGCAGAGCTGATTTCACTTGCGGGGATAAACTGGACGCTGGTTATTATTTTCATTGTATGTGTTGTTCTGCTTCGAAAGTTCAAGATGAATCCTATCCTTGTCATGGTGCTTGCGGGCGTGGCAAAAGCGGGAGTATCTTTACTGCCGCTGTAAGCGCGCGGTACTGCTTATCGGTGGCAGTTAAGCCTGCTTTTCTGAGCGGGTTTAACTGCCGTTAATTGTTACGTATTTATTACGAAAATATATTGACAAATGATATCAGTGTGATATACTCCCATCTTTGACAGTTTACGAAAGAAAAAATGGCTATACCCTTGATTTTATGAG
>CAMLYF010000059.1:0-5159 GCA_946491795.1 uncultured Lachnoclostridium sp. | reverse complement strand
TGAACAGAAAAGATAAATCAAAAAGAAAGTTGCCAACGATTACTTGACAGTAACCCCATCCTAAGGGGACATGAAAATGACTGTAGAATACACAGACAAATATGATATAATAACTATAGATATGTGCCATTCATTGAACAATATTATATGATATGAAAAGAGGCAGTCATGATCGTTTCAGATAAAAATTCACCTAAGGTAAGAGAAATTTATAGAGAACGCAGTGAGAAAGCTATCGAGTATGCCCGCCGACAGATCGAGGAATCACCGGTGGCTCCTTATGTGTCGAAATTGTATTTGTATGGGAGCTGCGTGAGAGAGGAACAGACTTATCGGAGCGATGTAGATCTGATGTTGGAATTGAAACCGACATTTGATATCAATAAGCTCAGGGATGAGATCATCCTCCTGAAAAGCCGCGTGAATCCGGGACAGTTGGATATGCCCGAAGTGGATTTAAAAGTTGTGATAGGTGATGAATGGAAAGACGAGCATACGCTTTATTTTGAAAATATAAAAAAAGAAGGGAGAGACATATGGCAGGACGAATGAATACTTATGCAGAATTTGCCGAAAATGACTATAAATTTTTCAGACAGTCATATGACAGCGGAAATAAAGGATCAGCGCTTGCCGCTTTAGGACAGAGTATATGTGAGAGATATTTGAAACATCTTGTTTCTGAATGTGCTCATCCGGAAAATGAATCTGAAGCAGCATCCAAGGAAAGCGTGTTACGGACACACAGTCTAAGGAGACTGATGCGTTATATATCAGGCGACATGGGCATTGATATTCCGGATGAAACGGAGAGCGCATTAGACCGGATCGATGGATTTTATTTTACAACCAGATATCCGGGAGATGACAGCTTTATTCCCACAGAGAGGGATATAGACAGAGCAGATAAAGCGGTGTGTCTGTGTCGGGACTTTGTCTTACGGACAACGAGTGAGATTGAACAGAAATAATACAGAAGATAAGGAGTGAACATTATGTCTTTACAATCGTTAAGTTTCCGTCTGATGGCCGGTCATTCAGATGCGAAAAGAGACCGCGGACTTAATACCACACCGGACGATATTCTGCGGATTAATGATATCCCCTACGGCCTGGATGTGAAGTGGAATACTCTGGATGTGTACAGGCCGAAAAATTTAAAGGGTAAACTGCCGGTCATTGTAAATGTCCACGGAGGCGGATATGTATACGGAAGTACGAAGCAGTATCAGTTTTACTGCATGGATCTGGCGCGGAGAGGCTTTGCGGTGGTCAGCTTTAACTATCATCTGGCGCCGAAGTTTAAATTCCCTGCTCCGATCTTTGATCTGAATCTTGTAATGGAGTGGATCTGTAAAAAAGCGGATATCTATGGCTTTGATATGGACAGAGTGGCGCTGGTCGGAGATTCCGCCGGAGCGCAGCTTGCCAGCCAGTATGCGGTCATCTGCTCGAATCCGGAATACGCCGAAGTGATGGAAGTTGTTCCGCCGGCTTTCCATCTGAGAGCAGTGGGACTTAACTGCGGAATGTATGATCTGAGAAAAAGGGCATCTGAAATCTCGGAGAATAAACTGATGATAGATTATTTTACGGAACATCCGTCAGTGTACGGAAAGAAACTGGATGTACTTGACTATGTGACGGAGAAGTTTCCGCCGGCTTATCTGCTCACCTCAAAAGGAGATTTCCTTATGGATCAGTGTGAACCGATGGCAGAGCTCCTTATGGAAAAAGGCGTTCCGTGCGAGTATAAGATCTATGGGAATGAGAATACAGGACATGTATTCCATGTGGATATGCGTTCGGATCTGGCACGGGAGGCAAATGATGATGAGGTTGCATTTATAAAAAAATATATAGATAATACAGTAAAAACAGAGAAAAAGGAATGATAATTTCGTATCAAAACTATAAATATTAACAAATTTTAGCAAAATCTTAACACCATCTTGACATCAGAAGAGAGAAAGAGTAAAGTCTTATGCATAAAAGCAAAGGCGCTTTGGATGAATTTCCGAAGCGCCTTTGCTTTTATGCATAAAAATACCTTTCGGTACAAAGAGGTGCATCAATGGGAAGTGATCACTCCCGTCGGTGCACTTTTTTGTTCCCCGGAAAAATCAAAAGGAGGAGATATTATGTATTCGGCAACAGATGTAATGTGGGTTCTGGTTGCGGCCATTCTGGTGTTCTTTATGCAGGCAGGATTCGCACTTTGTGAGGCGGGACTTACCCGGGCGAAGAATACGGGAAATATTCTCATGAAGAATATGATGGATTTCTGTATCGGAACACCGTGCTACTGGCTGATCGGATTCGGAATCATGTTTGCGGGCAGCGGTCCGCTGATTGGCGGACTGGATCCTTTAATTCAGGGAAGCTATGATTTCGGAACACTTCCTACATGGTGTTACGCTATCTTCCAGACTGTGTTCTGTGCGACTGCAGCGACGATCGTATCCGGATCCATGGCGGAGCGTACGAATTTCAAGGCTTACTGTATTTACAGTGCGGCGATCAGCCTGATCGTATATCCGATCTCGGGTCACTGGATCTGGGGCGGCGGCTGGCTTTCATCCCTGAACTTCCATGATTTCGCAGGTTCTACCTGTGTACATATGGTAGGAGGCTTGATCGCATGTCTCGGAGCTGCAATGCTCGGACCCCGTATCGGAAAATACGATAAGAACGGCAAGGCGAGAGCGATTCCGGGCCATAATATGACAGCAATGGCTCTTGGTGTATTTATTCTCTGGTTCTGCTGGTTCGGTTTCAACGGCGGTTCTACAGTGGCGATGACGACAGATGCGGACATGGAGCTTGCCTCTCTTGTCATGTTCAACACAAACCTTGCAGCAGCTGTATCTACAGTTGTAGCAATGATCTTCACATGGCTGCGTTACGGCAAGCCGGATGTATCCATGACATTTAATGCGGCTCTTGCAGGCCTTGTTGCAATTACGGCGCCGTGTGACTGCGTTACTCCGGTGGGCGCATTCTTCATCGGACTGATCGCAGGTTTCCTTGTAGTGCTTTCTGTTGAATTCTTCGACAATATAGCCAAGATCGATGATCCGGTAGGAGCGGTATCCGTCCATATGGTAAATGGTATGTGGGGAACTCTTGCAGTCGGACTGTTCAGCAACGGTGGCGACGGCGTGGCACCCGGACTCTTCTATGGCGGCGGATTCAAACAGCTTGGCATACAGGCACTTGGCATTGTTTCAGTTGCGGCATATGTACTTATAGTAATGTTCATCGTATTTAAGATCATAGATAAGACAGTGGGCTTAAGAGTACCGGCTCAGGTTGAGATCGACGGCCTTGATATCCATGAACACGGCCTTGCTTCTGCATATTCCGGTTTCGCGATCAATGATATGACAGGAATGGATATGGACGTGAATGAAAATACGGATCTTGGCGAGGAAGATTATGAGAAAGCCTCCAAAGCTCAGGTAGACGCGGCGGTTAAGGTTGTAAATAAGAAAACTGTTGTGGACGGTGTCTATGATACAGGAATGCATAAGGTGAGCATTATCTGCAGACTGGCTAAGTTTGATGCGCTGAAGACAGCACTCAACGAGCTTGGAGTGACCGGTATCACCATGACGCAGGTTATGGGCTGCGGCATACAGAAAGGCGCAGGAGAGAAATACCGCGGTGTTGAGCTGGATGCCAACCTGCTCCCGAAAGTGAAAGTAGAAGTCGTCGTCAGCAAGATCCCGGTAGATTCTGTGATCGAAGCGGCGAAAAAAGCACTGTATACCGGACATATCGGAGACGGCAAGATCTTCGTCTATAACGTGACGAGAGTAGTCAAGGTAAGGACCGGTGAAGAAGACTTTGCGGCGCTTCAGGATGTGGAATAATATGAAACAGCGGTCGGAATGAATGTGAATCTGAAAACAGGACCGGCTGGAGAAGCAGTTATCGCTGCTTCCCCAGCCGGTCCTGTTATTACGTTTTACTCCACCTTTACTCTGCTGTTAAATTTATCCAGTAGAAGTGCAACTACGATACCGATTACGATACAGATAATATTTACAACCGCTGTTCCCACACTCATGAATCCGGAAACCGGGATGATCATAACTGTGGCTGCAATCACGATTCCGATGATACCGTGGAATGCGATAGAATAGAAGTTGTCAAACAGCGCGTTGATCGCTTTGGCAAGGCAGATCACTGTGACAACGGCTCCGATGCCTGCCGGCACCAGAATACTCATGTCAAAATGTCCGATCCCGTCCACGAATGGTGTGTAGAGTCCCAGAGGCATGAGCAGTGTGGAAAAACTCATGCCCGGCGCGATCACACTGAGCGCCAGACAGAATCCGCAGAACAGATACCAGATAAAGTTCGGCTTTACTTCAACGGAGAACATCTGAAGCCCGATAAGTAATGCGAAGATTACGATCATGCAGATGACCATTGAGATAAAAGAGCCTTTGCCGCGGCCCTGCTCGCCCGCTTCGCGGAACAAGGACGGAAGCATTCCGGTGATCAGTCCGATGAAGACACAGACGGACGGATCAGGATATTTTTCGAGGAAGAAAGCAAGGACATTCGCCACTCCTAAAAAACCAATGACAAAGCCGATAAATACCGGAATCAGCGGAGGTACATGGGATTTGAAGTTCTTAAACGGATTGGACAGAAGCTCCATGATCGGTTTATAGATACCGAAGATCACACTCAGCACACCGCCGGATATGCCGGGAAGTACTGCGCCCAGTCCGATCAGCGCGCCCTGCAGGATGCGGTAGACGAACTGGAGTGGATTTACATTCTTTTTCGTTTCCTGATTCATATGTTCATCAATCCTTTCACTATCATCTGATTATTATCTGATTTCATAAACTTATATACTTATACTATTTTTTATCTCCTTTTTCAAGTGTCTATATAATCTTTAACAAGAACTCCGTATCTTTTGTGCCGCAGCAAAGTATCTCAAACTGCCGTGCTGCCTTCACCATTGCCTTTGACGGCATGGAATCACATTGACTCCCCCTGGAATATCTAATAATATAATATGAAAGAAAATGTGGAAAAATTTACGTGCGGGGAGAAAAGGATGAAAAGAGAACAGGTTACACGGGAGTTTGACAGTTGAATAATTAAAAATACGTTCGCAGGCCTTGTAAAACCTG
>CAMLYF010000058.1:0-5202 GCA_946491795.1 uncultured Lachnoclostridium sp. | reverse complement strand
CGCCAGCCCGCGACCGAGAAGAAGCGGAGCGGAATCGAGGTGCGCAGCACGGCTGAAGGGTGTGAAACGCCAGCACAATATGACGGATTCGGAAATGAGAGTTTAAGGAGGAAACAAGATGAAAGACAAGATTTTCGGAGTATTGCAGAGAGTCGGACGAAGCTTTATGCTTCCGATTGCAATCCTTCCCGTGGCGGGACTTCTGCTTGGTATCGGAAGCTCTTTTACGAATGCGACTATGATTGAGACTTACGGTCTCGAAAGTATCCTGGGCGAGGGCACGATCCTGAACGCGCTCCTCACGATCATGAGCAGTGCGGGAAATGTAATTTTCGACAATCTGCCGCTGATCTTTGCGGTAGGCGTGGCCATCGGTATGGCGAAAAAAGAGAAAGAGGTTGCAGCGCTTGCGGCTATGATCTCATTCTTTGTTATGCATATCTGTATTAATGCAATGCTGGAGATCCGGGGAGATATCCTCGCGGACGGTACGCTCGCGGACCATGTGCTGGACGGTACGATCACCAGTGTGTGCGGAATCCAGTCGCTGCAGATGGGCGTGTTCGGAGGCATTATAGTGGGACTCGGTGTTGCGGCGCTGCACAACAGGTTTTATAAGATCCAACTGCCTAACGCTTTGTCATTCTTTGGCGGATCAAGATTTGTACCGATCATATCGACAATTACTTATGTGGCGGTAGGTATCGCAATGTATTTTGTATGGCCTTTTGTACAGGACGGAATCTATGCTTTGGGCGGACTTGTCACAGGAACAGGCTACTTCGGAACACTGATCTTCGGTATTATCAAGCGTGCGCTGATCCCGTTCGGACTGCACCATGTATTCTATCTTCCGTTCTGGCAGACCGCGGTGGGCGGTACAATGGAAGTAGCCGGTCAGGTCGTTCAGGGCGGACAGAATATTTTCTTCGCGCAGCTCGCTGACCCGAATACAGTTCACTTCAGCGCAGACGCGACAAGATACTTCTCTGGCGAGTTTATTTTCATGATCTTCGGACTTCCGGGAGCAGCCCTTGCGATGTACCGCTGCGCGAAACCGGAGAAGAAGAAACAGGCAGGAGGTCTGCTGCTCTCGGCGGCGCTTGCATCCATGATGACAGGTATTACAGAGCCTATAGAGTTCTCTTTCCTGTTTGTTGCGCCGATGCTGTTTGTTGTACAGGTTATCCTGGCAGGTGCTGCCTATATGATCGCACATATACTGAATATAGCGGTGGGACTTACATTCTCCGGCGGTTTCCTGGATCTGCTTCTGTTTGGTATCCTGCAGGGAAATGACAAGACAAGCTGGATGCTTATTATACCGGTTGGAATTATTTATTTCTTCCTGTATTATTTCATTTTCAAGTTCCTGATCCTGAAGTTCAATCTGAAGACTCCGGGCAGGGAAGACAATGATGCGGAGACTAAACTCTACACCAAGGCTGATTATCGTGCAAAACAGAGTGCGGGAGCAGACGAAAACAATGCCCCTGCAGCCGGTGATGAGAAGAGTGTACTGATCACGCAGGGACTTGGCGGAAAGAAAAATATTTCAGATGTTGACTGCTGCGCGACACGGCTTCGCTGTACAGTAGTAAAGCCGGAGCTGGTCAATGAAAGCGTACTGAAATTGACATCCCCGTCGGGAATTATCCGAAAGGGACAGGGCATACAGATCATTTACGGACCGTCGGTGGCAGTGATAAAATCCAATCTTGAGGATTATCTGGAGACTGCACCGAATGAAGAGTATATACCGGACAACGGAACCGCCAATAATGCCCCATCAGACGGCGCGGTGGTCAGCGATGGAGATGGAACAGATAAAATCTCAGGAAATACGCCAACCGGCAGCGGGCAGGTAAAAAAACTCCTCTGCTCACCGGTAAGCGGAGAAGCGGCGGCGATCACGGAAGCGTCTGATGAAGCCTTTGCAGAAAAAATGATGGGAGACGGATATATTGTGAGACCGTCAGAGGGCATGGTATATGCGCCGGAAGATGCGACGGTGTCGTTTGTATTCCCTTCGAAGCACGCAGTGGGGCTGCTCGGCGGTGACGGAGTGGAGTATCTGATCCATATCGGCGTTGATACGGTTAATCTGAACGGAGAAGGATTCGAGGCATTTGTAAAAGACGGCGACAGTGTGAAAAAGGGTGACAAGCTGATCGGTTTTGATATAGAATATATAAAGGAACACGCGAAGTCGGACGAGTGTATTATCGTATTTACCAGCCTCCAGGAAGGAGAAGAAATCCGGCTTGCGAAAGAAGGACCGGTAAATGCTCTTGATGAGACGGCGGAGATTATTTCTTTTTAAGAGGGTTACTGAGAGGAAAGGTTATGAGAGGGTATGTATCGAATCATAAAGGTGCTGAACAACAATGGAATTCTTGTGTATCATAATGAGACGGGAAGGGAACAGATCCTGATGGGAAACGGGATCGGATTCGGCAAGAAGCCGACGCAGCAGATTGAAGGTGTGCCCGGAGCGAAAGTATATTCTCTTGTCACAAGGAGAAAACAGCAGTCAGTGCTTAAGGTCGTCAACGGGATACATCCAAGCTTTATCGAAGCGTCCGGACGTATCATAGAAGAGGCGGAGAAGGTTTTTAAAGAAGTAAATCACGAGATACTTCTCCCCATGGCTGACCACATTGCCCTTGCGGCGAAACGGGCGAAGGAAAACAGGCAGATCCCCAATCCGTTTACCCCGGATATCCGGGTGCTGTTTTCCAGGGAATATACAGTTGCGATGCGCGGCCGGGATATCATCAGGAAGATGACAGGGTATGAGATATCGGATGACGAGGTGGGGTTTCTTACGCTCCATATTCATGCAGGACTGTCTGACGAGCAGGTGTCTGTAGCTTTGGATACAACGCGGATCATCAATGAGGGGATCCGGATGATTGAGCAGGAATTCCGGCAGAAGCTTCCCGAGGATTCACTGGCATATACCCGCCTGATGAGCCATCTTTATTATATGGTGGCTCGTACGAGGAATGGAGAATCTACCAATGTGGACTTCAATGATTTTATCTTCAGTAATTACCCGGCGACAGGGCACGTGGCAGAAAAGGTGTGCAACTATATGAGCGAGGCTTTGAAAAAACCGGTGGGGAAGGAAGAAATCGGATTTCTGGCGATTCATATCCAGAGAGTAATCTCTCCTGAAACATTGTAGAAAAAAGAGAATCTTGTTATACTGATCGGTGTATGGCGGAGTTTTCCGCTGTGCACCGATTTGTCTGTTAAAGGAGGGCTTATGTATAAGATACTTATCGTGGAAGACGACCTGCCCATGGCGCAGGCGATACAGAAAGAAATGAAGATGTGGGGCAATGAGGCGGAATATGTGCAGGATTTCCAGAATGTGCTGACGACATTTACAGATTATGATCCCCATCTGGTACTCATGGATATTACACTTCCGTTCTACAACGGTTATCACTGGTGCAGCGAGATCCGGAAGATCTCCAATGTGCCGATCATATTTATCTCCTCGGCGGCGGATAATATGAATATTATCATGGCGGTCAATATGGGCGGCGACGACTTTGTGGCAAAGCCTTTTGACTTAAGCGTGCTGACTGCGAAAGTACAGGCAGTGCTCAGAAGGACCTATGATCTGGCGGGAAAGATCCCTGTACTGGAACACAGAGGAGCGATACTGAACCTGTATGATACGACGCTCACCTTTGACGGAAAGAAGATCGATCTGACGAAAAATGAATTCCGTATCCTTCAGACCCTGATGGAAAACAAGGGCAGACTGGTGAGCAGGGATACGCTCATGACAAAGCTGTGGGAGACGGATAATTATATTGAAGAGAATACACTGACGGTCAATATTGCGCGATTGAGAAAGAAACTTGAGAAAGCAGGGCTTACGGATTTTATCACGACCAAAGTGGGCGAGGGATACATCATCACAAAGGACGCAGAGGGGAGATGAGAAAATGAAACAGTTTTTCAGATATCTCTATGACTGCCGCTATGTGTGGCTTTGGGCGATGATAAGCGGAGCGATATTTGCAGGGGTATTTGCCCTGTATGGAATCCGGATGGAAGCGGTGTGGTATCCGCTTCTTTTATCTGTCTTGTTCGGACTGCTTTTTTTAGTCCTGGGATTTTTAAAATACAGACGGAAACATATAGAGCTGGAGCGGCTGCATCCCGGAGAGACGCCGTGCGCTGAGTACCTTCCCATGGCAGACAGCCTGACGGAGAGAGATTATCAGGCTCTTGTGCTCCGGGAAGAGGAGGCAAATCGGGCGGGGAAAGAAGCGTGGGACAGCGCCCGGAACGATATGAATGATTACTATGCCGTGTGGGTGCATCAGATCAAGGCGCCGATTGCTGTTATGCACGTCATGCTGCAGCAGGAGGATACACAGGAGAACAGAGAACTGTCGGCAGAGCTGTTCCGCATTGAACAGTACGTTGAGATGGCGCTTTACTATATCCGGCTTGGCGAAGGGGCTTCCGATCTGGTCATTCAGGAGTATGAGCTTGACGATATCGTCCGGAAGGCGGTTCGGAAATATGCCGGGCAGTTTATCCGCAGGAAGATACGGCTTGTATATAGTGGAACAGATGGACGGGTAGTGACAGACGAAAAATGGATCTCTTTCATCATCGAACAGCTTCTGTCCAATGCGGTTAAGTATACTCCGGAGGGAGGAACCGTCACCATATCGGTGGATGACAGGAAGCAGCTTTCTGTCACGGATACAGGAATCGGGATTTCACAGGAAGATCTTCCGAGGATCTTTGAGAAAGGGTATACCGGATACAACGGACGTCTGGATAAGAAGTCTACCGGAATCGGACTGTACCTGTGTAAGACTGCGGCGGATAAGCTGGGGCACAGGCTGCGGGCGCAGTCGGAGCCGGGAAAAGGCAGCAGGTTTATTGTTGATCTGGAGACATATCCCTTACAGGCGGAGTAGGCGACACTTCTTTCACGGAGTCCGTCCGCTCACCCGCGCCGTTTGTGGATTCGCAAAACCGTACCTGCGGTACTAACTGCTGCATACGCGGCTGTTTTGCTCATCATACGGCGCTCCCTGCAACGGGAAAGGTCCGCTCACCCGCGCCGTCTGTGGATTCGCAAAACCGTACCTGAGGTACTAACTGCCGCATACGCGGCTGTTTTGCTCATCATACGGCGCTCCCTGCAACGGGAAAGGTCCG
>CAMLYF010000057.1:0-6464 GCA_946491795.1 uncultured Lachnoclostridium sp. | reverse complement strand
TTAGCAATACCTGCCTCCCGGCGGATACTTTGTCAGTCCGAAAAATCGAAATTTCCCACATTTTTGCTTTGACCACTTTTAAAATCCGCCCTTTTCTGCTAATATAGTGATGCAGATTATTAGAGCGGGCCCCTGAGCCCTGTCATGCTGCAATGGTGCGGCAGGTCAGAGCCATCCCGCTTTTTTCTGATGTACGATCGGCGCTGCGATGAGAGATCAGCGTCAGATTATATGGAAAGGAAGAGAACAATGCCAAAATTAAATGAAAATTATCTGAACGTACAGGACAGCTATCTTTTTGCAGAGATTGCTCGCAGAGTAAAAGTATATGAAGAAAATCATCCTGACAAAGCGGGAAATATCATCCGCCTCGGGATCGGAGACGTGACACGTCCGCTTACAAAGAGCGCGATCGAGGCACTCCACAAAGCAGTGGATGAGCAGGCTGTGTCCGAGACTTTTAAAGGATACGGACCGGAGCAGGGATATGAATTTGTGCGTAAGGCTGTCGCAGATTATTATGCGAGAAATGGTGTGGAGGTTGACGCGGACGATGTGTTCATCTCTGACGGAGCAAAGAGCGACACCGGAAATATTACAGAGCTTTTCGCAAAGGACAATGTGATCCTTGTGCCGGACCCGGTATATCCGGTCTATGTGGATACAAACACAATGGACGGAAAACAGATTGTCTATATGAATGGAACGGAGGAAAATAATTTCCTGCCGATGCCGGACGACAGTGTAAAGGCAGATATTATTTATCTGTGTTCCCCGAACAATCCGACCGGAGCATGCTATAATAAAGAACAGTTAAAAGCATGGGTGGATTATGCACTTGCAAATGAAGCTGTGATACTTTTTGACTCTGCATATGAAGCGTTTGTATCCGAGCCGGAACTGCCACGCAGCATTTATGCGATAGAAGGGGCGAAAAAGTGTGCGATCGAGTTCTGCTCTCTGTCCAAGACAGCCGGATTTACAGGAACACGTTTCTCCTATACAGTTGTACCGAAAGAGCTTGTATTTGGAACTACAGACGGCAAAGAGCTGAGCCTGCATGACATGTGGAACAGAAGACAGTCTACAAAGTTCAACGGCACACCGTATATTATCCAGTATGCGGCTGCGCAGGTATTTACAGAGCAGGGCATGAACGAGTGCATGGAAAATATTTCCTATTATATGGAAAATGCCCGTGTGATCGCAGAGACTCTCCGGAAGAAAAATATTCCGTTTACAGGCGGAGTAAACTCTCCTTATATCTGGTTCAAGTGTCCGAACGGAATGGAGTCATGGGAACTTTTTGATTATCTCCTTGAGAATATTCAGGTAGTGGGAACGCCGGGAGCAGGATTCGGTGTGAATGGAAAGAATCATTTCCGTCTGACGTCATTCGGAACCCATGAGAAGACGAAAGAAGCAATGGAGAGATTTGACAAACTGTTTTAAGCATAAATTTGGCATTTGAATGCGAAGAAGTCTGGAGTTATTGAGAAAATAGAGAAAAAACGGGGCGGATTTTCTGCTATCAGCCCGATATAAGAATATGACGGATGGCCGTGAGCATATGGATAAAGCGTATGCCCGCGGTCATCCGTTATTTTCTTGAGAAAATCTTTAGAATTTATTCCATATAATTTAAGTAATATTATATTGACTAACAATATTATATAAAATATAATATAGAAAACAACATAGTATTATGCTGTGGTGAAAAGAACAGAGGCGTGATGGTGAAATCAGTCCCGTTACAGAAAGGGTGGTTGCATGGTATTTAATACAGGTGCAGCGCTTCTGGACGCGATCGTGCTGGCCGTTGTCTCGCGGGAAGACGAGGGAACATACGGCTACAAGATCACTCAGGATGTACGCAGAGTCATAGATGTATCAGAATCAACATTATATCCGGTTCTGCGGCGCCTGCAGAAAGATGAGTGTCTGGAAGTGTATGACAGGCAGTTTGACGGCAGAAACAGGAGATATTACAAGGTGACATCCAGAGGGATGGCACAGCTGGGACTATATAAGTCAGAGTGGAAGACTTATATAAAGAAGATCAACGAGATATTTGAGGGAGGTGTGACTGCATGAACCGTGTGGAATTTATGGCTGAGCTGGAGAGGCTGCTCTCCGCTATGCCGGAAGAGGAACGGCAGGCGGCGGTTCGGTATTATGCAGATTATTTCGCGGATGCCGGAGAAGCAAATGAGGCAGAGGTAATCCGGGAGCTGGGAAGTCCGGAGAAGGTGGCTGAGTCGATCAAGGCGGATTATTATGGTACAGAATTTAATGAGTTCGATTATGAACATAAGGATTATATGGAGAAATACGGACAGCGTTCTTCTGACGAAAGGGACAATGGCCGGGAGAATTCCGGAGCGGGAACCGGTCAGAGCGGAGCGGAAAACAGGGGCGGAAGTACGGCGGAAAATACCGGAAACAGCAGACCGTGGACCAGTAATGCCCTTAAGCTCATCCTGATCATTGCCATTGCCATTATTCTATGGCCGGTGACACTGGGAATTGCGCTTACAGTCTTTGGTGTTGTCGTGGCAGTAGTATGCTTCTTTGCGGTTCTTGTGATCGCGGCTGTATCAATCATGATCGCCGGAGGCGTTACGGTTATTGTCGGTCTTGTGGCTGCGATTGCGGTTCCTCCGGCGGCGCTTGTGACAGTGGGAATCGGAATTCTCCTGTTTGTGTTCGGGCTGATCGCTGCAGTTGGAGCGGTGAAGCTCTGTATCATTGTTTATCCGGCGATGCTCAGAGGATTTGTGAATCTGTGCAGAAGACCGTTTTATGGAAAGGCGGTGTAGAGGATGAAAAAAGGATGGAAAGTATTCTGGATCGTATGTGCGGTCATGGCGGCGGCAGGTATTGTACTGACAGCAGCAGGTATCGCGCTGGGCGGACTTGCAATGCTGAGCAATACAGATGAAGCAGGGCCGGTGCATGAGTGGCTGCAGCGGATCGGAAGAAGAGTGGTGACAGAAAATACAGTTCCGGACCAACCGGATGATCTGCCTGATATTACAGCAGATGATGGAGATTACGACATCGGATATGTGCCGGGAGAACCGGACGGGAATATGATCACGGAATATAAGGGGATTAATGAAATATCACTGGATCTGTCCTATCTGGGAGTAATCGTAGAACCTTCTGATAATGATGCGGTCATTGTAGATACATCGCAGCTCAGTTCTGAAATCCGGAATGATATAGTGATTTCCCAGGACGGAGGAGAACTGGAGCTGGAAACAGAGGGACACAGGGGTTTTAAGTGGAACACAGAGGAAATGGAACTGTTATATATCAGTATTCCGAGGGGGACGCATTATGATGCCTTTTCTGCTGATGTAGGAGCCGGGCTCCTTGAGATGAAAGGTGTTTCGGCAGGGGAGATTTCCCTTGAAGTGGGAGCAGGTCAGATTATTGCGGAAGGGTTTTATACAGATGTACTGGAGGCAGACTGCGGAGCAGGGCAGATAACACTTCAGGGGGAGGTCCTGCAAAATGCAGATCTTGACTGCGACATCGGGGAAGTGCTCTTTACTCTGCCGGGAGATATGGAAGTTTACAATTACGAACTGGCCTGTTCAGCAGGAGAACTTATCGTGGGGGATGAATCCTACAGCGGCATCCGCAATCGGATAAGGATAGATAATGGCAGCAGCTGCCAGATAAAAGCAGAATGCAGGATTGGCAGAATGGAAATTATGTTTGAATAGAGGATATGTAAGGAAAATAAAAAACAGCTAAAACAGAGAAAGTGAGGAAACAGATTATGCCGGAAAAAAGATTATATCGTTCAAGAGAAAACAGGATGTTGTGCGGAGTATGCGGAGGAGTTGCCGAGTATTTTAATATCGATCCCACGCTGATCCGTCTTCTGTTTGTGTTGTTTGGCTTATCAGGCAGCGGAATACTGGCGTATATTATAGCGGCTATTATTATACCGGACAATCCGATGATGTAAACAGGATGACAAGAATTTATAAAGATACCGGACGGTTAGGGACTGTCCGGTATCTTTTTAGTGTGAATATTCTTACAGGTATCCGGCAATACTCCTGAAAAACGGAAAGAAGGGGTATTGTGTCAAAGAAAAAAGAAAAGAAGATAGACCTTAACAATCTGGAACCTGAGGAGAAGATGAAGTATGAAGTGGCGGAAGAGCTGGGACTTCTTGACAGAGTATTAGCGGATGGCTGGAAATCACTTACATCAAAAGAAACCGGGCGTATCGGAGGAATGGTAACGAAAAAGAAGCGGGAAAAACAATAGTGACAGGCCGGCCGCCGG
Source organism: uncultured Lachnoclostridium sp. (assembly GCA_946491795.1). Taxonomy (GTDB): domain Bacteria; phylum Bacillota; class Clostridia; order Lachnospirales; family Lachnospiraceae; genus Mediterraneibacter; species Mediterraneibacter gallistercoris. The sequence continues at coordinate 2,156 of CAMLYF010000057.1, read as the reverse complement.
ATTCTTATGCGTGCATAAATCTGTCTCCCGGCATCAGCTGGAAAAAGTGTTATAAAAAAATAATAAAACAAAACGGTAAAACTTTACAAAAAAGAGTAGATTTGATAAAATTGTACAACTGGGGAGACAATAGGTGATGCAGCAATGGAAGAAAAGATAGAAGTTCTGGGGATAAAGATGGACTGCCTGACAGCGAAAGAGACGATGCTGCGCGCCATGCAGTTCATGGAAAATGACTCAGTTGATACAATAGAAATAATGACCATGGATTCTCTGATGAATAATCAGGAAGATGAAACGTGGATATCTCAGGCGCAACAATTTAAGCTGGTTCTTCCCGGCGAGTCCGAGATACTCGAAGCAGCAGAGATTCATGACAGGGTAAGACTAAAAGAGACAGAAAACAGAATATTTCTGAAAATGTTTATGAAATACCTTCAGAAAAATCAGAAGAGAGTGTATCTCATCGCAGATACGGAGGAGGAAATCGTTCAGGCGGAAAGCGCAATCCGGAGATATAACAGAGGAATACGGCTGACAGGTCATGCCTGTTTAAATCCTGATGATAACCGGGAGGAAGAAGTGGTGAATGATATTAACGGAACAGAGACAGACTGTGTGCTGTCGGTTCTCAGTTCACCTTATCAGGAACGTTTTATCAGCAGAAACAGGACGCTGCTCAATACAAAGCTCTGGTTTGGATGCGGACCGATGCTGTCAAGAAGTTACGATGACCGGAAAACTTTCCAGCAGATCAGGCACTTTTTCAGGAAAACGATGTTCCGCAGGCAGGTTGAGAAGCAGCAGAAAGAAAGATAATATAAAATTTTTGTGAAACATTTGAGGAAATGCATAAAAAAAATGGATTTCCTCTTTATTTTTTTGGTGTTTTGCATTAATATAATACGTGAATATGTAAATTTGAATATTTTTTTTGCTCGAAATTTGTGAAAAGTGTACATGTTTTTTTCTGGAGGAGTGGAGGAAGAGCTATGATTTCGAATCAGATACTACAAAATACAATCGATGGCCTGAAAGGAATTGCGAGAGTGGATTTCTGTGTTCTCGATACAGAAGGCAAGGAGCTGGCAGCTACTTTTGAAAGTACACAGGACCGCAGCGATGCAGTGCTCTCATTCGTGGAATCTCCCGCGGACAGCCAGGTTATCCAGGGATGTCAGTTTTTTAAGATTTTTGATGAGCAGCGGCTCGAATATGTCCTCCTTGCAGACGGTGACAGTGAGGATGTATATATGCTCGGCAAGATCGCGGCTTTCCAGATTCAGAGCCTTCTGGTGGCGTATAAAGAGCGGTTTGACAAGGATAATTTCATAAAAAATCTTCTGCTTGACAACCTGCTCCTGGTCGACATTTACAACCGCGCGAAAAAATTACATATTGACACAGAAGTAAAACGTGTTATCTTTATTATTGAGACATCGCACGAAAGGGATAATGCCGCGCTCGAAAATGTAAGGAGTCTGCTCGGCGGAAAATCAAAGGACTTTATCACCGCAGTTGATGAGAAGAACATCATTGTGGTAAAAGAACTCGGTGAGAAGGACGGCAATAAAGAACTTGAGAAGATGGCGAAAGAGATGCTGGATACGCTCCGTAACGAGGGAGGAGAAGAGCAGATCCGTATAGCATATGGAACAATCGTCAACGACATCAAGGAAGTTTCAAAGTCCTACAAAGAAGCAAAGCTTGCTCTTGACGTTGGAAAAATCTTTTTTGACGACAAAGATATCGTGGCATTTACGACCCTTGGCATCGGACGCCTGATCTATCAGCTGCCGATTCCGCTGTGCAAGATGTTTATCAAAGAGATTTTCGAGGGGAAATCTCCGGACGATTTTGATGAAGAGACATTGACAACGATTAATAAGTTCTTCGAAAACAGCCTCAATGTGTCAGAAACGTCCAGGCAGCTATATATTCACAGAAATACTCTTGTATACAGACTGGATAAGCTTCAGAAGAGCACCGGTCTGGATCTTCGCGTTTTCGAGGATGCTATCACATTCAAGATTGCGCTGATGGTCGTAAAATATATGAATTATATGGAATCACTGGAATATTGATACCTGTTTAGCCATGCGCAGAACACAGAGCAGGGACATGCGGACGAAGTCCGGCATGGAGCTGGGAAGTGG
>CAMLYF010000056.1:0-7081 GCA_946491795.1 uncultured Lachnoclostridium sp. | reverse complement strand
GTTTAAAACTGCTTTTTCGTTTACACCATCATCGATTCTAACCTAACGAATTTAATCTGCAAGCTCTGACAGCGGTCTTATCTGATATCCCATCTCCTCCCATTTTGTCAGCAGTTCATCCAGTATTGCCGCATTGGTGGATGACGTGCTGTGGAGCAGTACGATTGCTCCGGGATGGATACGTCCGAGAAGTTTGTCGAAGGCTTCTTCTTTTGTCGGCTGGTCGTCCTGATACCAGTCTACATACGCAAGGCTCCAGAAGAATGTTTTGTATCCCAGTTCTTTTGCCATCTGAAGATTCGCCTCATTATATTTTCCCTGAGGAGGCCGGTAGTATTTTGTCATTTCCTGTCCGGTTACATCCAGAAAAGCATCCTCTACATCTGTTATTTCCTTTTTGAAAGAATCCATATCTGCAATCTGTGACATATCAGGGTGATGCCATGTGTGATTACCGACGGTGTGTCCCTCGTTAACCATTCTTCTGATGAGATCAGGTTCCGATTCGATGTATGTTCCTACAACGAAAAATGTGGCAGATACATTATGTTTTTTCAGCGCATCCAGTATGGGTTCGGTGTTTCCGTTTTCATACCCGGCGTCAAATGTAAGATAGAGGATTTTTTCATCGGTATCCTGCGCGTAATATGCGTCATATTGTGCGAGCTCTTCTATGGTAGCGTTGCCTGTCGGAAGCTGTCCGTTCTCCTGAAAACTCAGCCCCCAGTTACCTTCTGCCGATGCAGGAATTGCTCCAGCCTGCGCTAAATCCTCAGAGGACTCTGCGTAAGAACCGGGGCGGGAATGATCTGACAGATATGCGGCTCCGGTTCCAATCAGATAAGCACCTGTAAAAAGAAGGAGGAAAGACAGGATTTTTATGAACAGTGTTTTTTTCATACTAAGACATGGAAAGATTGTTTTTTGAAAATATATGAGAATATTTCATGATTTATACGGCTCATTTTAGAAAAAATAAAAGCTTTCTGCCTGTAGAAAGAAAGTCCCTGTCTGCGGAGATGGTAGACATTTATGAAAAAGGATAGTAGAATGATATCTGGAATTTTGAATGAAATGGAGATTACCATGGAAAAAGCGATTTTATTTTTCGATATTGACGGTACGATCTTAAGTGAGAAGACAAGAAAGATACCGGAAAGTGCTGTGGCGGCGCTGCAGCTGGCGAAAAAGGCGGGACATCTGCTTTTTATTAATACCGGAAGGACGATCTGCAGCATACCGGCAGAGATCCGGAGAATGCCTTTTGACGGTTTCCTGTGCGGATGCGGGACTCATCTTTTTTTCCATGACGAGGAACTGCTGGCAAAGTCACTGACGCGGGAACGGGGCAGGGCAATCATTGAAAAAGTGTTTGAGTGCAATCTCGGAGGTGTCGCGGAGGGACCGGAAGATGTATATTTCCCGAGCCGCATTTCCAGATTCGATAAGCTGGAGTCCTCCCGAAGATATTTCCGGGAGAAGGGCATGGGGATTGAATGTCCTATCGAGAAGGATGATTTTATATATGATAAGCTCTTTATTTATGCTGATGCACAGAGTGACCTGAAGAGCTTCCTGAATTTTATAGATGAAGATATGGAAGCTCTGGACCGGGGCGGCAATGCGTATGAAGTAGTCCAGAAAGGTTACTCTAAGGGGACTGCGTGTGAGTTTATGCTGGACAGACTTAATATGACGAAAGATCAGGCTTATGTGTTTGGCGACAGCAGCAATGATCTGGCGATGTTTGAATTCGCTGTTCATGCCGTGGCGATGGGAGAACATGATAAGATACTTGATCCTTATACGGAGTTTGTGACAAAAGCAGTGGAAGAGGACGGAATCGCATTTGCTCTGGAGCATTACGGACTGATATAAGAGAGAAACGTGCAGACAGATTCGATGACGGCATTATAAAGCAAAAACAGGAGAGGCGGTAAAGACGATGAAGATTTTTGTGTACAGTTACAGGGAATTTGACGAAGCAGAGTATTTTCAGAAGTTTTCAGAGGAGTATGGCGTGGAACTCGGCATTTCTAGAGATGATCCGACGATGGAAAATGCATATCTCGCGGAAGGGTATGAGTATGTGAGCATTATTACAACGAAGATTGACGCTGAACTGATGGAGCGATTTCATGAGCTGGGCGTGAAGATGATTTCTACCCGCACCATCGGCTATGATCATGTGGATATTGCAGCGGCAAAGCGTCTTGGCATGCATGTGAGCAATGTATCGTATTCACCGGAATGTGTGGCGGACTATACGGTTATGCTGATGCTCATGTCAATCCGTAAGATGAAGAGGATCATGCAGAGGGAGGAAATCAATGATTTCTCTCTTCCGGGCATTCAGGGCAGAGAACTGCCGAACTTTACGGTGGGCGTTCTTGGAACAGGAAGGATCGGACGGGCAGTAATCCGTGATCTTTCAGGATTCGGCTGTAAGATCTATGCTTATGACAAATATGAAAACGATTCGGTGAAAGAGTATGCACAGTATGCGGATCTGGATACAATTTACAGAGAGTGTGACCTTATTACGCTGCATATGCCGCTGCTCGATGATAACTTCCATCTGATTGACGGCGATGCCATAGCCAAGATGAAAGACGGTGTTGTGATCGTAAATACGGCGAGGGGCGGACTGATCGATACGAAAGCTCTGATCGAAGGAATTGAGGCAGGGAAGATCAGCGCTGCCGGCCTGGACGTGATCGAGGATGAGTTCGGTATGTATTATTATGACAGAAAGTCTGACATACTGAGCAAGAGGGATCTGTACATTTTACGGGGATTTCCCAATGTCATCGTCACACCGCATATGGCATTTTACACGGATCAGGCGGTAAGCGATATGGTGAAGAATTCTATGCTCAGCTGTATTTACCATGCAGAGGGAAAAGAAGACCCGTGGGCGGTAGTCTGACCGTCGGTTTCATTTGAGTTTTAAGGCTCCGGAATAACGCGGTATCAGTCATGCAGAGAGATGTATGGCTGATACGCATTCCGGAGTCTTTTATCTTTTGCCGGATATATTACTATATACTTTACACGGTCATCAATATATATTATAATTATTACAAAAATGTTAAATAAATTAAGGAGATATTACATGATAAGCGTGAAAGAGCTTACAAAGATATTCGGTACAAACCGGGCAGTGGACCGGATTTCACTTGATATTCCGGAGGGGATGATATTTGGCCTGCTTGGGACAAACGGCGCGGGAAAGACGACGCTCCTCCGGCTTCTCTCAGGGATACTGGAGCCGGATTCGGGGGAAATCCTTGTAGATGACAAACCTTTAAGCGCCGCGGCAGAGAAGATATTTTATCTGCCGGATACGCCGTATTATTTTCCGAATGCCTCAATGGAGCAGATGACGAAGTTCTATCAGAGCCAGTATCCCAAAATGGATACAGAGGGAGTAAGCTATATGGCAGAATCTCTGAATCTGGACATGAGGCAGCCTCTGCGGACATTTTCCAAGGGGATGAAGAGGCAGGCTTTTCTGATCCTCGCGCTTAGTGCCGGGACGAAATATCTGCTGTGCGACGAGGTGTTTGACGGACTGGATCCGATCGCCGCGGATGTAATGAAGAATCTCTTCCGGCAGGAGATGAAAGAGCGCAGATTTACCGTGGTCGTGGCTTCCCACAAACTGTATGAGCTGGAGGATATCTGTGGAAACATCGCGATCCTGCATAAAGGAGGGTTGGTGACTGCCGGAGATATGCGCATACAGGCAGGAGATATGTGGAAATATCAGTGCGCGTTTCGGCCGGACGATGCAGACGATAACCGGACGGATGCCGGAGAGAAGATGCAGGAGCTTACGGACAGGCTGACGCGGGAACTTGATATTGTACGCATCAGTTCAGAAGGCACTTTTCTTACACTGACTGCAAGGGGAGAGAAAGAGAAAATTCTGGCAAAGCTGAATGAGGAGAATCCGTGCGTATTAAATGAAATACCTATGAGTCTTGAAGAAATCTTTATCGCGGAAATGGAGGTGAAAGGATATGACATCCGCAAAGTGCTTCATTAACTGGATGAAAGAAGCGGGCAGAGGACACCTTGTGGCGTCGCTGGGATGGGGGATGTTTATCCTTTACGGCATTCTTGCCGTGACGAGACTGAGCTTTGATACACAGAGTACATATTTCGGGATCGGGGGCACTGTACTGGAACTCCGGTGGATCTGCATGGGACTGGGAATCCTCACAGCGTTTATCGAGTACTTTTATCTGTTCAGGCAGAGACAGCAGGACTTTTACTACAGTCTTCCAGTCAGCCGGGAGACTGTATTCTGGAGCCGTTACGTGCACGGCCTTTTTCATATGCTTGTGCCGCTGATCCTTGTTATGGCAGTATGCGGGCTTTATCAGGCAGCCATAGATCCTCAGTTCGGACCTTATGTCGGGAGTTATACACTGAAGAGCATTCTTGTCTATGGGGCATCGTATCTGATCTTTTATCATTTGGGAATCCTGTGCATCGTAATCTGCGGGAATATCGTATCTGCCATTGCGGTCTGTGCGGCCGGGATACTTTATTTTCCGATATTGACAGGGAATATCTGTATTACGCTTTCGGAAAATTATTTTACTTCATACTATAAGAATCCGCTTCTTGAACGGCTTTACACTGTCCTGTCACCGGAGCGGCTGACAGCAGACCTGACAGGAATGAGTGTATTCGAAAAGCCTTTCGTGCTTTCCTTTACACCGGAACTGTCTTCTATAGCAGCTGCAGTCCTGTGGATCGGTATCCCTTTTGTACTGTCTGCATTTGCACAGAAAAGGAGAAAGACGGAGTGTACAGGATGGATTTTCGCATTTGCACCGGCGGAGCGTGTGGTACAGATACTGGTATCATTTCTGGCAGGATTGTGGATCTTCAGTTTCCCTTCTGATTTCTCAAAAGATCCGGCTGCCGGCATGGGCAGTCTGATCGGCTGTGCTGCAGGCGGCGTGTGCACTGCTCTTGTGATACACTGTCTGCTGGAGTATGCGTTGCAGGGCACGGGAGCAAAGCTTTTGCGAAGAAAGTGGCAACTTGCAGTATCAGCCGCGGCAGTGCTTGCCGCCGGACTGGCATTTCCTGCAGGAGCGTCCGCTTACGATTCTATCTTCCCTGAAAATGCCGAGAGCGTCGGGGTCAGCATAGACGGGATCGGAATGGATTACTGGACATATGAAGAAGTGTCGGGAAACAGGGAAACATATGAGACAAACGCACAGTTAAGTGAGTACCGGTTAAAAGATGAAGGACGGACGGCAGTGCTCGGATGGCTTCAGGAGATCATCCGTAATGATCCGGACGGGAATGAAGGCGCAGACGGCGCCCCTTATACACGTGCGAAAGTCTGTTATTATATGCCTGACGGCAGTACACGTTACCGCTCTTATCCTTTAAGCCGGGAGCAGGTCGAAATGTTTGCCGGCGTTTATGAGACAGATGAGTACAGACAGATCGCCTATCCGGCTGTGACACTTGAGGATGTGTCGGGCGACCGGCTGGCATGGGAGGACGGAGTAAAAGATACTGCCCTTCAGATTACGGGTGATCAGAAAGAAGAACTCCTTAACGCATACCGGGAGGATGTATCCGGACTTCGGATGGAACAGCTCGAAGAAGCGCTCCCGTGCGGATATGTGAGGGTCAAATCTTCTAAGAACGGCGAGATTACGGATATGTTTGTCTATCCGTTTTTTGAGCACACGTGTAATCTTCTTGGCGAATATGGTATCGACACGGAAAAGACATTAGGGGACTATGAGGTGGAGTCTATACAGGAGATGGAAACTCTTCCTGCAGCCGGCACAGATGGATTGTCATCAGGCGGCACGCATATGAATTATTATGAACAGGCGGATGAAATTGAGACATTTAAGAAGAAACTGATACCGGATGAACTGGATATACAGCCGCTGCTTTATCCTCTGGATCATTCGTCAGACATCGACGCTTCCGTGGTCGATGATGAGACAAATTCGATCATCCATGTAAGCTGTGTGCAGCGTGAAGACATATAACGTATAACGAGACAGGATTATTTCAGGAAAAAGAGCAGGCGGCTGCTCTTTTTCTATTGGCGACAGGATTCTTCCTTTTTCTTGCTGTTACAGTGGTATACTGTGGCAAACTTATGAAAAAGGAGGAACATGATGACAAAGAAGAAAAAGATCATTCTTATCACAGTTATATTGGCTGTTATCATTGCAGCAGGGGCTTCTGCCGGTATTTATCTGTATATCAACCGGTTTGACGCAGGGGAATATGTACAGGCGGTTCTGGATACATCCTACAAAAATAAAACAGATCAGTACGTGGAGATTACCGGAATTTCCAAGGAGAAAGCGGAAAAGATATTTGAGGACAATCTGGACGCTACAATGGCGGGCTTTGAAAGCTCTGAGATGCCGGAGGAGATGCTGCCCAAGTACCGGGAACTCTTCGCAGAGATTGCCGGAAAGGTCAGCTATACGATCGGGGAGCCTGAAAAACAGGAGGATGGCACATATACAGTGCCGGTCATTATCAAACCGATCACGCTTTTTACTGATACATATGAGACGTTCCAGACACGGGCTCAGGAGTATGCACAGGAAGTGACTGACAGTGTGATGAACGGGGGCGAGATGCCGACAGATGAAGAAATGCAGAGTCAGATCTATCAGATCTATTACGATGTACTCAAAGAACGCGTGGACTCCGGGATGCTGTACGGCGGAGCAAGAAATGCGGCACTGCATGTCACAAAGGAAGCCAGCAGGGAATTTACGATCGATCAGGAAGATATGGATAAGCTGGATTCCATGCTGATCGAGAGTGTGGATAACGGGAAGGAAGAGACGGCAGAAGGACAGGAGCAGACTGGTGAGGATGCAAACACAGAGGAGAATGCTGAAAAATAAATAGATATGACAGCGTTGTCAAGGAGTATTAAAAAATATCCCCTGCAGGTTCAAGTTAAACCTGCGGGGGAGTCCTTTTGCTGGAGTACTGTTTTATGCTTTTAGGGTAGTGTAAAAAACTTTGTGGCTTTGGTAAAAAATAGCTCCTTTTTGGTAAG
>CAMLYF010000055.1:0-7233 GCA_946491795.1 uncultured Lachnoclostridium sp. | reverse complement strand
GGAGCTGACTGTTACTAATAGGTCGAGGGCATAACCAAAGCGGAATAGGTGAAGATGGATGATTGATTCTTTGTATGTAGTTTTGAAGGTATACTTCACTTAATTTAATATTCCTCCTTAGCTCAGTCGGTAGAGCATTCGGCTGTTAACCGAAGTGTCGTTGGTTCAAGTCCAACAGGGGGAGCTTGGAAACCTCATGTTACATGTGTAATGTGAGGTTTTTTCTTTTTATAAATCAGTAATAAACCACTACCTTTCTCTTATTGATCTTATTGATCTGGCGAACCATCACGCAATCTGTCTACTGAATGTGTTATAATTGCAAAATAAATTGGAAATTGAAGGGGAAAATGCATGTCAAAGAATTTTTGCGTAGCTATATATCTAATGTAAAGAGTTAATTGCTTTACTTTGAACGTTATTTCTCGGATGATAGTATTCAAAGAAAAACGAAAATATAAACAGATAATAAGAAACATAGAGGAGGGTGAGACGCTATGAACCTGGGAAATCAAATATTGAATATTCGCAAAGAACAACAGTTAACACAAGAGGAATTTGGTAGATTATTCCATGTTACTCGACAAACTGTTTCAAATTGGGAAAATGAAAAAAGCTATCCCGATCTGCAGGTACTCGTAGACATGAGTGATCGATTTAAAATCTCTCTCGATATATTGTTAAAGGAGGATTCTAAAATGGTAAGGGCAATAGATAAAGAAAGAATTTTGGGGACAGTAAAACGTGAAAAATCAATCATAGATTTCTTTACGGGTGTAGGTACTGGACTTATTACATCTTGCTTGTTTTCCCCAAATTCCACAATAAGAACGGTAGTAATTTTCGTTGGGCTTTTAATGATAGGTATTGGGTGGTATAGAAAATCAAGGTGTGATAAAAAGGTATTTGAATATATGGAAGAGCGTGACAAAGCTGAATTGTAAAAATTACATAAAATTGTTATAGTATTATTGTATAAAATAGAGAAAGTAAAAGAAGCTTATGCGAAATATAAAAATACGCTGATATTGTGATATTATACTCATGTAATGTTCAATGGAGTATGTAATTAGAAGGGGATATTAATATGAAACGAAAGCTATCAATTTTGTCAGCTGTAATATGTGTTCTAGGTTTGTTGTTAACTGCATGCGCAGAGAAATCTGAGAAAGCGGATAATGAAACATCTGGAACTTATAGCAGTTCATTGCCGGAAACATTCTCTTATGACGTTACGATTGAACAAATAGGGGAAGACATCGATCAATACATAGATGAACATGATATGGGCATAAAACGGGATACTGAAGAATATGCAGAATTTTTAAATGAGTTTTGCTTTTCTGATTTTTCTGACTTAACAGATACTACAAAGCGTTTTTATGAAGCGTATGCTTCGGTTTACCTTTCAGATCCAACAGTTCAGTCGACGGATGATGCCTTTGCCGATAGAACAATAGGCGAAATAAGAGAAGAAAATCAAGAGGCGTCAAACAAAATAATTGAAGCGGCGGAAGATAAATAATTATAATGGGCATTTAAGAGAAAATCCTCCGTTCTACTTGTAAAATATTGTGCAGTATGATAAAATTTATATAATTGAAAAGCGATAGCTGAGACGGGAGAGCAACGGGACAACAGAAATGTTGTTTTTCGTTTGCTCTCTTTTTATTGCAAAATTTATTGGTAAGTGAGGACTATAATGGATCAGAGATTTTATGACATGTTTGAAAGTAACCCGGTGATTGCAGCGGTTAAAGATCTGGATGGACTGGAAAAATGCTGTCACTTAGAAGACATTAAAGTTGTATTTATCCTTTTTGGCGACATCTGTACTATACCGGATATTGTCAGCAGGGTGAAATCGGCAGGACAGATGGCAGTTGTCCATGTCGATCTTATCGGCGGACTCAATTCCAGGGAGATTGCGGTCGACTTCATTAAAAATAACACGGAAGCTGACGGTATTATCTCAACAAAACCGGCTCTGATCAGGCGGGGCAGAGAGCTGTCTTTGTTTACCGTAATGAGATATTTTCTGATTGATTCTATGGCGCTGGAAAACGTGAGGTCACAGCAGAGCGGTGTAAGACCGGACGTGATAGAGATTCTTCCGGGTCTTATGCCCGAGATCATCAGAAAGATATCTCAGACTTCAAGAATACCGATCATTGCAGGCGGGCTGATCACAGATAAGAAATCCGTGATGGCAGCACTTTCGGCCGGTGCAATTTGTGTATCATCTACAAATCAGGATGTATGGGTGATGTGAAAAATATATGGTCTGTGTATGGAGCAGACGCTGATATATTAAAATGAGGCAAACGCGAAGGAGGAAGTTATTATGGCAAAGTATGTGATGGCTCTGGATGCAGGGACAACGAGCAACCGTTGTATCCTGTTCAATGAAAAGGGGGAAATGTGCAGCGTAGCTCAGCGGGAGTTCAAGCAGCATTTTCCGAAACCGGGCTGGGTAGAGCATGATGCTGACGAGATCTGGGCAAGTCAGCTCGGTGTGGCTGTGGAAGCTATGAACATGATTTCGGCTACTGCGGAAGATATCGCGGCGATCGGGATTACGAATCAGAGAGAAACAGCAATCGTATGGGATAAAAATACTGGCGAACCGGTCTACAACGCTATTGTCTGGCAGTGCCGCAGGACATCGGAATACTGCGACTCACTGATAGAAAAGGGGCTGACAGAAAAATTCAGGGCGAAAACAGGACTTGTGATCGACGCTTATTTTTCAGCTACAAAAATAAAATGGATCCTCGATAACGTGCCGGGAGCACGGGAAAAAGCAGAAAACGGAGATCTTCTGTTCGGAACAGTCGAGACATGGCTGATCTGGAAGCTTACCAAAGGTGAGGTACATGTAACAGACTATTCTAATGCTTCCAGAACCATGCTGTTTAATATTAATACACTGGAATGGGATGACGAGATCCTGAAGGAACTTAATATTCCGAAATGCATGCTGCCGGAGCCAAAACCGTCCAGCTGTATATACGGTGAAGCAGATCCTTCATTTCTGGGCGGACCGATCCCGATTGCCGGTGCGGCGGGAGACCAGCAGGCAGCACTTTTCGGACAGACATGTTTTATGCCGGGGGAGGCAAAGAATACATACGGTACGGGATGCTTCCTTCTTATGAATACAGGTGAAACACCGGTATTCTCCAAGAACGGACTTGTCACTACCATTGCCTGGGGGCTGGACGGAAAAGTTAATTATGCACTGGAAGGGTCTATATTTGTGGCAGGCGCTGCCGTACAGTGGCTGCGGGATGAGATGAGGCTGATCGACTCGGCTGCAGATTCCGAGTATATGGCAAAGAAGGAAAAGGATACAAACGGATGTTATGTTGTCCCTGCGTTTACCGGACTTGGCGCTCCGCACTGGGATCAGTATGCGAGGGGAACAATAGTAGGAATCACAAGAGGCGTTAATAAATACCATATTATCCGTGCAACGCTTGAGTCTATAGCGTACCAGGTGAACGACGTTCTGGAAGCGATGAAAGCAGATTCGGGGATTAGGCTGTCATCACTTAAGGTTGACGGCGGAGCAAGTGCAAATGACTTCCTGATGCAGACACAGGCTGATATTATCAACGCGCCGGTGAACCGGCCTCAATGTGTTGAAACAACTGCAATGGGCGCTGCTTATCTGGCGGGACTTGCAGTGGGATACTGGGCGGATAAACAGGATGTGATCAGGAACTGGAAGATTGACCGGACATTCAGCCCGTCTATCAGTGAGGAAGAGAGACTGTGCAAGATCAAAGGATGGAACAAAGCGGTAAAATATGCTTACGGGTGGGCAAAAGAGGACTGAAAACTGCTGTGAGAAGATAATGAAGGGAGAAATGACTGATATGTATGATGTGATCATAATCGGCGGAGGAGTATCCGGTGCTGCATCGGCCCGAGAACTGTCCCGATATAAAGTCAGGGCATGCGTACTGGAAAAAGAGGAGGATGTCTGCTGCGGAACATCCAAGGCAAACAGCGCGATCGCGCATGCAGGATATGATGCGGAACCGGGCTCCCTGATGGCAAAGCTCAATGTACGGGGCAATGAGATGATGGAACAGCTGTCCAAAGATCTGGATTTCCCATTTCAGAGGATCGGATCGCTTGTTATCTGTCTGAGCGAGGAGGAGATGCCGGGACTGCAGAAGCTCTATGACAAGGGGATCGCAAATGGCGTGAAAGGTCTGAAGATATTAAACAGGGAAGAAGTTCTGGAGATGGAGCCCAATATTACCGACAATATGTATGCGGCACTGTATGCTCCGACTGCCGGAATTGTATGTCCATTTAACCTGAATATCGCACTGGCGGAAAATGCATATACAAACGGGATTGAATTCCGGTTTAACACTGAGGTTCAGAATATACGGAAAATCGACGGGGGATATGAGCTTTGTACAAATCAGGGAACTTTCCGCACAAAATATGTAGTTAATGCGGCCGGCGTCTATGCGGATAAATTTCACAATATGGTAAGCGAAAAGAAGATCCATATTACACCCAGAAGGGGGGATTACTGTCTGCTGGATAAAAGTGCGGGAACGCATGTCAGCAGAACTATCTTTTCTCTTCCTACAAAGTATGGAAAAGGTGTGCTGGTTACCCCTACTGTACACGGCAATCTTCTGGTCGGACCAACGGCTATTGATATTGAAAATAAAGAGGGGACAAATACGACCCGGGAGGGACTGGATGAAGTTATTACAAAGGCGGGACAGAATGTAAAAAATCTTCCCATGCGTCAGGTTATTACATCGTTTGCCGGACTGCGGGCCCATGAGGACGGTACGGAGTTTATCATTGGAGAGCCGGAGGATGCAAGAGGTTTTATCGACTGTGCCGGAATTGAATCGCCGGGACTTACAAGCTGTCCGGCGATCGGGGAGATGGTTGCCGGGATTTTACAGGAAAAGCTGGGGCTCGAGAAGAAAGATAATTTTATCGCAACAAGAAAAGGAATTCTTGATCCGGATACGCTGACCAGAGAAGAACGTGCTGAATTGATTCAACGGGAACCGGCCTATGGCAATATCATCTGCCGGTGTGAGATGATCACTGAGGGTGAAATTCTGGATGCAATACGCCGCCCGCTGGGCGCACGGTCTCTGGACGGGGTAAAACGGAGAACGAGGGCGGGAATGGGACGCTGCCAGTCGGGATTCTGTTCCCCGAGAACAATGGAAATCCTGGCCCGTGAGCTGCATGTGAGTATGGCTGATATCACGAAATCCGGCGGAAAGTCCAGACTTGTTGTCGGCACTAATAAAGACACATTATAGAAAGGAAGGCTTCGGACATGAAAAACTATGATATTGTCATCATCGGAGGCGGTCCGGCAGGTCTTGCGGCTGCTGTCTCGGCGAAAAGGAACGGGATAGAGAGTATTCTGATACTGGAGAGAGACAAGGAACTGGGCGGGATTCTGAATCAGTGTATTCACAACGGGTTCGGACTTCATACTTTCAAAGAGGAGCTGACCGGCCCGGAATACGCACAGAGATTTATCGATCAGGCAAAAGAACTTGAGATTGAATACAGATTAAATACAATGGTAATGGATATCAGCCGGGAGAAAGTAGTTACTGCTATGAACCGTGAGGAAGGACTTTTTGAAATCCGGGCAAAGGCTGTTATCCTTGCAATGGGATGCCGGGAGCGGTCCAGAGGCGCCCTGAATATTCCGGGGTACCGCCCGGCAGGTATCTATTCCGCGGGCACGGCCCAGAGACTAGTCAATATGGAAGGGCTTATGCCGGGACGGGAGGTTGTTATTCTGGGCTCCGGAGATATCGGACTGATCATGGCACGGCGAATGACACTGGAAGGAGCAAAGGTCAAGGTTGTCGCCGAGCTGATGCCATATTCCGGTGGATTGAAGAGGAATATCGTCCAGTGTCTGGACGATTATGGAATTCCGCTCAAGCTCAGCCATACTGTTGTGGATATCAAAGGAAAAGAACGGCTTGAGGGAGTGACTCTTGCCGAGGTTGATAAGACGGGAAAACCGATACCGGGAACCGAGGAGGAATATTCATGCGATACCCTGCTCCTCTCGGTAGGTCTTATTCCGGAAAATGAGCTTTCCAGAGGCATGGGAGTGGAGATGAGCGGGGTGACGTCGGGACCGGTCGTGAATGAGAGTCTGGAAACAAATATTGAAGGCGTCTTTGCCTGCGGCAATGTATTACATGTACATGATCTGGTGGATTTCGTTTCCGAAGAGGCAGGAACAGCAGGAAAGAATGCGGCAGCGTATGTCAAGGGAGAACGGCAAACGGATGGCGGGCAGGAAATACGGCTGAATCCGGTGGACGGAGTACGCTACACTGTTCCGGTGTCGATCAACACCGCGCGAATGGATGAGAATCTGACCGTACGTTTCCGCGTTGGAGCAGTATTTAAAAACTGCTATGTGAGCGCTTATTTTGATGATGAGCGTGTTATTCACAGAAAACGTCAGATCGTGGCGCCGGGAGAGATGGAAGAGATTAAACTGACGAAGGAACAGCTTCTAAAATACCCTGATCTTAAGACGGTCACAGTGAAGATAGAGGAGGCATAAAGATGGAAATCAGAAATTTGACGTGTATCAGCTGCCCGATGGGATGTCAGATCACTGTGGAGATGGACGGGAGTGAAGTCTTGAGCGTGACAGGTAATACCTGCAAGAGGGGGGACGTATATGCCCGCAAGGAAGTGACAAATCCTACGAGAATCGTAACATCTACGGTAAAGGTGATCGGTGGAAAAGCTGATATGGTTTCAGTAAAGACAAGGGAGGATATTCCGAAAGGAAAGATATTTGACTGTATAAAATCATTGAAAGGCGTGGAAGTGGAGGCACCCGTACATATCGGAGATGTAATCTTACCGGACGCCGCCGGCACAGGCGTTGATATTGTTGCTACCAAGAATGTTGAGAGAAAATGAACGGATGAAGTCTCTTGCTTTTAAGAAACAGGATGATATATTGGAAAATTGTTTAAAGCTGTAAATGGAAAGGTTTGCAGCTTTAAACCGTTTAGAGAGTTATACTCAAGGATATACTTGTTTCATGCAAATAATGCTTGCAAAATAGCTGCTCTTATGCTATGATATAAAGCGCTGCTAGAAGTGGCAGCGTATTGTTTGATATATTTTGGCCCCGTGGTCAAGCGGTTAAGACATCGCCCTTTCACGGCGGTAACACGGGTT
>CAMLYF010000054.1:0-8439 GCA_946491795.1 uncultured Lachnoclostridium sp. | reverse complement strand
AAGAACAGCCGGCAGAGCCGGAGACCCCGTCAGATGATGAAATCGTAACGGATACGGATGCATCTACAGAGGTGGAACAGCCGGCAGTGCCGGAGAAACCTGCGGATAACGAAATCGTATTGGATACAGATACAGACGGGGCGTCTGTGAAAGATGAAAACCCGTCAGATGACGCGGAGACTTCGCAGCCTGTAAATGATCCGACTTCCAATGTCGGAGAGGCACCGTCAGCAGCGGCATCAGAGAAACAGCCGTCGGCTTCGGTATCAGACAGAACACTTGTAAATACGGATCAGAAAATTAAGGTCAGCGGGAAGCTCTCATCGGATGCTGCATTAGATATCCGGCAGATTGAACCAAACACAGAACAATATAATTCTTATGTATCTGCCGATCCGGTAAAAGGCAAAAAAATTCTCGGAGTGTATGATATCAAACTGGCAGGAACGCTGGACGGAAATGCTCAGCTTACATTCCAGACCGGTACGGAGTATAATGGAAGAAACGTGATTATTCTTCATTATGCCGATGACGGAAGTTATGAAACTTACAGGGCAGTTGTGGAAAACGGGCAGGTATCAATCAGTGTGAAAGGCTTTTCCCCGTATGTCATCGCACTGGACGACGCGGCCCCGGGTACTGATACAGGCAGCAGGGCTCCTCAGACCGGAGATACAGGAAATCCGGGATTGTGGATTGCTTTGATGGCGTTATCTGCATCCATCGGCGCATCGGCGCTTTTGAGGAGAAAGATGAGCAGATAACAGAGAATGTCTTAAAAGATAAGGCGTAAAAATATAGATAAGCGGTACATAGAAAAAAGAACCGAAACAGCAGTGGTTGTCTGTTCCGGTTCTTTTTATGTACGGTGTTATTAATCTCCCTGTTACGGGAGCAGTTTCGTGAGATCGGAAAACGTGTGAATCCGGGTCCGGGCATCCGGCACGTCGCCGAATCCGTATTCTGCAAAAATAAAAGGAATGCCGGCTGTCTTGCAGGAATCAGCATCTCCCTGCGTATCTCCCACATATACGGGAGACTGCAGATTGTTCCTTTCAATCAGCATGCGAATTGTTTCACCCTTGGGAACCTGTGTCTCTCCAAAACAGAGATGATCCCGGATGTAGGGACCGAGTCCTGTTGTGCGGAGCATGACCTCGATATACCCGCACTGACAGTTGCTCACAATATAGAGGGGGCAGCTGAGGGAAAGCTCTTTTATGGTCCTGACTACATCCGGATAGAGAATACCGGGATGGTCTTCCAGATAGCGGTTCTCCTCATCGAAACATACATCAAGAAGTTCCATGCGTTCTTTTACACTCAGGTCGGGAAAGAGAGCGTCAGCAATCTCGGTCATTGTCTTGCCGAATACCCTGCTCAATGAAACCGGCTCAAGAGTGAGATTGAGAGAGGAATGTTCCCTGATTGCTTTATTCCAGGACTCGGCCACGGATTTTGTAGAATCCCACAGAGTCCCGTCTACATCGAAGATAATGCTGTCCATAATGATCTGGCTCCTTTACAAATGAAATGTTACATTGTCTTTCATGATACCACAAAAACATCCTTTTAAAAAGAAGATTTTTAGTGTATACTTGAGTAATGGCTATGGGCGGCCGCGGTCTGCGGCATGCCCGGATACGGATGGAGGCAGAGCTGATGAGTGAAAAAATCGTACTGATAGACGGACACAGCATATTGAACCGGGCATTTTACGGCGTACCGGACCTGACGAATTCGGAAGGTCTGCACACAAATGCCGTGTATGGATTTTTGAATATTATGTTTAAAATACTGGACGAGGAACAGCCGGAGTATCTGACTGTCACTTTTGACGTGCATGCGCCTACTTTCCGTCATAAGATGTATGCGGATTATAAAGGAACCCGCAAGCCGATGGCAGAGGAGTTAAGACAGCAGGTTCCTGTGATCAAGGAAGTCCTTCAGGCGATGGATATTGAGATTATCGAGAAAGAAGGTCTTGAGGCTGATGATCTGCTTGGGACAATCTCCCATCTGTGCGAGGAAAAGGGGATGGATGTATCCATTATTTCCGGAGACCGTGATACGCTTCAGCTTGCGACAGAACATGTGAAGATCCGGATTCCGAAGACAAAGCAGGGCAGAACAGAGGTGGAAGATTATAATGCCGCTGACGTGAAAGAGCGCTATGGAGTCACGCCGAAAGAGTTTATTGATGTGAAAGCGCTGATGGGAGATGCTTCTGATAATATACCGGGTGTACCCGGAGTGGGTGAGAAGACAGCTACCAAAATCATACAGCAGTACCAGACTATCGAAAATGCGTACGCCCATGCGGATGAACTGAAACCTCCGAGGGCGAGCAAAAATCTGAAAGAGTACTGGGAACAGGCAAAGATGAGCAAAGTGCTGGCTACGATCGACATCCATGCAGATATTGATTTCGATCTGGAGAAAGCCCGGCACGGGAATCCGTATACAAGTGCGGCTCATGAGTGGTTTCAGAGACTGCAGTTCAAGAATATGCTCAGCAGGTTTGATGTGGAAGCGGTGTCCAACGATGTAGAGGCATCTTTTCGGGAAGTGACGGAGATAAAGGAGATCGAAGCCGTATTTGCTGAGGCGGAGCAGGCGGAGTGCGTGGGCGCTGCATTTTCCAGAGATCCGGGAAATGTGCTTCCCCTTTTTGCCCATCCGTCGGGATATGGCAGAATTTCTCTTGCGTGGGGACAGGACAGGATTGTCTCGATCCCCTGTGACATGGATATGAATTTTGAGAAGCTCTCAGAACGTCTGTCACATCTCGCAGGCAAGGTGAAATGTTTTTCCATGTGCGGACTGAAGGAGAATCTTTCATGGCTTCCGGATGTGAAGCGTGACAGCAGTTTTGACGTGATTGTGGCGGCTTACCTGCTCAATCCTCTGAAGAGCGACTATGATTACGAAGATGTGGCAAGAGAACATCTGGGACTTATGATCGACGAAAAGCTGGATGACGCCGCGAAATCCTGCTATGAAGCATATACCGCTTACGCGTCCGTACCTGTTCTTGAGAAAAAACTGGATGATGCAGGCATGGACCGCCTTTTCCGCGATATTGAAATGCCCCTTGTATTTACTTTATACAATATGGAACAGGCAGGAGTGAAAGTGGAGGCGGAAGCTCTGAAAGCATATGGCGATCAGCTGGGAACAAGGATCGTAGAGCTGGAAAAAGAGATCTATGATCTGGCCGGGGAGGAATTCAATATTAACTCTCCAAAGCAGCTGGGAGTCATTCTTTTTGAAAAGCTGGGGATGCCCCACGCAAAGAAAACGAAGACAGGTTATTCGACGGCGGCAGACGTGCTCGACAAGCTTGCGCCGGACTATCCGATCGTGGCAAAGATACTGGAATACAGACAGCTTTCCAAATTAAAATCCACTTACGCGGATGGCCTGGCAGCATTTATCGGTCCGGACGGACGGATACATGGAAAATTCAATCAGACAGTGACTGCGACGGGGAGACTCAGCAGTACGGAGCCGAATCTCCAGAATATTCCGGTGAGGATGGAATTGGGACGGCTGATCCGGAAAGTCTTCGTACCGAAGGAAGGCTGTGTGTTCGTGGATGCGGATTATTCCCAGATCGAGCTTAGGATCCTCGCGCACTGCTCTGGAGATGAACAGCTCATACAGGCGTACCGGGAGGCAAGAGATATCCACAGAATGACGGCGTCGCAGGTATTCCATACACCGTTTGACGAGGTAACAGATCTGCAGCGGCGCAATGCAAAGGCGGTAAATTTCGGTATTGTATACGGGATCAGTTCCTTCGGCCTGAGTCAGGATCTGAGTATTACGAGAAAGGAAGCGGCTCAGTATATCGACCATTATTTTGAGACATATCCCGGGATTAAGAAGTTCCTTGATGATTCGGTAGCACATGCAAAAGAAAAAGGGTATGCCGTAACTCTGTTCGGGAGAAGAAGGCCGGTTCCGGAATTGAAATCCAGCAACTTCATGCAGCGCAGTTTCGGAGAAAGGGTTGCTATGAATGCCCCGATTCAGGGGACGGCAGCTGATATTATCAAGATCGCCATGATCGGTGTGGATGAAGAACTGAGAAAGAGAAAGATGAAATCCAGACTGATCCTTCAGGTGCACGATGAGCTTCTGATTGAAGCAGCTGAGGATGAAGTGGAAGAAGTAAAAGCAATTTTAAAAGATAAGATGGAGCATGCGGCAGATCTTTCCGTGCCGCTGATTGCGGATATGCATACCGGAACGAACTGGTATGAGGCGAAATAGGAATCTGTGCGGATGAAAAATATAAATGGACAGAGATGAGAGGCAGGAACACAGGATGAAAGTGATCGGTATCACAGGAGGAGTGGGCTCGGGTAAAAGCAGAGTCCTCGCGTACCTGGAGGAGGCGTACGGCGCTGTTATCTGCCAGATGGATGAAACAGCGCGGAGCCTGCAGAAAAAAGGAACCCGGTGTTTTGAACGGATTGTAGAAGTGTTCGGGCATGAAATCCTTGATGCACAGGGCGAACTGGACCGTGCGGCTTTGGGCAGTATCGTGTTTGCCAGTGAAGAGAAGCTGGCGCAGTTGAACGGGATTGTACATCCGGAGGTGATCCGGCATGTGGCGAAGGATATTCAAAGTAAAGAAGCGCAGGGCAGAAGTCTGTATGTGGTGGAAGCCGCGCTGCTCCCGGATGTTGGAAAAGAGCTGTGCGACGAGCTGTGGTACATTTACGCGAATGAGAGTGTCCGCAGAGAGCGCCTGAAAGCATCCAGGGGATATACAGATGAAAAAATATCGCAGATGATCGCATCCCAGCCTCAGGAAGAACGGTTCCGTTCAACCTGCAGCGTGGTAATCGACAACAGCGGTTCATTTGAGGATACTATGAAACAGATAGGAGACAGGTTGAAATTATGAGAATGTGCAGCATTGCCAGCGGAAGCAGCGGCAACTGTATCTATGTGGGGAGCGATGATACGCATCTTCTTATTGATACAGGGATCAGCAAAAAGAGAATTGAGGAAGGTTTAAAGAAACTGGAAATAAAAGGGGACGAGCTGGACGGAATCCTGATCACCCATGAACATTCCGACCATATTCAGGGACTGGGAGTGTTCAGCAGAAAGTATGAGATACCGGTATATGCCACGCCGGGGACGATAGAGGGAATCATGAGTTATTCCGGACTGGGACGCATGCCTGAGGGGCTGCTCCATCCGATTCACACGGATGAGCCGTTTGCGCTCGGGGATGTCACTGTAAATCCCTTTGCTATCTCCCATGACGCAAATGAACCTTCCGGGTACCGTCTGGAGTGCGGCGGGAAATCGGTTGCCGTTGCGACGGATCTCGGAAAGTACGATGACTATACGGTAAAACATCTGGAAAATCTGGACGCAGTACTTCTGGAGGCAAACCATGACATACATATGCTGGAGGTAGGCGGATATCCGTACTATTTAAAACAGCGGATACTCGGCGATAAAGGGCATCTGTCAAATGAATTGTCAGGGCGGCTGCTTTGTGATATACTACATGATAATCTGAAGCACATTGTCCTTGGACATCTGAGCAAAGAGAATAACTATGCAAAACTTGCATATGAGACAGTAAAACTGGAAGTCACGCTTGCGGACAATGATTACCGGGGAGAAGATCTGGATATGTTTGTTGCCAGCCGTGATACTGTTTCGGATATTATTACGGTCTGAATAAGGAGGAAAACAAAATGAAAAAATGTATTGTCACAGTGCTTGGAAAAGATACAGTCGGAATTGTCGCAAAGGTGTGTACTTATCTGGCGGACAATAAGATCAATATTCTGGACATTTCCCAGACAATTGTTCAGGGATATTTTAATATGATGGTGATCGCCGATGTCACAGAGCTTGGCAAAGACTTTACGGCGCTCTGCGACGAGATGGAAAAGCTGGGACAGGAAATCGGTGTGAGCATCCACTGTCAGAGAGAAGATATTTTTGAAAAAATGCACAGGCTGTAAAAGCCGCCGTGCATTGTACCCGGACCGGAGCTTACATACATCGGTAAAATATACGGCAAATATGCTGACAGTATAGAAAAGATTGCGAGGATATATACTATGATTAATATGTATGAGGTGTCAGAGACGAATGAGATGATCGAACATGAGAATCTGGATGTGAGGACGATCACTCTGGGAATCAGTCTCTTAGACTGCATTGACTCTGATTTAAATGAACTGAACCGTAAAATCTATGACAAAATTACGACTACTGCAAAAGATCTTGTCTCTGTCGGTCAGGATATCGAGAAGGAATTCGGTATTCCGATCGTAAATAAAAGAATATCGATCACTCCGATTGCTCTGGTGGGAGCGGCTGCATGCAGGACTCCGGATGATTATGTCGAGATAGCAAAAACTCTTGACCGTGCGGCTGAGACAGTGGGCGTCAACTTTATCGGCGGATATTCTGCGCTTGTGTCCAAGGCAATGACGGCAAGTGACGAAAATCTGATCCGCTCTATTCCGCAGGCACTCGCCGTGACAGAGAGAATCTGCAGTTCCGTAAATGTAGGTTCTACAAAGACAGGTATCAATATGGATGCGGTACGGCTGTGCGGTGAGATTGTCAAGGAGGCGGCAGAAGCAACGAAAGACAGAGATTCTCTCGGATGTGCAAAACTGGTCGTATTCTGCAATGCTCCGGATGACAACCCGTTTATGGCAGGCGCCTTTCTCGGAGTGACAGAGGCGGACGCAGTGATTAATGTCGGCGTCAGCGGCCCCGGTGTTGTTAAGAAAGCACTGGAGAAGGTGCGCGGAAAAGGTTTTGAGGAACTCTGTGAGACGATCAAGAAGACTGCTTTCAAGGTGACACGTGTAGGACAGCTTGTAGCAGGAGAAGCATCGGAACGTCTCGGTGTTCCCTTCGGTATTGTAGATCTTTCACTGGCTCCGACCCCTGCGGTGGGAGACAGTGTAGCGGAGATCCTTGAAGAGATCGGTCTGGAGAGAGTGGGAGCTCCGGGAACGACGGCGGCACTGGCTCTTCTCAATGATCAGGTGAAAAAGGGCGGCGTGATGGCGTCCTCTTATGTAGGCGGCTTAAGCGGCGCGTTTATTCCGGTCAGTGAGGATCAGGGAATGATCGATGCAGTACACGCGGGATCTCTGACATTGGAGAAACTGGAAGCCATGACCTGTGTCTGCTCGGTGGGACTTGACATGATCGCCATACCGGGAAAAACTCCGGCAAGTACAATCGCCGGTATTATAGCGGATGAAATGGCAATCGGCATGGTAAACCAGAAGACAACAGCGGTTCGGCTTATTCCGGTTATCGGTAAAGATGTCGGAGACATGGCAGAGTTCGGGGGCCTTCTCGGATATGCACCGATCATGCCTGTCAATGAGTTTGGCTGTGAAACATTTATCAGCAGAAAAGGCAGGATACCTGCTCCGATCCACAGCTTTAAGAATTAGATTATGATATTATATCCGGGAATCAGCTATAGAAAACAGTTTTAAGAATCAGGAGAGAAAAATGAGTAAAATTGCCATTGTTACTGACAGCAACAGCGGAATTACACAGGCCAGGGGAAAAGAACTCGGAATATATGTACTCCCCATGCCGTTCTTTATCGATGGAAACATTTATTATGAAGATATCACTCTGACACAGGAGCAGTTTTACGAGAAACTGGGAGCGGACTCTGATATATCCACATCCCAGCCGTCTCCCGGAAATGTGATGGAACTGTGGGAAAAGATACTCAAAGATTATGATGAGATCGTCTGCATCCCCATGTCAAGCGGATTGAGCAGCACCTGCGCCACGGCAACGTCTATTGCGGCTGAGTATAAGGGAAGAGTGCAGGTTGTCGATAACCAGAGAATCTCTGTTACTCAGGAACAGTCTGTGTATGATGCTATGTATCTGCGCGATCAGGGAAAATCGGCGGCAGAGATCAAAGAGGTGCTGGAGAGAGAAAAACTTCAGGCCAGCATTTACATTACAGTAGATAC
Organism: uncultured Lachnoclostridium sp.; assembly: GCA_946491795.1. GTDB lineage: Bacteria > Bacillota > Clostridia > Lachnospirales > Lachnospiraceae > Mediterraneibacter > Mediterraneibacter gallistercoris. The sequence continues at coordinate 430 of CAMLYF010000054.1, read as the reverse complement.
GCTGAAATACCTGAAAAAGGGCGGAAGAATTACCCCGGCAGCCGCGGCCATCGGAACTGTGCTGAACCTTAAGCCTGTACTTCAGATCCAGGGAGAAAAGCTGGATGCATTTGCAAAAGTGCGCGGCTGGAAAGCAGCAAAGAAAACAATGCTAAATGCCATTGAGAAAGACCTGAACGAACGGTTTGCAGATGTGAAAGACAAGATGGTGCTGGGAATGGCATATACCTGTTCGAAAGAAGACGCCAAGGAATGGAAGCAGGAGATCATGGACCGCTTCCCGGGATATGATATAGTGGAAGGCCCGCTTTCATTGAGCGTGGCGTGCCATATCGGACCAGGCGCAATGGCTGTGACGTGCATGAAGAAAGTGTGAAATTCGTTAGGTTAGAATCGATGATGGTGTAAACGAAAAAGCAGTTTTAAACTT
>CAMLYF010000053.1:0-8874 GCA_946491795.1 uncultured Lachnoclostridium sp. | reverse complement strand
CTACAAAATGGAATTGTCAATGTTTTTTCTGTTTTTTATTTATTTCAGACAATTCGCACAATTCTGACAAAATCCCGTTCCTTTATTATCTGAAGATCAGCCAGCCGTACACCATCGGCAGACAGCTTTGATGTGTATATCTATACTATAGAATCATAGTCGATCTTACGGTCTTTAAAATAGTATTTCCTGTCATGTTCACCGATCTCGCGCAGAACCCGGCAGGGATTACCCACTGCTACTACATTTGCAGGGATGTCTTTGGTCACTACACTTCCCGCTCCAATGACTGTATCATCTCCGATCGTAACACCCGGAAGAATTACAGCGCCTGCTCCGATCCAGCACCTCTTTCCGATATGTATCGGCATATTGTACTGGTACATTTTCTCTCTAAGTTCCGGCAGGATCGGATGTCCCGCCGTGGCGACAGTAACATTCGGCCCGAACATCGTATAATCTCCCACATAGATATGAGTGTCATCTACCATGGTCAGATTGAAGTTTGCATAGACATATTTTCCAAAATGGACATTTCCGCCTCCGAGATTCGCATGAAATGGCGGTTCGATATAGCAGCCTTCACCGATTTCCGCGAACATCTCTTTCAGCATAGCTTCCCTTTTCTCTCCTTCAGTCGGGCGGGTCATGTTATAATCATACAGACGATCCAGCCGTTTTGTCTGATCTTCTACAATTTCCTCATCTCCCGGAAGATAGAGTTCTCCTGTGTGCATTTTTTCTTTCATACTGCTCATGATTCTTCTCCTTATATTTCAGGCATACTCCAGCCTTTTATTTACACCGGCAAGGTTATATCTCAGTGGTTCCCTATATCTGCAGAAGCCTGTCTGCTCTTTTCAGTACCGCGTCCCACTGCACATTGTTCAAAAACCGTGGCTGTTCCATCTCGATTAACAGACTCAGGTCAAACCCGAGTTCTTTCTGCGCCCTGACTGCCGCATCTTCCAGCGTCATCGCAGCTTCTGTTGTCTGCGACATTACATTATCATAATTGACAAATGCATGGTCATGATCGAACAATGGGCAGAAACCGGTCAGTTTCCCGGTTGTATTTTCCATAAGGAATCCCCAGTTCTGCTCATGCCTGTCGTTATTATTCAGAATATAATCCGCGATCTGCATTTTCAGGTAAAACTCTCTGTCGATTCTTTCTGCTTCTGCGTATGGGTTCATCTTATAATGGGAGCAGAAAATCGCAAACTCCTCAAAGGTCACCAGAGATATTTCTTCAGAAGTAAAAAGTTCTGAATTAACTACCGCCTCACCCACGCCATTTATCCACTCTTTTCTCTCTTCCGTAAGGTAAGAGGCGATTTCCTGATCCGCAGACAGGCGGTAATGAATGTGTGGAATATCCATTGACGTCAGGATCTGGTCCGCGGGTATTTCATATTTTCCGATTTTATGCAGAAACAGTCTCCCGTTTTGACGGATCCAGCCTTTCGCGCTCGCCCCGAGTGTAGTCAGCTCCGGCGTATGGATATTCCGTTGTCCTGCTGCCTCGGCCGAATAATGAATATTTGTGCCTGACAAAGAAATCTCTGTCACAAAAAGGGTCAACGGATTATGAAACAGGTTGACCTCTTCCCACGTCTTTTCATCGCCGTCCTGTCTGATCCAATATGCGTCCTCTAAACTTAGTCCCCGGCAGGCTTTGCACACGGCAAATCTGTTTGTCTGAGATAATCGAAGCGAGTTTAATATTTCTTTCGCATAACTGCGTCCGATGGACAAAGTTCTGTTTGATGCCCACTCGATAAAATCAACAAAAGTAACATTCTCTTTTCTCAAGGCAAAAGGAAGGCGGTCAAAGTCCAGTATTCTGCATGTCCCGTTTTCCTGTATATCTAAAATCGGCTCATCTTTTAATAATAACTGCATATCCGCATTTCCTTTCCGGAAATTATTTTGTCTGATACTCTTATCTTATAGTACTTTTGGATTTCTCTCAATTACTTTTTTGAATTATGCCGTTATCCATCTCATACACTCTGTCGCACAGAACTTTTATATCTTCCGCATTGTGGCTGGCAATGACAATGAGCTTATTGCGTGCCTTTAACGACAGGAGCAGGCTTCTTATCTCTTCTACTCCCCGACGGTCAAGCCCGTTCATCGGTTCGTCAAGGATCAATACTGACGGTTCCTCCATGATTGCCTGCGCCAGCCCGAGACGCTGCCGCATCCCGAGGCTGTACTTTTTCACAGGCAGTTTCAGATCCGGGTCGAGTCCCACTGTACACATTGTATTGCGTATCTTCTCCTGACCGATCTTATGCCTGATCCCTGCCAGCACCTTCAGATTCTGCAGTCCGCTGTAATAGCCGATGAATCCCGGCGTCTCTATAATGATTCCGGCGTCCGGCAGATAATCAAGATCCTTCCCTATAATCTTGCCGTCCACTTCAACCTGTCCTTCAGTCGGGTGAACAAATCCGCAGATGCACTTCATCAGCATTGTCTTGCCGCAGCCGTTATTTCCTGCCAGCCCATAGATATTTCCATTCTGAAGTTCCAGTGAAATATGGCTCAGTATCTGCCGTTTATTCATCACTAATGATATATCGTTTACCCTGATCATCCTGCTTTTCCCCTCCAATTTTCTAAACCTTTCCGGCCTGATACTTTCCTGCTGCCATCAGGCAGATCACCGCCAGCGCGGCACAGATACCGCCCAGATACAGATATGATCCGGCAATCGGGAACACCGGCTCGCTCAGATACTTCTCAAAATGCACCCACGGAATACTGTGCGCCATGGGGAACAGCCACATCCAGTCCGCCTCTGCAGCGGTCGATACTGTTCCCAGTGCGATCAGTACAGCATCCGCCAGCAGTCCCGCATATTTCCGGTTGAGCAGCGCCGATACCAGAAGAACCAGTGCAAGAAGCAGGAAATAGAGCATCATAAGAATAGCAGTATGCCTGACCGCTGTTCCCAATGTCATCTGCTGATAGAGATTCTCCGGAAGAAGCTGCAGAATATAATCTCCTGTCCGCTCCGGAAATACAGACGAATAATGTGTAACTGCGCGGCTGAATTCCGACATCCACTCTCCGCATCCTGTCAGCATGACCACTGACGACAGGATCAGAAAGGTCACAAGAAACACCACGGCCCCCACAGCGAACAGCATCTGCCCCAGAATCCATTTTCTTTTGGATGTACGCACCTGATAGAAAAAATCAATTCCGGCTTTCTGAGGGAAATCCGCCATCAGGGCAAGAAAAAGGGCAGGAACTACCAGAACGATCACCCCTGAGTTTCCCAGTGCGATAAACCCTTCCATAAGTCCTACCGGCTCTCCCATCATAACGGAACATTCCTGCAGAGTCGTGATGATCTGCATGTGGACAAATACCAGCATTACAGCCAGTATGATGATACGGCTGCTGCGCAGCCAGCGCCGGAACTCCGAAACCGCTATATGTAATACTGTCTTCAACTTCTGCTCCCCCTTTTACATACATTACGATATTTTTCCTCTTTTCACAGAGATACAGAATGCCGCCGTTACCGCCAGATACACCAGCAGAAGTGCCAAAACCGGTACTGCCCAGTACCGGTCCGCCGATATATCTGCAATAGACGGCGGATAGAAAGCTTCCGCCCAGACTGCCGAATCAGCCCCATCCGCATACAGTCTCTGGGCAGTCTTCTGAATGATCTGCTGATATATATAATTCAGGAGAAAAGGAAGACATATCAACATATATTTATCTTCAAAAAAGACAGCAACGCCTATCCCGAATACACTGGAAAATACTCCGAACATGAATGCTCCGGCCAGACGTCTGAAAAAGAAACTCAGCATAGAATTTCCAAGGTACAGTTCCATACAGAGGCTTTGTTCCTCTGCCCCGAAAGACGACAAGGTGGGAAAAAATATGTTCACCGCCAGACCGAACAGCACATACCCGGTGAGAAAGACAGTTCCTCCGAACAAAGCCCCGCTGACTACTTTTGACGCACAGTAACGGATGCTTCCCGCACGGATCAGTTCAAATTTCATCTGCCCGTTCTGACGTTCTGACGAGAGAGTCACAATGTACCCGAAAGACACAAGGAGAGGAGCAAACAGGACCAGCCAGCTCCCCAGCCCCTGCTGCCAGATAACAGGCGCACTGAACGAAATATCCGGCGCAATTACACCTGCCCGGAGCTGTCCGGCAAGCTCTAATAAGGTTATACTCTTACCCGAAGCGTCATACACCGTATTCCCAAAGCCGAGACATACGATCCCGATCACAGGGAGGAGCACATAAGGCCAATAACAGTTTTTCCTGAATTCAAGTCCGATGCATCTCAGCACTGGAACCCCCTCCTTTTTGCTGCGTATTCATATCTACTGTTCTGTCTTATAAATGCCGGTGCCCCCGACTATAATCCTTCTTACATAGTGTAGTAATATAATTCGCCGGTGAGTACATCTGCATAGATTACCATTTCTTCTCCCTTCACCAGATTTGTTCCTGAAAATCTCCAGCAGGGAAACAATGTGATCGAGCCGCTTTCGGAAGAGAAGGTAACCGGCACGTATTCAAGCCCGGCCTCTTTCACATCAATATTTACCTGCGGCGCGATATTCTCGCTCATCATCTGGACTGCCCGGCTTAACCCGAGCATCAGATGATCCGAATAAAGCTCTGTCAAAACAGCGGACGCATTTTTCCCGCAATAAGCGGAAACCCCTTCTGTATCTACAACATATGCGTTTTTGACATCTTCGTTCGGAATTCCATATGTCGGTTCGGAAAATGTTCCGTAATCCCTGTAGGCGATCGGTATTCCTTTATAGATCCGCTGTATGAAATAATCATAACCGTATACGTCTCCCAGCGTAAACACACGCACTTCCGGCACTTCCAGGGCAACCCCTTCCTGAAGCGGGAAAGGCGTTCCTGCTTCAAAATAACTTTTGGCCAGCTCCGCGCCTTCTCCAACCGTCAGTTCTCCCGAAATGAGCGGCCATGATTCATCTGCGAGCTGTGAAACAGCTCCCTCTGCAACAACGTTATCAGAATATGCCCCCAGCGCGCCCTTACTTGCATGACGGGTATCCTGTAAATACTGATTCATTTTCCCGTCGCTCATGGAATACGCGCCGTCATACGATATCTGCATATGGCAGTCTGCTGTATTGATAAGTGCCCCTCCGCCGCTGGACAGATCCATGTGTTCGCACAGCGCGGGATAGCAGTATGGTGATTCCTGAGTTTCATCCCACTCTACTTCAGAAGTTACGATCCGCGCTTCCTTTTCCATGTCAACCAGGTCTCTCTTGCCGATGCTATCCAGCCACTCTTCCAGATAATCCCAGCTTTCCTGTGTGGTGATCCCGTGGTCCTCCTCCGCCATCACATAGAGTTCTTCAAATTCCGGCAGCTCGTCAAACTGGCAGGAATCGAACGAAAGGTTTCTGTAATCCGAAGCTTTCACTGTCTCAATATCCTGACTGTATTGCTCTGCACATTCCTCAATAGATATCCTGCCGTCGCAAAGCCCTTCTTTGTAGTGCTCGATATCATAGGCTTCCCACTCCTGTCCGTCTCTGATGACCACATCAGAGGATGAATCTTCATTTTCGTCATTGGATACCTCCGGCGAAGAATTACAGCCTGCCATGCAGACGCATACCAAAAAGGCGATTCCCGTAACAGCGCTGATAGTTTTCTTCACATTTTTCAAGCTCAAACACCCCCTAACTTGTTTACTATTGAAACAGAACAAAAGCTGACACAGATTATCCTGCATCATATCCGGTATCTGTAGATACATAAGTGTAATAATAAATGTCGCCGGTAAGAACATCCATATAAATCGTAATCTTTTCACCTTTCGCAAGATTTGTCCCGTAAAAAGCCCAGCATGGAAAGAGGGTATTGGAATCATTTCCGTTAAAGGAATCAAAAGAAACAGGAGCATATACAAGTTCAGCTTTATCTACCTGAACCGTCACCTGCGACGCCATCTCCCCGCTCATCATCTGTCCCTCTCCTCCCATATAAAACCATATCTCGGCATCATCTATATATTACATATAATATTATGGTTTATTGCTTCTGCCCATATTATTTGCGTCAAAGGCGTCAAACTTGTCCAAATTGGTTCTTCTGGAAGATTTGTATAATACAAAGTCATTTGCAATGTATTTGAAAGTACATTATCCATATGCTAGAATATTAGAAGATTATAAAAGGATACAAGAAGATATATGCGAATACTTATCTGCGATGATGATCGACTGTTTATGGACGAACTTGAAAAAACTATACATGTATTCTTTACAGAAAGACACCTCAAATCTCCCGATATCTGTATTTATGAAAATGGAATAGATATCCTCAAAGACGGAGGAGACATAGATATCCTTTTTCTCGATATCGAAATGCCGGGACCGGACGGAATTTCTGTAGGGAAACAGATAAAGGCTGCGCATCCGAACACTATTATTTTCATTGTTACATCATATATCGAATATTTGGATGACGCCATGCGATTCCATGTTTTCCGCTATTTAACCAAGCCCCTTGATCACCAGCGCCTGTTCCGAAATTTGGACGATGCGCTTCGGCTTTGTTCTACCATAAATATTCGCATTCCAATCGAGACGAAAGATGGAATCTATACCGTATTCGCTTCTGATATTATAATGATCGAGATAGTCTCCAGAAAGGTGATCGTTCATACCACAACAGGAGACTTCATTTCCGTACATCCAATGCGGTACTGGCTCGATATTCTTCCCAAAGGGAGCTTTTTTCAGTCGCATAAAAGCTTTATTGTAAATTATAAACATGTAAAGAATTTCGACCACTCACTTATTCGTTTATATAACAATCAGTATGAAGCTTATCTGACACGCAGGAAGTACACACAATTCAAAGAACGCTATCTTCTATATCTGGAAAGCACGAGATAAAAAAATTATGGAAAATTTTATTTACTACACAATTATCTATATCACCGAAGCAATTATTCTCTGGCTTTACACACGTCGGATGTTCAGCCCCCGGCATCAAATATTTCCGGAGGCATTTTCTCTGACTGTCTGCTATGCAGCTCTGCTCGGATTGAATATGTTACAGATTTCATGGCTGAATCTTGTGGCATTTTTTATTGTGAACTTTTTATTTATTCTTTTTTCTTACAGAGTATCGCTGCCAAGTGCACTGTTTCATACCACAGTTGTTACCGTCGCCATGACTGTAGGAGAATTAATCGCTGTCAATTGTCTGTTTCATATTGCCTACAATTTTTATTCACAGCAATATTCCGCCCGTAATATGATAATCAGTGCTATATTTAACAAATTAATTTATTTCTTTATTCTTCAGTTGATCGTCCATATTAATGCACGTCAAAAAAAATCCAGTGAGCACTTCGACTCGGGGATTATACTACTTGTCATATCGGCATTGGTTTCCATTTTCTTCCTAATGACTCTGGTCATCCTCTGTGAGAATATAGATTATTCCAGAACAATGGACCGAATGGTTACCGCGAGTGTCATATTGATATTAATATGGAATCTTCTTGTTTTTGGATTTTACAGTTTTTCTTTGAAACGGAATGAAGAATTTACTTCCCTGCAGCTTCAGCTACAGCGGGAAGAATCTTATGAACAGTATCAGAAACAGTTGCTGCAGGAAGATCAGAATCAGAAAATATTGATTCATGATATGCGAAATCATCTTCAGACCATATCTATATTGAATAAAAAGGGAGACTCAGAAAAAATTGATGAGTATATCGCGGAAATCATTCATTCCCCTGCACTACAGACTACAGCTAAAATCAGCAATCATTATCTGCTGAACAACATTTTGAACCGTTATATAAGACAGTGCCGGAAAAAAAAGATTGATTTTCGTGCAGATATCCGGAAGCATAGCGTGTCCTTTCTATCGGATAAGGATATAACTTCTCTTTTCTGCAATCTGCTCGATAACGCTCTCGAAGCTTCTACTGATCTGCCCGATGCTTTTATAGATCTCTCCGTCGTATATAAAGAGGATTTATCAATGACAATCGTTACACTTATAAATTCTTGTGATCACAATCCATTTTCTGAGCACAAAGGAGCACTACTTACTTCCAAAAGTAATCCTGAGAAGCACGGCTTCGGACTAAAGAGCATCCGCCATGTTGCAGAGAGCTATAACGGAAATATTAACCTATATTATGAGGAAGAGAGCAAGACATTTCATAGTGTTCTTACACTATATAAAAACTAAGTTTTTCACTCCAAGTTTTGCCTGCCGTTTCCACCAAAAGAGAGACATCAGTTCTACCGTCATTTTTACGGCTGTCCTGATGTCTCTCTGACTTGTAATTTACACTTCTTCAACATATTCTCTGTATTCCGATTCACTTGCGAAGAGCATGTACCGTCCGTTTACAAATCCCATATAGCCTTCTGCTGTAGTATAACCTTTCATACTGTCAACCTCCATAACCTTCTAAGATTGATTCCTTAAGCTGGTTATAGTCTACAGCATTGCATGTCCATTAAAACGGACTTTTCTTTTTCATTTAAAGTCCTTTATATGAAATATTAACTGCAAGAAACTTTGGGTAGATAGACCGCCCCGTAACAGTGCCGTCCTTATTCAAGGTAAAAGTGGCTATCTTCAAAGATTCCAATATTATATTGTAATAAATAAAAAATGGTTCAAAAAACACCTGAAAGAATACTCTCTCAGGTGCTCCCTCTCATTCCATGTTAATTGTCTGTATACCTTCAAAACTACATACAAAGAATCAATCATCCATCTCTTCACCTATTCCGCTCTGGTTATGCCCTCGACCTATTAGTAACAGTCAGCTCCATGCGTTACCGCACTTCC
>CAMLYF010000052.1:0-9140 GCA_946491795.1 uncultured Lachnoclostridium sp. | reverse complement strand
GTAACTATTAACTCGTAGTCATTATTGACTACACCATTATTATACTAGGAGGTATCTTTTTGAAACCCAAAAAACAAAGCAGCCTGTCTCGTATCTTAGGTTATGCAGGCGGGCACAAAAATCTTACCCTGCTGGGCTGTATCCTCTCCGCCCTTTCCGCGGTACTGGGGCTGATTCCTTATGTGTGCGTCTGGGCGGCGGCAGGGAATATGATAAAGTCATGGCCCGACCTTGACAGGGCGGCCGGTCTGGACCACTGGGGCTGGACCGCGGTATGGACTGCGATCGGCAGTATTATCCTGTATTTTGCAGCGCTGATGTCCACTCATATCGCCGCCTTCCGCACGGCACGAAATATCCGGCGCGCCGCCATGTCCCACGTGCTGAAACTGCCTCTGGGCTTTTTCACCGGGAATCAGTCGGGACGGCTGCGGAAGCTGATCGACGACAATGCCGGACTCACCGAAGATCTGCTGGCCCATAAGCTTCCCGATCTGGCAGGGACCATAGTGACGCCTGTTGCCGCTGTTGTTATGCTGTTCCTCTTTGACTGGAAAATGGGACTTTTGTGTCTGCTCACTATGGCTCTCGCTCTTCTTTCCATGTGTCTGATGATGGGCGGAAAAAACGCGGGATTTTTCCATCGATATCAGAAAGAAATTGAACGCATGAGCGGTGAGGCAGTGGAATATGTACGGGGAATCCCGGTTGTAAAGATGTTCCAGCAGACAGTCTATTCATTCAAGGCCTTTTACGCCGCCATAAAGGATTACAGCGATCTGGCAAGCCAGTATGCCATGAGCTGCCGTGTGGGGCAGACCTGTTTCCTGACTTGTATCAACGGGGCATTCGTCCTGCTGATTCCGGCCGCTCTTCTGCTGGCCTCCGGCGGGAATGTCCGGACAGTACTGGTTAATTTTATCTTCTACGCCCTGTTTGCTCCTGCCTGCGGGCAGATGATCAACCGGATCATGTACATGAGCGAGGCTGTCATGGAAGCGGACGAAGCTGTGGGGCGCCTGGATGAAATCCTCGGCCAGGAGCCTATGGAAGAACCGAAAGTACAAAAACGTCCGGCGGACGCCGCCGTATCTTTTGACCATGTGACCTTTACCTATCCCGGCGCGGACCGCCCGGCTCTTAACAACGTATCCTTCACTGTCCGGCCCGGCCAGGTAGTGGCGCTGGTAGGGCCGTCCGGCGGCGGCAAGACCACAGCCGCAAGCCTGATTCCCCGCTTCTGGGATACAGACAGCGGAACCGTCTCGATCGGCGGAGTCAATGTCCGGGAGATGGACACAGAAGAACTGATGAATCAAGTGGCTTTTGTCTTTCAGGATACCCGGCTGTTTAAAGAAAGCCTTATGGAAAATATCCGGGCTGCCAGACCGTCTGCTTCCAGAGAAGAGGTCATGGCTGCCGCCCATGCCGCCCAGTGCGACGACATTCTGAGAAAGCTGCCGCAGGGGCTGGATACTGTGGTGGGAACAAAAGGCGTTTATCTGTCCGGCGGCGAGCAGCAGAGAATCGCTCTGGCGCGGGCCATTTTGAAAGACGCTCCCATCGTAGTGCTGGATGAAGCCACTGCTTTTGCCGACCCGGAAAATGAGCATCAGATCCAGAAGGCCTTTGAAGTGCTGACAAAGAACAAAACCGTGCTGATGATCGCCCACAGGCTGTCTACCGTACAGGACGCGGATTCCATCATCGTCTTAAGCAGCGGAAAGATCACCGAACAAGGCAGCCATGCAAGCCTGCTTGCACAGCATGGCGTTTATGCCGCCATGTGGGAAGAATACCGGCGCAGCGCCCGGTGGAGAGTTGGAAAGGAGGAAGCGGTATGACAAAGAAATTACAGCACATATTTGCTCTCAGCGAAAAAGGAGCAAAAGATCTGGTAAAAGCCGTGATATGGTGCTTTGTGTGCAACTTAAGCCTGATGCTTCCGGTAGGCGCCGTCCTGTTTACAGTGCAGCATCTCTTGGATTCCATGGAAAACGGAAACAATCCTGTGGATGGATTCTGGATCTATACAGGCTTTGGAGCGGCTGTCCTGATCCTTCTGTTCATTCTTCACTGGTTCCAGTACGCTTCCCTGTATCTGGCAACCTATAAGGAGAGTGCCAACAGGCGGGTAAGCCTTGCGGAAACTCTGCGCCGCCTTCCCTTAAGCTTTTTCGGAAACCGGGATCTGAGCGACCTGACATCCACCATGATCGCGGACTGCTCCAGTCTGGATCAGATGTTTTCCCACTATGTGCCCCAGCTGTTTGCTTCTGTTTTCTCCACACTGGTGATCGGCATTGCCATGTTCCTTTGCGACCGGAGAATGGCACTTGCCGTATTGTGGGTGGTGCCGGTGGCAGTCCTGCTCACAGCAGGGAGCAAGAAGATCCAGGATTCCTTCGGTACTAAAAATATTTTAAACAAGAGGGCGGTAGCCGACTGCATTCAGGAAGGACTGGAAACCATACGTGATATCAAAGCCTGCTGCCGGGAGGAAGCCTACATGGGGAAACTGGAGGAAAAGCTGGCCGCCATGGAGAAAGGCTCCATCCACTCAGAGCTGGCAACCGGCGTGTTTGTTTGCTCCGCACAGGCTTTCATGCGTCTGGGCCTGGCGACTACCATCCTGACCGGAGGAGCGCTTCTCGCAGCCGGGGAGATCTCTTTCCTCTATTTTCTGGGATTCCTCTTTGCCGCCGCAAGACTTTACGATCCGCTGGGGCTGGCACTTCAGAATATCGCCGCCACCTTCAATACCAAACTGCAGATTGAACGGATGCGTTCCATTCTGGAACAGCCGGTACAGGAAGGCTCAAAAGAGTTTGCTCCAAAGAACTGCGATATCACATTTGACCATGTTTCCTTTGCCTACCGGGAAGGGGACGGCGTGCTGGAGGATGTAAGCTTCACCGCCAGACAGGGAGAAGTTACCGCTCTCATCGGTCCCTCCGGAGGCGGGAAATCCACTGCATGCAAACTGGCCGCCCGTTTTTGGGACGTTACCGGAGGGAAAGTCACCCTTGGAGGGGTGGATGTATCCGGTGTGGATCCGGAAACACTGTTAAAATATTATTCCATGGTATTTCAGGATGTGGTTCTGTTTCGGGATACGGTGATGGAAAATATACGCCTTGGACGCCGGGGAGCCACGGATGAGGAAGTCATCGCAGCAGCCAGAGCTGCCCGGTGCGATGAATTTATACAAAAGCTCCCGAAAGGCTATCAGACCATGATCGGAGAAAACGGCTCCACCCTCTCTGGCGGCGAGCGGCAGAGGATCTCCATCGCCCGCGCCCTTTTGAAGGATGCACCTGTCATTCTCCTTGACGAGGCGACTGCCAGCCTGGATGTAGAGAACGAAAGTGCTGTTCAGGAAGCTCTCTCCCGCCTGCTTCAGGGCAAGACAGTGCTGGTCATCGCCCACAGAATGCGTACTGTCGCCGGAGCGGACCACATCGTTGTGCTGGAAAACGGCCATGTGGCACAGCAGGGCACTCCGGAAGAACTGATGGAACAGGGCGGTCTTTACCGCCGTATGGTGGAACTTCAGAAAGAAACGGCCCGGTGGAAGCTGGGAACGTAACAGCCGCTCTCACCGGAAAAATGAAAACGGCCCGTATGTTAAGAAAATTTCTTTTCATACGAGCCGCTCCTTTATGCAGTTCCATAAGGATGTTCTTCCTTGTCCTCCGTATCTTTCAACAATTCTCCCAGTCCAATCCTTCTCAGATTGGTAATCCGTTTTGCCATGATCTCCGGCGAGACCGGCATATCTTCTTTAATCCATTCGATAGTCATGCCTGCCGAGGCCATGGAATGGTACTTGGTAAAGAAACGGAGCTCTTCCATCACCGGCTTTTCCCCGGCATTTCTCTCATACCACTTTTCATGATACTGAAGATCCCACTCAAAGGGATGTTCCAGCATATAGTTTTTCAGGCAGTTCTGCCCGCACATCATAACAGCGGATTTCAGAAAGAAATGATACTTCTCCGCCCGCAGGAAATAATCTTTCAGGTTTTCATAGTATCCCCTGCCCGAGTCTGTATTATGAAAATTAGTCAGCACGCGGTCATAATAGATCCAGTGGATCAGATCATCCTTATCCTTAAAATGATTGTAAAATCCCTGTCTGCTGACCCCGGTCTTTTCCCGGATATCTTTGATCGTAATCGCTTTCAGTTCCTTTGTCCTGCACAGATCCAGCATGGCATCCGCCACGATCTGTTTGATATTGATTGCCATATTATTTTCCGATTCCTTTTCCTGCCAGATATGCTTCCTCCATCGCCTTTGTTCCGATCACTTCGCCCTTCTGCCAGACGTGCTCGCCCCAAATCACCTGACGCACGCGGTCGCCCAGATTTTCCAGTATCCTTACCAGATCTTCCGCATTTCTTTCCAGCCCCTTTTTCCCGTCATGTCCTGTTACGATCACATATGCTTCCTTTCCTCCCAGATCCTGCCATCTGGGAAGCAGCCGGTCTATCATCACCTTCATCTGTCCGCTCATCGTCAGGAAATAAGTAGGAGAGGCGAGAAGAAACACATCCGCATTTTCCGCTTTCTTCAGGATCTCAGCCATATCATCTTTCTGGACACAGGAACCGATTCTGAAGCATGCGTAACATGCTTTACACGGGGAAATACTTTTTTCTCGAAGAGAGATTTTCTCCACCTGATGCCCGGCTTCTTCTGCACCGCGGATAAATTCATCACATAAAATATCAGAATTGCCTTTTGCACGCGGGCTTCCGTTAATTACCAGTACTTTCATAATTGTCTGCCTCCATCTCTATACAATTCAAAGCGTTCTGTCCCATCAATGTCAATTGTTCCGTTCTTTCCCCTGATCACATATTGCCGGAAATGATGTCCTCAGCCCAGCTGCGGATTTCCTCCTGCACCCATCCGGCCAGCTGCTGTACATTTCCCGGCGGTATGACACTTGGAGAGGATACCGCGTCTACGTCATCATCCAGCACCGCATTGTCCGCCCATGAAAAATAAGCCACAAGAATCTTTCCATTTCCAGCCGGTGCAGCCGGAGGGTCTCCGGTATCATTTCCGGACACATCTGCCGTTTCTGCATTTTCCCGTAAATTCCCGGTGTCCGGAACATTCGAAGCGTTGCTACATCCGGCGGCAAAAAGTACGGCACATACACACAACATCGTAATAACTTTTCTTTTCATACTGCCTGTAATCTCCTAACTTAAATTAATTTCACCTGATCCGGTTATACGCAAAACCGTAGGTAAACTCTTATCAGCTTCTTTAATTTAAGTTTAGCATCTTATTTCTTATAGACAAATGCTTATATCTTATCATTCATCATTGTAAAAAGGCATTAAAAAACCCGTAAACATTGAATTTACGGGCTTTGTGAGCTCCCCCTGTTGGACTTGAACCAACGACACTTCGGTTAACAGCCGAATGCTCTACCGACTGAGCTAAGGAGGAATACTTTATTCAATTTTCGGCAGTTTTCACTGCCAAGTGGAGAATACGAGAGTCGAACTCGTGACCTCCTGCTTGCAAGGCAGGCGCTCTCCCAACTGAGCTAATCCCCCAGGGAAATATGTTCTTGTAAGAACTTTTATAAGATACCACATTTCCCGGAGGATGTCAATATATTTTATTTAAAATCCCAGTAGTCTGATCAACAACGGGTTCGTATCGTACAGGAATTGAAGAAACTGACTCTTTTCCACCATCTCAAAACAAGTCATTCCCGCTTCAGTCGTATACGCCAGCGTCATGATAAGAAATGCGATCCACACTATCACGACTGCCAGCAGCAGTCCGAGCGCCGCCCCTGCAATATGGTTCACCAGACCGAGCACCGGCAGTTCCCCGATTATATTCACGGCAAACATCAGTGCTTTGACAATGATGATCGCAAGAAGGAATGTGACCAGGAAAGACAACAGATTCAACACCAGTCTCGATATGTAGGCAGCCACATATTTCGGGAAACTGTTTACCCCGAGTTCACCGTATATTGTGCTGTTGTTGTTTTCTATCAGCTGATCTTTCAGGAACTGCGGCATAGGCGCATTTTCTATTTCCTTAACCTGTGTATCTTTCGGAATTTCACCGATCAGGTTGAGTATATCGTCCGTAGTAATCCCCAGCAGACTCCAGTCAAGGTTATTAAGATCTCCAAGCTGTTCTGATGACAGATCAGCAAAAGGAGTACCGCTCAGATCCACCTTTGAAAGATCCTCCTCCGTAATCTCCGGTATAAATGCTTCTACGATCCTGGATTCGATATAATCATCCACCGGTGTATACTTTTCCAGCGCGTCCGCCACATAAGGTGACAGAAACAGCACAAGAACAAGTGTCAGAATGGTTGAGAGAAGAGAAAGTCCCAGTTTCAAAAAACCTCTGATATATCCCACCACAATACAAATGATAAATATTGTTGCAACAATGATCAAAAGCCAGTTATCCATAACTACTCCTACCTCGTCAGATAAATCACCTGTAATTCATCGACGCTCATCACATAGTATCTGTTTACTCCGAAAGCCCTGAACATCTCCTGGGCGTCCACATCAAGCTTCCCCTCAAATTTAATGATTCCCGTCACTGTAACAATACAACATCTGCTTCCGTCAAACATAATAATCTCATCGCCGTCTACTTTGATGTTGTCATACTTTCCGGGGATATCCCTGCTGAGCATCTGCTCGCCGATACGGTTATACAGTCTCAGCTCGTATCCGGATTTTTCCCGGTTTAATAATACCAGCCCTATATATTCATCCGAATGAAATACACTCTGTATCTCCTGATCCAGAGTAATCTCCTTCTCCACTGCCGGCGATTCGGTCCCTCTGTAGATAACGAAAGAATTGTCCCCTACTACTACCGAGCGGCCTCCTCCCATAAAGAATATATCCCCCGTAATCGTGTTATCGTATTCCTCCGAAGAAACGATGTTGTCCGCATTGCTCTGCCCCGCCTCTCCGAAATTATAATACACGACTCTTGAATTTACAGCAGTTCCTTCAAGATAGAGATACGCTACCGACAATGTATTGCCGTCATCTGACAATTCCATGGCTGTCGGATATCCGGTCGTGCCCGGCGACATCTTCATCTCTGCAAGAATATTGCCCGTCGCATCATAGGTCATTATTGTCGGCGTAGTTTCATTTCGGAGAAGAACACTCACTATACCCTGATTTGAAAGCGCGATTTTTTCAATCGGAAGGGTTGTCTCAATCTCACCTTTCAGTCCTTCTTCCGAAAACACAAGAATACTGTTTCCGCCATTATCCGCCACTGCAAACGATTCATCTTTTACCACGATGACCGGATTCTGTATCTGTGTCGGCTGTATCCACTGCTCTTCGTTTTTCTTATTCAGATAAGCAACCCCATCCCGGTTATATCTCACGATCCCGTCCGCAAACTGCGCATAATTGCTTGTATCCGAGATATCGCTGGTATACTGTGCCCCTATACGTGCTTTTCCGTATACCTGATTTTTCATGAGCAGATATGTACCACACACAGCAAGCAGAAGCAATATAACAATCACAAGTATCCTGCGTATTTTTTCATGCCGGAGCCTGCGTATTTTTTTCACTATTTCACTCAGATCATCCGGGGGTGTCAATATTCTGAGATATGGCTTTTTCTTTTGCGTCATCTTAACTCCCCTTATTCTGATTTTGCCGGCGGTTCACCGTTCAGTTGAAACGGCTTTCCCCGGCTCAGTTCGTTCATTATACCACGTGCGCAGAAAAGGAAGCGGGCGCACAGCGCCATTTACTTTTCAAGCCGCGGGTTGGCGGTATAATCCCTGCGCAGCAGGGCAAAGCGATCATATCGCTTCGGATTGCGTTAAGCGCAATCATTATACCATGATTTTATGGTAATAGCAATTTTTGACCTACATATATCAGATTGCCGTCGGTAATGCCGTTCATTCTGCATATTGCATCCACATGGTTCACATCCCCGTACATTTTCCTGCTGATAATAGCAAGAGTATCTCCCTGTTCTACAATATACACTCCATCGCTTCCGTTTTTGCCTGAAGAGTCCGAAGCCTGTCCGCTCTGTTCATCCGAAGCATCAGACACATCCTGAGACGAGGAGCTTTCTTCCTTCTTTCCTTCTGTCTGACTTGCATCGCTTTGAGCATCGTCATTTGACACGTTCTGATCATCTGAAGCCTGTCCGTCACCGCTCTGAGCATCCTTGTCATCTGCCGACTGGCCGTCTCCAGTCTGTTCTTCAGACGTCACGGCTGTCACAGATCCGCTCGTTTCCCGCGTCTCTACCGTATCCGACGTATCTGCCAGCGCTTCCAGGGTACTCTGTACCGATTTCATGCGGTCAAAACTGTTGACCATAGCCACTCCCATGATGATTAGGACCAGTACGAGACATGCGCTCGCCACATACATCAGACCTCCTGCTTTCCTGCGTTTCTGGCGGGTCCCCCGCTTTCTAACCAGATCACGAAAGTCCTGTGCAGCTCTGTCTTCCACAGTCTCCGAGGAGACTGCCCCATTTTTTTTTCGACTGGCGATCATATAGTTCTGCATACACGGATTCTTCTCGTAATACGTGTAATGCCCTCCGATCTCCATCAAGTCGTTCATTTTATGCACATAATATGTTTCATCCTTCTCCACCGGATCTTTCATGATAAATACCGTATTCTTCTTCGGAAACGATTTCTTATGAAGCTTTATGACCGAAGAGTCCGGTGTAAGCGGGACTCCGGGATTCGCCACAAACCATCCCAGCATCTCTCCGTCCTCAAAGAACTGCTTGCAGTCCTCATACGCATGTTTCCAGGTGCTCTCATCGATCACATATTCATTTCCCGACATCTTCAGGTCGTGCATCTGAATCGCGCCATATATGTATACATAATCCTCATCGTCCACGGACTGTATATCGCCCACAAGAAATGCCCCGACCGGTCCTTTCGCCTTCTCACTCTTTTCACTGAGCTGTGCGAAAAATGTATCTACATAATCTTCTACATATATCTTCGGGCTGTCACTCACATTCCCGATCTGACGAACATTTTTTGGTATCTGTCTTTCCATGATTATATCCATTCCTTTCGCTTTGCTCAGGCACAAAACGTTATGAAAATG
>CAMLYF010000051.1:0-9205 GCA_946491795.1 uncultured Lachnoclostridium sp. | reverse complement strand
GTTTAAAACTGCTTTTTCGTTTACACCATCATCGATTCTAACCTAACGAATTTGTCGGACTGAATGCCGATGATATAAGGTCCGAAAACGGACGGAGATGAGGCACTGAAATACTTTTTCGAGATGACAGCATGTGCTTCAGGCTCCGCTACATAATTCGGGAAAAAATAAAGGTTCCGAAAGATGATTAAATACAAAGCCAGAAAATGGAGAACTCGGCTTCGCCTCAAACACTCCATTTTCTGGCTTAACATCATCTTCCGGAGCCTTAACTTTTTCCATCGAATTACTCCGAAGTCGCCTTCTTCACATACCGATCATCTCTTTTAAGTCTTCCTGTGCCTCATCTACATCCGTTTTTTACTTTATCGAATTCGGCAGTCACTCCGGCAAAACTGAAAGTCAAAGAAACCGGTTGAAGCTGAAAGTAATCGAGAAGAGCTTATTTATATATCAGGAAGAGAACCGCTCTCAGTTATAGAGATTAGAATCCGAATAAATCTCAGTCGATAAAGTTCCGATTTTGATCCTTCCGTTTAAATTTGTTTTTCGGGCTAGGAAAGAAAGCAGCCGGGAGACAGGTATTGTGTACGCACCGTAGAGTAACGCCGGCACTTGGAGCGCGTCTTTTGCGCTCCTATGTACCGCTGCGTTACGGCCCGAGCGAAAGCGGGTGCGCTAGCAATACCTGTCTCCCGGCGGATACTTTGCTAGTATGGAAAATTAGAATTTTAAAACCCTTCCTCTTTCCTTCTCATCCGCATTTCTCTTCGTTTTTTCGCCGCTTCCCACTCTGCTTTTTCTGCTTCTGTCTCAAGGATCAGTCTCGGCACAGGTTTCGGTTTATCATTCTCATCCAGTGCAACCATAGTAAAATATGCCCGGTTGATGGGATAACGCATGCCGTCTTTAATGTGTTCCACATAGGTGTCCAGTCTCACCTCAAGAGAGGTATGCCCCACATAAGTCACTTTTCCTATGATGACGACCATCTCTCCGTTGTATGCTCCATGGATAAACCGCAGGTTATCTACCGAAGCAGTTATCACATTGGAACGTGTATGGCGCATAGCCACCATTCCTGCCGCTTCATCGAGCCACTGCATAAGCATGCCTCCGAAGAGTCTGCCCGCTGAATTCAAATGGTTCGGCCGCACCAGACGGGTGATTTCCACCTTTGATTCTGATACTTTTCTTTCTTCCATCATAATTATCTCCAATCCTGATATATTTTCATTTTAAATGACTGCCTGTATCGTTTTCCCTGCAAGACAGAATGTTTCCTCTATTGTATCAATTGACGCCGCTGAAAACAACCCGCATCACAGTATCCTTGCCAACTGCCGCTTCATCATTTACAATAATCTGGACAAAGAATTTTATAAAGCGAGGCAGACATGTCAAATATTAAACTCACCCTCCAATATGACGGAACCCGTTATCTGGGCTGGCAGCGCCCGGAAAAGGACGGTTATCACAAAACAATTTCATACAGATTATCCTCCGTTCTGGAAAAGCTGAGCGGCAGCCCGGTCACGCTCTATGCGGGCGCCAGGACAGAGCCCGGAGTACACGCACTGGAGCAGACTGTAAGCTTTGTCTCTGATGCTTTTTCCGATATGGAAATGCTGCATCGCGATCTGGATCATTACCTTCCCATGGATATCCGCATTCTTCACTGCAATACTGCGCCGGATCGTTTCCGCGCTGATCTGAATGCACGGTCGCGCACATACGAATACCGGATCTGTACGGCTCCTGTCTACAATATCTTTTCAGACGCATATACAGCTCACGTCTCCCCTTCACCGGACGTCAGTTCAATGGAGACTGCGGCAGGATATTTAAAAGGACGGCATGATTTTCGTTTCTTTTCAGGCGCAAAAAAGAAAAAAGGCACAGAAAAAGAACTGATGGAAATTTCATTCCGGAAATCTGAAGATACAGATAGTGATACGGATACGCTAATCATTTCACTTACCGCCAATGATTTTCTCTACCGGATGCCCTCCCTGATCATCGGGACGCTGCTTGAGATCGGGCAGGGAAAACGAACTCCTGAGAGCATATTGCATATTCTTGAGGGAACAGAAAAAGCAGGCGTCCCCTGCGAAGCAAAAGGACTCCTGCTCAAATCTGTACAATATTAAATTTTAAACTGTAACAATACAGTACTTCCTCAATTGCATTTTCCGCATATCAGAATCACAATACCGGAAACTGCTTTTTCATCACAGGATCAGTCCTGCTATATGGAACGCAATAAAGCTTGCCACCCATGCGACCGCCAGCTGGAACAAGACAATCCCGGCAGTCAGCTTTGTACTTCCCACTTCTCTTCGGATCGTCGCGATCGTCGCTGTACACGGCACATAGAGGAGGCAGAAGATCATAAGAGCATATGCGTTTGCCGCTCCGAATCCCATTCCCCCGAGCAGTGATACAAAACTGTTCATGCCATGAGCGGTAGTGATATTCTGTATTCCGAAAAGCACACTGCAGCTCGATACCACGACTTCTTTCTGCGCAATGCCCGCGATCAGAGCCACTACAATCTGCCAGTATCCCAGACCGATCGGTTTAAACAGCGGTACAATTGCCTTTCCGACAATCGAGCCAAAGCTCTCGCCGATATTTGTCACATATCCTGTAGGCCCGAAATTCAGGAGAACCCACATAATAACAGAAGCGAGGAAGATAACCGTTCCGGCTTTCGTCAGATAATCCTTTACTTTTTCCCATACGTATAATGCGATCGTCCGCGCATTAGGAGATTTATACTCCGGCAGTTCGATCAGCAGCGCGTGTTCTGCCTTACTTCCGTCAATCCGCGACAAAATATACGCAGTCAGGATCGCAATCACAATTCCGATCAGATAGATCGAATAGCACGCAATCATTGCATATTTCCCAAAAAACATAGAAGAAAACAAAACATATATGGTCAGCCTTGCACTGCAGGACATAAACGGTGTTACCAGAATCGTCTTAAGCCTGTCCTTCTTATGCTCCAGCGCCCGGGACGCCATGACTGCGGGAACAGTACAGCCGAATCCCAGCAGCATAGGAAGGAACGCTCTTCCCGAGAGTCCCAGATGACTCATGATGTCATCCATGACAAACGCCACACGCGACATATAGCCGCTGTCCTCGAGGAACGCGAGCGCGAGGAACAGGATAAAGATATTCGGCAGAAAAGTAAGGATGCCGCCCACACCGGAGATGATACCGTCCACCAGCAGTGAATTGAGCATCGGAGATGTTCCGGCCGCCTCAAGTCCTGAGCTCACCGCTCCTGTCAGAAGATCAAGTCCTGTCTCAAAGTATCCTTTCAGCCAGTCACCCACCGTAAATGTCAGGAAGAATACCAGTGCCATGATCACAAGAAAGATCGGAAGTCCAAGCCATCTGCTCGTCATAAAGCGGTCAATCCGGTCTGTCTGTTCCGCCTTAGCACTTTTGTTGACAAGTGTTTCATCAATCACTTCTTCTATAAAGTCATATTTTTCATTAATGATATCTTTCTCATAGCTCCGGTCTGCAATTCCTGTCATATCAACAGGATATTTCTTCGTTACCGAATCGTCCTGCTCAAGTGTCTTGATGGCGTGCCAGCGCATATTCTCCATATCCGGATATTTCACCCGGAACTGCTCGCTGATCGCATCGATCTTATCCTCTATATCATCATCATATACCATGGCATATTCGCTGTGGTGATTATGCTTATGTCCCGTCTTGTCCGAATGATGGTGAATAAACGGTCCCTGTTTTGCATATTCTTTATGATGCGCCACCGCATGGAGCAGAATCTCAAGACCGGTGCGCTTTCTCGCAGATACAGGGATTGCCGGGATGCCGAGCATCTCCGGCAGACGGTGAAGGTCGATCTCCATTCCCCGCTCTTCCACGATATCCATCATGTTGAGCGCCAGAACAACAGGCTTGCCAAGCTCAATGAGCTGCAGTGTCAGGTACAGGTTTCGTTCCAGACAGGACGCGTCCACCACGTCCACGATCACGTCCACCTCATCGCTCATAATGCACTCACGGGATACCTTTTCTTCCATTGTGTAAGAAGTCAGGCTGTAAATGCCGGGAAGGTCTATCAGTTTGAACTCCTGTCCCTTATATGTAGTACGTCCTTCTTTCTTCTCCACTGTAACGCCCGGCCAGTTCGCTACTTTCAGATTTGCTCCGGTGTAGGCATTGAACAATGTCGTCTTTCCACAGTTCGGATTACCGATGAATCCCACATTTATCACATTTCCACTCATGCCGCTTCCTCCTTTACGAAGATATTGTCGGCAATGCGTCTGCCAAGCGCAAACCGTGTTCCGCGGAATTTCACAGTCATCGCTCCCTTTTTGTCATTATTTAATATAGTAATCTTAGATCCTTCTGTCAGGCCGAGCGCTTCGAGCCTTCGTTCAAGGTTCAGCTCGATCTGTATTTTCTCGACCACATAGGTATGATTATTCTTACCTTCTTTTAATCTCATAGCAGCCTCATCCTTTTTATGTCATTTATTGATAATATTTCTCAACAGATATTATATATGGTGAGACTGCATAAGTCAATTTTTTGTGTCAAATCTTGTCGCTATCATATGAATAATATATGGAATAAGGATAACCGGTATCGCGAGATAGGCAAGAAAACTGTACGCTTTCTGGATCAGGGTAAGCAGCCCGAACTGGGCGATCCCGAAATCCACAATACAGCAGATGAGCGCCGCAATAATCTCTTTTCTCGTAACCTGAAATCTCCTCTTCCCTGCCGGCTCCTCTGCTGCTTCGGCTTCACCCGATGCCCGTTCTCCTTCGCCGGATGCTTTATCTTCCTTCTCACCGCAGATTCTCTTCACCATTGCCGCCACCATATTGACAGCAGTAGACACGGCGCCGAGGATGATCAGAATGGAAATAAGGGGAGTCATAAAGGAAGCTCCCACACCGTTCTGTACCATAAAGAGCGTGGGCACACTCTGCCCGGCAGCATCCGGATTCGTGTAAACTGTCATAAGTCCGAGCACGACCATGACCATCATCAGCGCATTTACCACAAATCCCACTCCCATGCTCTTCACTGCGTCGCCCGGTCTGTCAAATGATTTCGCATGCTGTACAAACACCGCAATGTTGGAGAGCTGGAATGTCCCGTAGAGAAACGCCGAGTAAAGAGCATCTCCAAACGGCAGCTCTGCCTTTGTCATACTCTCCGCAGCCGCCGAGATTCCCGATAAGCCGGAAATGATATTGGGAATATATACGATCAGCAGTCCCGCGATAATGCAGATGGACAGTACGGATGCTACTTTCCGCACCAGATCGGTGCCGAATATGGCAACCACAAAGATAAACACGCCGATCAGGAAAGTGCAGAGCAGATACGGAAGCCCTGTCAGTGTGCTCAGCGTAGCGCCGCCTGTGGCAAATGCAACTGCCGGAGCCACGCACATCACGCAGACGTAAAGAATCTCGAACAAGTTCGAAAATATGGGCGCAAACCTTCCGTAAAACGCATTATTGTAGGATCTGTAGTCGTAAACCTGATGTTTTCTCGCAAAACGCAGGCTGTATGCAAAGAAAACAGTGTTGTAGAGCATTGCAAACACCGGCATGATCAGGCACCAGATACCGTACCTTACAAAATAGCTGTATATCTGCGCTCCTGATGCGAATCCGCCTCCGAAATGTGTCGTAAACCATACAAATGCCACTCCCAGAATGACTGCTCCTGTTTTATTCTTCTTCATTGTCTCTTCTCACTCTTTCTTTCAGTCTGTCCATTGCCTCTGTCAGCATTTCCTTTGTCACCTTATACGGATAATGAGCCACATCCGACATTTCCGGGATGCGGTCCATACACTCATCCCACTGTTCATCCGTGATCTCGATGTCTTCCAGTGAAACCGGAAGATCAACCGCCCGGTTCAGCCTGTAGATCTTCTCAAATTCGTCATACTGCTGATCAACGAGCAGCGCCAGCAAGATGCCGAATCCGACTACCTCGCCATGCAGATGTCTCTCCTCGATGACCGGATAAGACGTCATAGCATAGAATATGGCATGTGCGAGACCGCTGTTGTAGTCCGGCGTGTAATCTTTTGTCAGGAAGATGGACGCGATTCCCGTGGTCACGACAATTGCCAGCACGACCTGCTCCACGTCATATGTACAGAGCCCTTTCTTGTGATCTTCCAGTGCTTTCGGTCCGTACTGGATCAGCGGGTCACAGCACATCCGGCTGACCGCCACGCCAAGAGCTGTAAAATGTTCCAGCTGTTCATCCCTTGACGAGATCGTGGCCTCATAATATTTCGCATAGGTATCGCCGATTCCCGCCCACATATACTGGCTGGGCGCCTTGGCAATAATTTCCGTATCAATAAACGAGTGCATAACCGGTCTGATGAAAAAATGCGGTTTCAGAAATGTGCCGTCCTCATTGTACATAATGGAAACCGACGTACAGGCGGAACAGTTGGACGCGATCGTCGGAAATGCAAAGACCGGCTTATCATCTGTAATGCACAAACATTTCACCGTGTCCAGCGCCTTGCCGCCGCCTACGCCGAATACCATGTCAGCCTCCTGATAAAGAGGCATGGCGCGCAGCTTTTCCACTGTGGCATATGTACAATTCTCACCGTAAATCTCTTTTCCGATGATTTCAAGATTCGTCTGATCTACATAAGACCTGATCTTATCGTATGCAGCTGCAAGTGCTTTTCTTCCTCCGATTACAAGAACTTTCTTTCCATATGATTCACATACAGGCCCGATCTTGTCGTAAATTTTATCTCCGATGGAATAGTTCGGAAGGTGTACTTCGTAATTTTCAAGTTTCATAGTAATATCTCCTTTCCTCTGTGCTGCCATATATCGCATAGCATATGGGATATCAGTTGTTTTCCACTCAGTCTTTTTTGAGCGGATAAGGGAAGATTCCTTCCCTCACCCGCTCACCGCGATACCTCGTTCATCTCGCGGCATTGCCGCTCGATGACCTTTGCCCGTCGGATGCCCGCTCGTGCAAGCACGGCGGTCGCCATCCGGGCGTATCGCGCAAAATAAAAAGCCCTTATCCCATACAATAAAATTGCAGGGACAAGAGCTGTAATTCATACAAATACTCCTGCGGTGCCACCCGGCTTGACGTAATATACTACATCCACTCATGCATACTAACATATGCTTTCTTTGATAACGGAGTCAGTTCTCCGGCTCGCCTACTCCAAATTTCAACTCGCCCTCAGAAGCCCATTCACTCCAAGTCCGGCATACCGCGATCCCACCGCCCGCAGCTCTCTGTGAAGCGTCCACTGAAGTTACTTGCTCTTCCTCATCGGTCTGGTAACACTTTATCACTTTAAACTTAAAATGTCAACGTTTTTCAGATAACAGTTCAGCCATGGGGCTGTCTGAACTGTTATCTTTGAATTAGTTCTTTCCCGTCCAGATCTGTCTCATACATATCCACTGCACGCACCCGGCAGCCGTCATACGTCTTATAATAGTAAACGCCTGTACTCGTATTGGCGCAGCAGGAATATGTGGTAATATCAAAAGTTCCCTGATCTGTTATCACAGCCCCGCGAACCATGGCTACACTATCCAGAATGTGGAAGAACTGGGAGACATTCGCTTTTTCCTCCTCCGGCGCCACGGAATTCCACTTCAAAAATGCAGCGCGCACAAAGCGGGACGCCGATGAGGCGTCACCCGGAAGCCCGATGGCTCCCATCCCCTGTGCATAAGGCCTGAGATTCAGCTTGTCCGCAAAGCGGTTTCGCGGACTCTCCGCCGACAGGTTCATATAATTGTTCATATTCATTCTGTGATACTCAAAAGGCGGATTGTTCGTCAGCACTCCAAATGGATTTTCATATACTTTCAGACCATCTCTGACCGCTTCAAGAACAAGACATTTCTCACGGTCTGCAATCATCCAGTGAAGCGGTGCAGGCGACATCTGATCCGAAAATGCAAGATCAACAATCTTCATTTCATCCAGAAACTTCTCCGCTTCCGCCACAGAAGCACATTTTCCCAAAATCCACGCAATCACTTCAAACGAAGCAATCTCAAGGCCTTCGCCGTCCGGTTTCTGATAGTATGCATTTCCCGGGAAATTCAGCCCCGCCATCGCAAGACCTTTTTCGTTGACAGCTTCAGCATACAGCGGAAAACTGTCGTTAACCGACGCCATGCCGATCATGGCATAGTGGTAATCCTGCCGCCCGGCTTTCCGGAAAATAAGAGGAAAATTGCGCGGGGTGATCGTGACGGTTTCGCCAAAAGAACAGTCAAGGTCAAGGTTGCGGCCGAAATAGAAGTCGTTGTTAGTGTAGGTGATACAGGTGCACATGATATTATCCTTTCATCAATCTTTTTTGTTTTGTTATTTTTACCATTCATAAGTATTTTATAAGTAGAAATAATCACAATACCATTTTCATTCTTTCAGTCTATCGGCTCATCACCTATGCACAATTCCTGCACTCACGAGGGAAGCGACCACTTTGTATAACCGGTAATTTACCAATTAGATAAATTTCAATCCACGCTCCCACGAGGGGAGCGACAGCCTGCATCTTCCGGACTCGGCTGCACTCGGGAATTTCAATCCACGCTCCCACGAGGGGAGCGACGGAAGTGAAAAGTGGATATAGCACTTGACACAAATTTCAATCCACGCTCCCACGAGGGGAGCGACGCAGGATTGGACGATAGACAACCGGACACTCTGATTTCAATCCACGCTCCCACGAGGGGAGCGACTAAGTCCTTGGCCTGGCATATCGTTTCAAGGGGATTTCAATCCACGCTCCCACGAGGGGAGCGACTGTGCACATCTCCGGCAATTTTACTGTTGCCATGATTTCAATCCACGCTCCCACGAGGGGAGCGACTAAATACCGTGTATGTGCGTTCACCGTACACAGATTTCAATCCACGCTCCCACGAGGGGAGCGACCAGAGGGGGATAGATATACCCTTTTCGCCGCCATATTTCAATCCACGCTCCCACGAGGGGAGCGACCAGGACAACGCAAACGATACGAGTATCACAACGTGGATTTCAATCCACGCTCCCACGAGGGGAGCGACCCACTCTAACGGTGTGGCACTATCACATATTCCAATTTCAATCCACGCTCCCACGAGGGGAGCGACTTTTCGGTCTTCTTCTCAAGCTC
>CAMLYF010000050.1:0-9641 GCA_946491795.1 uncultured Lachnoclostridium sp. | reverse complement strand
ATAGCTTATTTAAGTGCGCCATTTTTCGGCTGTTCTCTACTTTCTTTCACACTAAATCCTCTCTTTATCATAATATGCCGTCCCATTATAATCGATATACATAATGGGTGCAATGGAGATTTTTCCCATTATTCTTGACAAAAGTCATTTCTGTGTTACGATATCACAGTAAGTGTCCGCACGTCTATCGCGGACAGGCCGTTACACTGTCGACTGTAGCGGCAGATCAGTTCTAAAGGAGTAAGCACAAATGGCACTTTATAATAACAGGATTGTAGTAAAAGTAGGAACTTCAACGCTCACCAATGACGCAGGGAAAAGCGACCTGCGCGCCACGGACAGGCTTGTCTGCACGCTGGCAGATATCCAGAATATGGGATATGAGGTTATTCTTGTATCGTCCGGAGCTATTGCTGTAGGAAGAAATAAATTGAACATGCACACGAAACCGGACAGCATGCGTATGAAACAGGCTGCGGCAGCCGTCGGGCAGTGCAGCCTGATGTATCTCTATGACAAATTTTTCGGGGATTATGATAAAACCGTTGCCCAGATTCTCTTAAACGCAGAGGATATCGAGCAGGAAGAGAAGAAAGAAAATCTGACAAACACATTTAATGCGCTGCTCGAAATGGGTGTGATTCCGATCGTTAATGAAAACGATTCCGTAAGCTATACGGAGATCGAATCCGAGGACAGACTGTTCGGAGACAATGACATGCTCTCCTCAGTCGTAGCTGTTCTCTGCCGCGCAAAACGTCTGGTCATTTTATCCGATATAGACGGATTCTATGACAGTGATCCGCGACTGCACCCGAACGCACAGCTTATCGAACAGATCGACACTATAGACGAGAGCGTTTACTCTCTGGCAGGAGGCGCCGGTTCCAGAAGAGGTACCGGTGGTATGCGCACAAAACTTCAGGCAGCACAGCTCGCCACATCCAACGGAATCGATACGATCGTCACAAACGGGAAACGCCCGGAAGCGCTCTATGACATTGTCAAAGGCGGAAAAGCCGGCACACTGTTCACAGGGAAATTGTAATACACCTGCGCACCAGCATACATACGGATATAAATAAAGCGGACCCTCAGGATCCGCTTTCTGTTATCTTGTGAACACAGCCTTCTCCAACGTGAGGAGGCTGATTTTTTTATCAATCCCGCCCGCATAACCGGTCAGGCTGCCGTCTGTTCCCAGCACCCGGTGGCATGGTACGATAATCGACACAGGATTGTGTCCCACCGCGCCGCCCACCGCCTGAGCAGACATAGTCTTTATTCCCCGCTGTTCCGCAATCCTGCCGGCAAGCTCTTTATATGTAGTCGTCTGTCCATATGGAATCCCAAGCAGCAGCTCCCAGACAGCGAGCCGGAACTCACTTCCTGTCAAATGCAGCGGCGGTGTAAAATCCGGTTCTCGCCCCGAAAAATAAATATCCAGCCATTTCACTGTCTGTTCCGGCACAGAAGGTTTCTTCTCCTTCGTCTTCCCCGGTACACACCCATCTTTCAAAGTATTGACTTTTGAAGCTTCTCCTTTTAAATCTTCGTCCTTCAGTATTCCGCTTCCGAAATACTTCTGCCCGTCAAACCAAAGGCCGGTCAGCCCCTCTTCATCACAGGCAAGTGTCATTCCCCCCAGAGGAGAATTGTAATGACAGATACTGTACATGAAGCATTTTCTCCTTTCCGAATATGCACTCTCCAACAGTTCTATTACCATACCTCACCGACAACCAATATCGTGCCGCTGGCCGTGTCTCAAGGAGTCTCAAGGAATTCTTCCACCGCACGGTTGAACTCCTGATACTCCTCTTTCGCTATAAAATGCGTGCCATGCAGTACCCGGATCTGAGCATTTGGAAGGCTCGCATAGATCAGCCTTGTGTGCTCGTCCTTTATCATATCCTTATCCCCGGCAATGACCAGCTTTTTCATTTTTATAAAATCGGGATTTTTATTTTCAGAAAGCTCTTCCGGCCGGATATTCGGATCATTTACCATCAGCCCCAGCATCTCTGCATTTCTCCGCGCCTTTTCGGCAAATGAGCTTCCGCCGCCTTTCTTCCTGTCCTTTTTGACGAACAGTTTTTTCCCAAAAGAGGAGAAAGCAGACGCCATCCGGTATCCGATAACGATGGGGATCTGGGTGGACGGCTTCACGCCCGATGCATCCAGATTCGCCCCGTTTAAGACAAGATGATCCACCCGTTCCGGATATTTCAAGGCAAAGACAAGCGCGATATTTCCGCCGTCCGAAAAGCCCAGGATATGCGCTTTTTTGATACCTTTTTCATCCATAAAATCATGCAGATCCTCGGCAAACTGCCGGATGGTGAACGGCTTCTCCCCGCGGGGCGACTGCCCGTGTCCCCGGGTGTCCAGAGCGATCACGCGGTACCTGTCCTTAAAATATTCGATCTGATGTACAAAATAGCTGCCATCCTCCCCGTTACCGTGAAGGAGAATAAGAGGTGTGCCTGAGCCCTGTTCTGTATAGTGAAGTGTGATATCCATAGTAATCTCCGCCTCCTGTTCTGCTCTTTCTACATAGCCTGCGCAAGCTGCCGGATGTAATCATTATAATATAGACAATAACAAAAATCCACCGGGGCAACTTTAAGTAAATTTCGATTTTTCGGTCTGATAAAGTATCCGCCGGGAGGCAGGTATTGCTAACGCACACATTTTCATTCGGTCGCAGCGTAACGGTACATAAGAGCGCAAAAGACGCGCTCTAAGTGCCGACGCTGCTCCAACGGTGCGTACGCAATACCTGCCTCCCGGCTGCTTCCTTTCCCATTCCGAAAATTCTCATGCAAACGGGTAGAAGAAGCGACTCCCCCGACTATGATCCCATTACGTCTGACCTGATGCACAATCTGCGGGCAGAGGAAGATTGATAACGGCGACTGTAGAAGAGAATTAGGCAAACTTAAAATCAGGAGAGCAGCGTTAAACGGGCACGCGAAGTTGTCTGACGTAAGGAGTTCTTCGCGTGCCCGTTTTGCTTTTAGCTGATATGCTGATTTATTAGTTTGCGTTATTCTCTGTAACCGGAGCCGGAATCAACCTTTCCTCTGCCTGCAAATACGTGAGTCAGTCATTCCGTATCTGCTCCCTTTTCAAAGGATTTTCCTTTCCTAAGCCGGTACGGAAAATAGAAATTTCTACACCGTCGCAATATCTATAAGTGTCAGTTTCTTGATATCTGTATTCTCCAGACTGGTGATCAGCGCCTCTGCGGTATCAATGGCCGTCAGCACGTTCACACCTGTCTCAATGGCATTTCTCCGGATAACGAATCCGTCTTTGGAGTGTTCTGCTCCCTGTGCCGGGATATCGATGACAAGGTCGATCTTATGTCCTAAGATCAGGTCAAGGAGGTTCGGTGACTCCTGCTCGATCTTACGCACAGGCGTAGCCTTTACCCCTGCCTCGTTGAGTGCTCTCGCTGTTCCGCTTGTAGCGAAGATATGGTAGCCGATATTTGCAAATCTGCGCCCGATCTCCACTGCGGCCGGATGCTCTTCATCACGGACAGTCATGATCATATTCTTGAACTTCGGCAGCTTGATTCCCGCGCCGAGGAATGCCTTGTAAAGAGCCTCGTCGAATGTCTTCGCGATTCCGAGACACTCTCCTGTGGACTTCATCTCAGGTCCGAGGCTGATATCTGCGCCTCTGATCTTCTCAAAGGAGAATACCGGCATCTTCACTGCCACGTAATCTGCCTCAGGCTGCAGTCCCGGTGTATATCCCAGATCTTTTATCTTCTTTCCGATGATCACCTGTGTCGCCAGCGGCACGATCGGAATGCCCGTCACCTTGCTGATGTACGGTACGGTACGGCTGGATCTCGGGTTAACCTCGATCACGTATACATCGTCTTCGCCGCAGACGATGAACTGAATGTTGATCATACCGATGACATGGAGAGATTTTGCAAGTCTTCTCGTGTACTCGGCAATCTTTGCTTTTGCACTGTCTGTCAGGCTCTGGGCCGGATATACGGAGATACTGTCTCCGGAATGGATACCGGCACGCTCGATATGCTCCATGATACCCGGAATCAGGATATCTGTCCCGTCGCATACAGCGTCTACCTCGATCTCCTTGCCCTGCAGGTATTTATCCACGAGGATCGGGTGATCCTGCGCGATCCGGTTGATAATGCCGATAAACTGGTCGATATCATTGTCATTGATAGCGATCTGCATACCCTGTCCGCCAAGCACATAGGACGGACGTACAAGTACCGGATAGCCGAGACGGTTTGCAACTTTCTTCGCCTCCTCCGCGGTAAATACGGTTCCGCCTGTCGGACGCGGAATCTCGCACTCTTCAAGGATCTCGTCAAAGAGCTCCCTGTCCTCAGCCTTATCTACATTTTCCGCGGAAGTACCGAGGATCGGCACGCCCATCTTCATCAGGGATTCTGTCAGCTTGATGGCCGTCTGGCCGCCGAACTGTACGACAGCTCCGTCCGGTTTCTCGATATCAACGATGCTCTCCACATCTTCCGGTGTAAGCGGCTCGAAATACAGCTTGTCCGCAATATCAAAGTCTGTACTTACCGTCTCCGGGTTGTTATTGACGATGATCGTCTCATAACCTTCCTTGGCGAATGCCCATGTACAGTGCACAGAACAGAAGTCGAACTCGATTCCCTGTCCGATACGGATAGGGCCGGATCCGAGGACAAGGACTTTCTTCTTGCCTGTCGTCTCTTCCACTTCGTTCTCACTTCCGTATACAGAGTAGTAATACGGTGTCTCTGCCGCGAACTCCGCCGCACATGTATCAACAATTTTATAAGATGCTACGATGCCGTTTGCATGGCGCATATCGTGAATTTCACGCTCTGTCTTTCCTGTCAGGCGCGCGATCACATTGTCCGGGAACTCAATCCGCTTCGCTTCTTTCAGAAGATCCACTGTAAGTTCCTGTGTTTTCAGCGCGTTTTCCATCTCAACAATAATAGCGAATTTATCAATAAACCAGCGGTCTACTTTTGTAATATTGTAAATGGTATCATAGTCGATGCCTCTGCGGATCGCCTCTGCGATCTTCCACATACGCATATCGTCTACAATAGCAAGCTGGTCTAAAAGCTCATCCTCGGAAAGGCCCGTGAAGTCATAAGACATGAGGCTGTCCACATGCTGCTCAAGAGAGCGGATCGCTTTCATCAGCGCACCTTCGAAATTATTGCAGATACTCATAACCTCGCCGGTCGCCTTCATCTGAGTAGTCAGCGTTCTCTTGGCGCTGATAAATTTATCAAACGGCAGACGCGGAAGCTTTACAACCACATAGTCCAGCATGGGTTCGAAGCTTGCGTATGTCTTCTGGGTGATAGCGTTTTTAATCTCATCCAGTGTATAACCCAGAGCAATCTTTGCCGCCACCTTGGCGATCGGATATCCTGTAGCCTTGGAAGCAAGTGCGGAAGAACGGCTCACACGGGGATTAACTTCGATTACACAATACTCAAAGGAATCCGGGTTCAGTGCATACTGTACGTTACATCCTCCGGTAATATTCAGCTCGCTGATAATATTCAGCGCCGAAGTACGCAGCATCTGGTATTCTTTATCTCCCAGAGTCTGGGACGGAGCCACAACGATGGAATCTCCTGTATGCACGCCCACAGGGTCGATATTCTCCATATTACATACTGTAATACAGTTGCCTTTGCTGTCGCGCATCACCTCATACTCGATTTCTTTCCATCCCGCAATGCAGCGCTCCACAAGCACCTGTCCCACACGGGAAAGACGGAGACCGTTCTCAAGGATTTCCACAAGCTGGTGGGAATCATGGGCGATACCGCCGCCGCTTCCTCCCAGCGTATATGCCGGACGGAGCACCACCGGATAGCCGATCTTATTTGCAAATGCAAGACCGTCGTCTACATTTTCCACGACAAGGGAAGCTGCAACAGGCTCGCCGATCTTCTCCATAGTTGCCTTGAACTCCAGGCGGTCCTCCGCTTTCTTAATTGTCTCGGAAGTCGTTCCGATCAGGCGCACGCCGTTTTCTTTTAAGAATCCTGCCTCTTCCAGCTCCATGGCAAGGTTCAGCCCGGCCTGTCCTCCAAGTGTCGGAAGCACGCTGTCAGGCTTTTCTTTCTTGATCAGCTGCTCCACTACTTCTACAGTAAGCGGCTCGATATATACGCGGTCTGCGATATCTTTGTCTGTCATGATAGTTGCCGGGTTGGAGTTCAACAGGACAACTTCAATTCCCTCTTCTTTCAAGGAACGGCACGCCTGTGTTCCCGCATAGTCAAATTCTGCTGCCTGTCCGATAACGATCGGACCGGAACCGATAACCAGTACTTTCTTTATGCTTAAATCTCTTGGCATTATTTCGCTCCTTTCATCATGTCAATAAATCTGTCAAAGAGGTAACCGGAATCCTGCGGTCCCGGGCATGCCTCCGGATGGAACTGAACAGTAAAGATGTTCTTTCCGATATAGGCAAGACCCTCGTTTGTTCCGTCATTTACATTTCTAAACGCCGGAACCGCTACATTCGGGTCAACAGACTCTTCATCCACAACATAACCGTGATTCTGGGAGGAGATATATACTCTTCCGGTCTCAAGGTCTTTCACCGGATGGTTGCCGCCGCGGTGTCCGTATTTCAGTTTATGGGTGGTCGCGCCTGTGGCAAGAGCCATAAGCTGGTGACCAAGACAGATGGCAAAGATCGGGATGTCTGTATTATACAGCTTCCTGATCTCCTCAATAATGGAAGTACAGTCCGCCGGATCTCCAGGTCCGTTGGAGAGCATAATGCCGTCCGGCTTTGACGCGATGATCTCCTCTGCGGTCGTATGAGCCGGATATACGGTAACTTCACATCCACGGTCATTTAAAGACTTCGCGATATTATTCTTTGCTCCCAGATCCAGAAGCGCAACCTTAAGTCCTTCTCCTTTCAGGACATACTTTTCCGTGCATGTCACTTTGGAGACCACATCTCCGACTGTATATGCCTTCATCTTCGGGATAATCTCATCCAGATTATAATTCTCATCTGTTGTGATCATGCCGTTCATGGTGCCTTTTTCCCTCAGAATCTTTGTCAGTGCACGGGTGTCAATCCCTGCGATACCGGGAATGTCCTGTTCTTTTAAGAAATCCTGAATTGTCCCCTCGCAGCGGAAGTTGCTCGGCATACGGGATAACTCTCTTACAATATATCCGTCCGGCCATGCCTTTTTTGACTCCATGTCCGGTGTAATGCCGTAATTTCCGATCAGGGGATATGTCATGGTGACTGCCTGTCCTGCATAAGAAGGATCTGTCAGCACCTCAAGATAACCCGTCATAGAAGTATTAAAAACGATCTCGCTGATACATTCACGAGTGGAACCAATGCTTGTTCCTGTAAATACTGTACCGTCTTCCAATATTAGAAACGCCTTCATCTGTTCACCCTTTCCCTTTGTATAATCCAATAATTAACTGTTGCTGTCTGCTATAGCAACTGCTCCTCTGAGAACTGATATGCCGTCACATAGCAAAGGCACTCTTGGAGTCTTTTGATCCCAGAGCGCCCTCTTTCTCAAATTGTAAAGATTATACTACAACTGAGCTTATAATTCAACTGATAATTCCTGCAAAAATATTCAGAATTACTTCTAAATATTCAAAACTATTACTGATAATTCCAAAAAACCATGATCTTATTGTGGGTCACATCCTCGATATATGTGTACTTTACCTGCTCCAGTCCGTACACCGATCCCAGTGTCTGCGCCGCTTTCGGAAACAGTTCTTCAATCACCGCATCATGAGCCTTCTGATAGATTTCCGGAGACGAAAACTTGCATACAAACATTTCCTGCCCTTCATAGATACTCTCATTCATATCTCCCAGAAGGATCTGGGGATCGTAGGAATCATAAAACATTCCGTTCATTCTATAGTAATTCAGATCGTCTGATTCACAGACCGGATATACTATCTCGTCTGTCGGCATGTGGTCAGCCATGATCTCCTCATCCGTACAGCACAGATAATCATAATAGATGATATTTCCCGGAAGGTTTTCCCCGCTCTCCGAGGATAGGAAGACCGGATCGCCGAACGTCACATCCATCTGATAATATTTCCCGCCGCAGTTCACAATATTCCACGCATGGGCCTCCTGTCCCTGAGCGGTACCCACCACATAGATACACTCAATTCCCATATTATTCAACAGGTACTGAGCTGCCCTGGAATATCCTGCACACACAGAGCTTTTTCCTACAAGCGCACTATAGATATTCTGATTGTCAGGCGCGTTCTCGTCATAGTCGACTGTATTGACAAGATATTCGTATACATACCGGATTTTTTCATATTCTCCGGCGGCAGAATCGACTCCTGTCATACAGTCTGATACAGCTGCATCAATCTCGCTCTGCCTCTGCTCCCGTTCTTCATACATACATGTATATTCCGGATAGAACAGAGTATACTCCTCATACACTGTCATCTGAGAACTTCCCGCACACCAGAAAAGTTCCGGGCGGTCATACAGAAGATATTCGTATACTTTCTCCGGATGTTCGTCTCTTCCTGCGTGTATCGTAATGCAGTCTTCCATTTCCCGCACGCCCTGAAGAAGCTCACGGTATACGATCTGTTCTGACCCGTTCAGCTGTTCATAATAAAAGTCCCCCTCCGTCTCCTCCGCCGGGATTGTAAGCTCCGGGACATCCGCCTGTTCTGTTGAAAGCGTATTCACCGCTTTCTCTACAGTCTCGCTGAAAGTCTCCCTCACTTGTCCTCCAAACCGGTCCACAGCCCATGGAATTCCGTACGCAGCCCCGGCGCTGAGCATCACAAATATAATGAGGGCGGCTGCACACCCCGTCCGGCGCTTTCGCCACTTTCTTTGCCTTTTCCTTCTTTGTGCCATAGATCTCCTCTCTGATATTTCTGCATATCTTTTGTTTCCCGATATCCGTAACCCGGCTTTACTCTTTCAGTTCCCTGCATTCTTTTTCTATCTCTTCACCGACGTCTTTTGCCCGCACTCTTATGTCAGCTCCGCAATTCTTGAGACTCCCACATAAATCTCCGATATTTTGTACCATGTAGGATAATCAACTTTTCCCGTCGCCGGAAGACCGAACACAGACTGAAATTCTTTTACTGCATTCGCTGTCGCAGGTCCGTATATTCCATCTGCACTAATCTTCGAGAGCGCCGGGTAAGCTCCCGCAATCACATTGAGCTGTTCCTGCATCTGCTTTACCTTTGCGCCGCTGGAGCCCTCTTCCAGAGTATACCCCGGCCAGGATGCAGGTATTCCCGAAATCTCTTCGGCAGAATTGATGTACATGTCATCACCATAGAAATACCGCAGGATCTCTATGGGAGAATATCCCTGATCG
Organism: uncultured Lachnoclostridium sp.; assembly: GCA_946491795.1. Classification (GTDB taxonomy): domain Bacteria; phylum Bacillota; class Clostridia; order Lachnospirales; family Lachnospiraceae; genus Mediterraneibacter; species Mediterraneibacter gallistercoris. Next base: position 235 of record CAMLYF010000050.1, on the reverse strand, counting down.
CCCAGCTCCTTTGAACCCCATTGTGTCAACCTTATAGCAACAACATACAAGCGAAAATCTACCTATTTATAAGCACATTATACAGTATGTGTGGAGATGATACAATATTCCACCCCGGAGTGATGGCTCCGGGGTAAATTATTATTTCTGCTTATTGATCCACTGCTGGAGTTTCTTGATGCAAGGAGACGGTCCGCTGAATACACCGTCCTGAGTGCATCCAAGCCACTTCTGA
>CAMLYF010000049.1:0-11141 GCA_946491795.1 uncultured Lachnoclostridium sp. | reverse complement strand
CGTAAAAGTCGCCACTTGTTGTCATCTTGTAGCCTTCCGGTACATACTGCTCAAGTACAGAATAGTTCTGCACTCCTCCCGGTACAAAGTAATCTCCACCTGCTATTGCTTCATCGCCACACATAAACTGAACGTTCACTGAAACCTGTGACTCTGCTGCCTGTACAACTGCTGCCCCGTTGGACATTACCGGTGACAGGCTTGTAGCAGCCATCGCTATAGCCAATGCCGCAACGAGGCATCCCTTTAATAACTTCTTTCTATACATTGCCTTCTCCTCCAATTTTCTCCCCATCAGGAACATTAAATTTTAAATATTGAAACTCACTAATCTTTCTGCCAATCTGAATATTCCCGTAATTTTCCTAAGTTTCCATATTTAAGCAATACTCATTTTACCCCCCCCCCCCCCGTATATTTTTGTCAACAGTTTTTCCACATTTATCCATCATTTTTTTCACACATTTCTCACACTTTATGCACAATTGCCTGTCAAAAATTAGCAACCTTATCAAGTTATTAGTTGTAAGGGAAAATCATATTGATAATTAATAAAGAACAATTTTATAAACAAAAAGAAAAAAAGTGCCGGAGCTATGCTCCAGCACCACCTGATCTACCATTTTTCTGTTTCCCATTTCAAGATGTTCCCTGTATTTGCATCTATCTCAAATTCATACTCCATCCTGTTATAAAGAATGTCTCCTTCATATATATACCAGCCGTCATCTTCATCGAGCTCGATTGATATATTCTGTGCCGTTGCTCCCGGAACTCTCTCAAGTGCAATATTCTGAGCTTCTTCCAGGGTAATCGACACACCAGACACGCCGCCGGAATTTTCAGAAGAGCTATACGCATTGTTCCCGCTCCCGTCCGATTGTGATGTACGGTTATCAGAGTTCTGCCCTCCGTCCGATGTCTGTACATCGTCTGCTGACTGCCCGTCACCCGAAGACTCCGTCTGCTGTCCGCTCTTCAGTTCGTCAATCTCCTGCCTCAGGGCATCAATCTCGGCCTGAAGTTCTTCTTCCCGCTGTGTCCTGCCCTCGTCAGACTGTTGAATGTTCCGATTCATTCCGCAGCCGGAGATCATGATAAATATCAATATAATTCCCGTAAGGATCGCCGGATATCTTTTTCTCATCGCAGGTTCCTCCTTTCTTCCCGTAATAGTATTATACATGAAAAAGATTAAAGGAACATTAAAAAAATCCCGGGACAACAATTTCCCGGGATTTTAAGAGGCGCAGACCGGATTTGAACCGGTGAATCAGGGTGTTGCAGACCCACGCCTTACCACTTGGCTACTGCGCCATACATTTTTATTCTATTCCTGCACTCAAAAGATTATACCAAACTTCTGTCTATTCGTCAAGAAAAAGCTGACATGTTCACACATGCCAGCCTGCCTTCTGCTTAATCTCTCTCTTCGCTCCATTCCAGTACATCCCCTGTATTAGCGTCGATCTCAAAATCATACTCTACTCTCTCGTAGATAATATCCCCCTCATATTTGTATCTTCCGTCGTCGTAATCAAGTTCAATCCTGATATCATTATCCGATGCACCTGCTACTTTTGCCAGAGCGATATCGATCGCTTTCTCGCGGCTGACAGACACGTCCGCATTATTCCCATTGTTTCTGTCGTCATCCCGTCGTTCCACATCGGAGCTTATGATCTGTCCGTCAGATGCGAGAACTTCATAATCATATTCTGTCTGTCCGGCATCAAACCGTACATCATATACTTCTCTTCCGTCATCCCTGTCTCTGGAAACCTGAATTCTTGAAGCATCTGCCTCGCTAATGCCTGCTGCCTCCAGAGCCGCCTGCAGGGCTGCATCCTCTCCGATATCCTGCGTTCCAGAATTGCTGCCGGTCTGACCAGCCGTTCCGGCTGCGTTCTGGTCGTTACTCTGCACATTGTTCTCTGTTCCGCTATTCTGACCGTTCTGACTTTCCGCCGTGTTTCCTGCTGCATTGTTTGTCTGTGCCGTTCCGGCATTTCCACATCCTGTAAATACTCCTGCCACCATTACTGCGATAATTGCTGCTACTGTTAATCTCTTCATTTTTCTTTCTCCCTTCATATGATTCATTTATTTTTTACTTGTTTTCTTTTGTTGATACCACTATAAATGAGAAAGATTAAAGAGAGATTAAAGCATCTCATCTTTTTATTTTTTTTCAGAAATATTATCTCCATCCGGAATGAAGAAAGAAAATACACTCCCCTTTCCTTCCTCGCTCTCCGCAGTCACGCTTCCGCCATGAGCTTCCGCTATCCATTTCACCATGGACAGGCCCAGGCCTGAATGGCCGCCTTCTGTTCTCGATGTATCCGCCTGATAGAAGCGCTCCCATATATGGGAAAGTGCGTCCTCTCGGATTCCCGTACCGTGATCGCGCACGCTTCCCCTGATCCCATCATCCTTTTGCTCAAGCGTCACTTCGATGCAGCCGTTTTCCCGGCTGTACCGCATCGCATTGGAGAGCAGGTTTACAAGCATTCTTATATAAAGCGTCTCGTCTACGTCCGCCCATATATCAGGAATAATCTCTGTTTTTAAATGAATCCCTCTTCCGTCGGCGTCCGCCAGCATCTGCTGTTCTTCTGCAGCCATTTCCGTAAGCTCGCTCACATTGACCCGCTCTTTATGAAGAGGCTGCCTTCCCTGGTCTGCGCGCGACAGAAAAAGAAGCTACGAAATCATATCTGCCATCCCTTTCGCTTTCCGCTGAATAAGGACAAGCTGGCTGCGCTGTTCCTCCGTGAGCGAATTTCCCTCGGCAAGCATTGCATCGCACTGTGCCAGGATCACACTCACGGGAGTTCTGAGTTCATGAGAAGCATCCGATGTAAACTGCTGCTCCCTGCGGAATACCGTCTCCAGTTCCTCAAGCATTTCATCAAATGTTTTCCCGAGAACATAAATCTCATCTCTCTCTTTCCCTTTAGCCTTATCCGCACCTCTGAATCCGATGCGCCGGGAGAGATCGGCATCCGCGCGTATCCGCCGCACCGTATCCGTAATCTTCCGAACAGGCGCCAGCGTCCGTCTTGTAAAACGATATCCTATAATCGCTGTCGCCAGTACCATAAGCGGAAGTATAACGAGCGCAAAGCGCACAGTGACAGTAAAGCTCTCCTCTGCGTCCGTGATCGAAGTAATCCCGCGGATATACACGGTCTGCTCATCAGGCAGGCGGTATGAAATATCATACACATACCATTCTCTGTTCCCGTCCCGGCTCGTTCGAAGTTCACCGTCCGCCAGTTCCGGCTGCTGTCCGAAACCACGTGGCACTCTCCCATACATAAAATACATGTCACTGTCATACAGCGACAGATATACATCCCCCACCACAGAATAAAAATCCGAATCAATCCGTATCTCACCGTTCCGAAGAGCAATATTTTCAGCACTCTCCTGTACTCTGTTCTCCAGCCTGGACTGGGTGGAAGACAATACTTCCCGGCTGCTCAGCGAAAACAGAATTGCCAGCGACGCACATGTCAGAAGCGCCATAAAAAAGGTATATAATAATGTAAGTTTAAGTTTCAATGAAATCTTTTTCATAATTCTATACAACTGCCCTTTGTCACGGCTCCGCCCGAAGTACATAGCCGGCTCCGCGCACGGTGTGGATCAGCTTCTGCTCATACCCTTCATCAATCTTCTTACGTAAATAGCGGATATAGACGTCAATCACATTGGAGCCGCCTGCATAATCAAAATTCCACAGATGCTGCTCCAGCCGGTCTCTCGAAAGCACGATTCCTTCATTCTGCACCATATAACGAAGCAGGGCAAATTCCTTTCCGGACAGTTTGATATCCTTTCCGCCGCGTTTTACCTGCTGCGTGTCCATATGCACTTCAAGATCCGCCACTTTATAACACGTCTTCGGGGCCTCTGCAGGCTTTCTCAGGAGCACCCGGATTCTTGCCAGAAGCTCCTCAAAAGCAAACGGCTTCACCAGATAATCATTCGCTCCGGCGTCGAGCCCCGACACCCGGTCCTCGATGCTGTCCTTTGCCGTCAGCAGTATCACAGGCGTACTGTCATTTCTGCGCCTCATTTTCTTCAGCACACTCAGACCGTCCAGCACAGGCATCATAATATCCAGAACTACCGCATCATATTCCGCGCTCTCCAGATATTCCAGCGCCTCCTGTCCGTCAAAACAGGAATCCACACTGTAATGCTCCCCTTTCAGCCGGTTCGTTATAATCTGGTTCAGATCCTTTTCATCCTCTGCTATCAATATCCTCATACGATCAGCTCCTTTATGTTTTTCAGTATACGCAAGCCTGCAGGGATTGTAAAGTCACAGTTCGGCTTTGCTAATGGCGGGGCTGAACTGTTACAAATATCTGACGCGTTTTTCTTGACAGGACAGAAAACAGACTATATTCTGAAAATATCGGATAACAACAAAAGGAGTTATTTACTGCTATGGACTATAAAATTTCCCAAGAGCTCGCGGAATTTCTGGAAAAGAGCCCTTCCAGTTTCCACGCGGCAGAAAATATGAAAGATTTACTTTTAAGTGAAAATTTCGAACAATTACATGAAAACCAAAAATGGCAGGTCAGACCCGGCGGCAGATATTTCGTCATGCGCAACGGTTCTTCTCTGATTGCGTTTGCTATACCTGAATACGAATTTAAAGGCATGCGCATCATGGCAAGCCATGGGGATTCTCCGACTTTCAAGATAAAAGAAAATCCTGAACTGGAGACAGACGGGCACTATATCCGCCTTAATGTTGAACGCTACGGCGGCATGCTCTGCGCCCCATGGTTTGACCGGCCCCTCTCCGTGGCAGGCCGTGTAATCGTCAAAGATCCGTCTTCCGGATCATTTGTATCAAAGCTGGTAAATATCGACCGTGACCTCGTCCTGATCCCTAACCTTGCCATCCACATGAACCGGGAGGCAAACAACGGCTATAAGTACAATGCGCAGAAAGACATGCTCCCTCTGTACGGAGATCTGACGTCAAAAGGCACGTTCATGAAAACAGTCGCAGAAGCTGCCGGAGTAAAGGAAGGCGATATCCTCGGCCACGACCTCTTCCTTTATAACAGGGAAAAGGCGAGCATCTGGGGCGCTTCCGGAGAATTCATCTCCTGCGGCAGGCTGGATGACCTGCAGTGCGCATTTGCTTCGCTGAAAGGATTCCTCGCCGGAGACAAGCAGGAATATATGACTGTCCACTGCGTCCTCGACAACGAGGAGATCGGAAGCGGGACAAAGCAGGGCGCGGCTTCTACATTCCTGTACGACACGCTGACACGGATCCATGACTGCCTCGGGTTTACCCGTGAAGACTATCTGATCCACCTTGCAGACAGCCTGATGATTTCTGCTGACAATGCCCATGCCGTCCACCCGAACCATACAGAAAAGGCCGATCCTTCGAACCGACCTTACATAAACGAAGGGATCGTCATCAAATTTAACGCCAATCAGAAGTACTGCACGGACGGAGTGTCCGCCGCCATGTTCCGCGATATCTGCAGGACTGTAGACGTGCCGGTCCAGACATTCGTCAACCGGTCCGATATGGCAGGCGGCTCCACGCTGGGCAATATATCAAATACGCAGGTTGCGCTCAATACCGTGGATATTGGACTTCCTCAGCTTGCCATGCACTCACCATACGAGACCGCCGGAGTGAAAGATACAGAATATCTTATCCGGGCGGCAGGGGAGTTCTTCAAATAATGCGTTCATTTTCCGGAAGAGATATTGATACTGTTGCATAATCGATATCTCTTCCCGTTTCATATATCCGGTGTTACTTTTTTATTTCAGAAATACTCCTGCAATTTTATATACGGACGGATTTTTCGTGTTATCTTAAGGCCGTGACGTCTGTCATACTCTTTCATTCCCTGCAAAGCCCAGATTCTCCGGTTTATCCTCACCTCCCAGGGAATCAGGAACAATATGACATCTTTCGAGATTTCTTTTGCATCCGCACCGCCAGCATCTTTCATGTGCTTCTACGAGTATTCCTCCTGATTATCACCCCATTCTTTTTTGAAGCATAGACAGGTAGGCGGTCCGCACGGTATCCGAAATCTGATATCCAAGGTTGTTCAGAATATTTTCTATCTGTCCAAGTGCTGCATCTTTCTGCTTTTTGCTGTCAGCCAGAATCTCCAATTCCAGAAATTCTCCAAGCCCGCGTACATTATCCAGACAGGCGGTGACTGACTCTCTCCGCAGCATTATCCTTTCCTTGATCACTTCAGGAGCTACAGGAATATACCCGATCGCCTGCAGAATTTTCCGGCTGATTTCTCCATTCTCCACACCGGTTTCCAGTTCCTCCCGGGTCATCGTACCCGCGTCTAGCCTCTTCCCTTTGAAATTAATCTGTGCCCGGATTTTTCCTGTACGGTGATCTTTCGTTTCACGTACCCGCAGCGCCTCATCGTTTGCTCTTATATCTCCCTGCTGATTATCAAAATATGTATCACGTTCTTCAATAAAGCTGCTCTCTTCGAACCCAATCTTCACAAGCTTTCTCTTAATCTCATTAAGATCTTCGACCGGAAGCTTCACTTCTACCTCTATCATCTTAACGCCTCTTTCCATCAAATATGGCAGTCATCTGCGCTTCACTCTTATTGCCTCGAACATTTTTCCGCATCAATCGCCAGCGTAAACATCAGCACATGCAGCGCATCTTTCGAATTTGCAATATCCAGAACATAGGTATCTGTCATATGAAAAAGCTCCTTAGATATGACCGCCACCGTTCTCCCTGCGCCATCCGTAATGGAATAATTCCATTCCGTCCAGTCACCTTCGATATGCCAGCCATTAAAATCAATATCATAGCGCGGCTTCAGGAATGTCAGTTCCCTGCTGATAGAACCGAGCATCTGATTCCTCTCATATACCTCAAACTTCGGGAGAAATGTCAGCACGCGTTCCTTCACCATTCCCACTTCTCTTCCGCCGGCATCATATATCTTAAGGCAGTGTCCCCATGACAACTCTCCCTTTACCACGTAAACCGTATTTTCATACTCATCATAGATATCATAGCTGTCCAGCCATGAAAATAATCTCTGTTTAAATAATAACTTCATATATTTCCTCCTCACACAAATTACCGCATCAACTGTCCATGGCTTCTGTACCTGTTGCTCTCATCATCATAGAGGGCAGCTATATGCAATATATGAAATGGCAGATACCCATAAAATATCTGCCATTTGATGTAATCTGTGTAAAAATGTATCGCTTAACCTCTGTATAAAGCACGATATTGCAGAATATAAAAAGAGAGCCGGATGGCCCGGCTGTCCAGAAAACCGGCCCTCTCCATGCGCCAAAGTTCAGTTTTATATTTATTTTGAAAATATATTTTGGGCCTGGGCGTCCAGTTCCTCCTGGCTCATCCGTTTTGTCTCTTTTCCTGTGCAGAGCGCCTCAAAATTATGATAGATATGCCGACACATAATCTGCTCCATCGGCTTTGAGAATAATGCGCCAAGCGCTTTCGCAATCAGATGCATCCCTGTATTGATCTCCACACTGATCTCCAGTTCGACTTCTTCCGGACCTATCTCCCGCAGTGTCAGATAAATAAAATCATGACTGCTTTTCTGATCGCTGATGCCCTCGATTGTCACTACTTTTTTCTCCTCATCAAAAGAAGCTGTGTAATGCGTCACTGCTGTCGTCTGTCCATCAGAACCCACCGTCTCTGCTTTCCATTCTATATCAGAGATCACTGTCACCTTACTTCCCGGAGCAATATCCAGGCTGGCGGGGCGGTGAAGGGCTTTCCAGCCCGTCTCCATGGAGTGTTCGAATTTTTTTGCATTACTGAATTTCATATTAACCTTTCCTTTCCACGTAAATACTTAAAATCTATTGCCTTCTTTCTGTTATCTACCATATCTTAATTTTCTCTCCACCGCAACAGTTATCAGCTTTAAATGTAACTAATTTCAGCCCTTACCGGTCTTCAATTATGATTTTTCTACCTTCTCAGCTGTTCTGCTGTAACTATGTCCTATTTTTTATAATATTTTAGCGCGGTTCACATCAAAGCACTATTCTTATATCAACTAAAAACCTTACCGACTTTCAGCTTTCTTTCTGAAAATCAGTAAGGTTTTATGCTATTGAAGTATTTTATTGTTCACCGAATGATCCCCGAAATGTTGCCAATCACTAAACAAATATGCTTGCGTCCCGCATAAACACAGGGTTCTTCAGATTCATTTCATCACTCGAACTCCCTACAACTATAACTTAATTGTTAAATATATATTTGTTTTTTGCGAATTTTTATATTCAAAATATCCAAATTTCACACCCTATTCATAGTTTCCAAGCAAACAGGTATCATACGGGTATCACAAATACTTCTCCTTAATCACCTATCTACATGGTGCTAGCACCATGTAATTATATACAACAAAAACAATTTAATCGCTCCACACACTCTAAAGCGTAACATTACATCGAGTCAAATTTTCCAAAAATTTAAAATTTCTTGCGTTATTTTTACTCTGTCAGACCGGAAATATTATTTCCGATTTGGTTTCCTTTTAATTATTAACAGTTTCATATAATCATCAAATTCAGCAGTATTAGTTGGTTCAAACATCACCCATTTCCCATCACGATATGTTTTCGCCTCATCATACTGCCTGCAGATGGAATCTGAAAGTGTATCTCTTATATCTTCAAATTTTTCTCTTTCATCATTCCCAAAAATAATCATAAAACCAACGCAGTTACTTTTTGCGTATAGGCAGCAAAGAGTTCTTCCACCTTTACGATATTTGTACTCATAGGTCCAATTTTTACCACCTGTATTCCACAATCTTTCCATATCATATTTTTCATCGATGGCCGAACATAACTCTTTCCAAACCACAAATAAAGATTGTCCAAGTAATTCGATCATAGTTGATTGTGATGGTATATTTTCAAGCATTGTATTTCCTCCTCAAATATCAGTTTCTTTTTGTGAACAAATATACCAAAATACAAAGCATAACACAGCATATTATGCACAAACACCCCACTGATTTACACAACTTGTTTTCATCATATTTTTCTGTTCTTCTTTCGGCAATGTATTATAGCCAGCTATTAACCATTTCCCCTTTCCTTGAAATAAAAAACACTGATAACGAAAAACATCACCGCAAAAAGAGAATCACTATTTCTGCAATCATTTTCATTCACCTCAAAACTTGCACTTTATTACTCTTGATAATTCCCTTTCAAATTTTCCATAGCAGAAGGATTGTTTGCAAGAATTACACCGACAATGGGACAGACTTCTATTTCAGGACAGTTTCCGCAAGTGGAAACTCTTTTTTTTAGCGCACACTTCCGAATTTCGCACAGATTCTCGCAAAATACTGTCTTCACGCCTCTCACACGGCATCCCTCGCAGTTAATATGTTCCGGCAAAATAGGCGCACTATTCAAATCTGCCCACTGTTTTGCCGTTTCCTCACGCAGATCCTGATCATCATTGACTGTTGCAATATATGCATTGCATTTTTCACAATCAAGCCCACAATATCCAATCATATCTTTCATAGGTTATCTCCTTAAATTGTGATAATATCACTAACATTTTCTTTAATTGTATTTATTCGAAACTCCACCATATGTATCGCAAATAATGTTGCTCGAAATGCGAATCTAAGTTGACCTCCAGATAAATAATCTCTACCATGAATACATTCATTACGCACATTACATGAATTACCATTATACATAATATTGTAAACAAACATCAAATCTGGTACGTTTTCAAAGCTATGCTGTTCATCAAAAACCATTATCAATAACTCTCGCAACAATGAACTAGGGTCATTATATTGCATAAACTCATCTATATTTTTTTTAAAAGGGAAAATTCCAAATAATGTAACTAATTCTCGTATCTTAATCTCTAACACTGGAAATAACTGTGTCACCAATGCTACTGATATCGTATTGGAATATGGTAATAACTCTATTTTTGTATACTTCCTTACAGCATTATATAACTCTTCTTCTTTTATAAACATAGATAAGGCGCTTTGTGTATTCATCTTGTATCTATCATGAATACTGGATACAAACACTTCCGATTCGAGCTGGTTTAATAATTTATAACCCTTTTTACGCTTTAATTCATTAACATACTCTAAAAGCATTTTATCAATGTCATGACGTTCATAGACTATTTTATCTTTTTCTGTAGGAAAGATAGGGCTTAATGTCATTCCACGGAACAAATGAGCTAATGGATATTCAGACGTATTTTCCATTATATCCAATACTGCTTTTTCTGAAGAAGGGATACAATTTTTAGCAAAAATAATTGGATTTAGCAATGATATATCACTAAATCTCATAAGATCCTCAGTTTTAATTTCATGCTCATATGAAAACGTATGCATATTTTTACACTGTTTTTCATATATGTTTTCTTGCCAAACCCTTTGTGTATGTATCATCTCTTTCTGAACATAACGTTTATCTACATATTGATTTTTTTGATTAATATTAATCAAAAAAATCATGTAGGCATAGTATACCGAAGATACAATAATACTTGTGTCTTTCTCTGTATATTTCTTGAACTTTTCACTGACTTTTTGAAGATATTCTGTGCTAATTTGCTTTGTTTTGGTTTCATCTTCCAGATATTTAAGCAAGTCATTTATTGTACAAACATTGTCTATCTCCTTAAATTTGTTAGTGAGAAATTCCGTTACTATAGTTCTTTGCTCTTTAGAAACAGGATATCCATCTTCTTTAATATTCATAATCCACGATGGTTTTCTCCATTCCTGTATTATTCTTAAAAATTTAATATAATCTTTTTCTTTATTACAATCTCTCATCAATTTATCTTGATGTAAATAAGACAAAATACGATAAGACGAACTTGAAAAAATTTTATAGCTTTTCTCACCTGATTCAATCGCTCTCATCAAAAGATTACAATGGAGCATTTTTACCTCTTTTACTGGTTCAATGCCAAAGTAACCGCCAAATAATACCGCGGTAAAATTTAAAATTACTCCAGCTTTTTGCGAGTTGGAGTAATTCACTCTAATTCACATGCGATTTTTGATAGATTGGAG
>CAMLYF010000048.1:0-11496 GCA_946491795.1 uncultured Lachnoclostridium sp. | reverse complement strand
TTGTTTGTCATGCAATTAAGGGAATGGATACCCTCTACTTTTCATTTTCAATCTTTCTCCCTCCTGATACAGCTGACGGCCGGACAGACATCTGCTGTCTGCCGGCCGCTTTCACACTTTATCTATATTTATCTGCCGCCCTGCTTTGCCTCTGTCACTTTCCGGATTACCATGAGCACTCCTATAAGAAAAAGCAGGCTTACGCCGAGCACGATCCACCAGACGTGTACGACTCCGGCGATCAGATATCCTACAATGCAGACCGCAGCGACAACCGCCGCATACTGCATCTGCGTGGATACATGATTGATATGATTGCTCTGGGCTCCCGCCGAGGACATAACCGTGGTATCGGAGATCGGGGATACATGATCACCGCACACAGCCCCCGCAAGAACTGCCGATACAGAGATCACCATCATGTCCAGATCAGCGCCGCCGGAGAACATAGCTGTCGCGATAGGCACAAGAATCGCAAACGTTCCCCATGATGTTCCGGTCGAAAATGAGAGAAATACCGCTGCTGCGAACATTACTACCGGAATGAAAATGCTGGCGGATGCATTATCTCCAACAATATGCCCTACGAAATCCGCAAGGCCGAGAGCATCTCCAACTCCTTTCAGCGACCATGCAAAGATCAGGATCGTCACCGCCGGCACCATCAGCTTGAACCCCTCTGCCAGACTGTCCATAAAGCCTTTGAATGTAACTACTTTCCTCGGAAGGTAAAGGATAAGCATAAAAAAGATTGTGATCATTGTCGCAAAAATCAGACTTGTCTCCGCGTCGCATCCGGAAAATGCCGTGATCACATCTGTGGCTCCGCCCAGATATCCCGTATAAATCATGGCTCCGATTGCGGATATGATCAGGACCGCAACCGGAAGAACAAGGTCGATCACCTTCCCGTTCGGGTTGACCTCATCTTCGGATATCTGCTCGAATTCCTCCGCACCGCTTGTAAAGAGATCCCCTTTCGCGGCATTTTCCTCGTGCTTTTTCATCAACCCGAAGTCAGATGCCGTCACGGTGATGAAAATGACCATGAACAGCGTGAGGATCGCATACAGGTTGTACGGAATCGTGCGCAGGAAAAGCTGAAACCCGGTAATCCCCGCATCTTCCGGCACATAGGAGTTGACTGCGGCCGCCCAGCTTGAGATGGGTGCGATGATGCACACCGGTGCAGCGGTAGAATCAATGATATATGCCAGCTTTGCCCTGGACACTTTATAGCGGTCTGTCACAGGACGCATAACCGATCCCACTGTAAGGCAGTTAAAATAATCATCCACAAAGATCAGGATCCCCAGACCTGTCGTCGCCAGAAGCGCACTCTTCTTCGATTTGATCTTCGTTCCCGCCCATTTGCCGTATGCAGCGGATCCTCCGGTCTTTGCCATCAGCACGATGATCATGCCGAGCAGAACGTCAAAGATCAGAATATTCAGATTCATGCTGTTCTTCATAATCTCGAAGAAATTCACAAACGACTCCCACGGGTGAAATCCACTGTAAAGCATGGCTCCCACAGCCACACCCAGAAATAGGGAACTGTATACTTCTTTTGTTACAAAGGCGAGTATGATCGCCAGAAGCGGCGGGATCAATGCCCACCATGTTCCGATAAACATAGAACCATCCATAACTTTTTACTCTCCATTCCTTGAATCAGGAGCGCCGTAAAAGGAGCGGCCGCATACGCAGCCGCTCCCTTTGTTTCGACACTCGCATTTGTCTATTATTGTATAAGAAATACAGGAAAATAACAAGTTATAATTTACAGCAGAATCACGGCTGCTTCACAGCTGCCGAGAGTGATCGTTCCTTTCCCGCTGATTTCCCGTGTTCCGGCCTCCTCTTCTCCTGTGTTGGACAGGAGTACTCTTCCTGACTGTCCGGCAAGTTTCAATGTACATGGCTCAGTCCCGTAATTTGCTGCAATAAGTATGTCCTGAACTGCTTTTGCATCGTCTTTCCCGGAGATCCTGTGATAAGCAAAGATACCGTCCTGCTCCTCATAATCAGGAACAAATCTTCCATATGTAAATGTCTCTTTATATTCCGGAGATTTCTTCAGCGCAAGGAGCTTTTTATAATAGGAGAGTACAGAATCCGGACGTTCTGCCTGTTCCTCCACATTGATCTGTGTATAATTCGGATTGAGGGCAAGCCAGGGAGTTCCATGTGTAAACCCTGCTCCCTCTCCGGCGCTCCACTGCATCGGCGTCCTTGCATTATCCCGGCTGTTCTCATAACAGCATTCCAATGCCTGATTTCTGCTGCATCCTGCTGCCAGAGCTTCCCGGTACTGGTCTTTTGTGCTGATATCGTCATATTCCGAGATATCATTTCTCCGGCAGTTGGTCATACCGATTTCCTGTCCCTGATAGATGAAGGGGATGCCGTACAGAAGCATGGATGTAGTAGCAAGCATTTTCTTGCCTGTCTCATTTTGCGCATATTCCGGAAGGAAACGGCTCGCGCCTCGCGGTTCGTCATGATTTTCAATAATATTTGCCGGGAATCCGACTCCCTGCATCCTCTTCTGGGAAGCAAAAATGGTATCACGCCACTCTTTAAATGACGGTTTACGACTGTTGTACCAGCCGTTTTCTCCCTGCGCGAGCATATGCGCGCTGAAGTCAAACATCGTTGAGAAATGTCCGTCATCGCCAATGAACTCTGCAAGCTCATCATCTTTCATATTGAAAACTTCCGCCACGGTAAACGCATCATATTTCTCAAATGTATTCTTCTTTATATCTTCAAAATAGTCTCCGACGCCCTGTACTTCTTCCACCATCTTCACACAGGAAGCAAGCCCGTCCGGGCCGTCCGGCTCAAAGGATGGGAAACTCAGATCTTTCTTAATGTTGATGATCGCGTCGATACGGAATCCTGCCAGCCCTTTGTCCAGCCACCAGTTGATCATCTTATAGATCTCCTGCCTCAGTTCCGGATTCTCCCAGTTGAGATCCGGCTGCTCTTTTGCGAACATATGGAGATAGTACAGATCGGTTCCCGGCACCGGCTCCCATGCGCTTCCGCCGAAATAAGAACGGTAATTGCTTGGCTCCCTGCCGTCTTTTCCTTTTACAAAATGAAAATATCCCGCATACTTTCCGTACGGATCTTTCAGCGCTTTCTGAAACCACTCGTGCTTGTCGGAACAGTGGTTCACTACCAGATCCATCAGGACATACATGCCGCGCTTCTTTGTCTCGGCGAGCAGCTCATCGAACTCCTCCATCGTTCCGAACTCTTCCGCGATCTTATAATAGTCGGAAATATCGTATCCCTGGTCTACAAAGGGGGACTGATAGATCGGGGACAGCCATATAATGTCGATCCCCAGATCTTTGAGATAGTCCAGTTTTGAGATAATTCCCCTGAGATCTCCGATCCCGTCGCCGTTCGTATCGAGAAAACTTTTCGGGTAGATCTGATATGCTGCCTTATCATGCCACCATTTCTTTTTCATAGAAGTCCACTCCTCTCTTTAACGGATGCTCTCTTGTATTTCTTGTATGATGCTGTTATTATAGGCTTAAGATAAAAAGATTTCTTGCACAATTATTTGAATTAATAACACAATTCTGCTTTTTAGGAGGGTGGTTTATGAAATCTGCTTTTGATCTGTCACCGGAACAAAAAGAGAAAGCCCAGCACGGAGAAAAGATGTTTCCGCTGGAAAGATACATCACAAAACTTTCAGATCTCTACCCCGCGGTCACCGCTCACTGGCATGAAGAGGCCGAGCTGACCCTGATCACCGAAGGATCCTGTACATACCATATTCATCTTGAGAATTATGAAGCGCAGTCCGGTGATATTCTGTTCATCCCTCCCGCTGAACTTCATTCAATCAACATAGAACCGGGCACGGAAATGACATCTACGACTTATGTCTTCCACATGGATTATCTGAACGCTGATTCAGCCGATATATGCGCTGTAAAATATCTGCATCCGATCAGCCGGCACACGCTGATGCTTCCCTATATCATAAAAAAAGACCACCCGGCTTATCCTAAGCTTCTGGAGGTCTTTCAGCAAATGGAGCAGGCATACAGTGAAATGCGCCCCGGTTACGAAATGATGCTCAAAGCGCTGCTTCTCTATGCCACAGCGCTCCTGCTGCCCTACAGACAGGCAGAAAACACACGTCCGCAGCTTGAAGATGAACATACATCCAAGCTTAAACTGGTCCTTGAATATATCGGGGAGCACTACGCGGAAGATCTGACGATCCCGCAGCTCGCACGGCTGTGCTTTTTCAGCGAGTATCATTTTATGCGCTTTTTTAAAAAGTACATCGGTGTATCCTGTCTGGAATATATTAAGAACTTAAGGCTGGAAAAAGCCGCCTCGCGCTTGGCGCAGGGCGGCCAGTCAGTCCTCGATATTTCCATGTCGTGTGGCTTTTCCAATCTGTCGTACTTTTACAGAGAATTCAAGAAAAAGTACGGCATGACCCCGAAAGAATTTATTCGGAAAATGCCTGAGCTTCCTTTTCTTCCAGAACAGAAGTACAGTGCGGGCACCGGGTCGCCTCGAGCGGAATCTCGCTGAAGCAGTACGGACACTTCTTCACAGTCGGCGCAGCAGGCTCCTCTTTCTTCTGTCCAAGCGACATGATTTTATTGATCGCTTTGAGCAGGCAGAAAAGGACAAAAGCCAATATCAGGAAGTTAACCAGATCTGATACGAACTTTGACGCAAAACCGGCGATGTTCTGGAGCGTATAAGTCTCTGCTCCTGTGACAAAGTTCAGGATCGGATTGATAAAGTTATCCGTAAGTGATGTCACGATCCCGGTAAAGCCGCCGCCGATGATAACACCGACTGCCATATCCATCATGTTTCCCCGAAGGGCAAATGACTTGAATTCCTCAATAAATTTTTTCATAGGTTACTCTCCTTCGTATTCTCTTTTGTCAGATTACCAGTCAGAGATTGTAACATGCCGGCCGGAAAAATGGAATACGGGATCTGTGTTTCTACCTGTTTCTCTTTACTTTTTACACATTTTACGCCCGGACGCTTTTCCTGATATTTCCTCCACGATCAGACAGATCACGATCACCACCGCCATATCCGGCAGTGTATTGCCCACCGGTATGTCGATCGTCATGAGCCACCGGTAGACGATAAATCCGATCAGCCAGATCACCAGATTCTTCCAGTCGAAATCTGTCAGCTTCTTCGCTTTTCTCAGGATGAACACATCCGCGATCTGTACCGCGATCATAGGGGCGAACACGGAACCGATGAGGTATAGGAAATCCGTGATATCATCCATTGGGAAAATGATGGCCGCGATCGTGCCGATGACCGTCACCACGATACCCACATGATTTCCTTTCAGTTTCGCAAATACGGACTCGGAAGACACACCTGCTGAATATGCGTCAAGGAACGTAGTCGTAACAGTGGAGAAGATTACAATCAGAAGCGCCGCGATACCGAGCCCCGCCTTCGCCATGATTACAGCAATGTCTGTCTCGCCGGTGTAGATAGCGGCTCCCATACCGATCACATACATCCAGCAGCTCACCAGACCGTAGACGATCACGCTCGCCGCAGTGGCCTTCACCGGTTTCTCGGCCTCTCTTGTATAATCGCTGATAACGGGCAGCCACGAGAGCGGCATTGCCACGGACAGTTCCACCGCCGCGCCAAAGCTCATCGCGTCACTGCTCAGATCCGCGCCCGCGTCCGAACCGTCGAAGAAGATAACTCTGCACAGCAGGATGGTCAGAATAAAGAGTGCTGCCATGGCAATCGTATTGATCTTTCCAAGATTGGTCACTCCGACAGCGATCCAGAGAACGATCAGCGCTCCGATCACGATGCACCACACCCATGCGCCGGTGTGGAAGATACCGTCTGCGGCAAGGGCTCCGTCATAGATCATGATGGCTGTCCATCCGACAAGCTGGAGGACATTGAGTACGGCAAAGAGCAGCCCGCCTTTGCGTCCAAAGCTCATTTTCACAGTCTCCATGGCGCTCTTTCCCATTCTCGCGCCGATCAGTCCGGCAAAGAACATCATACAGCATCCGATAATGTGTCCGATGATGACCGCTGCAAGGCCTCTCTGGAATCCAAGGGGAGCCAGATAGGTTCCGGTCAGGATCTCGGCAATGGATACACCGGCGCCGAACCAGATTAGGCCATTTTCATATACTGAAGTACGTTTTGTTTCCATGTCAGACTGTCTCCTTTCCGGCAGAAGGCATATCTGTTTCTGTCACTGTACTTTCCGGTGTTTCTTTAGCTGTATCTTCCGGAGTCTTTACATATTCCCCTGTAATGTCAAAGGCATGGTTCATCGGCCCGCTGCCTTTTCCCAGATCCAGCATAGCTCCCAGCGCACCGGAAATATATGCTTTCGCCCTCTCTACGGATGTATCCATGTCAAAACCTTTCGCCAGATTAGACGCAATGGCACTGGACAGCGTGCATCCTGTCCCGTGAGTATTCGGATTGTCAATGCGCTTTCCGTAGAACCAGCGGTAACTTCCGTTTCTATAAAGCAGATCATTGGCGTCATTTAACTGATGTCCGCCTTTTAAGAGAACAGCACAGTGATAGTTCTCACTGATCTTCTCTGCGGCTTTTATCATATCTTCCTCAGTTCTTACTTCCATGCCTGAGAGTACTTCCGCCTCCGGAATGTTGGGTGTCAGAACATCCGCCATGGGGAGCAGTCTTTCTTTCAGCGTATCTATCGCGTCATCGCTGATCAGTTTTGCCCCGCTTGTGGCTACCATAACCGGATCGACCACAATATTCTCTGCATGATATTCCGTAAGTTTCTCTGCAATGGCAGTGATCAGCTCTGCTGATGATACCATTCCGATCTTGACCGCATCCGGACGGATATCTGTAAAGATACAGTCAATCTGCTCTTTTAGAAATTCAGGAGATACCTCCATGATTCCTGTTACGCCGGTCGTATTCTGTGCAGTCAGTGCAGTAATCGCACTCATGGCAAACACGCCATTCGCGGTCATTGTCTTGATATCTGCCTGAATTCCGGCGCCTCCGCTGGAGTCACTGCCAGCGATTGTTAATGCTGTTCTCATTTTTCATACTTCCTTTCCTCTTTCGTGTTATGCGTATCCTTGTCCGCCATATAAAACTGCCGTCATTTTCCGGATATGCACTCAGCATTAATTTTATATAGCGGCAGAAAGTGGTGCCCCCGGCCTGCCGCTGAAAGGATACAGATGCAAACTGTATCCTGAAAAGTGTCCGCATTTGTCAGATCGCACGTCCTATGCGTCAGGCTATGCGGACGCTCTTTTCCAGAATATATTAAAATCTTTAAACTCCGGCAGATAGATATCCGCCGTGTTCCAGATATGGGCAAGATCACGGTCGCTTGCCTTGTCGTAAACTCCCACTGTCCTAAATCCCGCCCTTTTCGCGGTCTGAAGCGCGTGTAGCGCATCTTCAAACACCCATGTCTCAGAAGGTTCCGTATCGATCTGCAGTGCCGCGGCGTAATAGATATCCGGCTGGCTCTTGCTGCTTCCGATCTCGGAGCAGGTAAAAATCCCCTGAAAATACGAAAAGACCTTCAGTCTTTTAAGGGCGGCTTCCGCGTTCTTCCTGTCACCGGATGTAGCAATTACCATGGGAATCTGCCTCTCCCGGAATTCCTGAAGATACTGCCGCACTCCCTCTTTCAGAGGAACCCGGTTCTCATAAAAGTCCTGCACCTCCCGGTTCAGCCCCTTTATAATCTCCTCCGGCGTCTTATCAAGGTGATAACGGGAAATCAGATAGTCCGCTCCCTCTTCAAGACTCATGGTAAACAATATATCTCCGAGACCTTTTTCCGCCTCGACCCCCAGCCTGTTCAGGTAGAGTTCTCCCAGATTTTCCCAGACGGGCATGGAATTTAACAATACCCCGTCCACATCGAATATCACTCCACGGATCATCTTTTCGAATCCTCCTTTTTTCAGTCAGTTCGCTGCATTACGCTTGAATTACGCTTTACGCCTGCGTCTTCAGCATCTCTTCTGTGCGGCTTTTCAGATGCCGCGCTGCTTCTTCTATCTCTTTCTGCGCAAAGATGGCGCTGATCACGGCAATGCCGCAGATGCCTGTGCCGGAAAGTTCTGCCACATTATCGGCAGTGATGCCCCCGATGGCGATAACCGGTATATCTACGGCTTCGCAGATTTCCTTTACCGTCTCATGGCTTACTTCCACTGCATCAGCCTTTGAGCCTGTAGGAAATACCGCTCCCACGCCAAGATAATCTGCCCCGTGTTCCTGCGCTTTTAGCGCCTGCTCCACAGTCTGGGCGGACACGCCGATGATCTTGTCCGGCCCCAGCTTCCTGCGCACATCGCCCGCTTCCATATCGCTCTGTCCAACGTGGACGCCGTCTGCGTTGATCTGCGCGGCAATCTCTACATTATCGTTTATTACAAAGGGGACGCCGTACTGTGCGCACAGCTTCTGGATCTCTTTCGCCTCTTCGAGAAATGCCTCCTCGTCCAGATTTTTTTCTCTGAGCTGTACAAAAGTCACTCCGCCTTTTAACGCTTTCTCCACCTGAGCGTAAAGAGTCTCCCCGTTCAGCCAGCTGCGGTCTGTTACTGCATAGAGGAGCAGATCCTCTTTCCTGCAGTTTCCCTCATTATCTGATCTCATATTTTGCCCCTTTCTCGAGCTCTTCGCCCGTCATGTTGTAGATAGCGTCAATGATCCGGTTACGGTAGGTTGCGTTTCCGTCGCCCTCCTGCATCCGGCTCCATCCGATCTCTCCTGCAAGTCCCATGACACAGACAGCCGCAGCGGCAGCCTCCAGCGGATGATCCGGATTTGCCGTCACATAGGCTGTCATCATTCCGGAAAGCTGACATCCGGTTCCGGTGATCTTTCCCATCTCTGGTCTTCCGTTGCGGATCACATAGCAGGTCTTCCCGTCAGACACAAGGTCGATAGCTCCGGTCACGGCAATGATTGTTCCTGTCTCTTCCGCGAATTTTTTCACAAATGCCACTGCCTCATCCAGACTTTCCTCGGTCACTGCGTCCGCCACGTCTGCATCCACACCCTTTGTCGTGCCGCTTCCGAGAGCCAGCGTCTTGATCTCGGATATATTTCCGCGGATCACGGCTAATTTCAATTCTTTCATCAGCCCCAGCGCTGTATTCGTGCGCAGCGCGCTGGCTCCGGCGCCCACCGGATCAAGCAGTACGGGATGCCCCAGTTCGTTCGCTTTCTTTCCCGCGCGGAACATTCCTTCAATGCTTGTCTTGTGAAGGGTGCCGATATTGATATTAAGACCGCCGCAGACAGACGTGATATCCTCCACATCTTCTGCCTCGTCGGACATGATCGGACTTCCGCCGCAGGCCAGAAGCACATTCGCCACATCATTTACGGTTACATAATTTGTGATATTATGTACCAGCGGTACTGTATTCCTTACATTTTCCAGATATTCTCTCATCGTATTTCCACCTTTCATTTGGATGTTCCAAAGAACAATCGGATAGGGGTTCCCCCCTATCCGCCCGCGATACCGCACAGCTCTCAGCTTCGCTGCTCGCTGTCCGTTGCCCGGCAAATATCTGCCCGTGCGAGCACGGCAGCCGCTTGCTGCTTCCAGCTCACAGCTTCGCTGCTCGCTGTCCGTTGCCCGGCAAATGTCTGCCCGTGCGAGCACGGCAGCCGCTTGCCGGGCTTATCGCACAAAAAAAACGGGGACCTCATAAGGGTACGCCCGCATCAGTAGTTTATCTATGTTCCCTACGTTGGCATTACCCAAATCAGGTGGCGGGTCGAAGCGATTCATCTTCCTCTCAGCCTGCTTGATACGCAAGCTCCCCGTTTTTTCATATGTGTTTCAGACAATCTTTCTTAACAGTTCAGCCATCTGACATCAGGAGACGGATCTATGCTCGCATAAGAATCCGGCTACTGATCGGCAGATGAGCCGAGCGCCCGCTTATGAGCAAAGGAGCGGCATCGCCGCAGTAAGCACGGCAGTGCGTCTTTGCGAATGGCGCGGGCTGAACTGTTGTTCCTTTCTGCAAATATGTTGCATCAGTGCTTTATTTTCTGAGTTTCTGCATCCAGATTTCCCAGATAAATATCAAACACTTTCATCTTCTTCATCGCAGTTACGAGCACCGCCGCTATGATGGTGCCTCCGCAGCTTGAAACGAAGAACGGAATGACAAACCCAAATACTGCGCTCTCACTTCCCATGATCAGTGTTGCGATCGGATAGCTTAAAAGCCCGCCAATAACTGATGTTCCGAACAGCTCTCCTGCATAGGCAAACGGAAGATGTTTTCCGTACTTATACAGCATGCCGCACAGAAATGCTCCGCACATAGAACCCGGGAATGCAAGCAGTGTGCCGGTTCCCATCAGATTTCTTAAAAGGCTGGTCACAAACGCCATGCCCACCGCATAGCCTGGTCCCAAGAACACTCCCCCGAGAATGTTGATAAAGTGCTGGACCGGAGCGCATTTGGATGCTCCCACCGGGATTGACAGCGGTGAACATACGATACCAACCGCTACCAGTATCCCCGCAAGGGCAAGTTTCCTTACGTTGACATGTTTCATGTCTTTCCCTCCTGTACACATGACGGTCGATGCTCGCTGGCATCCTCTCACTCCGGAACACGGATTCCCTCGCATATTGTTTTCGTATCGCGTACAGTCGTATAGGGGAAGTCCATTCCCCTATACGATCTGCGCGATGCTGCGGGCAGCTCACGGTCAAACCGTTCGCTGTCCGTTGCCCGGCAAATGTCCCCTCATGCAAGCATGGCGGCCGCTTGCCGAGCTTATCGCGCAAAACCCGGGACGGCGCTCCCCGCCCGGTAAAACCTCTTTCGTGTGATCTTTGATTCGATTGTCCGAGAGTAATGTTACCACGTCCGCATGAAAAAAGCAATAAGGTTGACCACCGCCGTCAGTATCCACACAATTCCGAATGCAAGTAATTGTTGGCTTCTCATCGCGCGGTATCTGGAGCAGTAAAAAAATCCGTTAAAGGTACATATAAGTGCCATAAGCCCAGTCGCCTCCAGCCCTTTTACACCGCAGTATATAAGCAGAAGAACAAAAAGCGACAAAAGGCCCGCCATACCTGTCCGAATACTTCCAAGATATTTAAGTGAGGCCATATCCGCTACATTCATAATGTTACGCTCGCTTTTTTCCCTGACTTTCTCCTCTGGTATGATCTCTCCACTGAGCAGGTCATTGACGCCTACCCCGAGAATTCTGCTAAGCGGCTGGAGCAGGGAAAGATCCGGCATACACCGTCCATTCTCCCACTTCGATACGGCACGATCCGTGATACCGAGTTTGTCTGCCAGTTCCTTCTGTGTAAGATTCAGTTCTTTTCTTCTGCGGGCAATGAAAACGCCGATCTTCTGCTGATCCATGTAAATCTCCATTCCGCCGCCTTTCAGTTGGCGGCACAAATAGTAATGAAAG
>CAMLYF010000047.1:0-12381 GCA_946491795.1 uncultured Lachnoclostridium sp. | reverse complement strand
GTTTAAAACTGCTTTTTCGTTTACACCATCATCGATTCTAACCTAACGAATTTATCTGCTTCGGACTGCTCCGATTCCGATTCCTCCGGGCCCTACGTGTGTTCCGATACTCATGGTGAGAGGGAAGTAAACAAGCTCCATGTCAGGAAAGGTTTTTTTCAATTCAGCTTTAAAAATCTCCAGTTTATCCGGATCCATCATTGTATTGGCAATGCCGATTTTTAAAAGCCCTTTTTCCCGCAGGTGGGAGAGTCTGGAAGCAATATCTGATTTTAGAGCTTCCAGCATGACGCGGAAAGCGGATTTCATTCCGCGGGCTTTTGCGTAAGAATCCAGTTTGTCGCCCTGGATCGTCAGGACGGGTTTTAGTTTGAGGATTGTACCGAGCGCTGCTGCAGCGGCGGTGATGCGTCCGCCTTTTTTCAGGTATTCCAGTGTATCTACCGCAATATAGATTGTGGCGTCCATAGCCTCTTGTTCAAGAATTTCTTTGATTTCACGCGCGGTTCGCCCTTCATCGGCCAGCGCCTTTGCATCCAGTACAGCCAGAGCCTGTGTGACAGAAATGCGGTGATTGTCAACTACAAATACCCGGCCTTTATAAAGCTCGTCCTCAGCAAGCAGAAGAGCAGTCTGACAGGTATTGCTCAGTCCGGAGGACATTGGAATAAATACGATTTCATCATGCGCTTTGAGAAGAAGGTCCCACATGTCGGTGACATCTCCCGGAGACGGCTGGGATGTCGTAATAACAGAGCCGGAAGTCTGTTTCTGATAGAACTCCTCCATTGTGATATCGATTCCCTCAAAATATGTTTTCCCGTCTATGATGATGGGCATGGGAAGAATATGAATTCCGTAATGTGGCTCTTCCTCAGGCATGATCCCGCAGTTGCTGTCTGCCATGATCGCGGTTCGTGGCATAGTATCTCCTCCTGAAACCTCATTTTGTCCTATTTTAATACAATTGACCGTTTATTATAACAGGTGTTAAAATTATAGCAAAACACATGCTCAATAACAATGAACAATAATGAAAAAATGTAAGTTAATTATACGGAAAAAGGAAAATGATAGGAAATGGAAGACAGGCGTATAATAAAAACTAAAAGATGTCTGAAAACCGCATTGATCGATATGCTTGCCCAGGAAGATTTTGAGCATATTTCGATTACAGAGCTGTGCCGCAGGGCCGAGGTGAGCAGGATTACGTTCTATTCGCACTATAATGACAAATATGCCCTGCTTGATGATGTGTTTGAGGATATGCTGCAGATTGGGACTGAAGACTATTATAGGCGGCAGAGGGAAAACAATCCCACGGGCAGGCTGGCGGCAGGGTATGTGAATATGCTGGATGCGATTCTGGAGCTTTATTATAACAGATTTGATTTTTTTCAGTATACGAACCCGGAGAGAAACCCGTATCTGGCATCCCGGCTTTACAGCATTATCCTGGAGACTGTGGAAATGCATACAATGCATGTGAAGAAGCGGCTCCGCCTTAAATATTCTCCGAAAAAGATTGCAGGTTTCGTATGTTTCGGCATGCTGGGGTTTGTCAATGAATCTCATGAGGAGAATACGCCTCTGGAAGAAATCAGGCAGGAAGCAAGGGTACTGTTGCAGGATTTGATCAAGTCCGGAATTCTTACTGAGCATGAAAAGTAGAGAAAGATGAGAATAAAAGGACATGAAAAATGGAAGCAACGGGGCTCGAACCCGTGACCTCTCGCGTGTGAGGCGAACGCTCATCCCAGCTGAGCTATGCTTCCATAAAAGTAATTATAGCACTCTGACAGAAAAATGCAAATATTAAGAATATGTCTTACAACAAAAAAGAAGAACACTTGTTATTACAAGGTGTTCTTCTTTTTGATGCGGAAGAAGAGACTTGAACTCTCACAGGATTAACTCCCACTAGAACCTGAATCTAGCGCGTCTGCCATTCCGCCACTTCCGCTCGACAAGAGATATTCTATCATAACACTTCGAGTTTGTAAACCCCTAAATTTAATTTTTTTTGTCAGATTTTTTTGTGTTTGACTTATATCGACAATCTATATATAATATAAGAAAAAAGTATATAGATTATCGATATATGGAGGGTGCGCGATGAAGATTGATAAAAGTCTGATTTCAGGGAGTACAACTATGCTTTTATTAAAATTGCTTGAAGAAAAGGACATGTATGGTTATGAGATGATCGAAGTGTTGAGAGAACGCTCGCAGAATGTGTTTGAACTTAAGGCGGGGACTCTGTATCCACTGCTGCACAATCTGGAAGAGAAGGGGTTGCTTACTGTATACGAACGGGAAGCGGGAAATAAGGTGCGCAAATATTACAGCATTACAAAGAACGGAAAAAAGACGCTGGATGAAAAGAAGGGTGAGTGGGAACTTTATTCCAAAGCCGTTGCCAGTGTGCTTGGGATGATTCCGGCATAAGAGAGGTGGGGAAGTATGAACAAAGACGAATATTTAAAGATCCTGACAGACCAGATCAGGTGCACAATGGCGCGCCCGGAGGTGGCGAGAGAACTGGGCGACCACATTGAAGATCAGACAAGAGCATTTATGAGTGAAGGGATGAGCAGGCAGGAAGCCGAGAAGGCTGCGGTGAAAGAGATGGGAAATCCTGTTGAAACAGGGGTGGAACTGGATAAGATACACTGTCCCAAAATGCCATGGGGGATGATAACGCTGATCATCGTCCTGAGTGTTTTATCCTGTATTTTTCAGTATCTTCTGAATCGGGAATCGATAAATGCCGGCGGAGACGGCTATTCTATGGAAAAGCAGATTCTCTTTACTTTGGTTGGGATTTTTGCAATGATCGGAGTATGTTTTGCTGATTATACAAGGATAGCGGTCCGGGCAAGAGAACTGATGCTGGGCCTGATCCTGCTGATCATACTGGGAAGACGGTTCTTCGGCCTTACTTCCAATGGTGCTGACCGATGGATCGCAATACCGGGCGGTATGGCGGTAAATGTACTGTTGCTGCTTATGCTGACAGTGCCGCTATATGCTGCGATACTTTACGGATACAGGGGAAAGGGATGGTCTGTCTTATGGAAAGGTGTACTGTGGATGGCGCCGGGATGCTGGATTGCCGTCCGGTGCAGCAGCATATGGATGGCATGCGTTCTTTTTCTGGCTTATCTTGCAATGCTCGGCCTTGCTGTCTGGCACGGATGGTACCGGATGCCCGGAAAAGCTGTATTCGTGGGAATATGTGCTGCAGCTGTACTGCTTCCGATAGCGGCAGCGGTTTTGATCCTGTTTTATGGGGATGATTATCAGAAAAGCCGGCTTCTTTTCTATCTGTCTCCGCTGACCGGTGCCGGACCGCAGGATATGATATCATATGCGATGGTATATGTGAGAGAAATTCTCGGGAACAGCCGGCTGGTCGGCGCAGGGGATGCAATGGTGCCCGATGTTTCATTTCTGCCGGAACTGTCCGACTTCCTGCTTGTCGGTGTGGCGAGATATTATGGGGTTCTGGCGGCAGTGCTGTTGGCAGGAATTCTGCTTTTCCTGCTGCTGCGTTTTCTGAGAATTTCTCTCAGGCAGAAGAACCAGCTCGGAATGTTGATGGGAACGGGGTGTGCGGCTGTCTTTCTTATCGAGGCAGTGTTCTATTTCATGAATAATTCCGGTGTCATGTATCTGGGGAATTACTGCCCGTTTTTTTCTTATGGAGGGACGGGGACAATCGTTATGTATATACTCCTGGGGATTCTGCTCAGTATCTGTCGATACCGGAATACTGCGCCGGAACGAAAAACCGCCGGTCCCTTATTCGGGATCCGGCGGCCGGCTGAACGTATGAAAGAATAAATACTAATCCTGATAAACGATATTTCCATTGCAGACAGTCATTTTAACTTTCCCGTACAGATCCCATCCTGTGAACGGTGAGTTAGAGGACTTGGATGCATACTGCTCCGGAACCCAGTGTTCTTCCGGATCGAAGACCACCAGATCGGCAGCAGCTCCCTTCTCGATTCTGCCTGCGGGAAGGTGATACAGATCCGCAGGATTTACAGTCATTTTTTCTAAAAGCTGCATAAGTGTCAGATGTCCGGGGCGCACGAGAGAAGTGATCCCCAGTGCCAGGGAAGTCTCGAGCCCGATAATCCCGCTTGGGGCAGCAGTGATGGAACGTTCTTTTTCCTCCCTGCTGTGAGGCGCATGGTCAGTTGCGATGAGATCGATAGTGCCGTCCGCCAGTCCTTTTATTATGGCGAGGCGGTCCTCTTCTTTACGCAGCGGCGGATTCATCTTTGCCAGGGTACCGTATATGAGCACTGCCTCGTCTGTCAGTGTGAAATGATGTGGTGTTGCCTCTGCGTGGAGATTGGCGCCCATTGCCTTGAACATGCGGACCAGTTCAACAGAACGGCCGGAACTGATGTGCTGGATTACTGTATGGGCGCCGGAGCGCAGGGCGAGCAGGCAGTCCCGGGCTACAAGAGATTCCTCTGCGACAGATGGAGAACCATATATGCCGAGCTGTTCAGATACAGTTCCATGATTGATCCCGTTATTCTTGATGAATGCGGGATCTTCTTCGTGCAGGCTGACCGGTACATTCAATTCTCTCGCGGTTTCCATTGCGCGGTAGAGAAACGCTGCATTTTTCAGTGGAATGCCGTCGTCAGTAAATCCGCATGCGCCGGCTTCCTTCAGGGCGGCCATGTCTGTCAATTCCTCGCCTTTGAGAGAGCGGGAGACACTTGCCGCCTGACAGATCCGCACCGCTTCGGTTTTTGAACGATTAAGAATATCTTCTAATACTTCTGTATTATCTACAACAGGTGAAGTGTTAGCCATGCAGATTACGGAAGTGAATCCTCCTTTTGCCGCGGCAAGCGCGCCGGTATGAAGAGTTTCTTTATAAGTGAAACCCGGATCGCGAAAGTGAACATGAGTGTCGATCAGTCCGGGGGCGATGGTGAGCCCGCCGGCATCGATCACCTCTTCGCTGTCAGAAGGAACAATATTTTCTTTTATATCCATGATGATCCCGTCTTTGATGAGAAGATCAGCCTTATAGGATTCTTCAGCTGCGGGATTTATGATGAGACCATTTTTTATGAGCATAAGCAACCTCCTTGTTAAGATGTTATCTGCCCTTAAGTATAGCTTACCGTTATAGTGGATTGCAAGGCATTTACTCTGGAAAACTGTAACTGAAAAATAAAACCGGGAGGACATTCCCGCCTTTCGGCGGGCGTCCTCCCGGTAACATCCGGACGCTTACAATACCTCCCGTGTATTACAGATGACGGTAAAGATGACGCGGTATACCGTCTACCATTATAGGAGATACATCGCCCTGGATGAGCGGGCGTACATAATTGACGAATTCATCGGTCACGTAGGAACCGTCCTCGTTTACCCACTCGCGTGGAACGAGTTTTTCGTCATTTGCGATCTTGTGAACATCCTTTACTTCTGTTCCACTCTGATACGGATCATCGGACAGACGTTTGAGAACAACCATCTTTCCGGAATCTCCTTCATCGGCAGCCTTGACAGCAGCGCCGCCTACCTGAGATGCTTCCAGAATATCGATACGGGATGCACAGTGGGAAGCGGAACGCTGGAGCGAACTCAGCTCAATGGCACGGGTCTTGCATCCGATCTCGCCTGCAATATAGCTTGCAAGGTAATTCGCTGTACCGGAGAGCTGCTTATGTCCGAAAGCATCTACAAAGTCTATGCTCTGGCCAAGTTCGCATACATAGCGGCCGTCCGCGAGACGGATACCTTCGGAAACAGCGACTACTACGGATGATTTCTGGGACAGGAGCTCTTTAACTTTATTGCCGAATGATTCGATGTCAAAAGGCAGCTCGGGCAGGTAGATCAGATCCGGGCCTGCGCAGTCCTCACCTTTTGCAAGAGCAGCCGCGCCTGTAAGCCAGCCGGCATTTCTTCCCATGATCTCTACGATCGATACAAGTCCTTTCTCATATTCCAGACAAAAGCTGTCGCGGATGATCTCTTTTACGGAAGTGCCGATATATTTTGCTGCGCTTCCGTATCCCGGCGTGTGGTCTGTAAGAGCCAGGTCGTTGTCGATCGTCTTCGGGCATCCGATGAAACGTGTGGGATGACCGGTGATGATGGCGTAGTCAGACAGCTTTTTGATTGTGTCCATGGAATCATTTCCGCCTATATAGATAAATGCTTCAATATCCAGCTTATTAAGAATACCGAAGATTTTATCGTATACTTCCCTGTCTTCGTGGATCTCAGGCAGTTTAAATCGGCACGATCCCAAAAAAGCAGCGGGTGTTCTCTTCAGAAGCTCTGCGTCGAGATCATTTGTGATATATTCGGACAGATCGATATAACGTTCCTGGAGAAGTCCCTGGATTCCGTGGAGCATTCCATATACTTTAGCGGCACCGCGGTCCTTAGCTGTGCGGTATACTCCTGCGAGACTTGAGTTGATCGCAGCAGTTGGACCCCCTGATTGTCCGACGATTACATTTCCTTTCATTGTAAGTTACCTCCGTTTTGCAAATTGTCGTTTTGAAAGTCATACTCTCAAAGCACCTATACTACAGTTTAGTGCATAATCACTAATTTGTAAATGAAAAAATATAAAAAATAGACAAATTAACGAAAAATGTCTGTATACAGGAAAATACTGCGGGAAAAATGTTATACTGAGAACAATGCACAATAAGACGCTGCCGATACCAGGGAAACAAAGGCGGACTGCAGCGCGGAATAGGAGAAAAACAGATGAAAAAATATGATTATCTGATCGTAGGTGCCGGCCTGTATGGAGCCGTTATGGCATATGAACTCGGAAAAAAAGGGAAAAAATGTCTTGTCATCGACCGCAGGGATCACATTGCGGGGAATATTTACTGTGAAGATATAGAAGGAATCCACGTACATAAGTACGGGGCCCATATCTTCCACACCTCGGATAAAAAAATATGGGATTATGTGAATCAGTTTGCAGAGTTTAACAATTATATCAATTCTCCGGTTGCGGTGTATAAAGATGAACTTTACAATCTTCCGTTTAATATGAATACATTCAGCAGGATGTGGGGAATCCGTACTCCGCAGGAGGCCAGGGAGATTATCGAGAAGCAGAGAAAGGAGACCGGCATAACCGAGCCGAAGAATCTGGAGGAGCAGGCGCTTTTTCTCGTGGGTAAAGATATTTATGAGAAGCTGGTCAAAGGCTATACAGAGAAACAGTGGGGGCGGAAATGTACGGAACTTCCGGCGTTTATTATCAAGAGGCTTCCGTGCCGGTTTATTTATGATAATAATTATTTCAATGACAGATACCAGGGAATTCCTGTCGGAGGGTATACCCCCATCATAGAGAAGATGCTCAGCGGAGCGGAAGTGCGCACAGGTGTGGACTTCTTTGAATTCAGAAAAGATAATCCGGACATAGCGGAGAAGATCATATTTACCGGCATGATTGATGAGTATTTTGATTACCGGCTGGGAGCCCTTGAGTACCGTTCCGTACGTTTTGAGACAGAGGTGCTGGACTGTGATAACTATCAGGGGAATGCTGTGGTCAACTATACTGACCGTGAAGTGCCGTACACGAGGGTGATCGAACACAAGCATTTTGAGTTCGGACAGCAGGAGAAGACAGTCATCTCCAGAGAGTATTCTTCGGAGTGGAGTGTGGGAATGGAGCCTTATTATCCGGTTAATGATGAGAAGAACAACGCTCTGTTCCAGAAGTATAAAGAGCTGGCGGCAAAAGAAGAAAACGTGATATTTGGCGGAAGGCTCGGCGATTATAAATATTATGATATGGACAAAGTGATTGCGGCGGCGCTTGCCCGCCTCGAAGAGATAGAATAACACCGGGAAAAAGAGGAGAACGTCTATAAAGTACTTGCATTTCCGAAAGGTATCAAGTATGATACTTATACTCGGATCGGTCTGATCCGGATCAGAGAATCTTTTCCATTATCAGTTTCTGATGGGTTTCACAAGGGAAAAGGATGTATCGGCAGGCGGGACAGTTGAGGGACTGTCCTGCCTGGCAGAATATACAGCCGAGAAAAAATTGCATATGAAAGAAATGTATGAAGTTCTTAAGTTTATCGAACACGGTCTGCGCTGCCGGCAGAGTATGGACTGCGTGCAGGGAACTATTCTGCTTAATTATCTGAAGGAAAATCCCCGGATAGACAAAACAGTGCTTATAAACTGGTTTCGGGAACTGGCTGTCAGTGTTGACCAGTATCACAGAAGTCATGGCAGACAAAATTATCGTTACCTGAATCCCTGCAGTGTTATCGTTTCAGAAGACGGACGGCTTTTTCTTCTTGATACGGAGGCGCCGGACAATGAGCCGGTTATGAAACGTATGCAGAAGAGGGCGGTGAGAAGTCATTTCGTAAAACCGGTATATGAGATCGGCATTGGGAGGAATAATGAGGCTGACCTGTTCGCTTATGGCAAAACTATCCAGTTTATTCTGGCATATTCGGAAATACATCCTGCGCTGAGCCGGAGAGAAGAAAGGCGTCTGTCCCGGGTGATCGGACGCTGCACCGGAGACCTGGGAAGAAAATATGAAGATCTGCATCAGGTACTCAAAGACCTGCCGCCTGTTCCCAGGCGGAAAGCGGACGCACAGAAGTGTGATGCACATCCCGGACTGCGTAAGATGGTGATATCAGCAGGAACGGCGGCGGTCCTGCTGATATGTGTCTTTGCACGGGCTGGAGAAAAAGAGGAGTACGGTCAGGCGGATGAGGCCGGGGAGCATATTGTGAAGAAAGAAAACGGAAAATATATGCGGGAACAAAATCCGGAATCTGAAAAAACGGGCACGATCTGCGCAGAAGAGGCGGCGGAAAAAACAGGACTGGCATCTCAGGAACTTGTCGGGTTTCTGGAAAAGAGGATAATTACGGATGAGATGATCAGTGCCTACGGGCGGGTAATAGAACTTGAAGAAGACAAGGAAAAGATTAAAGAGGCAGGACTGAAAAAAATGAAGCTGGAGATGCGGCAGGAAAATTATGAACAGGCTCTTGAAACGGCAAAAACAGTTTCGGAGAAGACGGGAGGTTCGGAAAAACTCAGTGAGCTGATTGAGGGATGCGAAAAAAATATCCCGTAAAAAGGGAGGATGCCGGGTGACCAATCGGCTTGGTCCCCGGCATGTATTATGAAAAAGTTTATTCAAAATAACTTGTCAGCGTCTTGTTTAAGTGTTATCTGTCTGTTTCTCTTTCGATGGTTTTAGTATATGGGAGAGAAATGAAGAAAACATGATGAGATAATGAAAGATTTTTAAATGATAAATGAACAAATTATGAACAGGAAGACAAAGTAAAAGACCGATGGGGGAGCCATCGGTCTTTTGAGGGGAGTATAAATAATTAATAAGGGGTTGTAGAAAGTAACCTTTCTACAGTAAACAGTATAATATACGGAATTGGAAAAAGCAAGAAAAAGTTTTGAAAAAAGCAAAATTCGGCGGCGAGACGGCCATCCGGGCAAAAAAGCATAAAGGAAACGTATAAAAAGGTATGGATGAGACATACTAACGATGAACCAAAAAACAGGAGGGATTACACATGGCAAAGAATTATAGTAATACAAACAATTCAAACAAAAACGCAAACAACAGCTCTTCTTACGGAAACACACAGAGCAAGAACAAAAATTCCAACAAGAACAGCAGCAATTCTTATTCCAATGCTTCCAACAGCAAAAACTGCGGACGGAACACAGATGCCTATGACGAGTCAGACCGCTATTAGATCTGACGGCTGAGATTTCCGGAAAAACTGAAAAAATGACGGACGGGGCAGGGAAAGTTCAACTTTACTCTGCCCCTGATTTATAGTAAGATGTATACAGACAAAAAATAAGAACGGAGAAATTCATGGATAAAATGGAATGGATCGCGCCCTGTCATTTCGGTCTGGAATCTGTTCTCAAGCGTGAAATTCAGGATCTTGGCTATGAGATCGTACAGGTTGAGGACGGCAGAGTTACTTTCAGCGGAGGGATGGAGGCTGCATGCAGAGCTAATATCTTTCTGCGCACGGCGGAACGCATACTGCTGAAAGCAGGGAGTTTCAGAGCGAAGACGTATGATGAGCTGTTTGAGAAAACAAAAGAAATTCCGTGGGAAGATTACATACCCGAGGACGGAAAGTTCTGGGTGGCGAAAGCCGCATCGGTGAAGAGCAGATTGTTCAGTCCGTCGGATATTCAGTCCATTATGAAGAAAGCAATGGTAGAGCGCCTGAAATCCAGGTATCGTATACAGTGGTTCCCGGAGACAGGCGCTTCGTATCCGGTCAGGGTATTTCTTATGAAAGATATGGTGACAGTCGGACTGGATACAACGGGAGCGTCGCTTCACAAACGGGGATACCGCCCGGTGGCGGGAAAAGCGCCGATCGCCGAGAATCTTGCGGCCGCGCTGATCATGCTGACGCCGTGGAAAAAGGATCGGATACTTGTGGATCCGTTTTGCGGAAGCGGTACGTTTCCGATTGAAGCGGCCATGATGGCGGCAAATATTGCTCCCGGAATGAACCGCTCATTTACTGCGGAATCGTGGACAAACCTGATAGCTAAGAAGAACTGGTATGAAGCGGTTAATGAAGCTCAGGATATGATAGACGACGGGATCGAGACGGATATACAGGGGTATGATGCGGACGGTGAAGTCCTGAGGACGGCACGAAGAAATGCCGAGGAAGCGGGAGTCGGCCATCTGATTCATTTCCAGCAAAGAGAAGTAAAAGATTTAAGTCATCCGAAGAAGTATGGATTTATTATTACTAATCCGCCTTACGGAGAACGGCTGGAAGAGAAAGAGACGCTGCCTCGTATCTATAAAGATTTTGGAGAAGCTTACCGCAGGCTGGACAGCTGGTCCGCTTATATGATTACGAGTTATGAAGATGCGGAGCGGTATTTCGGCAGAAAAGCAGATAAAAACAGAAAAATTTATAACGGGATGATAAGAACATATTTTTATCAGTTTCAGGGGCCGAAACCGCCCAGACAGAAGAAATAGAGGATATACAGAAAATATGAAGAAAAGAATTATATTTGCAACAGGCAACGAAAATAAGATGAAAGAGATACGAATGATCCTGAAAGACCTTGGGATGGAGATCCTTTCGATGAAAGAGGCGGGGGTTGAAATCGAGATTGTTGAGGACGGGATGAGTTTTGAAGAAAATGCGGAGATCAAGGCGAGAGCTGTTGCCCGGGTTCTGACAAATGATATTGTTCTCGCGGATGATTCCGGTCTGGAAATCGACTATCTGGATAAGGCTCCGGGGATTTATTCTGCCAGATTTGCCGGTGAGGATACTTCTTATGATATAAAGAACCGCATTCTGCTGGACAGGCTGGAAGGCGTGCCGGACGAAGAGCGAACCGCAAGGTTTGTATGTGCTGTGGCCGCGGTGTTTCCGGACGGAACGGTGTCCACTGTGAGAAAGACCATCGAGGGAAGAATCGCGGAGGAAGCTGCCGGAGATAATGGATTCGGTTATGATCCGATCTTCTATGTCCCGGAGTATGGCTGCACGACGGCAGAGATGAAACCTGAACAGAAGAATGAATTGAGTCACAGAGGAAAAGCGCTTCGGGCGATGAGAGACATATTAAAAGAAAAAATCGGTGAGGAAATATAATGAGGGTATTGATCGTCAGTGATACACACGGCAGGCATAGAAATCTGGACCGCGCGCTGGAAGAAGCGGGCGAGATTGATGTATTTATCCATCTGGGTGATGTCGAGGGCGGAGAGGATTATATGAATGCCGTAATCGATTGTGAAAAGCATATGGTCCGGGGAAATAATGATTTCTTTTCCAGTCTGCCGCGTGAGGAGGAGTTTTATCTGTGCGGATATAAGGTATTTATCACCCATGGACATGCTTATTATGTATCTCTTGATCCTGAATATATTTTTGAAGAGGGGAAAGCGAGAAACGTGGATATAGTGATGTACGGACATACACACAGACCGTTTTTTGAACAGAAGGAGGGGCTTACTGTACTTAATCCGGGCAGCCTTTCGTTTCCCAGACAGGAAGGCAGGAAGGGCAGCTATATGCTTATGGAGATTGCCCCGAACGGTTCGGTTACATATGATCAGAGATATCTTGAATGAAAGCCGCAGGGGCCGGTGCGCGTCTGTTTTTTGCCAGACAGAGAGGAAATGAAAAAAAATAAAAAAGTTATGTAAAAAAATGTTGACATTAGGAAAATCATATAATATAATAGTCAATGCGCTACGGGAAGACAGGAAACGTAGTAAAGAATACCGGGGTGTGGCTCAGCTTGGCTAGAGCGCCTGGTTTGGGACCAGGAGGTCGCAGG
>CAMLYF010000046.1:0-12809 GCA_946491795.1 uncultured Lachnoclostridium sp. | reverse complement strand
GTGTGCGTTAGCAATACCTGCCTCCCGGCGGATACTTTGTCAGTCCGAAAAATCGAAATTTCTCTACCACGACTGGAAGAATACGTTATCGCCTATTACGATGCCGTCCCTGTTGGCATATGGTGCATACAGGAAGTAGTAGCAGTCGGCCACGGCGGCAAGTCTTGCGCCGTTAATAGCGTCTTTTGCAACCCGTAATGAGAGGCTTGTGGGACCTCTGTCCAATACGGAGTCGAGACGGCCTGTCCAGACCGGTTCGAACTGACCGCTTGCATAGACAACTCCGCTGATCGAATTCGGAAATCTTGAGCTTTCAACGCGGTTCATGATAACGGTCGCTACAGCGAGTAAAGCGTCATAATTCTGGTATGCTTCACACTGAATGATAGCTGCGAGCAATGTGACTTCATCTGTCGACGCGTTGATCTCTCCACCGGTTACAACAGAATTATCATATCCTCCACCGGAACTGCCGCTGTGGGAACTTCCGCTGCCGGAAGTGTTTTTATTCGCGGATGCGGCGGCTTCTTTTGCTGCCTCTTCCTCTGCTTTTTTACGTGCGGCTGCCTCGGCGGCAATACGCGCAGCTTCTTCTTCTTTGGCCTTCTGCAGTCTTGACTGAACATCGGCGAGATTGGTAGAAGTAGCATCAGCCTTTGCCTGAAGTGCGGTCTGCTGCGTCTGAAGCTGGTCTTCAAGCTCTGTAAGTGAATCCTGCTGTGTCTGCAGTGTATTCTGCTCATCTTCGATCTGCTGATGTATATCTTTCAATTCATTAAGAGCATTGCGGTCATATTCACTGAGGTTTTCAATGAAGTCAGCTTTGTTCAGAAAATCTGACATATCTTCAGCAGAGAAGAGCAGCTCAAGCAGTGTTGCGTTCCCGTGCTCGTACATATATTTAATACGGGCTTTCATGTCTTCATACTGCTTTTCCTCATTTGCCTTTGCCTCTTTAAGTTCGTCCGATGTACGGGCGATCTCTCCGTTCAGCATCTCGACCTGCATCTCAGTAGTCGAGATCTCATCGCTCAGGGCGAGTATGTCCTCGTTGATCCCCTGGAGTTCGCTCTCGAGCGAAGAAGACTGATCTTCAAGGTTTTTAATTTCATCATTATCCGCTAAAACAGGAAAAACCGAAAGTACAATTGCGAGAGAACAGATCAGGGCAATTCCGGACTGTATCCATCGTTTTTTGTAGATTCTCATATGGTAAAATCCTTTCTTAAAATATGCGATATTAAGTTGCGAGTAATTATTATACTACAAATTGCGTTATTTGGCAAACTCTGATAGAATAAAATAAATGTAAAATAATTGCAGAATATTACTGCGAACAGCAACTGTGGAATCGGAGAAAAGTATGGAACATAAGATAAAAATGATCGGACTGGATCTGGACGGAACAGTACTTACGGAGAAAAAAGAACTTACTGTCCGGACGAGAGAGGCCATCAGCAGGGCGCTGGCACAGGGAGTTGTTGTTCTTGTCGCGACAGGGCGGCCGTGGATGGGCGTCCCGGAAGAACTAAGACACTTTCCCGGCATGCATTATGCGCTTACGTCAAACGGCGCAAGGATTATAGATACACAGACGGATCAGGTGATCGAGGAACATCTGCTCGGACCGGATTTGGCGCAAAAGGTGTTGGAAATATGCGGGAAATATGATACTCTACAGGAAGTGTATTTCGACGGACAGGGGTATGCGCCTGCTGATAAGATGAACTGTGTGGAGAAATATCACAAAAACCCCAGTATGTGTGAATATATGAGAAAGACACGGATACCTGTTGACGATATCAGTGAACTGGTAAAAAAAGAAAACAGGGGACTTGATAAAGTGCAGGCTCTGTTCGCGGATATGAATGAACGGAGAGCTGCGTGGAAGGAGCTGGAAGCGGAAGACGGTCTGGAACTTGTAGGGTCCTTACGGTACAACATCGAGATTAATGCTGCCGGCGTTAATAAGGGGAAAGGACTTGTGAATCTGGGGCGCATGCTGGGAATCAGACGCGAGGAGATCATGGCATGCGGCGATGGCGATAATGATATAGTGATGCTGAGAGAAGCGGGATTCGGAGTTGCCATGGCCAATGGTGAAGAAAAGGTGAAAGAAGCCGCGGATTACATTACTTTATCTAATGAAGAAGACGGCGTAGCAGATGTGATTGAGAAATACGTTCTGCTGTAGAAAGTATTTTATCCTAATTATTCAAGAGGAGGAGAATGAAATGTTGGATATATTAAAAGCGATTATCTTCGGTATAGTGGAAGGAATTACGGAGTGGCTTCCGATCAGCAGTACGGGGCATCTGATTTTGATGGAAGAACTGCTGAAAATGAGTCAGGGTGATGAATTTTTTGAGATGTTCCAGGTTGTGATTCAGCTCGGAGCGATTTTGGCCGTGATTGTGATCTACTTCCATAAGCTGAATCCGTTTTCACCGAAAAAAACTCAGAAACAAAAAATGCTGACCTGGCAGATATGGATCAAGGTGGTTATAGGATGTGTCCCGGCGGGCGTGATAGGACTTTTGTTTAATAAACAGATTGATAAATTGCTGTATCACTGGTATGTAGTGGCAATTATGCTGATCGTATATGGTATCTTATTTATTATAGTTGAAAATTACCAGAAAGATAAAACGCCCCAGGTGACAAAGTTTTCACAGCTGACGATCCCTATGATCTTAATTATTGGTGTATTCCAGATGCTGGCCTTGATTCCGGGGACTTCCCGTTCCGGAGCTACAATCGTGGGAGCTCTTATGATTGGCGTTTCCAGAAGCCTTGCAGCCGAATATACATTCTTCCTTGCTATACCGGTCATGTTTGGAGCAAGTTTTGTCAAGCTGTTAGACTTCGGGTTTAATTTTACGGCGATGCAGGTGGCTGTGCTTTTAGTGGGTATGATCGTTTCATTCGCAGTATCTATTGTAGCGATCAAGTTCCTGATGAGTTACATAAGAAAGAATGATTTCAAAGTGTTCGGTTATTACAGGATCGTTCTCGGAGTGATTGTATTTCTGTTTTTCGGTATTCAGGCACTGCTTGCTTGAACTGTTGTGCATAAATTTTCAATGCAGGGGTTGAAATTTACGCAAAACATGCTAAAATTAGTAGGATAATCTGCATGATTATGCAAATTGAAAATCAAATGGAGGAATGTAAACATGAAAAAGTTATTAGCAGCAGTCTTAACGGCGGCCCTTACTGTCGGAATGCTTGCGGGATGTGGCGGCAGCGACAACAGCGACAGCAAGTCAGGTTCTGATACAAGCACTGCTAAGACGGCAAAAGTTATTGATGTGGATCTTACAAATGAAGAGTATGCGTTCGGTATTGATAAGACACAGCCGGAACTTCTTGAGCAGGTGAATGCTTTTATCGCAAAGATACAGGAAGACGGAACGCTGGATGAGATTTTTGATAAATACTTTGGCGGCGGAGAGCCGACACCGGTAAAATCCGCAGCGCTGGATGAGTCAAAAGATCAGCTTGTAGTTGCTACGAATGCAGCGTTTGAACCTTTCGAGTACATGCAGGGCGAAAACTATGTCGGTATCGACATGGAGATTGCATCCATGCTCGCAGAGGAACTGGGACAGGAACTCGTGATCCAGAATATGGATTTCGATGCAGTATGTCTGTCAGTCGGACAGCAGAAATGTGATATTGCGATGGCCGGCCTTACAGTCAGCGAAGAGAGAAAAGAATATGTGACATTCTCAGATACGTATTATCAGGCATCTCAGAGACTGATCGTTCCGAGCGACGATACTACGTTCGATGATATGACGGATGCGGATTCTATCGCAGCGGCACTTGCTGAGCTGGATTCTTCCGTTAAGATCGGTGTACAGCAGGGAACGACAGGACAGAGCTATGTGGAAGGCAGCGAGGATCTCGGCTTCCCGGGACTTCAGGCAACATGCCAGCCGTATAAGAGCGGATCTCTTGCAGTGCAGG
Source organism: uncultured Lachnoclostridium sp. (assembly GCA_946491795.1). Taxonomy (GTDB): domain Bacteria; phylum Bacillota; class Clostridia; order Lachnospirales; family Lachnospiraceae; genus Mediterraneibacter; species Mediterraneibacter gallistercoris. Next base: position 8,837 of record CAMLYF010000046.1, on the reverse strand, counting down.
ATATGCTCAACGGAAATATCGATTATGTGATCATCGATGCGGCTCCGGCGGCAGCAATCACAGAAGCAATCAACGAAATGCAGTAAACAGTCATTGCGGGATGTGAACTGTAACAGAGAGAACAGGACTTAAATTAAGGAAGGAAAATACAGGCATCAGAGGCAGCTGTAAGAGTTTATCAAAGATGCAGGCATTTTCCTTCTTTTGAGAAGGGACGGAAATGGGTAATTTTAGTCAGAAGATAGATAAGTTCATAGAGATATTTATAGATCAGAACGGCTATGTGAGAGTGGTGCAGGGGCTTCAGAACACACTTCTCATTGCGGTGTGCGGTCTGATCATCGGTATTCTGATCGGTACGATCATCGCGACCGTAAGGGTGCTGCCGAAATATAAAGTGCTTCCGAGAGTGCTGAACGGAATCTGCAGTTTTTATGTGGCGCTGTTCCGCGGTACGCCTATGGTGGTACAGCTCCTTGTGTTCTATTATGTGCTCCTGCCGATCATCGGATGGAACATCAACGGAGTTCAGGTGGCTATGCTTGTGTTCGGATTAAACAGCGGAGCCTACATATCGGAGATTATGAGGAGCGGTATTCAGTCCGTTGATCCCGGACAGATGGAAGCTGGACGGGCAGTAGGACTGAGCTTCGGAGCGAGTATGACGAAGATCGTTATTCCGCAGGCGGTGAAAAATATCCTTCCCACACTGGGAAATGAGTTTATTTCCCTGATCAAAGAGACGTCAGTCGTGAGCTTTGTCGGTGCGGCGGATCTCTATGTGGCGTTCAACTATATCGGAACAAACAATTATGAGTTCATGGTGCCGTATCTGGTGATGGCTCTGATCTACATTGCCCTCGTGCTGGTGATCACCCTGCTCATAAAATTACTGGAAAGGAGCCTGAAGAAGAGTGATAGACGTAATTAATCTTAGGAAAAGCTTCGGTGATCTTGAGATCTTAAAAGGAATCAACATCACCATCAATAAAGGCGATATCGTCGCAGTGCTCGGCCCGTCAGGTTCCGGTAAGAGTACGTTCCTGCGATGTCTGAACTGTATGGAAGACCCTACGTCGGGCAGTATTATTTTTAACGGAGTGGATATTGCCGATATGAAGGTGGATATCAATGTACACCGACGCCATATGGGAATGGTATTCCAGCACTTTAACCTGTTCAATAATAAGACGGTGCTTCAGAATGTAATGATGGCTCCGGCTTACCTGAGATGCAAGGACCTGAAAAAGGCAAAGCGTAAGAACAGGATGATCCGTTTTAAAAATGTATTTCGCAGCAATAAGGAAGAGCTGATCCCTATCACGACGACGAAGGAGCAGATCAGAAACGAGGCAAAGCAGCAGGCCCTTGATCTGCTGAAGCGTATCGGACTGGATGACAAAGCGGACGTTTATCCGTCCACATTGTCCGGAGGTCAGAAGCAGAGGGTTGCGATCATACGCTCCCTTGCCATGAATCCGGACGTGATCCTTTTTGACGAGCCGACGTCAGCGTTGGATCCGGAAATGGTAGGAGAGGTTCTCGACCTGATGAAGAAGCTGGCGAAAGACGGCATGACGATGGTTGTCGTGACACATGAGATGGGATTTGCAAGAGAGGTGGCTTCGAGAGTAATCTTTATGGACGACGGACAGATACGTGAGGAGGCTCCGCCGGAAGAGTTCTTTGAGCACCCGAAGGATGAGAGACTGAAGGAGTTCCTGTCTAAAATCCTGTAATTTCTATATTGACAGTGAGAAACGCCGAAATTATGATGGCATTACAGCGGTATGCGGGGCATCTTGTATACTGTGCGTAATCCGGCATGATTTCGGCGTGATTTTATCTGCAGGGAGAGTGAATGAGACATGAATTATGAACGGATCCGGAAGGCGTTCTTTATTGAGCGGCCGAACCGTTTTATCGCATATGTGCAGCTGGATGGTGAGAAAGAGACTGTCCATGTGAAAAATACAGGGCGGTGTGCGGAACTGCTTGTTCCCGGTGCGCCGGTCTATATACAGGAGAGTGTCAATCCTGCCAGGAAGACAAAGTGGGATCTGATAGCGGTGGAGAAAGGAAAGCGCATGATCAACATGGATTCCCAGATCCCGAATAAAGTAGTGCAGGAATGGATCGAAGGAGGAAATCTTTTTCCGGACGTGCATCTGGTGCGTCCGGAGACAACATATGGGAATTCCAGATTCGACCTTTACGTGGAGGCAGGGGATAGCAGAATATTTATTGAGGTAAAAGGCGTTACACTGGAGGAGGATGGTGTGTGCCGGTTCCCGGATGCGCCAAGCGACCGGGCGGTAAAGCATATGGAAGAACTGGTCCGGGCAAAGAAAGAAGGATACGAGACATATGTATTCTTTGTGATCCAGATGAAAGATGTGCGTTATTTTACTCCGAATACGGATACCCATCCGGCGTTTGCGGAAGCACTGAAAAAGGCCGCGGCTGCAGGGGTGAAAATTCTTGCCTATGACTGTGAAGTGACATCGGACAGCATTACGATCCGTGAACCGGTGGATGTAGTGCTGGAAAGCCCGAGAATGAAAGAAACGGCAAAGCCTCTTGTGGAATGGTTTCGAAAGAATAAGAGAGATCTGCCGTGGAGAGAGAGGATGGATGCCTATCGGGTATGGATATCCGAGATCATGCTTCAGCAGACGAGAGTGGAGGCGGTAAAGCCATATTATGAACGTTTTCTGAAAGCACTGCCGGATGTACGGGCACTTGCCGGAGTTTCAGAAGACCGTCTTCTGAAATTGTGGGAAGGGCTGGGATATTATAACCGGGCAAGAAACCTGAAATACGCTGCATGTCAGATTATAGAAGAATACGGCGGTAAGTTTCCTGAAACATATGAAGAAATCCGTTCGTTAAAAGGAATCGGCAGCTATACGGCAGGGGCAATCAGTTCTTTTGTCTATAATATTCCGAAACCTGCGGTAGATGGTAATGTGCTTCGGGTTGTGAGCCGGATCACAGCGGACGATTCAGATATTGCGAAGGCCGGGACAAAGTCGAAGATTGAAAAGGAGATTGAAGAGGTGATTCCCCGCGATGCGGCAGGCGATTTTAATCAGAGTCTGATTGAGCTGGGAGCTGTTGTGTGTCTGCCGAACGGAGAACCGCGGTGCGGCTCGTGTCCTGTAAGTCATCTCTGTCTGGCCCATGAACAGGGACGGGAGACGGAATTCCCGGTGAAGAAGAAAGCAAAGAAACGGCGGATCGAGAACCGGACTGTTCTGCTTTTCAGGGATGCACAGAAGACAGCGATCAGGAAGCGGCCTGCAAAAGGGCTGCTTGCCGGAATGTATGAGTTTCCGAACAGAGAAGGGCGTATGACATATGACGAAGTGGTCGGTTACGGAAAATCTCTGGGGCTGACGCCGGTCCGTATCAGGAAACTGGGAAATGCAAAACATATATTCAGCCATGTGGAGTGGCATATGACCGGATATGAGATTCTTGTGGACGAGCTTGAAAAAAGTATGGCAGATGAAAATAAAGAGAAAGGCAACATCATTTTTGCAGAGATACGGCAGCTTCAGGAAGAATATCCGATACCTTCCGCATTTGAGGCATATATGCCAAAATAACCGAGCTCGCTCTGTTTTGTTGAAACCGTCAGACTCATGTGGTACAATGGTCTGGTAGAAAAAACAGGAGAGTATCACAAAATGAGTGAAAAAGCATCTATTTCCAGACAGCAGCAGAAATCGCGGGAGACGCGTGAGAAGATTTTTCAGGCGGCAAAGCGGATTCTTCAGAAGAAAGGTTATGAGGAACTGTCTATTAAGAACATCTGTGAGGAGGCGGGAGTTTCAAACGGAAGTTTTTATCATCATTTCAAGACAAAGGATGACCTGCTGTCTTATTATATTGAGGATCAGCCAAAGATTGATCCGGACCTTCTGGAGCTGCCGGACAGTGTGGACGGCGTAAAAGAAGGCATTATCCAGGTATACATGAACTATGTGAAATACTGCCGGGATCTGGGCGTAGAATTTATGTCCGAGTATTATGATACAAAGAACCAGGCGCTTAATGCTGCGATTCGTATGGAAAGGCCTTATCCCATTGTGACTGTACAGAATTATGTGGAAAAAGCCGAGCAGGCCGGAATCGTGAGCCTGAATGTTAGCATTGAGGAGTTCACGACAGATATCAGGATGATTGTGATCGGAAATGTTTTCGAGTGGTGTGTAAAGCATGGAGAGGCTGATTTTGAGGGGAATATGGCAAGGTCACTTGGAAAATATCTGGATGCGACACTTTGCAGGGGGTAAAATCAGCGGAGATGGAATATCATTTTATTGTAAACCCCAAAGCCCGTTCGGGCATGGGAGAGATGATATGGAGAATGATTGAACCGGAACTTAAGAAAAGACGTGTGGACTACTGCTGTCATATGACAAAGAGCAGAAATCACGCACGGAAGATTGCCGCCCGGATCACGGCGGATCGTCGGGATCACAGAATCGTGGTGCTGGGAGGAGACGGTACTGTCGATGAGGTAGTCAACGGAATCAGAGAGCCGGAGAAAGTCACTCTCGGATACATACCCATCGGATCGAGCAATGATTTCGCGCGGGGGCTGAAAATACCGAAAGATCCGGAGAAGGCCCTGGATATCATACTTGAGCCGCGGCACGTCATGCATATGGATATAGGAGTGCTGGCTGCGGCAGGCCGGCAGAGGCGTTTTGTCGTGAGCGCGGGGATCGGGTTCGATGCTGCGGTATGCCATGAGGTATGTGTTTCAAAATGGAAAGTGCGGCTGAACCGGATCGGACTGGGAAAACTGAGCTATGCCGTAGTGGCTCTGGACCGGCTGAAGAAAGACAGGCCGGTGGAAATAACGGCAACATTTGCGGACGGCACAAAGCAGATATTTGAGAAGGCGTATTTTGCGGCTTTTATGAATCTGCCCTATGAGGGCGGAGGTTTTAAGTTCTGCCCGGAAGCGTCTCCTGCGGACGGAGAACTGGATGTGATCATTGTATATGGGCTTCCGGTGGTGAAGATACTTTGTCTGCTTCCTCTTGCATTTTGGGGAAAACATACAGGTTTTAAAGGAGTTGTGATTAAAAAGTGCAGCGGCGTACGGATCAGGACCGGGACAGCTCTCCCGCTGCATACGGATGGTGAACCGGGATTCCCGAGAAAAGAGATCGGTGTCTCACTTATGGGAGAACGGCTGAAGGTGATCACCGGATAAAGCAAGGAGTGTTGCAGACTGCATCTGTTCTTAATTACGAAAGATTTATTAAATGTTTTGTGAAGACAGTTGTTGACTGTTTTAAATCGTGCTATAATCGATGCGATTGAGAGAATATAATAAAACTGACCGGGGAAATAAAACAGGCAAAACTGTATTTAAAGGGGCATCGCTATGAAGCTGAAAAATAGATTTGCAGGAGTGGCTAAGAAATATAAGCATGCATGGGTGTTTTTATATATTTTTATCTACATGCCGTGGTTTATGTTCCTTGAGAAACATGTGACCACGCATTACCATGTGATCCAGATCAGTCTGGATGAACATATTCCGTTTGTTGAATATTTTATAGTGCCGTATCTGCTGTGGTTCGCGTTTATTGTCGCGGCATTTCTGTATTTTTTCTTTACGGATGTGCAGGGGTTTTATAAACTGGCGGGGTTTATGTTCACGGGTATGACTATTTTTCTTATCATATGTACAATATTCCCGAACGGTCAGGATCTGCGGCCGGTTGTCTTTGAGCGGGATAATATATTTGTGGATATGGTGAGGACACTTTACCGGGCAGATACATGTACGAATGTATTTCCGAGCCTTCATGTGTTTAACTCGCTGAGTGTGTGTATCGCTGTGGGTGAGAGCGAGACTCTCAGAAAGCACAAGGGGATATGCGCCGGTACGTATGTGCTGGCGGGGCTGATTATTCTGGCTACCATGTTCCTGAAGCAGCATTCTGTTCTGGACGTGCTCGGGGCAGGTGTGATGGCGTGCGTTCTGTATCAGTTTGTGTATGCTTCGCAGAGGCGTCGTGTTCCGAAGTTCGCGGGACAGAAGAGCCAGAAGAGGCCGGTGCTGTAACAGAATAAAGAAAAATGAAGAAATACCGGCGTCGTGCGCCGGTGATCAGTAATAGAATCAGGAGGAAGAGGAATGAAAAAAATTATGCTTACCGGAGACCGTCCTACGGGAAAACTCCATGTCGGACATTACGTGGGTTCCCTGAGACGCCGGGTAGAGCTTCAGAATACGGGAGATTTTGACGATATATTTATCATGATAGCGGACGCGCAGGCTCTGACTGACAATGCGGATAATCCGGAAAAAGTGCGGCAGAATATTATCGAGGTGGCGCTGGATTATCTCGCGTGCGGACTTGATCCGGAAAAGTCGACTCTGCTGATTCAGTCCCAGATTCCGGAGCTGTGCGAGCTGTCGTTCTACTATATGAACCTGGTGACTGTATCAAGGCTGCAGCGCAATCCTACGGTAAAAACTGAGATTAAAATGCGTAATTTCGAGGCGAGCATCCCGGTCGGATTCTTTACCTATCCGATCAGTCAGGCGGCGGACATCACAGCGTTTAAGGCGACGATCGTGCCTGTGGGAGAGGATCAGATGCCGATGCTGGAGCAGACAAAAGAGATCGTGCACAAGTTCAATTCTGTTTACGGAGAGACTCTTGTGGAGCCGCAGATTCTTCTTCCGGACAACGAGGCGTGTATGCGGCTGCCGGGAATCGACGGAAAAGCGAAGATGAGCAAGTCTCTCGGAAACTGTATCTATCTGTCGGAGGAACCGGAGGAGATCAAGAAGAAGGTATTCAGCATGTTCACAGATCCGACGCATATCAAAATAGAGGATCCGGGGAAACTTGAAGGCAATACAGTGTTTACTTATCTGGACGCGTTCTGCAGACCGGAGTATTTCCCGGAATTCCTTCCGGAGTACAATAATCTTGACGAGCTCAAAGAGCACTACAAGAGAGGCGGTCTCGGCGATATGAAGGTGAAACGCTTCCTGAACAATGTGCTTCAGGCTGAGCTGGAGCCGATCCGCAAACGCAGAAAAGAGTGGCAGAAAGACATTCCGGCAGTATATGAGATCCTCAGGAAGGGAAGCGAGAAAGCAGAGAAAGTTGCTGCTGAGACTCTCAAAGATGTAAAAGCTGCGATGAAGATTAATTATTTTGACGATGAAGAGCTGATTAAGATGCAGTCGGCGAAATATACAGAAGAATAAAGATCAGGCAGAAAGATTGGCGGATGAATAGTTCAGGCAGGGCGGGGAGCCCTGCCTGTTTTGTATAATAAGTCCGGCGGTCGGAAATGGACGTGTAAATATACCGGTCTTGTTCGCGGGCTGTAGAAACAAAAAGAGCATTCCTTCAAGGAATGCTCTTTTTTACGTGCGATAGAAGATTCGAACTCCCGACCTTCTGGTCCGTAGCCAGACGCTCTATCCAGCTGAGCTAATCGCACATTCATCATTTGCTGTTTCGTTCACAGCAAAAATTATTATAGTATAGTTTTTTGGTTATGTCAACATTTTTTGTAAAAAATTATTTGAATTATTTTATTGACAAAACTAAAATACTAGTGTACTATCTAACTATAGCACTGGTACATAAAATATATGGATGGAACTGTATCTGCGAATGCAGTTAAGCGGAGGAGGTATGTCATGGAATACAATACAGGCGCTCCGATCTATCTTCAGGTGATCAATGAACTGAAGAAGAAGATGGTGAAGGGAGAGTTGAAGCCCGGAGAGAAGATGCCATCCAGCCGTGATCTGGCTGTGGAGTACAAGGTTAATCAAAATACGGCTGCACGGATCTACCGGGAGATGGAAATGCAGGGATGGTGCTTTACAAGACGGGGAATCGGAACTTTCGTATCAGAGGAGGAGAATATGTTTCGGGATTTAAAAAAGGAAATGGCGTCAGAGCTGCTTAAAAACTTTATGCATGAGATGAGCGGGCTCGGCTACAAGAAAGACGATATTATCGATCAGATTGCAGAATATAAGGAGGATGGAGAAAATGATGCTTGAGTGCAGGGAATTGACAAAATGGTTTGGAGCGAAAGAGGCGGTTGCAGATCTGACGCTGAATCTGGATAAAGGGAAAATATACGGCCTGCTCGGCGAGAACGGGAGCGGAAAGACTACATGGATGAAGATGGTGGCGGGCCTTACAAAGCCGGGCCGGGGAGAGATACTCTATGAAGGGCATCCCATCGGGTGGCGCGACAAAGCCAGCATCGCCTATATGGCTACGGAACCGTTCTTCTATGACTTTATGAAAGTGTCTGATGTGGGAGAATACTACGAAGCTTTTTTCAATGACTTCGACCGGAAGAAATATGAGGAAACAACAAAAGAAATGGGGCTGGAACCGGACATGAAGGTGAGAAATTTTTCAAGCGGCATGAGCGCGAAGCTGAAGCTTGCGGCCACGCTGTCAAGAAATGCGGAACTGTACCTTCTGGATGAGCCCCTGAACGGGATCGACTATAAGGCCCGGGAAGAGATTATCAGTCTGATCCTTGAGGAGGCGGACGGTGAAAATACTTTTGTGATTTCCACACATCTGCTGGAAGAGGTGGAAAGTTTTATCGAGTATGCGATCTTTTTCAAGGACGGACATCTGGCGGATAAGGTAAATCTGGAGTCCGAACGGATGAAGAGCGGCAGGTCTCTCACAGAGCTGTATACAGATATTTTGTGATGTGAATTGAAATCTAATATATTAATCTTGGAGGAATATAAGATTGAAAATGAAAAGTAGAGGGTATCCATTCCCTTAATTGCATGACAAACA
>CAMLYF010000045.1:0-15799 GCA_946491795.1 uncultured Lachnoclostridium sp. | reverse complement strand
AATCTACCATCACCAAAAGCATCCTGAATCTCTTCCGGTGCTTTCGCCGTATCCCTCTCCTTCAGCTCCCTGTATCTTGTGACTTCCTCATTTGTCAGAAGCTCTGCCGCTTCTACTCTGTCTGGATCTCCCTGTGCAATATAAAAATCCACGAAGAAATCAATAACCTGATCAACCGTAATTTCATCTCCGAATATTTTATCGAGCCTCTGAACCGATTCTTTCAGCTCCATGATCTGTTCCGGGGCAAGGCCAGTATTTTCATAAGCCGCAAGACCATCCACCAGTTCCTGCTTTTTCCTCGGTGACCAATGCCCTTCTTTTATACCGTTCTTCCGGTAAAATGTTAATCTCTCCATCTCCGCTCTCCTTTCGTTTGTTCTGCTTCAGAAAAATGTTACAAACCTCTGAATATTCCTTCAGATTTTTGTTATTAGCCTCTTTATCACCTGATTTTGGGCAATAAAAAACCAACCACCTATTGATGGTTGGTCATCCTGGAACATATTCTTTACGTATATCATTCGCTATTGCATTTACAATATATTGACTAGCGTGATCAAAATACGCATTAATTTCTTCCATATTCTTTTTTATTACCTCATTGGTTACTTCTGTCTCAGGAGATTTGCTATATATGTTATCTTGAACATCATAGCTTTCCATTCCATTTTCATCCAAAACTCCTCCTAATTCCAACAAATCGATTGCTTCATCACTTAAATATGGTACTAATAAATTTAACTGTGATGAAAAGTCGTCAATTGAATCATGCATCGTTTTATTTGCGTTATTTACAGAATACTCGTCGTTATTAAGATCAAAATCATACAGATATTCTGTGCTAAAGACCTTAAATTCTGAAAAGAAATTCAGAAATTCTTGTAGTTTTTCATACCGCTGTTCTTGTAAATCATAAGTATATTTCTGTTCTTCTATTTCTTCTAGTTTTTGATTTGTATCAAACGAAACAATTATTGAAATACCTCCACTTATTAGCGCAGCAACTACTGCTGGAGTCATTATTTTTTGATACAACTCCCTCCAATTCTTCTGCATAACATATTCCTGCTCTTTTTATAATATGGAAAATTATACCATCCCAACCATCAATATTCAATTATCAAGGTACAAATCTCTTAAGCAAACCTCAGTTGCTCTCCACTGTCATCAATCCTCAGATTCGGAACTCTTTCGCCCACCTTCAGATACGGACAGTTCGTTTCAACCAGCTTCTGTGCCATAATCGGAACCACGCTGTTCCCGATCCGCGCCACCTGCTTTGCAATCGGATACGGCTTCCAGTTATAGTCCCGGTCGATTATGTAATCCTTCGGAAATCCCTGCATCACTTTCAATTCTTCCGGTTTCAACATCCTCAGAAAGATATCCTTTAGAATGTACTTTTCTCCCTGAATATCCAGCACCACATTCACCAGTCCGAACCGGTCCTTTGTGGTAATCGTGTCCAGTGGTCTATCAACACTCTGGCAACTCCCGCCTGATCCGTAATACTTAATCAGGAACGCGGATATCAGCCCAAAGTGTCCCGGTGAGGTTGTTATCGTGTGCAACGGTTCGTCGCATCCCTGCCCGATGCCACTCTTGTAGAACTTGGTGACGAACGCCGTCACAAGCCCGTACCGGTTGCTGGTATCTATAGTCTTGATCGGATCCGTGAGAAGCTGCCCCCGGGAATCTCCCTCTTTTGTTTCCCCGTGATACTGGATCAGGAAGGCAACCGCCTCTTTGTTTCTCGCTATGTAAGGCGAGGGATTATCAATGACATACTTCCGAATCCCGTTTGCGATCCGCTTCATGGTCGCATCTGCAAGCGGTTTCGGTCTGTCAAATATGGATCGTCCCAGATCAGACCAGTCTATGTAATCTCCACATGCTTTCCACCTCGGCTCTCGATCCTTGAAGTGAGTCGGTGCCGGCCATACAATCTCACGGCCGTCCCTGCGGAATACCGCATACCACCGTTTCCGGGTTGTAGGCGCCCCGTAGTCAGCCGCTACAAGCTCCCGACAGTCAAATATATATCCGAGACTCTTCATTGCTGTTATGAACTTCTGATAGTCCTCTCCGCGGCGCTCCTTGATCGGATGCCCGTCCGCATCCAGCGGTCCCCACTGTTGGATCTCTTCCACATTCTCCATCAGGATCACATCCGGCAGAATAGCCTTCGCATGCTTGTACACCGCCCAGGGCAGGATTCTCAGACCTCTCTCACGCGGCTTCCCACCTTTCGCCTTGCTGTGGCTCGTACAGTCCGGCGATGCCCACATCAGGGAAACATGGCGACCTTTCACATACTTTTTCAGATCGACCTTAAAGATATCTTCCGTCAGATGCAGCGTGTCCGGATGGTTGGTTTTATGCATCAGAATTGCATCTGGGTCGTGATTAATTGCAATATCAACCGGACGCCCCAGCGCCATCTCTATTCCTACGCTTGCCCCGCCTCCCCCGGCGAAGCAGTCTATAATCAAATCTTTCATGGCATTACCTCCGGAAAATCCTCAATGCTCATCTGACCATCACTTCCAAAATTCAACATTTCTTTTTTTTGCCCGACCGAAGAATGTTCTGTCAATTTCAAATCCGAAAGCGCTCCTCCCAAGTTCGTGCGCTGCTCTTAATGTCGATCCACTTCCGGCACAGGGGTCTATCACAACATCTCCCGGATCTGTGAAAATCTCTATCAACTGTTTTAATACCTTAATCGGCTTCTGCGCCGGATGTATTTTTGGTATATCTTTCCCATCTTTCTCCCAAGTGAACCAGTTGAAAACCATGTGCCCTGTGCCTCTGATTGTCTTTCCGTTCTCGTCCATCTTCGCACCGTTCCGGAACTTTGGAAGTCTATCACGGTATAAAACCAGGGCGTATTCTGTAGCTCCTACAATTCGCATATTTGCTTTAAGCACCTGTGGACTGTAGTTTTTGCAGAATACAAGCGGTATGTAATGCACGAATCCATGTTTCGCCGCCGCATTGATAAGTGTCTGTATCTGTTCGAATGAGCAAAACACAATCATGCACGGTGAATTACTGCTTCTTCCTCTTGTGATCGGCTTTCTATCCTCTTTCTTCAGCATCTTCGAGCAGAAGTGAAAGTATTCATACAGGTTGAAATTGAAATCCGAATTAAACGCTGCTTTCCCTGCCAGCTTGCTTTCACCGTTCTTGTTGTCTCCGCCGTTGTACCACATAGGATTGCTTCCGTAAAAGTTATTCCCGACATTATACGGAACATCCGCTATAATCAACTGTGCCGGCGGTATTGCGTATTTCTTATAATTCTGCATCGAGTCTCTGTATAACTCGCATTTGATCTTTTTCTGTCTTTCCATCTTTCAAGAAGCCCGGTATACCCTTGCCCCGGCCGGAGGCTGACTCCTTTCTAAATTCTTGATACTCCTAAATCAAAAATACTTAACTGACTTTTGGCTGCTTCGAGCCTTTTCATAGCCTTATGATACATTTTTTCGTCAATTTCAAATCCCACATACCGAATCCCCGATTCGTGGTATGCAATCAAGCTGCTTGCACTTCCCACATGTGTGTCGAGCACTTTCCATCCTGGTTTAATGTATTCTCGCACTATCCACCGATATAGATTTACTGGTTTCTGTGTTGGGTGTATCCTGCACTCATTCAATTTCTTGTTTCCTTGCTGAATCCATCCTTCATCAATACTCTTTCCCTGCATCATGCCGTCCCACATATACCGGAATATCTCGACAGTATTGTGAAGACTGCAGTATGCGATTTCTGCCTTCGAAAAAGAAGTTTTGCTTCTGCATTTATCCCATACAATTCGTCCGGATCCGAAATGATAGTCAAAGTAATTGCATCCCCAGATAATCTGATTCTTTGAAACTCGCATAAGTTCATCAAAATACTCCGTTTTCGGTACTTCCCATGTCTCTATCACATCGTATATTTTTCGCTTGATCTGTGTTGTACTCTCGGCCCGTCCGTAATATCTACGTGTATTCGGTCCGCTGAAGTATGGAGGATCAACAACAGCAATATCAAAAAATTTGTCTGGGAACTCTTTCATTCCATCCATGCAGTCCATGTTGTAGAATCCGAAGTTGATCACTTCTCTCTTCCTCCCATCCTCCACCGTCTGGCTAAAATCCTGTTCGGGTTATCAACGCTGCGATTCAGCGTAGCGCAGGTCATCACCCATTCCTGACAGAACTTCTCATAGCTCTCTATATTCACCCAGATAGCATTGACGAAATTATAATCTTTGCCGTCCTTTTTCATTATCCATCTCCTATCAGCTGCCGCTCCAGCGCATTCATATCATAGTTCCGGCGTTCAAAGTTGTTGTTATCTTTCACTTTTCCTTTTTGGGTACCGGAGCTCTTCTTCTCCGTCTTATAGAAAGACTTCCATCTTCCCACAGTCGCCTTTTTTGCTATAGAAATTCTCTCAGCATCATTATCGCTAATGTTCAGAAGCTCTTCCCTTAACATCTGGATTTCTTCTTCCATCGCCTCTCCATGATAGTTATTACGGACAATGAGATACATCTGAAAAGCCCGTTCCAGTTCCGGCGAAAATCCAGTATTATATATACTTTTATTTACTTTACTTTTCTTTATAGGGGACGAATCTTCATCTGTCGCCTGCACATCATCATTTGTCGGTTGCACATCTGAATTTAGGCTGACTTTAACTAAGCCTTTGCACTCATCCGGTTTCAAAAGCCAGTATTCTTCGTATACGATTTTGCTACGCCGTTCAGAAAGCACAGTCCAAAAACGGCGCTGGATACCTCTACTGGTAAGCACTCCCCATCTGTCAAATAACCCCTTGTCAAAGAGATCCACTTGCAAACAGTAGTCCACGGTTTCTTTCACCGTACCAGAATTAATGCCGCCGCCCATCTTCCTTGCAGTCGTTGCACAGTCGTCATAACCCCATTCGTAAAAGTACCCATTAGTTTTGTATGCTCGCTGGCACAAAAAGAAGTAAATTCCGAATCCCTTCCATCCTTTTGCGTCAAGCAGCTTATCTATTTTTTTATCGCCATCAAATATGTCAACCGACCAACCAGAATAATCAATCCCCTGTTTTGGTCGCCCTGCCATATATTTCTTACCATCCTTTCAGCGAATTACATCTTGCACATATAGGCATTAGATTTCCAAAAGAATTGATCAAATTATAAGGAATTCTTTCTTCTGCTCCCCTATAAACAGAAATCACATGATCGATCTGCAAGTTCTCCGTAGATCCACACAGATAGCACGCACCACCTTTTTGGGTAAAAATCTGATTTCTTACATCTGGACGGCTTATAAAATTGCTTGACAGATTTCGAAGCGCTTTATATCGGATTCTGAAATCATCTGATCGAAGCTTTTTCTTTGTTTCCCAATGCGGTTTACACTTTGGAAATTCTGTTTCCAATACCATATTCAAAAGTCTCCGTCCATATATTCCTCAACCGTAATATCCAGCCCTTCCACCGCGGAATAGACTTTCTTTGCAACCGTAAATATGATCTGCGTATCATCATGGTAAGCAGCACCATTCATGGCATCTGCAACCACCTTCACGATATTATCGATATCCGGTTTCTTCAGTGGAGGAAGCTCCCCTGCGAGCATCTGCTGCTGTCGCTTCTTCGATGCACTCTTCGGCGGCTCAAACCGTGCCACAATCCGGAGCGTCACCGGCGTTCCTTTCTCAAACCGGATGCCGTCCGCAGCTTGCATATACAAGGCCTTAATCAGATTCTCATAGAGCAAGTCATTATCTGGCGTGTATGAAATAACACGTTTCAGATGCTCGTTATAAGATGTACGTGTCCGGGCCTTCCCTTGAGGCTTGCCGGGCACCTGAAATGTGACTGACTGCATCTCTTTCTCCTTTCCCCGACGCCAGAGGCGAAGTCCGGCGCCGGTAAGTTAATAGTTTTCAAGTTGCGTGTGACATCTATCATAAATCCAAGGAGATGCCTTTATGAATTCATATATCTGTCAATTCCATTTACCAGATCAGTTTTGGAGCCTTTTTTCCATATATCCCAGAAATCAATTGTGCGGGACTGGGGCCTCTCTTTTGCGAGCTCCACCTTAATCTTCAGCGGAATCGGTACCGCATCCCCGATGACCAGTACCTCTCCCGGACTGAATGTGGTCGTAGAATCAATGATATCCTCATTTCCATCCGGCAGCATACCTTTGACCATAGATTTATCGGTCTCATTATTCAGCTTTGATACAATAAAATTTGCACATTGCGCCATAATGGTTTTATTCAGTTCCGAGGGGCGCTGACTTGCAACAAAAAGCGTCATACCGAACTTTCGCCCCTCTTTCGCGATGTTCTCGAAGATCTCAACCATGCGCCGCTCAGAGGCGGAAAGCTGAAAGTTATTCGGTATATAAACGTGAGCTTCATCGCATACCAGTGTCACCGGTGCAATCTCTCCGCCCCTGAATGTCTGCTGCACTCCGTAGATCAGTTTTGTTACCGCCCCGATCACCGCGATAGCAATATCATGAGGCATATTGGAGAGGTCGATATTTTTGACCGGCTTATCGTTGCCAAGGATCTGAACTACCAGTTCCGCCAGATAACTCTGGTCAGCGTCCTGAAAGAGAAACGACAGTCTTGCATCATTTTCTTTTGATTCCAATGTGCTGATAATGCTGTAAAGACGTCCATTGTATTCGCCTTTTACCTTCTTGGGCAGCCCTGCGTTGGCACCGGTCTTGTAAAATTCTCCTGTCTCCACCTGCTCCTCATTCAACCCTCTAAGATGGTCGATCAGTTTTTTATAGCTGAAATAAACCGGCTTACCTTCATTTCCATCGGGACAGATCTGTTTATAACATTTCCGGAGTGCGGTCATGGCAACCGTGGCTGACTCCTCTTTGATCTTCAGGATATTTGAGACCATATCCGCAAATCCAAACATCCAGATGGGAAACGGCATCGCTGAACTAAATGAAATATTCCTGGCATATGACAGCTCCCTGTATTCCCCATGAATGTCAAACACTATAATATTTGCCCCCGGGAGCTTGCTTGTCTCCTCCAGAATCTTCGCTACTGTTTCCGATTTTCCAGATCCGGTATTTCCTACAACGCAGGAATGCCTCTGAAAGAAGTGGTTGCCGTCTACCCATGCAGGGCAATGATAAACAGCATATTCCCCAATACAGAACCCGCTATCCGGCCGGCTGATCATCTTGGAAAACTCTTCTCCGTTAATCTCCCGGGCGGTGATGTCTGTTGTAGGATACTGATCCAATGCCTTACTGAATTTCCCATTATGTACACTTCCGATGATCGAGCACTCTACCACTTTGATACTTGTTCCGCCCAGTATAAAATCATCATCCGAAATACCAGCTTCTGCATCGTTATCTGTTACAGCCGTCACCATTGTGACAAGCTCTGCTGTCCCATCTGTAATAGAAATCAGATCATTGATTCTAACATTGCTGAACTCCTGCTGATCCGTCCGGATCTGTACTTTGTCGCTTAAAATCTTAATTAACTTCAACTCTATAATCCCTCCAATAGCTCACTATAATTCCTGATGCGAGCATCCTTAACGCTCTTACAATAATCACATTTCCCGCAGTATACCGGCTCCTCATGCCCATATTTCACACGGGCATAATGTTCGATATTTTGCTCAATCTCACGCAGTGCAATATCAAGCACCGGCTGTGTGATCTGGAAGATATCCAGATCAATCGTCCGCTCTTTCGTAGCCACAGCCAGATAGAACGGTAAATGCTCTCCGGTAACAAGTTCCACGCCCTTTTGATAGACAGCTCCCTGCAGGTCATACCGCCACAATGGGAGGGTTCGGAACCTCTGCACTACCTTTAGATCGGTAATGCAGATCCCGGGAATATAGCTGTCCATCTTCATTTTCCAGGGAAATCCGAACAGCTCGAAAGTCATGATCCGCTGCTTTTCTCCGGACATAAAACGCATAAATGTCTCATCGCCCTGAATCCTCGCTATAATCTCATTGGCTTTCTTAAACTCGCTGCGCAGCTCCTGTTTGCGAGTAAACACCACCGGATGCTCTTTCATGAAAGCGCCCAGCGTTCCTTCAAAATAAGAATCCACAAATGAGCCTGTCAGCATCGCTTTTGTCATCTCCGGCTTATACTCTCCACGGATCTTCGCCATAGCCATTGCTTCACATTTCATGAAATCCTTGTACTGGGATACAGAAAAATACTGACTGTCAGCTTCCACAGAATAGTAATTATTCTGATTCAGCTCTATTCTTCTCTTCATCCTTCTTCACGCCTCTCTTTGCGCTTTTCTTTCCATCGTTCTCTGTCTTTCCAGAAAACGGGTCCTGCACCTCACTGCCTGATTCACTGGTTCCCGGAGCCGGAAGATCAAAATACTGTTCTCGACTCGCCATTCCGTCACGAAGCGAACGATATACATTATTCAAGCGGATCATGTCATTCTCGCTGAACGCTTCACACTTGCATCCGATATACTTCTCGATCATCTCCTGAGTAACTGAAAACTTTTCCTCGAAAAGTCGGATTCCGTCACGCACACGGTCAATCAAAGGTTTATCATTTCCTGATACCAGCGTCTTCTGGCATTCCTTTACAGCCGCCTCTACTACGTCTCCCGGAATAATCCCGAGGATGCAGGATCTTAAACGGCGGGCGCCCTGATTTGCAACCATTTCATAGATATCACGTGGATCTGTAAGCGGGACATTCCCTTTCTTTGTACTGCGGATATGCGGCACGCTGAAAATCTTCACCTGTCGGGTGTTCGTCTCCAGGTCCCATGCATATGCCATCACCTGCGATTCCCCGTTCTTCTGCTCCAACTCAGTAATGCCGAAGTCCAAGTTTCCCCAGTTCTGCGCCATAGACTCTGCCAGTCTGATTGATGGTCCTGTTACTTTTGTTCCACCGCGCGGGTATTCATACATGGCACTTTCGGCAAGTGATTTCCTCTTGCAAGACTGCATGATCCGGTTATAGCTCTCTACCTCATCCCGTGGAAATCTCTTTGCAATCACCATGGCAGCCTGCACTTCCTGCGCCTGCCGGCTGATCATCATTTCTGTCTGTGTGTTACGGCTCACCATTCCACCGTCCTGCTGCATTACAATATCATTCATCTTTTTGCTTCTCCTTCCATTAATTAATTACATATGTCAGATCCGTTCCTTTGATATGCTCCTCCGCCATCCTCACCGCTGCTTCGTAGCTTTCCGAACAGCAGGCAAGGGCTCCATCGGAATATCGGATGATATATACGCATATCATTTTCTGCCTGCTCACGGATCATCCTCCTTTATCCAGTTGCCGGAATAAAACCACTCGACCAACATCTCGCGAAATTCCCGTTGATCTTCCGGTGTGCCGTGAAGAGATCTCTCCAAAGCGTAATCAAAAGCCTGTTCTTCCTCGACCACCGTGTCCTTTTCCGGCCCGATTCCTATGTACATTCGCACCTCCTTGTGTTATGATTAAGTTGGTTAGTTACCTGAGCGCCCTGAGGTTGCCGCCTCATGAGGGTGCTCAATTTTTATTTCTCTACTTCTATAAGTGACATCCTCCGTGTCTTCCCGAATCACAGGAGAGCTGATAAACACTCTTCCGTTTGTTGCGACAATAGTATGGCTGCCAATTACGAGGCGCTCCTTATTGCCGTAATATTCATACCGGCCGTAGATCGTGATATCTTTAATCGGGATCCCCGTCTCGTCTGATAAGATTCTCTTCAACTTTGATTTTCCAAGCTTCATGCTTCCTCACCTCCCTTCAGAACACCCCCGGCTTCAGTATGTAGATAATTATTGACTGGATCACATTGATCGCCAGCGACACTGCAGCTGTAATCTCGATGCTACGGATTGCCTTGTTACGCTTTCTCCTGATCGGCGCCGGATTAACCCGTTTCGGCTTCTCTGCCGGAATCAGACTTGTATGCTTAATGTCAATCATATCCAGCTGTGGAAATAGTTCTCTCATATCACTCATGTTCTCACCCCTTTCTAATCACCCATTACTACGACTTCTCTAACCATCGGACATATTGCGGCGATTTCCGCAGGATTGAACGGCTTCACCGTCTTTCTCAAATTCCGATTTTTCAGCTTCGACCTGTTAGCCATGTAATCGCGATAAACGTAATAATTTACGCTCTGAGACTTGCCGTCACTCATGGATGTCTCGGGATATCTCCCATCATTGATCCATGCTGATATCTCCCGAAATATCTGCCGATATCTCGCGGGTGTCATGCCCTCATACTCGGAAAGCTGCTGCGCTGTCATGAACAAACGCGGTATGCTCTGCCCAGTATCCATGTATGTCTGTCGGCTTAATACTTTCATTTAGCTCACCTCCTCGTTTTTCTTGCTTACGATCAGAGATATGCGTTTCAGATCCGTAGCAATAGTTCTCCCCTTTGGTCCCACATATCTAACTTCCAACTCTTCTTTTTTAATGAGATCCATCCCGCATATAGGACAGTAGTTTGCCACTTCTGGAAGCTCTGAATAACATCTAGGACAATACGTTATTATCAATCAGCTCACCTCCTTCTCTGATTCCTGCTCCAGATCCATATCAGCTCGAGCTTTCAGAATATCGATGTTGCTCTTTGCGATCAGGAATCCCTGCGGATCTTTCTTTGCAAGCTCTCTTGCTGTTTTTACCATTTCGGCAATGTCTTTTTTCTCTTTTTCGCTCATTCCGGTTATCGCCTCCTTAAAAATTTGGTATAATCTTCCTAACAAATGATGAAAGGATTGATTTACATGAAAACTAAAAATCGAATTTTCTTTCCGACTTCCTCTGAAAAATTCGAGTCCGTAATTCCAGTTGAGTGCCCTCATTGTGGCGCATACTCTACTCCGCAAATTGTCGCTCAGTCATGTCTTTCGTATTCGAGTATGAAAATATGGCTTTTTATTTTTCATAATGATTGTTGCGACAAACAATCATTTGCACTATATAAAAAACAAGGCGGATCTGGAGAGTTTCTTGGAATATTGCCACCTGTTCATAAAATTCCTCAACTTCCAGAATCAATTGGTAAAATTTCACCTCGTTTTGTCGAGTTATACAAACAATCATTTGATGCTGAGCAAAATTCTTACTTTGAACTCGCTGGATCTGGATACCGCAACGCCATTGAGGTGCTTATAAAAGATTTTGCCATTCAAGAGTTAAAGGCTCCAGAAAAAGAAGTTTGTAAAAAGAGCTTGTCTCAAGCGATTGAAACATATCTTCCGAATATAAATGCCTCTGTATCTGCGGACGTAACGAGGGTTCTTGGAAATGACTACACGCACTATGAGCGGAGATATGAAGACGTGGATTTTCAAGTCCTTAAACGCTATCTCCAGATATTTATCAATAGTATTGATTGCGAATATCTTATAAGCCATCCCGTAGTTCCCACTAATCCAAATCTCACGCAGTAACTACAAATTCATCTCTTGCGGGGTCATGCTCCGCAAGCAGATTTCCATCAAAATCCCAGTATCGAGTAACTATCCGGCATAAATCTTCTTGTGTGCCTTCACCGCGCAAGGACTCAGTTTTAATAACCTGAATTACTTGCGCTGAATCCGTTCCTCTCGGTTTTGCCATTTCGTCATATCACCTCCCTGTTGAATCTCGGTCTACTTGTTCCGTATGTGCTTATTATAGTTCTGTTACAGAGCTTTGTCAATACTAAATGTTCTGTTTGTGTCAGATTTTTATTTACATTCGATTTAAACTGTGGTATTATTGTCACATAAGGAGGTGAGATCTTGGATATAAATGAAAGATTTCGCAAGTTGAGAGTAGCCTGCGGCAAAAATCAAAGCGAATGGGCGAAAATATTGGGACTTTCCCGTTCTGGCGTAAGTGAGGTTGAATCTGGAAGAAGAAATGTAACAGAAAAGCATATCAAGCTATTATGCGTAGAACCCATTCACGGAAAATATATAAACGAGACATGGCTCCGCACTGGAGAGGGTGAAATGTTTAAAACGCGATCTCCATCTGACGAGGTCGGCTATTACGTAGAAGAACTTCTAGATTATGGCGGTCATGGAAATCCGTTTTACGATATGATTATAGAAATGATGAAGACATATACAGAATTGGACGAGAAGTCTCAGGCGGTGATCCGGAACTACTTCCAGAATGTAGCGGATGGAATACATAAAGAAGAAAAGCAGGAGGACTAAAGCCTCCCGCGCTTCTCAAGATACCTGTATATTATCGCACATAGCTGCCTGATGATGTTTGAATCATCTTCGTCATTCAGTTTCGATAATAAGGCTTTTAATTGATCCATATATGTACCCTCCCGACTGCAAAAAACACTTGTTCGAAATCCCTTGCAATTATGATAGCACATAGGCAGTCCGATTAAAAGGACTTTTCGAACATTTGTTCGTGTAATTTGTTGGTAAGTACGTGGATAACTTGTTGATAACTTAACACCACCTACTACCTGCTCCTATTAAGTAAACAGTTGGGTGTTCATAAACTTATGGAAATTGATGGAATCGTCCGAGATCTCGGACACTTATTTGAAATCTGACTCATACAGGTCAGAAATATGAATTTTGAGACCTTTTGCAATGGTTTCAAGCGTATCGATCCGGGGCATTGTCCCATTCAGGATGTCGCTAAGCGTGGAACGCGGGACGCCTGTTAAAATCGATACTTGACGGATTGAAAGATTTTTAGACTGCATAACCTTATCAAGCAATATTTTCATATGGATATTGTAGTAATGGCAGAAGCTAAAAATCTACAGGTAATATATGGTATAACCTTGAGAGGGATTATATATGTGGTGTTTCTCGAAAAATACGAGAGAAAGAAGGAAAAAGCTATGAAAAAGAAAATTGCCGCTATTATGTTGGCAAGTATGCTGGCCGTGTCAGCTACCGCTTGCGGCGGGGCTGGGACCCCCGCTTCCGATACCCAGAATACAACTCCAGAAGAAACGGAACCAGAATATGTTTCTGAAACAGAGATATCGGATGTTTTTTCGAATCCTGATGACTACAAAGGAAAGTATATTAAACTTTCCGGAAAAATATTTAGCGGACCAGACAAAGCGGATGGGTACACCGCATATCAAGCGTGGCATGATCCGCAAAACAGTGAAATGGATTTTGTATTCGGCATATCTGACTCAGAAGAGGACTGCTCTATAGACGATTATGTTGTTGTAGATGGACAAATTGTTGGAACATTCGAGGGAACTAGCGTGATCGGAGCAACTATAGAATGCCCGCAGATTGATGCTGTTTCAATTGAAAAACAGTCCTATATGGATGCTGTCGTCCCGACTGTTAAGGAACTTGTCCCAGAAAACGCTGTATCGGAACAGAATGGAGTTTCACTAAAGGTAGATAAAATAGAATTTGCTGATGCAGAAACCCGGGTTTATGTTACTGCTACAAACAGTTCAAGTGATAAATTTTCTTTATTTACATACAGCATAATGTTAGTTCAAAACGGACAACAAATTGAACAAGAATACACAAATTCTATTTACGAAGGCGACTATCCCGAATTGTCTTCGGATATATTACCTAATGCGTCATCATCTGGAATATTAGTATTTCCAGCAATGGACAGCACTGCAAGCTTTCAGCTTTATGCCGAAGGAATGAGTGATAATTACGATTTGGATTTTTCTCCATTTACAATAGACATATCAGTTCAATAATAAAAAACCGCCCCGGTGCGCCAACACCAGAGCGGAAGAATCACCCCGAAGGATGATGCATATAATTGCCAAAAATATTGTATCATCTTCGGGCAGCCATCGCAAGCAATTTGCAAAAAATGCTCATTGCTGGCTGTTATTTTTATACTCATTTTTAGAAAGGAAGATGATTATGTGGGTTGAAGAGACAAAGCAAGGGAGGTACAAGTTTATAGAGCGCTATACAGACCCTCTGACGGGAAAATACAAGCGTGTAAGCATTGTACTCGATAAAAACACCTCTCAGAGCCGTAAGCAGGCTCAAAAGGCACTGTTAGACAAGATTGATCAGGCAGGTCAGGAACCAGACAAAACAACTCTATCCGATCTGATAGAAAAATACAGGGAAGAGCAGAAAAAGACAGTAAAGCCTTCTACATACCGCAGAAACTATTTTGCGTGTCAGACACTTATAAGCATCCTCGGCGCAGATACTCTTGTCAGCAGGATCAATGCCGGATACATTCGGAAAGCACTGCTCGCGACTGGGAAGAAACACAGCACGCTGAATGAGCATCTTGTGCGGCTGAAGGCTCTGCTCAGATGGGGATACCGGAACGACTATGTGAAAGATATCTCGTATCTTGAAAAGCTCGAACCGTTTTCGGATCTTCCGCACCGCGCAAAGATTGAGGATAAGTTTCTTGAATCGGACGAAGTGACTGCATTGATAGATTCTATGTCGGTCCGGAAGTGGAGAGATCTGACAGAGTTCCTTGTTCTGTCCGGCCTGAGATTCGGAGAAGCTGCAGCGCTGCTCTGGTCAGATCTGGATTTCAAAACTCGCGTGATCCACGTCTCAAAGAATTATGATTCTGTCAACGACGTTGTGACGACACCTAAGACACGCACATCCATCAGGGATGTATATATGCAGGATGAGCTCTATACCCTGTGTAAAAGTATCGTAGCGCAGGCGGTGGGCGCATCAGTGGTGTCTATCAGCGCCGGTAACCTGCTTTTTATGGGCGATAACGGTGAACACATAAGCTTTTACACCTATAACAAATATCTCCGGGAAAACGCCGAAAAGACGATCAGACGCAGAATCACACCGCACACGCTCCGTCATACTCATGCAAGTCTGATGCTTGAGCAGGGAGTTGATATCGATACGATATCCCGACGGCTGGGACACGCGAACAGCAAGGTCACACGCGAGATCTATTTGCATATCACTGAAAAGCTAAAAGAGAAAGAGTACGAGCGGATCCGAAGCGTAAAACTGATTTAAGTTTGCCCCTTTTGTGCCCCATTTCTTCGAAAGTTAAAAATAAAAATCCCTGAATCACAGTGTTTTCAAGCGATTCAGAGATTTGGTTCAATGCGGATAACAGGACTTGAACCTGCACGTCGTAGACACCAGATCCTAAATCTGGCGCGTCTGCCAATTCCGCCATATCCGCACATTTTTTCAGAATAAAACAGCGGAAACACCTTGGATGTAAGGGTTTCCGCTTTCTTATCCCAGTGAGCGTGCGGGGATTCGAACCCCGGACAACTTGATTAAAAGTCAAGTGCTCTACCACCTGAGCTACACGCCCTTATTTTCTTTTTCAGCTTTCCCCTTTAGATAAAAGCTAACTGGGCTAGCTGGATTCGAACCAGCGAATGCAGGAGTCAAAGTCCTGTGCCTTACCGCTTGGCGATAGCCCATTAAAGACTTATGCCTGACACTGCATGCCAGTATGAATATAAAAGAAAAGGGTGGGTAGTGGGACTCGAACCCACGATATCCAGAACCACAATCTGGCGCGCTAACCAACTGCACCATACCCACCATAACGAGCCTGGGGGGATTCGAACCCACGACCTACGGCTTAGAAGGCCGTTGCTCTATCCAGCTGAGCTACAGACTCTGATGCAAATATTCATTTGCCTTTCCTGGTATTTCACAGGAAAAGCGGGTGATGAGAATCGAACTCACGTATCCAGCTTGGAAGGCTGGTGTTCTACCATTGAACTACACCCGCACATATCGGGGTGACAGGATTCGAACCTGCGACCTCCTGGTCCCAAACCAGGCGCT
>CAMLYF010000044.1:0-16850 GCA_946491795.1 uncultured Lachnoclostridium sp. | reverse complement strand
AAGAGTAAAGTCTATCTCATGTCAGTGAACTAGAATTTAAAATTTCATTTCACCGTTTGCAAAATTAGTGAAAATTTAGTAGTAATCTGAAAATGTTAGTGTTATAATATTAGAAAGTAAGCACTGTCTCAGAGACAGGGAAAGGACGTGTATTATGAGCAAAGTAGAAGAACTTATTGCTGAATCAAAATTAAATGAGATTCTTCATAAGAATGAGGCGGAAAAACAGAAAAATACAGTGATCTGGGTACTGGCTATCATCGGGGCAGTTGCAGCAGTCGCAGCTATCGCATATGCAGTATATCGCTTCTTCACACCGGACTATCTGGAAGATTTTGAAGATGATTTCGACGATGACTTTGATGATTACTTCAGCGAAGACGATCAGGTATAAGACCGGACAGTAAAATAGAACAGGAAAAGAACAAAGAAGGCGGGATGCAGAACATTGCACCCTGCCTATTTTTGCGCGATACGCCCGGAGAGCGACCGCAGTGCTTGCGCGAGCGGGCATCCGACGGGCAACGGCGCTGAACGTCCGGTGGACGTTCGCTTAGCGCCGACCGAAGCGGAGCGGAGACCATCGAGCGGCGATGCCGTGAGATGAGCGAGGTATCGCGGTGATTGGGCAGGGGAAGGATTCTTCCCTTAGCCGATTGGATATGGAGAAGTGTATGAAAAAAGGACAGACATTCGAAGGTATTATTGAGAAAGTGGATTTCCCGAATAAAGGGATCGTATATGTACCTGAAGAAGAAAAATATGTAACGGTAAAGAACGGGATCCCCGGACAGAAAGTCCGCTTTGTGATCAACAAGTTTAAGAGGGGGAATGCGGAGGGGCGTCTGCTGGAAGTGCTGGAGAAGTCTCCCCTTGAAACGAGAAAGCCGGTGTGCAGTATATTCCCGGCCTGCGGCGGATGTATGTACCAGACCATGCCCTATGAAGAGCAGATGAAGATGAAGGAAGGACAGATCCGCCGGCTTATGGATGAAGCGGTAAACGGAGAGTATGTATTTGAGGGCGTGAAAGCCAGCCCGAAAGAGTTCGGCTACCGCAATAAGATGGAGTTCTCGTTCGGAGATGAGTACAAAGACGGGCCGCTTTCTCTGGGGCTCCACAAGAAGGGCAGCACATATGACGTACTGACTGCGTCAGACTGCTGCCTTGTCCACGAGGATATGAACAAGATCCTTGTGAGCGTGCTGGAATATTTCCGGGAGAGAAATGTGAGCCACTACAGGAAAATGCAGCACACCGGATATCTCCGTCATCTGCTCCTGAGGCGCGGCGACACGACGGGTGAGATCCTGGTAAATCTGGTGACCACCACTCAGGAGGAACATGATCTGCAGCCGCTGGTCACGGCGCTTCTGAATCTGGAACTGGAGGGAAAGATCGTGGGCATCCTGCATATTCTCAATGATTCGCTCTCCGACGTGGTGAAGAGCGACGAGACACGCATCCTCTGGGGACAGGACTACTTCTATGAAAAACTGCTTGGTCTGGATTTCAAGATCACGCCGTTTTCTTTCTTCCAGCCTAATACCCGGGGCGCTGAAGTGCTCTATGAGACGGTGCGGGACTATATCGGGGACATCCGTGACATGACCGTGTTCGACCTCTTCAGCGGAACGGGAACCATCAGCCAGGTGCTGGCTCCGGTGGCAAAGCAGGTGGTAGGCGTGGAGATTGTCGAAGAAGCGGTCGAGGCTGCAAAAGAAAACGCTGCAAGAAACGGTATTTCCAACTGCAAATTCATAGCAGGCGATGTATTTCAGGTGCTGGATGAGCTGGAAGAAAAACCGGACGTCATCGTGCTTGATCCGCCGAGAGACGGTATCCACCCGAAAGCACTGCCGAAGATCTTAAGCTACGGCGTGGACAGGATCGTGTATATCTCCTGTAAGATGACAAGCCTTGCGAGAGATCTGGAGATGATGCAGATTGCGGGATACCGGGTAGAGAAGATGACGGCTGTGGATCAATTCTGTGAGACGGTTCATTGCGAGGTTGTGGCTTTGCTTTCCAAGGTTAGAGAATAGAGTTTTTTATCTGTGTGCTTTTCTTTTCTATTTTTTCTAAAAATGCTTTGACCGCCGGTGAGAATACCTGATATTTTTTCGTCACGATATACAATCCGACAGATAACTCCGGGCTGATGGGGCGGAATGTGAGATTGCGCCCGCTAGTATTTACCAGACGGTCAAGGCAGAGAGCATAGCCGATGCCGTGTTCTACTAAGAATGTCGCATTATAGATCAGATTGTAGGTTGCCACTACATTGAGGGCGTCTTCCCCGAACCAGTCCAGATCCTGATGACCGGAAAAGGTCTGGTCGGCAAGGATCATGGGCAGGGATTTCAGCTGATCGATATTGATGCTTTCCTGACGGGCAAGAGCGCAGTCTTTCGGCATCAGAAGCCCGTATATATCTTTCATATGAAGATTAAGATAATCGTATTTTTCCTGACGCACCGGTCCGAGCAGCAGTCCCATATCAGACAGGCCTTTGTCGATACGTTCTGTAACAGCGTCGGCGTCGCCGCTGTAAGTATGGAAATACACATCAGGATACCGGACACGGAATTCGGCTATAAGTTCTGCGATCATATCCATGGCAACAGTCTCTCCGCATCCGATATAAATATCTCCGCTTAAATTCTTCGCATCTGCATGAAGGGCAGTCTCTGTATTTTCCATCAGATCCATGATCTCACGGGCCCGGTTGCGCAGGAAGATCCCGTCTTCTGTCAAAGTTATTTTCCTTTTTCCGCGGATAAAAAGCTGCCTGCCAAGCTGCTTTTCCAGATCCATCATCTGTTTGGACAGGGTGGACTGGGAAATAAACAGCGACTGGGCGGCTTTTGTAATATTCTGTTCCCGTGCTACAGCGAGAAAATAATGCAGTAATCTTGTTTCTATCACGGCTGTACGCTCCTTTCCCGTTATTTCCGCAAGTATCGAGCTATGTGGGCATACTTTATTTTATCATCGACAGAAGCGATGGTAAATAAGAATTTACAACTGTTTGCCATTCCTGAATTCCCGGATCTATAATAAAGGCAAATACAGAAGGAGGCGGATTATCATGATGAATATGGAAGTCAACGGAACGGATATCAAGGTAAAACTGTATGACAACAGTTCGGCGAAAGCGGTGGAAGAACTGCTTAAGAAAGGTCCGTTTACGCTCAATATGAAAGACTATGCTCATATGGAGAAGTTCGGCAGCTTCGGTATGCAGCTTCCCGCGAACGATGAGATGATCACGACCGAGGCAGGGGATGTGATCCTCTCAGAAGGAAATCTGCTGGTGATTTATTATGCGCCCAACACATGGAACTTTACCAGACTCGGGAAGGTGCAGAATCTGTCAGCGGATGAACTGAAAAAGGTGCTCGGGAAAGGCAGCATTACGGCAACCCTGACACTTACAGAATAGAAGAAGATAATGAAGGAGGAATAGTAATGAATTATTATGAAACAGACTCGGAATTTATGGAAAGGGTAGAACATTTTGCTTTTGATGAAGTCGTAAACGAGGAAAATCAGCAGCTGGACGCTCCGGTCCGCTGGCTTGCAATACTGGCGGCGCTGGTGGGCTGTCAGGGCTTGGACGCCTATAAAGAGTTCCTGCCGCGTGCTCTCGATGAAGGAATTCAGCCGGAGGCAGTGAAGGAAATGGTATATCAGTCCGTAGATTATGTCGGCATGGGGCGGATGTGGTCCTTTCTGCAGGCGACCAATGAGATATTTGCGGAGCGGAAAATCGCTCTCCCTGCAAGCGGAAAATCTACAACAACTATGGAGGACCGTCTGGGAAAAGGGGCTCAGGCTCAGGCGGACATTTTCGGTCCTCAGATGAAAGAGGCATGGAAAAGCGGACATATTAACCGCTGGCTTGCAGACAACTGCTTTGGCGACTATTATACACGCACAGGACTTGATCTAGCGCAGAGGGAAATGATCACGTTCTGCTTCCTGATGGCTCAGGGAGGCTGCGAGCCGCAGCTTACCGCCCACGCGAAAGGAAATATGAATCTCGGAAATGACAAAGAATTTCTGATCCGGGTCGTTTCCCAGTGCCTGCCTTATATCGGGTATCCCCGCAGCCTGAATGCGGTTACCTGTGTGAATAAGGCGGCGGAAGAATAAATTTAATTAATATAAAATGTCAGCTTGTGGTTAACGATCAGAACGTTTATAATTAAAATATGGCTTTTGAGACTGAGGATTCCCCTGAGCTTCAATTGTATAGAAAGCCGGAATGTCGGTAACCTGGAGGAAGTAATGGCAGCACTTGTATTTATGATTCTCGGATTTGCGGTGGGACGAGTCTTTCCTGTCCGGTACAAAATATTTAATGAACGGATACAGCTGCTGTGTACGCTTGTTCTTATATTTCTGATGGGGGTGGGACTCGGGCAGAGAGACGGATTCTTCTCCGGACTGCTCAGTCTCGGATTTACAAGCTTCCTGTTCTTTCTGATTCCGACGCTTTTGTCGATTGCGGTTGTCTACGTGCTGACCAGATGCTTTATGAACACATCAGGAGAAAAAGGCAGAAGGAACGCGGGCGGAAGGAGAAGAGATACGAAAGACAGCGATCCCATGGTATTTCTCGCTCTTGGCGCGCTGGTACTGGGAATAGGATTCGGCGCGGTTCCGCTTACGGCACACATTCTGAAGCCGTTGTCCGACCATACGGACCGGCTCCTCGGTCTGCTTATGTTTTCGGTCGGGATCAGTGTAGGGCTTCATCGGGGAATCGCAGCCGGGATACGGCAGCACCATGTGAAGATCCTGCTCATCCCGGCAGGGATAATCGCAGGTTCACTGGCAGGAGGCGTTCTGTGCGGGCTGCTGACCAATTATCCGGTCAGACAGGCTGTCTCGATCGCGGGGGGCCTGGGCTGGTATAGTCTGGCCGGAGTATCCATAAGCAATCTGGCCGGAGCAGAGGCGGGAAGTATTGCATTTCTTAGCAATCTGATGCGGGAGATCGGCGCTTTCTTTATGATCCCGTATATTTCCCGGCATTTTAATGTCTGTACCTGTATTGCCCCGGCGGCTGCCACGAGCGAGGATACCACTCTGCCGATGCTGATGCGTTATACGAATGAAGAGACAGTTGTTCTTTCCGTGTTTAACGGGATTATCTGCTCTGCGGCTGTGCCGGTACTTATTTCACTGTGTTATTAGAGAAAGGAACCTATGAAAGAGGAATGTCTGATCTGTAAAGCCCCATTGGAATATCTGAATGAAGATATCGAGATGGAGTGTGAACTATGCCACAAAAAAGAAAAAAGTAAAACAAGGTGCATAAACGGCCATTATGTCTGCAACGAATGTCATATGCAGGGAATCGACAGCCTGATCGGCCTGTGTCTGAATGAAACATCCGGGAATCCGGTGGCGATACTCAACAAAATGATGTCCATGCCGTTCTGCCATATGCACGGGCCGGAGCATCATGTCATGGTGGGGATGGCGCTGCTGACTGCGTATAAGAACTGCGGCGGCGAGATTGACCTGAAGCGGTCTCTGATCGAGATGAACAGCAGGGGAAGTTCGGTTCCGGGCGGCGCCTGCGGATTCTGGGGCGCCTGCGGGGCAGGAATCAGCGCGGGAATGTTTATTTCTATCGTTACCGGATCTACGCCGCTCGGAAAAGACAATTTCGGTCTGTCACACAAGATGACGGCAAGAGCACTGGACGCGATCGGCGAGGTCGGAGGACCCCGCTGCTGCAAGAGAGATTCGTATCTCTCCATAACAAGAGCGGTTGATTTCGTAAAAGAAAATCTTGGGATCGAGATGGAACAGTCAGACATTGTCTGTGCTTACAGCAGTCAGAACAATCAGTGTATCGGGAAAAGGTGTCCGTTCTCCAAAGTAAATGCGAAGAAAAAGAAGATTGCGTTTATCTGCGTTCATAACTCCTGCCGGAGTCAGATTGCGGAAGCATTCGGAAGGAAATATCTGTCCGATCGTTATGAGTGCTATTCCGCGGGAACGGAAGTGAAGCCGCAGATCAATCAGGACGCCGTAAGGCTGATGAAACAGGAGTACGGCATTGATATGGAAAAAGACCAGTATCCGAAGCTGCTGGAAGATATACCGGAAGCAGACATCTATGTGTCCATGGGATGCAATGTATCGTGTCCAAATATTCCCGGCAGGAAGGTTATTGACTGGGGGCTGGACGATCCCGCCGGTAAGGAAGATGCGGTATTTATGGATGTGATCAGACAGATAGAACATAATATATTGGAAATGAAAGATAACTAAGCAGATATATGGAATAATTCCCCTGTTTCAATATTTTTTTCACTGTGAACGGTTCCGGTTGGAATATAAAATAGACAGGAAAAGAATCAGTACACAGATGGAGAAGAATTGAAATGGGTATGATCAGTAATGAAAACTGCTGGAGCAGTTTGAGCGCTGTTTTCTGAATACCCTTGAGACAACAGTGAAAATGAAGGAAGACGGAACTGTGTATGTGATCACCGGGGACATCCCGGCGATGTGGCTGAGAGACTCCACGGCACAGATCCGTCCTTTTCTGTTTCCGGCAAAAGAAAATGAAGAGATCCGCCAGATGATCGCGGGGCTTGTGAAACGGCAGTTTTACTGTATCTGCATGGATCCTTACGCAAATGCATTCAACGAGGGGCCTACGGGCGCGTGCTGGGAGAAAGATGATCCGGACCAGAGTCCGTGGGTGTGGGAGAGAAAGTTCGAGGTGGATTCCCTGTGTTATCCCATCCAGCTCGCGTGGATGCTCTGGAAGAATACCGGATGCACGGATCAGTTTGACGGAAATTTCCGCACCGGGGCGCGGAAGATCCTGAATGTCTTTCAAACGGAGCAGAATCATGAATATCACTCCGCCTACCGGTTTGTGCGCGAAGGCAGCTTTTATACGGATACTCTTTCAAGAGAGGGAAGGGGGGCCTGTGTGAAGCCGGATATCGGGATGATCTGGTCGGGTTTCCGCCCAAGTGATGACGCGTGTACATACGGCTATCTGGTTCCGTCCAATATGTTTGCTGTCGTGGCGCTGAGGTATCTGGAAGAGATTGCGGAGAAGATCCTGTGCGATGAGATGCTGGCAAAAGAGGCGGGCGGTCTGAGAGAACAGATCCATACTGCGATTGAAGAATACGGACGGACGCGGACGGAGGCGTTCGGGATGGTCTACGCTTATGAGGCGGACGGATACGGCATGTTCAATCTGATGGACGACGCCAATGTCCCGAGCCTTCTGTCCATGTCCTATCTGGGATATCCGGCAGACCGGGAGACTATGGAACATACCCGGAAAATAATCCTGAGCGAGGCGAATCCGTATTATTATAAAGGGACGGAAGCGGCCGGGATCGGAAGTCCCCATACGCCGGCAGGCTATATCTGGCCGATCGCTCTGGCGATGCAGGGGCTGACAGAGAGCAGCCGGGAGAAGAAGCGGCAGATCCTTGATACTCTCGTATCCTGTACCGGCGGAACGGGAATGATGCATGAAGGGTTCTGTGCCGACGATCCGGGAAAGTACACGAGAGAATGGTTCTCATGGGCGAACGCCATGTACGCGGAACTCTTTCTGGATTACCTTGGCTACAGACTGGAGATCTGAGACTGTAATTAATCGGAATGTAGAATTTTTACACTAAACATAGAAATTGGAAAATTGTTCTGCCAGAAAACTTTCGGTACAATAGAGACAGTTAGAACACTGACTGTATGTAGGAGGTACTTATGTTTTTAACAGAGAGAAAACTTGACAGAAGAATTACTGAGATCAGAGAATACAGTTACAGAGAAGTTACCGCACTGGAAGAATTCGCCGCGCGCGAGGACAGACAGGGCGTTGTGAATCCGGAGGTCCCCACAGAATTTGAAGGATGGGACACGATACATACCGGAGACAGATGGAGCGGCCGCGACCGCTATCTGTGGCTCCACAAGGAAATCACGATACCGGAGTCGTGGAAAGGAAAGCGGGCTGTCGGAATCTTTGATTTCGGAAATACAGGAGCAGGAAATAACTCCGGCTTTGAGGCAATGTGCTATATCAATGAGAAGCCGTATCAGGGAGTTGACGTGAACCATAAGGAAGTCTTCGTCCCGGAGGAGCTTTACGGTAAGACATTCCGTCTTACATTCCGCCTCTGGTCCGGTCTGGAGGGCGGCGGCGTGCCGAGAGAACAGGAGCACAGGATCAACCGGGCGGATCTGGCATATCTTGATGAAAAAGTGGACGACTTTTATTACATGGGCATGCTGGTGCTCGATACGGTGCAAAATCTGTCGGATACCGATCCGGTTAAGTTTGAGCTGAGGAATGCGCTGGACGAGGCGTGCCTTCTCATCGACTGGGCTTATCCGGGAAGCGGGGAATTCTATGAGTCCGTACATCAGGCGGACGACCTGCTCAATGAGAAGATCGACGGCATGAAAAAAGATTCCCTCGTAAAGGTAAAATGTGTAGGGCATACCCATATCGATATGGCATGGCTCTGGAGACTGAAACACACCCATGAGAAAGCGTCAAGATCATTCTCGACTGTACTGAGAATGATGGAGATGTTTCCGGAATACATTTTCCTGCAGACACAGCCCCAGCTGTATGAATACATAAAAGAAGATTTCCCGGAGATCTACGAAGAGATCAAAAAGAGAGTAAAAGAGGGACGCTGGGAAGTAGACGGCGGTATGTGGGTAGAAGCGGACTGCAACCTGACAAGCGGCGAGTCGCTCACCCGCCAGATCCTGATCGGAAGCAAGTTCATCAAGGATGAATTCGGCAAGGATGTGGAATACCTCTGGCTTCCGGATGTATTCGGCTATTCATGGGCCCTGCCGCAGATCCTGAAAAAATCCGGCATCGATATGTTCATGACAACAAAGATCAGCTGGAACCAGTACAACCGCATGCCGCACGATACCTTCAAGTGGAAGGGAATTGACGGAAGCGAAGTGCTGACACACTTTATCACTACACCGGAGCCGTGGAATGAGCCGGGCTCATGGTTCTATACATATAACGGACTTCTCACCGCGAAGACGGTAAAGGGAGTCTGGGACGCCTACAGTGAAAAGGAAATGAATCAGGAACTGCTGATCGCCTACGGATACGGAGACGGAGGCGGCGGTGTAAACCGCGACCTGCTGAAGAGGAGACGCAGGATTGATAAAATTCCGGGACTTCCTTCCCTTGAGACGTCCACGGCGGGAGAGTTCTTCCGTGACTTGAAGGAGACGGTAAAGAATACTGACCGGTATGTACACACATGGGACGGAGAACTTTATCTGGAGTATCACCGCGGTACTTATCTTTTAAATGTAAGTACAGAGGTCGCAGGATTCAGAAACGTTCTCGATGAGTTCGGAAAATCTCTGTATACAGGAAGCGTAGATCCGGAAGAATATCTTCCGCAGCTTGAGAAGAAACTGGAGGCAACCGGCATCGATAAGGTGATCGATGAGATGCAGAAGCAGATCGACGAGTGGAAAGCTGAGAAATAAGGCGGATTATGATGAACAGGACTGATATGACGGAAAAGTCCCGGCTTATGAAAAAAGTGGGAAATCTGCATCAGGTGATCGATGTGGTACCTGTCACATACCGGGACGGCCGGGCGGACAGGATGTCCGCCTGGCAGATCAAAAACGGCCCGCTTCAGTTTACTGTGATGAAAGACAAGTGTCTGGATATAGCCGAACTGTCCTACCGGGGAATTAATTTCAGTTTCCTTTCCAAGCCCGGCCTGCAGGGGAGAAATCACTATGATACGAATGGGGAAGAAGCGCTCAGAAGTATTATGGGCGGTATGCTCTTTACCTGCGGACTGGAGAATATCTGTGCTGTTTACCGGAAGGACGGAAAGGAATATCCCATGCACGGACGGATCCGGACGACCCCCGCGGAACACGCGGGGGTATCCGTCGCCTGGGACGAAGACGGATGCACGATCACTGTAAGCGGAGAGATGCGGGAGGCAGAGCTCTTCGGAGAAAATCTGGTGCTGAAGCGCACGATTACAACCACCTGGCCGGGAAAAGAGATCCGGATCAGGGACGTAGTGGAGAATCAGGGGTATCAGGAGACGCCCATGATGCTGCTGTATCATTTTAATGCGGGATATCCGCTGCTGGATGAGGGCGCGAAAATCATTATTCCTTCTGTTAAAACGATTCCGAGAGATGCGGACGCTGCCGCCCAGCTAGACTGCTGGGACAGGATGGAAGCTCCCGTGGACGGCGAGCCGGAGGCAGTCTTTCTCCATGAACTGAAAGAAGGAAAGGACGGAACCGCTTATGCGGCCGTGATCAACGAAAGGCTCGGCCTGGGCATCTGCCTGGAGTTCGAGAGAAAGAACCTGCCGTACTTTATGCAGTGGAAATCAAGAGCCAGCGGCGACTATGTGGTGGGGCTTGAACCGGCGAACTCCAGTGTATACGGAAGAGGGTTCCACGAGGAACAGGGAGACCTGCATATGCTGGGATCTTTTGAATCAGAGACGATGAATCTCACTTTAAGGATACTGGAAGGCGAAGAACTGGATGAAATACAGCGTCTGACAGTGTAAAATAGACATATAGCAGAATCAAAGAGAGGACAATTACAATGAAACGATCAAAAATCAACGCAGTAATTAAAGACATGGAAAAACTGATCAAAGAGCACGGATTCGAGATTCCGCCGTTCTGTAACTGGACGCCGGAGGACTGGAAGACGAAGAACCATGAATATGATGAGATCAGAGACAATATGCTGGGCTGGGACATTACTGACTACGGCCTTGGCAGATTTGATGAAGTGGGATTTGCCCTGATCACGATCCGAAACGGAAATGTAAAGGACGACAGATACACAAAGCCGTATGCAGAGAAGCTGCTCATGGTAAATGAAGGACAGATGGCCCCTATGCATTTCCACTGGAACAAGATGGAAGACATCATCAACAGAGGAGGCGGCAATGTCCTGATCACGGTATACAATTCCACGGAGGATGGAAAATTCGCGGATACAGACGTGACTGTGCACAGCGATGGAAGAACCTATACAGTGCCTGCGGGAACACGTGTGAGACTGACGCCGGGAGAGAGTATTACCATCCAGCCTTATCTTTATCATGATTTCCATGTGGAGGAAGGAACGGGAGCTGTTCTGCTCGGAGAAGTATCCATGTGCAACGATGACGAGAACGACAACCGCTTCTGTGAACCGATCGGAAGATTTCCGACCATCGAGGAAGATGAGCCTGCATACCGTCTGCTCTGCAATGAGTATCCGGCAGCAGGGGAGTAATACATAAAATCCTGCAGAGGGCTGACAGTTCTGCCTGTTTGGCCCTTTTTGCACACAGAAAGGGAGAGACATGATAAGGAGAGAGTTAAGCAGAGGCTGGAGAATGCGCTGTATGTCCGGCGGAGAGTGGCAGAGCGCTGCGGTTCCGGGAACCGTATATACGGATCTTCTCCGAAACGGAAATATGGAAGATCCTTACTGGAAGGATAACGAGGATTCGGCGTGCGCCCTTATGGAGGACGATTACGAGTACGAGTGCAGGTTTGTGCCGGATGAAGCACTGATGAGGAGCAGGACGCGGCTGCTTAAGTTTGACGGGCTGGACACCTGCGCATCCGTATACCTGAACGGAAAACTTCTGGGAGAACCCTGCAATATGCACCGTATCTGGGAATATGACGTCACAGACAGTCTGAGAGAGGGAGAAAACCTGCTGAACGTGCAGTTTCACTCCCCGCTCAGATACATTGCGCAGGCATATAAGAAGTACGGCAATATCGGAAATGACGATACTTACGAGGGCTTCATGCATCTGAGAAAAGCCCACTATATGTTCGGGTGGGACTGGGGCGCGCATCTCCCGGACGCCGGGATCTTCCGCGGTGTCTCTCTTCTGGGGATTGAAGAAGGACGGATCGGCAGTGTCTATATCCGGCAGAGGCATGAAGAGGGGAAGGTAACACTTCTCTTTGAAGCCGAAGCGTCATGCATCATCGGAAGAGGGGATGGCGGCAGCCCCGCCGGCGGAAATACCGGAGAACCGGAACAAAAGATCTGCTGGCAGGCAGCGGCCACAGCCCCTGACGGAAAAACATACCGGGCCGTTTTGGCGGACGGCAGAGGAGCGCTGGTCATCGAAGACCCGCAGCTCTGGTGGCCGAACGGCCTGGGAGACCAGCCGCTTTACGATGTGGAAGTATCCATGCGGATCGGAGAAAAAGAATGCGATGTCTGGAAGAAAAGGATCGGCCTGCGAACCCTGACTGTAAAAAGGGAAAAGGATGCGTGGGGCGAGAGCTTTGCCCATGAGGTAAACGGAGTCTGCTTCTTTGCCATGGGAGCAGATTACATACCGGAGGACCACCTCCTCGGACGGCGGAGCAGAGAACGGACGCAGCGGCTTCTTGAGGACTGCCGCCTGGCAAACTTTAATTCGATCCGTGTATGGGGCGGCGGTTTCTACCCGGATGACTGGTTCTATGACCTGTGCGACGAACTGGGGCTGGTTGTCTGGCAGGATTTCATGTTTGCCTGTTCCGTCTATGAACTGACAGAAGAATTCGAGGCGAATATCCGGCAGGAATTTATCGATAATATTACAAGGCTCCGCCACCACGCCAGCCTCGGTCTGTGGTGCGGAAACAATGAGATGGAAATGTTTGTGGACGAGCGGTGCTGGGTGACTAAACCGAGTGAGGTCAGAGACTATCTGTTCATGTATGAGAGGATCATCCCTGAAGTCCTCAAAAAATATGACCCGGAGACATTCTACTGGCCTGCAAGCCCCTCCTCCGGCGGATCTTTTGACAACCCCAATGATCCTGACCGGGGCGACGTCCACTACTGGGAAGTGTGGCACGGAAGCCGCCCGTTCTCCGAGTACAGAAAGTATTACTTCCGGTATATTTCGGAATTCGGTTTTCAGGCGTTCCCGTCGAAGAAGACGATCGAATCCTTCACAGACGATCCGGCAGACTGGAATATTTTCTCCTATATTATGGAGAAGCACCAGCGCAATTACGGCGCCAATGGAAAGATTATGAGCTATATGCAGCAGGCATACCGGTATCCGACGGATTTCGGCACGCTGATTTATGCCTCCCAGCTGCTGCAGGCGGACGGCATCCGCTACGGTGTGGAGCATTTCCGCAGAAACCGCGGGAGATGCATGGGCGCGGTCTACTGGCAGCTGAATGACTGCTGGCCGGTAATCTCATGGTCATCCATCGATTATCACGGGAGATGGAAAGCACTGCACTATTATGCGAAACGCTTCTTTGCCCCGGTACTCGTATCCTGCGAGGAGGAGAGCTGGATGACTCAGGAGGCGAATATGAACCGTCAGCATTTCCGGTTTGAAAAATCCGTGAGGTTCAATGCCTCCAACGAGACGAGACAGGACCGGGAGATCCTCCTGCGCTGGCAGGTGAGAAACGCACAGGCGGATGTGCTCCGAAGCGAGGAGATAAAGATTACTGTTCCGGCGCTTTCGGCGCAGTGGACCGGGAAAGTGCTGCTTCCGGATATCGATGTGTTCACAGAGTATGTAAGCTTTCAGGCGTACGACCTGACCGGTGTGTCCGCAGACAGTGTGACGGATGCCGGGGACATCGTGACAGCGGGCGGAGAGAGCATACTTCCGGGAGAAGACGGCGCCCTGCGGGAGGCGCAGATCGCAGACAACACGGTCATTTTCTCCTATCCGAAATATTTCCGTTATGAGGATCCCCATCTGCAGGCAGAGACAGACGGCGAGTGGATCACCGTCCGTGCGGACGCCTATGCCAAGAGCGTGGAGATCCTGAATGAGGAGGAAGATCTGATCCTGAGCGATAATTACTTCGATATGAACGCAGGGGAAAAGAAAGTGCGCATCCTGCGGGGAAAACCGGACGGACTTCGGGTAAGAAGTGTGTTTGACATTCATTAATATTGACAGGAAGAAAGAAACGGAGAGCTCCGGATGCGGGCTCTCCGTTTCTAGTATGCATTTGTTCCAGCATCAGGCTCTGTAGAGATGGGTTGGCCGCTGTTTATTTTTTATGGATTGCTTCGCTTATGCCGAGCACCGCGCCGAACAGGACTGAATTTCTATAAAAACTTTCCAGTTATACTTTCAGGAGACTTCCTGATTTTCTCCGGCGTTCCTGCCGCTACAATCTGTCCGCCTGCCTCTCCGCCTCCCGGCCCCATGTCAATGATATAATCTGCATTGCGGATTACGTCAAGGTCGTGTTCAATAACGATGACGGTTGCTCCGTTTTCGATGAGCGTCTGGAAGACTCCCAGCAGAGTGCGTACGTCAAGAGGATGGAGTCCGATGGTAGGCTCATCAAATACGAAAACGGAATCTGACTGAGCTTTTCCCATCTCACTTGCCAGCTTCAGGCGCTGCGCTTCTCCGCCGGAGAGACTGGGCGTTTCTTCCCCCAGTGTGAGATATCCGAGCCCCAGATCTTCCAGAACCTGCAGCTTCTGCCGGACGGATTTCAGATTCGCGCAGGCTTTCAACGCTGTGCTCACATTCATTTCCATCAGTTCCGGAAGAGAGAAGGAATGTCCATTTTTATCTTTCTTATTCGTGTATTTTATTTTCTCCGCACTTTTTGAATATCTTGATCCACGGCATTTTGGACAGGTAATCTTTACATCCGGAAGGAACTGTACATCCAGACTGATCACCCCTGTTCCGTCACAGACCGGACAGCGGAGTTGCCCCGTATTGTAGGAAAAGTCTCCGGCCCTATAGCCAAGTTCCTTTGCGTCCGAAGTACGGGCAAATGTCTTGCGCAGCTCGTCGTGGACATTGGCGTAGGTGGCTACGGTGGAGCGGACATTGACGCCGATGGGCGTGGCGTCGATCAGTTTTACATGTGCAATCCCGTCTGCGTTGACGGCACGTACATGATCCGGCAGCGGTTTCCCGTCAATCCATGCCTCCAGACCGGGGATCAGACTCTCAAGGATGAGTGTCGTTTTGCCGGAGCCGGACACGCCTGTGACTACGGTCAGCCGGCCCTTCGGAATGTCCACTTCCAGCGGCTTGACGGTATGGATGGCTGAAGTGGAGAGACAAATCTTCCCTTCAGAAAACATCTCAGAAGCGGCAGTCTGTTTTCTTACCGGAGTCTGAGGTTTGCCGGTGAGGAAAGGCCCGATCAGGGAAGCAGAATTTCCGGCAAGTTCCGGTACGGTTCCCTGAGCGATCACTTCACCGCCGTCGATGCCGGCTCCAGGGCCCATCTCGATGATCCAGTCTGCATCTGAAAGGATCTGTGAGTCATGGTCGACCAGAAGAATGGAATTGCCGTCCGCGATCAGGTCGTGCATCACACCTGTCAGTCCGACGATATTGGAGGGATGAAGACCGATGGACGGCTCGTCCAGAACATAGAGGACTCCCGTAGTCCGGTTGCGCACCGCGCGGGCGAGCTGCATCCTCTGCCTCTCCCCGGTGGACAGTGTAGAGGATGCGCGGTCCAGAGTCAGATATCCCAGACCAAGATCCAGCAGCCGTTTTGCAACAGTCTGAAAAGACTCGCAGATGCTCTTTGCCATAGGACGCATTTCCTCCGGCAGGGAGCCGGGGACTTCCGATACCCATTCCGTTAGATCAGACAGAGTCATGCGGCAGGCTTCGGCCAGAGAGATCCCCTTCAGCTTCGGTGCTCTTGCGGCTTCAGACAGACGAGTGCCGCCACATTCGGGACAGGTATCCAGCTTCAGAAATTTTTCCACCCGCTTCATCCCTTTTTCGTCCTTGACTTTTGAGAGAGCGTTTTCTACTGTGTAGACAGCATTGTAATAAGTAAAGTCCAGTTCTCCTGCCTGATTGGTCTTTTTAGAATGATAGAGGATATGTTTCTTTTCGGCGGGACCGTTGTAGACAATATCTTTTTCTCTGTCTGTCAGGTCGCGGAAAGGAATATCTGTACGCACTCCCATTTCCCGGCAGACGTCGGTCATAAGAGACCACATGAGAGAATTCCATGGCGCAACCGCACCTTCATCGATAGTGAGGGATTCATCAGGAACAAGGGTGGATCGGTCTACTGTGCGTACCGTACCGGTTCCGTCACAGGTGCGGCATGCTCCCTGACTGTTAAATGCCAGTTCCTCTGCGGCGGGAGCGTAGAAACGGGCGCCGCATTCCGGACAGACAAGCTCCTGTCCGGCGGCAACAGCAAGAGAAGGAGCAAGATAATGCCCGTTGGGACATCTGTGATTCGCCAGTCTCGAATACATCAGACGCAGGCTGTTCAAAAGCTCTGTCCCCGTACCGAACGTACTGCGGATGCCGGGAACTCCGGGGCGCTGGTGGAGCGCAAGGGCAGCAGGAACATAGAGCACCTCATCCACGTCTGCTTTTGCAGCCTGCGTCATGCGCCGTCTCGTGTAGGTGGACAGGGCGTCCAGATAGCGTCTTGATCCTTCTGCGTAGAGGACGCCGAGGGCGAGGGAAGACTTGCCCGAGCCGGATACGCCGGCGATGCCCACGATCTTTCCAAGAGGCACATCAACGTCAATATTTTTCAGATTGTGGACCCGTGCTCCGCGGATCAATATTTTATCTTTCACAAGCGATCGTCCTTTCTGCATAAAGTATGGTAATTATACTCTCTTTCGTTAAAAACATCAATTTCCCGGTAATGCTCCTCATATCTTAAATTTGAGTATAGAAAAAACGGCTGCTCTCCAATGGAGTTAACCATTCGATGAAATTCATAGAGTGGCTGTGAATGCAGAACATTCTTTCGTGAATTGAAAAAGTAAATTCGGTATGAAAGAGTTAATTCTATGAATCTCTAAA
>CAMLYF010000043.1:0-17713 GCA_946491795.1 uncultured Lachnoclostridium sp. | reverse complement strand
GTTTAAAACTGCTTTTTCGTTTACACCATCATCGATTCTAACCTAACGAATTTAACCAATACCTCCAAAGAAGATCCCGAGTACATACACCACCAGCGCCACACCGCAGAATACATACTTTGTCATGGGTTCGAACCAGCGTCCCAGTGTGCGCCTGCGTCCCAGCTGTACGGCATTGCGGGCAAATGTCTTTCCGCATACCCAGAACATGGTGATGCCTGCAAGCAGCGCGCCGAGCGGAATGACATAGATGGAGATGGAATCCATCCACGGGCTTAAAAGATTGCCCTCCACGAAGAGTCCGACAGCTGCGGTTACCGCTCCTACAAGGATCAGGGCAGAGCGTCTGGACCATCCGAATCTGGACTGCAGGGCTTCCACCGGGCTTTCCAGCAGATTGATCAGTGATGTCGTTCCGGCAAAGAGCACCGCAAGGAAGAACAGGATGGCAAATAGCTGTCCGAAAGGAATGCTCCGGATAACTGCGGGAATTGTAATGAAGAGAAGTCCCGGGCCGGAATTCGGTTCCATGCCGTAGGCGAAGACGGCGGGGATGATGACCAGACCTGCAAGGAGGGCGGCAATGGTGTCAAAAAATGCCACATACTTTGCACTGCTGACAATATCTACATCTGATTTCAGATAGCTTCCGTATACAACTGTCCCGCTACCGGCAATGGAGAGGGAGAAGAAGGCCTGTCCCATAGCATATACCCATGTCTGCGGATCGGCCATGGCTGACCAGTCCGGTTTGAACAGATAGGCATAGCCCTCTGCCGCTCCGTCAAGGAAGGCAACCCTTATCGCAAGAAAAAGGAACAGGACAAAAAACGCAGGCATCATGATCCTGTTTACTTTCTCAATGCCCCGGGCAATGCCGAAAGACGTGCAGATCAGCGCGAGCACAAGCCCCAGCAGATGCCACGGAATACTTCCGAAGTCCCGGGAAAGCACGCTGAATACCTGTGCGGGATCCTCGTCATTGACGATTGCTCCGGTGACAGAATCGGCAAGGAACTTTAAGATCCAGCCGATGATCACACTGTAGCCGATGGCGATACCAAGGGAGCCGATAACGGGAATCAGACCGATAACTGTTCCGATGCGGGATTTTTTCTGAGGACTTTTCATATCGAAAGCTTTCTTAAATGCTCCAAGAGGGCCTGAATGCATGGCGCGCCCGAAAGCCATTTCACCGATCACGCCGGTAAAGCCGATGAGCAGTACAAAGATAATATACGGGATCAGGAATGCCGCGCCGCCGAATTCACCGATACGGTACGGGAACAT
Source organism: uncultured Lachnoclostridium sp. (assembly GCA_946491795.1). GTDB lineage: Bacteria > Bacillota > Clostridia > Lachnospirales > Lachnospiraceae > Mediterraneibacter > Mediterraneibacter gallistercoris. Next base: position 16,423 of record CAMLYF010000043.1, on the reverse strand, counting down.
CCATATATTTGCCATGCCCACGGAGCTGCCGATACAGGAGATGACAAATCCCCACTTGTTGTTGAATTTATCTTCTGTTATTATATTTTTTGAACGCATGGATATATTACTCTCTTTCCTTATTTTAGAGGTGTTACAGGGGGTGTTGTTATGAGCATACAGCTGTAACAGCAGTATTATAACATCTTTGCGTGATGAACGGACAGGGAAATATAGAAAATTATTCAGGATATAGTTGACAAAGCGGATTGGGTATGGTAAATTAAACACTGCGTGAAGCAAAAAACAAAGTAGAGTATCCACTCTCACCATAGCACAATCGGGTGACTATTGGTCTGATATTGATGCAGCGGTTCCGAGGTTCGGGACGTTTTGTTGATTGTCGGGTGGATATGATATTCACTCGTTTTTTGTGCGATAAATCCGGAATATGACTGCGATGCCTGCATCAGCAGACATATTCCGGATAAGTACAGCGAGCAGTCCGGCTGTGAGCTGTGCGGTATCGCAGGGAGCGTGCAGAAATCAGCCTGCACGGTCGTTTTCGCATAGGAAACCTGAAGGAATTCATGTGACGGAGGTATACAACAATTAGCGATTTAATGATTAACGAGCAGATCAGAGACAGAGAAGTACGTCTGATCAGCGAGAATGGAGAGCAGTTAGGTATCATGTCAGCCCGGGAGGCTTTTAAAATCGCACAGGAAGCAGAACTCGATCTGGTGAAGATCGCGCCCATGGCGAAACCGCCGGTCTGCAAGATCATTGATTACGGCAAGTACAAGTACGAGCAGACGAGGAAAGAAAAAGAGGCGAGAAAGAAGCAGAAGACGGTCGAGATCAAAGAGGTCCGTCTGTCACCGAATATCGATACGAATGACCTGAACACGAAGATAAACAACGCCAAGAAGTTTATCTCCAAAGGAAATAAAGTGAAGGTTACACTGCGTTTCCGCGGAAGAGAGATGGCTCACGTTCAGCAGAGCAAGCATATCCTCGATGATTTCGCAGAGACTCTTGCGGATATTGCGGTCGTTGAGAAACCGGCCAAGATGGAAGGAAGAGCGATGAGCATGGTTTTAACTGAAAAACGTTAAATTTGATATGTCCGGGATGAAGTCCGGCAGGCAGCACAATAAAGGAGGAAATTATCATGCCAAAAATCAAAACAAACAGAGCAGCAGCAAAGCGCTTCAAAAAGACAGGTACAGGAAAACTGAAAAGAAATAAAGCTTACAAGAGCCATATCTTAACGAAGAAGTCTACAAAGAGAAAAAGAAATCTCAGACAGTCTACGATTACAGATGCAACAAACGTAAAGAACATGAAGAAAGTTCTTCCGTATCTGTAAATTGCGGTTCAGCTTTGCAAATGGCAGGTCTGAACGGAAAGACACGATTACAGACACACTGTTTTAAATGAAATAGGAGGATTAAGAAATGGCAAGAATCAAAGGCGGAATGAACGCTAAGAAGAAACATAACAGAACACTGAAACTGGCAAAAGGATACAGAGGAGCACGCTCCAAACAGTACAGAGTGGCAAAACAGTCTGTCATGAGAGCTCTTACTTCTGCATATGCAGGAAGAAAGCAGCGCAAACGTCAGATGAGACAGCTCTGGATCGCACGTATCAATGCTGCAGCAAGAATGAACGGTCTGTCCTACAGCAAGTTCATGCATGGCCTGAAACTGGCTAACGTTGATATGAACAGAAAGATGCTGGCTGAGCTGGCTGTAAATGACAAAGAAGCATTTGCAACACTCGCAGCACTTGCAAAAGAGAAAGTAGCGTAGTAGAATAAAGGCAGAAGCCCGGTCCCGGTTGGGATTCGGGTTTTTCTTTTTCTACGGAATATCTCAGAGAAATTATCCTGTGCGCTAAGGGAAGAATAAACTGCGGTGAAAAAGCATTTGACGTTTCACCGGAAACGGGGTGTGACAGATATGAGAAATCATGAAGTAACGAAAGAGCAGCCGCTTCTTGGAGAGGACGGCAGGATTGCGGAACCGGGCTGGGCGCGCCGTCAGGTCTGGAAGTATGACAGAAAGCGTATTCAGTCACCTGCTTTCCGTATCAAGGAGTGGGACTACTATCTGGTGATGAATGAGGATTATGCTGCGGCATTTACCTTGTCTGACGATGGATATATCGGACTTCAGTCGGTATCTCTTTTGAACTTTAGAGAGAGATGGGAGCATACAGAGACAATTCTTACTCCTTTTCCCATGGGAAAGATGAAGATGCCGTCTTCCTCGTCAAAGGGAGATATCATTTACCGCGATAAAAGGATGCGTCTGGAATTCCGCGTGGATTCGGGAAGGCGAATGATTTCCTGTGACTTCAAAGATTTTTATGAAGGAAAACCATTCTACTGTGAGATTGCGCTGGACCAGCCGGATATGGATACCATGACAATCGCGACTCCGTGGAGCGGAAAGAAAGCCTTTTACTATAATCAGAAGATCAACTGTATGCCTGCGGAAGGATATATGTCTTTTGATGATATCACTTACTGGTTCAGCCCGGATAAAGATTATGGTACACTTGACTGGGGAAGAGGCGTCTGGACCTATGACAATACATGGTACTGGGGATCGGGAAATGGCACGGTAGGAGGAAAGCCTTTCGGATTCAACATCGGATACGGATTCGGCGATACTTCTGCAGCCACGGAAAATATTCTTTTCTATGACGGGAAAGGGCATAAACTGGACGATATCGCGTTCCATATACCTGAGGATGACTATATGAAACCGTGGAGGTTTTCATCCAGTGACGGCCGTTTTGAGATGAAATTTGAACCTGTGCTGGACCGTGCAGCCGCCATGTCTGCTTTACTGGTGTCTTCAGACCAGCACCAGGTGTTCGGCAGAATGAGTGGAAAGGCTATACTGGACGACGGGAAGTTTATAGAGTTGAAAGATTTTATGTGTTTTGCGGAGAAGGTGCGTAATAAATATTAAATTGGACTTTTTTGATTGACATATATGCTGTAACGTGGTAAAGTCACTTTAAACCGATGAGGAAGAGTAAGTAACTTCAATGAAAATCTCACAGAGAGCTGCGGATGGTGGGAATGCAGCAGACAGACATGGGGTGAATGGACTTCCGAGGGCGAACTGAAAGCGGGTCTGTGGACGAACATTTTTAGAAGACCGGCGAGTAGGGGAGACGGAGAGTGAAACTTCGTTACAAAAAGGAGCATATGACGGTATGCGCTGAGTGGATGCATGAAGCATCAAGCCGGGTGGCACCGCAGGAGTTGTGAATGGATATTGACTCTTGTCCCTGCAATATTTTAATTGTATGGGACGAGAGTTTTTTTGTAATAGCGACCGCTTACAATCACGGAAAATGTCTTTTGACACTTCCGGTGATTGATAGCTTATTTATTCTTCAGAGAATGGCTTTAAGTCCCAGAAAGAAACGTCTGAAAGGAGAAAAGAAATGAGTGAAAAGAAAATCCCTTACAAAATCTACCTTGAAGAGAGCGAGATGCCGAAAGAATGGTATAACGTCCGTGCAGATATGAAGAATAAGCCGGCGCCGCTGCTCAATCCGGCTACGTTAAAGCCGATGACGGCGGAAGAACTGGGCGTTGTATTCTGCGAGGAACTGGTAAAACAGGAGCTGGATAATGATAACCGGTATATTGAGATCCCTCAGAAAATCCGGGATTTCTATAAAATGTACCGTCCGGCGCCGCTTGTCAGGGCGTACTGCCTGGAAGAAAAACTCCAGACACCTGCAAAGATTTATTATAAATTCGAGGGGAATAACACATCCGGAAGCCATAAGCTTAATTCAGCCATTGCGCAGGCTTACTACGCAAAAGAGCAGGGGCTCAAAGGTGTTACAACTGAGACGGGAGCGGGACAGTGGGGGACCGCGCTGTCTATGGCGTGTGCATACCTTGATCTTGACTGTAAGGTGTTTATGGTTAAATGCTCCTATGAGCAGAAGCCGTTCCGCCGTGAAGTGATGCGGACATACGGGGCAAGCGTGACTCCGTCGCCGTCCGAGACAACAGAAGTGGGAAGAAAGATTCTTGCCGAGCATCCGGGAACATCCGGAAGCCTTGGCTGTGCGATCTCTGAAGCAGTAGAAGTGGCGACACATACGGATGGGTACAGATATGTACTTGGTAGTGTGCTAAATCAGGTGCTTCTGCATCAGTCTATCATAGGAGTAGAGACAAAGATCGCGATGGATAAATATGGGATTAAGCCGGATGTTATCATCGGCTGTGCCGGAGGCGGTTCGAATCTGGGAGGCCTGATCTCTCCGTTTATGGGTGAGAAGCTTCGCGGCGAGGCGGATTATCAGTTTATTGCAGTAGAACCGGCATCCTGTCCTAGTCTTACAAGAGGCGTGTACGCATATGATTACTGCGATACCGGAATGGTGTGCCCGCTGGCGAAGATGTATACACTCGGAAGCGGATTTATCCCGTCAGCGAACCATGCGGGAGGACTGAGATACCATGGAATGAGTTCCACACTGTCCCAGCTCTATGCTGACGGATATATGGAGGCACGTTCCGTTGAACAGACTTCCGTATTCGAGGCGGCAGAGAAGTTTGCGAGAGTAGAAGGAATTCTTCCGGCGCCTGAGAGCAGCCACGCAATCAAAGTTGCAATTGACGAGGCTATGAAATGTAAAGAGACAGGAGAAGAAAAGACAATCCTGTTCGGTCTTACAGGAACCGGATACTTTGATATGTATGCATATGAGAAATATAATGATGGCGAGATGACAGATTACATTCCTACAGATGAAGATCTTAAGGCCGGCTTCGACGGCATCCCCAAATTTGACGGAAACATGCAATAAGCATTGAGCCATGCACAGGAAGAGACAGACTACTGTTTGTGCTTGCACAAAAACAGTAGTCTGTCTCTTATTGTATAGGGCGAAAGCCCGCAGTGAGATGGAGCGGAGCGGAATCGAACTGGCGGAATATTATTGTCAAAATTTTCGGTAATTTTTAAAAAATATGAACAATTTTCGAACTTTAATTTTTTTGCGAATAACGGTTGACATTTTGGGCTTGTAAGAGTATTATATCACTTGTGGTCAGCACGAGAGATTAAAAAGACCACAGAGAATAAGGAATGCGGAAGTGTCGGAACTGGCAGACGAGCAAGACTAAGGATCTTGTGACATTCGTGTCGTGTGGGTTCAAGTCCCATCTTCCGCATTAGAAAAAAGCTTTGAGTTATCAAAGCTTTTTTCTTTTTCAGAAATGAGGATGTCTGTTGGCAAGTTATGGCCGGGACATCCTTTTTAGTGACCGGCTTTGTGAGAATCCTCTCTGTCTCTTCCGGTAAGTTCATCCAGAGTTACGTCGAAATAATCAGCGATCCGTATGAGCAGATAAATATCAGGCAGAGTGACGCCCCTCTCATACGCAGAGATAGACTGTCTCCCGATATGCAGCTCCAGAGCGAGAGTTGTCTGTTTGATTTCTTTCTGCAAACGCAGATTCCGTATGTTTTCACCGATAGTATTTTTCGTATACTCTTTCATTTGAACCCTCATGGCAGATATTTCTTCCTATAATTCTAACACTATTCCGATACTTCAGACCCCGTATATCCGGAAAATGAGTACAACAATACGTTGCATTTGAGTATTATGTGCCGGATTATCAGATAAAATAAATGTAAAATACTAAAGGGTGTGACGAGATACTGTGGAGAACCGGATCAGAGAATTACGCAATGAAAGAGGACTCAGGCAGGAAGACCTTGCCGGAATGATAAATGTTTCCCAACAGACGATCAGCCGGCTTGAAAGCGGAGAAAACGCTCTAACAGCAGATATACTGATAGATCTTTCGAGAGTTTTTCATGTATCTGCTGATTACATATTAAAACTGTCTGACTCAAGACTGACACAGGAATGGCAAATTGAAATTGATCAAAATAAGGAACGAAATACAGAACTCTGCCGGGTGTATGACAGGCTGAGCAGGACGAATCAGGAGCTTGTTTACCGTCTGATGGGACAGCTGGAAGAGCAGCAGAAAGAGAAATAGAGAATAACTGAAAATGAACATAAATAAATGAGAAAAGAAAGAATCTTATCCGGATTTTTTCTTTTTTTTATTGAATATATGATATAATTACAATAATTTATATGAACACGTTAATAATATCAGAATAAGAGCGATGGAGGATGAGTTATGTTAGAAAAAGTGGATCTGACGAAAAAAATCTCAAAAGAAGAATATAAGGAGAAAATGCCGCAGCTCGAAGCGAGGCTTGGGAGACTGCAGAGAGAGTGCAAAGCATTGGGTATCCCGGTCCTGATCGTATTCGAGGGATTCGGGGCTGCCGGAAAAGGTCTGCAGATCGGACATCTGATTCAGAGTATGGATCCGAGAGGGTTCGAGGTATATCCGATTAAAAATGAAACAGAGGAAGAACGGATGCATCCGTTTATGTGGAGATTCTGGACAAAGACGCCGGCCAGAGGAAGAATCGCCATATATGACGGGAGCTGGTATAGAAGAGTGCTTATTGACCGTTTTGAGAAACGGACAAAAAACAAGGATCTTCCGGCAACGTTCCATTCTATCAATTCGTTTGAACAGCAGCTTGCGGAAGACGGAAACTTGATCATTAAACTGTTTCTTGATATCGACAAGAAAGAGCAGAAGAAACGTTTTGACAAGCTTGAAAAGAACAAAGAGACTGCCTGGCGTGTCAGCCAGGGCGACAGGGAGCGCAATGCTCACTATGACGAGTACGCTTCGATGATGGAGGATATGCTCTTTAAGACAGATACAGATTATGCTCCGTGGACAATTATTGAGTCGATGGACCGCAGATTTGCCACTCTCAAGATCTATACGACGGTAATCAGGGCGATGGCGGATCAGATTGAGAAGGTGCAGCGCCAGAATGCCAAAAAAGCGACGGAAAAAGCGGATCAGACTATACTGGAAGAAAATTTAGAACCTGAGGGAAAATCCTGCGCAGATACTATCGAAGAGATCGCGCGCGAGACGGATGCCGAGATGAAGGAGCTCCAGGTATCGATTCTGTCAAAGGCAGACCTGACATTAAGTTACACGAGAGAAGAATACAAAGAAAAACTGGATAAACTTCAGAAAAAACTGGAAAAGCTTCACGGCGAACTGTACCGGAGAAGAATACCGGTCGTCCTTGGATTCGAAGGATGGGATGCCGGGGGAAAAGGCGGGGCGATCAAGCGCCTTACGGAAAAGATGGATCCCAGAGGATATGTGGTGAATCCTACGGCTTCACCGAATGATATAGAGAAAGCTCATCATTATCTCTGGAGATTCTGGAGAGCAATGCCGAAAGACGGGCATGTGGCTATTTTTGACAGAACCTGGTACGGACGCGTGATGGTAGAACGTATTGAGGGGTTCTGTACGACGGAGGAGTGGAAAAGGGCCTACAAAGAAATCAATGATATGGAGAAGGACCTTTATGATGCGGGCGCCATTGTGATCAAATTCTGGATGCACATCGACAAAGACGAACAGGAACGCAGATTTAAAGAACGTCAGGAAAATCCGGAGAAACAGTGGAAGATCACGGATGAAGACTGGAGAAACCGTGAAAAATGGGATCAGTATGAGGATGCGGTAAATGAAATGCTGATGCGCACCTCTACGGATTATGCGCCATGGATTGTCGTGGAAGGCAACAGCAAGTATTACGCACGTGTAAAAGTGCTTAAAACGGTAGTGGATGCGATTGAAGCCAGGTTGAGAGAGGAATGAGGTTATGACGATCAGGGAGCAGCTTGAGGAAAGGGAAACTAAATATCTGAGCCGTTATGCTACGTTGAGCCGTGATACAAAAGGGCGGGTAAGAGATGAACCGCAGTGCGATATCCGCCCGGTCTTTCAGAGAGACCGGGACCGGATCCTGCACTGCAAGGCTTTTCGCAGGCTGAAGCAGAAGACACAGGTATTTCTTCTGCCCAGCGGGGATCATTACAGGACCAGACTGACACATACACTGGAAGTTTCCCAGAACGCAAGGACAATAGCCAAGGCCCTGCGTCTGAATGAGGATCTCGTGGAGGCAATCGCCCTGGGACATGACCTGGGGCATACCCCATTCGGCCATGCGGGGGAGAGGGCGCTTAACACGGTCTATCATTTCTCTCATAATAAACAGAGTCTGCGGGTTGTTGACTGTATTGAGAAAGAGGGAAGAGGGCTGAATCTTACCTGGGAGGTGAGAGACGGGATACTCAATCACAAGACAGCCGGTCACCCTCATACTCTTGAGGGGCAGGTTATGAGGATTTCGGATAAGCTGGCTTATATATACCATGATATGGATGATGCGATCAGAGGAGGAATATTGACAGAAGACGATATCCCTGCGGATATCCGGAATGTGCTTGGTAATTCCTGCAAGGAAAGGCTGAACAGATTAATTCACGATGTGATCATCAACAGTATGGACCGCCCGGAGATCTGCATGTCACCTGCAGTAGAAAAGGCAATGGCAGATCTCAGAAAGTTTATGTTTGAGAATGTTTATCTTAATCCGAAGGCCAAAGGGGAGGAAGATAAAGCGGTACATATGATCGAGCAGCTCTTTGACTATTACATGAAGCGGCCGGAAGCGCTCCCGCAACAGTTCAGAAACGCGCTGGAACATACGGAAATCAGCCGGGAACAGGTTGTGTGCGATCACATTGCGGGAATGACAGATTCGTATGCAGTAAAGAAATTTCAGGATTATTTTGTTCCGGAATCATGGAAAATTTAAAAAAATAAAGGAAACCAAAAACTTTTGTCGAATATATATTATAGGGTATTCTTTATGGAGGCGGAACATGTACTATCCTGATGAGCTGATAGAAGAGATAAGGACAAGAAATGATATAGTAGATGTGATCTCCGGCTATGTCCGGCTGCAGAAAAAGGGCAGTTCATATTTTGGACTCTGCCCTTTTCATAATGAGAAATCACCCTCTTTTTCTGTCAGCAGACAGAAGCAGATGTATTACTGCTTCGGCTGCGGTGCGGGTGGAAATGTGTATACATTTCTGATGGAGTATGAAAATTTCTCTTTTGTGGAAGCGGTGAAATTTCTGGCGGACCGGGCCGGGATCGAACTTCCGGAGATGGAATACTCAAAAGAGGCAAAAGAAAAAGCAGACCTCAGGGCGTCAATACTGGAGGTGAATAAAAAGGCCGCCAGATATTATTATGTACAGCTGAAATCAGAACGTGGGAAAAAGGCCTATGCCTATCTGAAAGACAGGGGGCTTTCTGATGATACGATCAAAGCCTTCGGTCTCGGTTATTCGAATGTGTTCAGTGATGATCTGTACAAATATCTGCGGAAAGAGGGATACAGTGAGGAACTGATCCGCCAGGCGGGACTGATCAATACCGATGAGAAAAAGGGTGTTTATGACAAGTTCTGGAACAGGGTGATATTTCCGATCATGGATGTAAACAGCCGGGTGATCGGTTTCGGAGGGCGTGTGATGGGAGATGCAAAACCGAAGTATCTTAATTCCCCGGAGACGCCTGTATTTGATAAGAGCAGGAACCTGTACGGCTTGAACCGGGCTCGGACGTCGCGAAAGCCATATTTTCTTCTCTGTGAAGGCTACATGGACGTGATCTCTCTGCATCAGGCGGGTTTTACCAATGCCGTAGCTTCTCTGGGGACGGCCCTTACACCCGGGCATGCTTCCTTGATCAAAAGATATGTGAAGGAAGTTTATCTTACATATGACAGTGACGATGCCGGTACACGGGCTGCGCTGAGGGCGGTCCCGATCTTACGTGAAGCGGGGATTTCGGCTAAAGTAGTCCGCATGGATCCCTATAAAGATCCGGATGAATTTATAAAAAATCTGGGAGCGGAGGAATACGAGAAGCGCATTCGGAATGCGAGAAACGGATTCATGTTCAGTCTGGAGATGCTGGAAAAAGAGTATGATATGGCATCACCCGAGGGAAAAACAGATTTCTTCCGGGAGACGGCGAGACGGCTGATGAATTTTGAAGACGAACTGGAACGAAACAACTATATCGAGGCAGTGGCATCTGCCTATAAAGTGAGCAGGGAGAGTCTTGAAAAACTCGTCGCAAAAACTGCCGTGAATTCCGGTATGGCCAGACCCGCGTCGAGACCGAAGCGGGCGGATGGCACAGCGAAAGAAAAGAAAAAAGAAGAAGGTATCCTGACATCCCAGAAAGCACTTCTTACATGGATGATCGAGGATGAAAACCTCTTCGGAAAGGTCGGCAGTTACATCCATCCGGATGATTTCGCTCCGGGAATTTACCGGAAAGTAGCGGAGCTGCTCTACGAACAGTATGAGAATGGCAGTCTGAATCCGGCTGCTATCCTGAATCATTTTACTGAGGAAGAAGATCACAGGGAAGCCGCGTCACTGTTCAATACTAAGATCAGGCAGTTGGAGACGAAGGAAGAGGAGGAACAGGCCCTGAAGGAAGTTATTCTCCGGGTTAAGAGCCACAGCATCGACGAGAGAACCCGCATGCTTGATCCGACAGATATGGCGGGACTTCAGAAGCTGATGGAAGAAAAACGCAAGCTGGAAGGCTTGAGGACACTGCATATTTCTATTGATTAAGGATAAAATAAAACAAGATAGCCCGCGCCTGTGCGCCGGCAAAGGAAGGATGGACACATGGAAGAGAACACACAGAAGTTTCTGGAAAGAATGAATGAACTGGTAGCGCTGGGAAAGAAAAAGAAGAGCATACTGGATGTTCAGGAGATCAATGATTTCTTTACAGATATGGAACTGACAACCGAGCAGATGGAGAAGGTGTTTGACTATCTGGAGGCAAATAATATCGATGTCCTGCGCATTAACAGTGATTCCGATGATGATGCGGATATGGATATTGACGGTATCATATCTGACGAGGAAGAAGTAGATATGGAGAATATCGATCTGTCTGTTCCGGAAGGTGTGAGCATTGAGGATCCGGTCCGCATGTATCTGAAAGAGATCGGTAAAGTGCCCCTCTTAAGTGCCGAGCGTGAGATCGAACTTGCCAAGAGAATGGAAGAAGGAGATGAGGATGCGAAGAAAGAGCTTGCGGAAGCGAATCTTCGTCTCGTTGTCAGCATTGCAAAAAGGTATGTGGGAAGAGGCATGCTCTTCCTTGACCTGATACAGGAAGGAAATCTCGGTCTGATCAAGGCGGTAGAGAAATTTGATTATCATAAAGGATATAAATTCAGCACCTATGCTACATGGTGGATCCGTCAGGCAATCACCAGGGCAATCGCAGATCAGGCCAGAACGATCCGTATTCCGGTGCATATGGTCGAGACAATCAATAAGCTGATCCGTGTGTCCAGACAGCTGCTGCAGGAACTTGGAAGAGAGCCTCTTCCGGAGGAGATCGCAAAAGAACTGGATATGCCTGTGGACAGAGTGCGTGAAATTCTAAAGATTTCCCAGGAACCGGTATCCCTGGAAACACCGATTGGCGAGGAAGAGGACAGTCATCTGGGCGATTTTATTCAGGACGACAATGTTCCGGTGCCGGCTGAAGCCGCGGCCCAGACATTGTTAAAGGAGCAGCTTGACGAAGTGCTGGATACGTTGACGGAGAGGGAACAGAAAGTACTCCGCCTGCGTTTTGGCATGAATGACGGACGAGCCCGTACACTTGAGGAAGTAGGTAAAGAGTTCGATGTTACGAGAGAACGTATCCGTCAGATCGAGGCGAAAGCCCTCAGAAAACTGAGACACCCGAGCCGCAGCAGAAAACTGAGAGACTACTTAGACTAACAGTTCAGCCATGCGTAGCTGTATCCAAAGGAATATGCTCGCATATTCAATCGGATAAAGCTACGCATGGCGCGGCTGAACTGTGGATGGAGAAAGTATGGAATTATCGAAACGTTTAAACGCGGTTGCCTCATTGGTTACGGAGGGTTACAGACTGGCGGATATCGGGACAGATCATGCATACATCCCGATTTATCTGGTCAGCTCCGGCAAGATACCGGAGGCGGTCGCTATGGATGTAAACCGCGGTCCTCTACTGAGGGCAGAAGAAAATATCCGGGCGAATGGACTGCAGAATAAGATCAAAACCCGCATCTCAGACGGATTTGCCGCTCTGAATAGAGAAGAAGCTGATTCTGCGGTGATCGCGGGAATGGGCGGATCACTGACAATCCGCATACTGAGAGAGGGAGACGGTCTTGTGTGCTCCTTGAAGGAATGTATCCTTCAGCCCCAGTCGGAGATAGAAAAAGTCAGAGCCTTTCTTTTAGAGGAAGGCTTTTTCTTTCTCGGAGAAGATATGGTGGAAGAGGATGGGAAATATTATCCCATGATGAAAGTAAGACCGCCTCAGGGCAGATGCGGAGCCCGGAATGAACCGGACTGGAATGAAACGGAACTACGGTATGGGAAGCTCCTGCTGAGAGAAAAGAACCCTGTGCTCAGGGAATATCTCCGGCGGGAAATCTGTATACGTACCGGGATTCTGGACAGACTGAAGGACAGAAATTCACCGGATGTGCAGCGCAGGATAGCGGAACTGGAAGAAGAATTGAAAATAGCAGAGAAAGGGATGGATCATTATGCTGTGTAAAGAAATCATGCAGGTTATTGAGGCGACGTATCCGAGAAGTGCGGCGCTTGATTTTGATAATGTAGGGCTCCTTGCGGGAAGAGCGGAAAAAGAGGTAAACCGTGTTTATCTGGCGCTTGACGCGACAGACGGCGTCATTGACCGTGCGATTGAGGCGGAGGCAGATATGCTGATCACACATCACCCATTGATTTTTTCACCGTTGAAAAAGGTGACAGACGAAGACTTTATCAGCAGGAGAGTAGTGAAACTGATCCAAAATGATATCGCTTACTATGCTATGCACACGAACTATGATGTACTTGGAATGGCCTCTCTTTCTGAGAAAATCCTGGGAATCAGGAATACACAGGTACTGGATGTTACTATGAGCGAAGACGGGAAAGAGGAAGGAATCGGCCGTGTAGGAGATCTTGAAAAAGTAATGACGCTGGAAGAATGCTGCGTCTATGTAAAGCATAGACTGAAGCTGGGAAGCCTTAAAGTGTTCGGTGATATGGACAAGAAGGTATCCAGACTCGCAATATCACCGGGATCAGGCAAATCAGCTGTCGCTCCGGCAATTGCAAAAGGCGCCGATGTACTTGTCACAGGAGATATCGGCCATCATGACGGCTTGGATGCTGTTGAGCAGGGACTTTCGGTCATTGATGCAGGTCATTACGGGACGGAATATATATTTATCGACGATATGAAACAGTTCCTTGAGGAAAAGCTGCCGGTGCTGGAAGTTATGACAACTCCGATCATACATCCGTTTCAGGTGATCTGATCAGGCGGGCCGGATCCGGAAAAGTGATCAGAGAGTGGCAAAAGTTGCGAGAATATTCCCGGGAGTGAAAGGAGGAGACAAATGTCTGCGCGTATGTGTAAAGTCACAGTGGACGGCAAGGTAAGAGAATATAAGGCAGGAACCACATATCAGGAGATTGCGGAAGAATTTCAGCCGTATTATGAGCATCAGATTGTGTTGGTGTTTGCCGGTGGATTCCATCTTCAGGAACTCAGAAAAACTGTGGAGAAAGACTGTGAACTGCGGTTTGTTACAACAGCAGATGAGATCGGCCATGCAGCATATAAGAGAAGCATGTGTTTTCTTCTTGTCAAGGCAGTCCATGACGCTGCCGGACATGATAAGAAAGTGGAAAGGGTAAGAATCCATTTCTCACTGGACAAAGGATACTACTGTACGATAGAAGGCGGAGTAAAGCTCGATGAGGAATTTCTCCGAAAAGTATCGAATCGTATGATAGAATTGTCAGAACAGCGAATCCGGATCGGTAAAAGGTCTGTGCATACGGACGATGCGGTCGAACTTTTTCATAAATACGAGATGTATGACAAAGAGCGCCTTTTTGAGTATCGGCGCGTGTCTAAAGTTAATATATACAGCATCAATGAATTTGAAGATTACTATTATGGATATATGGTTCCGGATACGGGCTGCCTGAAATATTTTTCCCTGCATCTTTATGATGAGGGATTTGTGTTGCAGATGCCGACAATGGAAAAGCCGGAAGAAGTGCCGGAGTTTATACCAAGTCCAAAACTATTTCATGTGTTAAAAGAGTCTGTGGAATGGGGAGACTGTCAGGATATCGACACAGTGGGGGCTCTTAATGATATGATCACACAGAATGACATGCGGGAAGTGGTGCTTGTACAGGAGGCACATCAGGAGCGTCAGATCGGGGAAATCGCAAAACAGATTTCTGAAAAGAAAAATACAAGATTTGTACTGATCGCAGGGCCGTCTTCTTCGGGAAAGACGACATTTTCCCACAGACTGTCCATACAGCTCAGAGTCAACGGGCTGAAGCCTCATCCCATAGCCGTAGACAATTATTTTGTGGACAGAGAGCATACGCCCAGAGATAAGGATGGTAATTATAATTTCGAATGTCTGGAAGCGATTGATATTGAGAAGTTCAATACGGATATGGAAGCTCTTCTGCGGGGAGAGGAAGTATATCTGCCTGTATTTGATTTCAAGACAGGTAAGAGAAAATATGAGAATCATCCGAAGAAACTGGGAGCGAACGATATACTTGTGATAGAAGGGATACATTGCCTGAATCCGAAATTGACAGAGGCGATGAAGGATGAATGTAAATTCAAAATATATATTAGTTCTCTGACTCAGCTGAATATCGATGAACATAACCGTATTCCGTCCACGGACGGGCGTCTGATACGCAGGATTGTGCGTGACGCACGTACACGAGGCTCATCTGCTATGAGGACCATAGCAATGTGGGGATCGGTCCGCCGCGGGGAAGAGGAAAATATATTTCCCTATCAGGAGCAGGCGGATGTGATGTTTAATTCTTCTCTGCTCTATGAACTGGCGGTGCTTAAGCAGTATGTGGAGCCTCTGCTGTTCGGAGTGGATAAAGATTCGGAAGAGTATCTGGAAGCGAAACGGCTGCTGAAATTTTTCGACTATTTTGTGGGAATCGGAAGCGAATATGTGCCGACGAATTCCCTGTTAAGAGAATTCATCGGCGGCGGATGCTTCCGCGTATAAATCTGTTGGAATCAGATTATATATTGAAACTAATAGATTTTTTTGAGATATTCCATTTTAGCTGTCATATTCTGCAGGAGCAGATCGGCAAGAGTAATCGCGGTCATTGATTCCACCACTACAACTGCGCGGGGGACGATGACGGGATCATGCCGTCCGAGCACAGTAATCTCGGTGTTTTCTCCGGAGGTATTGACGGTGTGCTGTGTCCTGGCGATGGATGAGGTAGGCTTGACAGCGGCTCTTAAGATCAGTCTGGAACCGTCGCTCATGCCACCCAGAGATCCTCCTGCGTGATTGGTTTTTTTACAGATATGTCCGTCTTCAGCGAAGAAAGGATCGTTATTCTGGCTGCCGGTTGACAGTGCGGCTTTAAATCCGTCACCGATTTCCACTCCTTTGACAGCACCGATGGACATGACTGCCTGTGCAAGAAGAGCATCAAGCTTTTCAAATACCGGTTCTCCGAGTCCGACCGGGAGCCTGTCGGCTATACATTCGATAATGCCTCCGCATGAGTCTCTTTCGGCCATGAGAGAAGAAATATATTCACCGGCCTGTTCTGCCACAGCATTGTTTGGCATGTACAGGCTGTTTTCTTCTATTTCTGAATAATGATAATCTTTTTCTTCAATTGCGAAGGGACCGATTGCTTTTGTATACGCGCGGACAGAGATCCCAAGTTCGCCCAGAAGAAGAGAAGCGACGGCGCCGGCAGCAACTCTTCCGATTGTTTCGCGGCCGGAGGAACGTCCGCCGCCTCTGTAATCACGGATCCCGTATTTTTCTGTAAAAGGATAGTCTGCGTGTCCGGGACGGTACAGCTCTGCAATATTACCGTAATCCCTGGAACGCTGATCCTGATTGCGAACGAGAAGTGAGATAGGAGTTCCGGTAGTTTTCCCTTCGAATACTCCGGATAGAATCTCTACGGAATCAGCTTCATTTCTTTTTGTTGTATATTTGCTCTGCCCCGGTTTGCGGCGGTCAAGAAATTTCTGAATCTGTTCTTCGGAAAGCGCAAGTCCGGCCGGACATCCGTCTATCACGACACCGATTCCGGGACCATGGGATTCGCCCCATGTTGTTATTCGGAAAATTTTACCAAATGATGAACCACTCATAATTATAGATGTTCTCCTTTCTGAAATTGTACATAAAAATAATTATATAGGAAGATACCTGTTATTGACAAGTGTAAGTGTACTTTACTTTTTGAACTATACGTACTATAATCCCATCTTTGACAGTTTACGAAAGAAAAAATGGCTATACCCTTGATTTTATGA
>CAMLYF010000042.1:0-19947 GCA_946491795.1 uncultured Lachnoclostridium sp. | reverse complement strand
AAATTATTCCTCAATTCAGCAGATTCGGCATCCGTAATATTACCAATTAACTCAGAAATATTCGGCACAACGTCAAGCAGCTTCGCCACTTCTGTCACATTGATTCCATTAAGATGTACTTCAAATACTGGGCAGTCATCAACCAGATCGCCTTCCTGCAGATTGCCTTCTGTATATGCTGGCGCCACCGGGGTTGATGCATTCGGTGTTCCCTGTATCACAACCCATGTATTGCTTTCTATGCCCGATGACTCATCACGAGTATACCTGTTCACAACAAGATCAATTCGCTGCATTCCCTGCGTCCCGTTCGCGATAGTCACCTCATCATATGTACCAATGTCCACAACTGACAGATTTCCATGATGCGACATCATACCGCTTCGAATCTTCAGCAGATTATTCGTCTGCAGCTCGGGTTCCAGATTCTCTCCACTTGTCATGATGTAGCTGTCCTGTCCGACTGTCCCCTCGACTAACTGCCGGAACTGCTGGCTGGTCACATGAGGAGTGCCAGTTTTTCCAGTCATTATCTTCATTCTTCATCTTCTCCTTCCAGTTTATATGTTTTTGATTCAACACCATCTGTCAACTCATAGGTGATATTCTCCACCGGCTTTGCCATGTACAGACCAGTCAGATAATCTCTGCCGCCAACAATATCTCCGATATTCACATCAATCCCGAGAGCAGCAACATCCATCTTGAACGTCTTTTTATTCATCAGCTCCTGCAGCTTCTCTCGGGACGTTTCTTCCAGTTCATCTGTCTCAGTGGATGTATTTTCATATACCTCTGCGATTTCCTGCAGACCGGTGTAATACTGCGTCTTTCCAATACTTCCATTTTTCTGTACATACAGATGGAACACATTTCTGTCCTGCAGTTCACCCTTCCCGGTTACAATCAGGTGATTCACTCCATCGCGCTTATCATCCATCGTATAGTTCATCTGACAGTCTCTGGACAGCTCGATCCGATTGGAGTAATCCACGATTGGAACAGCCTCAATGAAGAGGTACCCAGGCTCGCCCTGTTCCCGTCGAAATGTCAGCTGAAGGCGGCATCCTTTACTTTTCAGCATCTTCGTCAGCCCATCGAGCAAAGTGCAGTATCGATCAAACGGATAATTGCTTACGCTTATCCCGGTATCTTCCTGCGATACAACAAAGAGCCCGTCGAACTCAGGCTCAATCAGGCTCTTCATGACTGTATGTAATTCACCAGATACAACCTTATAATCCGCTCCGGCCGGTGGCTGTATAATCTTTTTTGCCAAACGTCCCCTCCACGTCAATCCCTTCAGCTCAACGTAATCCAGTGTCGTGTCCGTCAAGACCTCACCAATGATTCCGCCATATTCAGTGCCTAAAATGTAGATCAAACTGGAGAATGTCAGCTCCGGTCGCCAGTTACACCGAGCAATCTGTACGGAAAAGTTTCTCTTGTCATTCAGGTCAACGCTTACATTTGAGTCTTTAATTTCTCCGATCTCCCGCAAATTCTTGTCAGCAAGAATTACCATCGTGCCTCCCTCCTTTCTAAGAAAAGAGTCAGGTCAAAACCGAACGCGCCTGACCAGTTAATATGCAACAGCCCGGATGGGATCGGTTCAAAGACTGAATCCGCAAGACCGCGCTCATTGAAAATATTCTCTACTGTTCCATTAGACAAGTATTTATATACTGTACTGCTCCGGCTGTCGATGATCAGATACTCGCCTGCCTCCAAATCCGTATAGACTGCATATGCGTGATCGTTGATCAGCACGTATGGGTTCGTACAGGGGCCATACATGATCATCTGAAACTCAGATGATCTGACATGGTCAATCTCCCATGTTTCAACGCCCAGATCTTCGTCCGCAAAATCGAACGGATGATCATATGGATAGTCTAATCCATTTGATCCTGACACTTCTTCCTGTGGAAAGAACTCTTTAGTAACTTCCGTCACCCAGGATAGTTCCGGAGCGATGAAGGTTAGCTCCACCTCGGAATACACATAACCTTTCCAGTTTTCCTTTGTAGACGACTGGATCCGGCAGCGCAAGAAAGTGTCATTCACGTACAGACGTCCATAGGTTCCCTCTTCGGCGTCCACGGCAATGACACTGTACAGATGCTCCATGTTCTGTGCGAACTCTGCGCCATTGCCGTAAACATCAACCTGTACAGTCCGCTGATATCCCTCACTGCTTTCCTCCCAGGCAGAGTCAAACCAGTCGGCCTCAGCGGTAAGGTACGGATATTTTATAAGGTTTAATATCTCTCCATGAGAATTTTTATAATATGCAGTTATCATATCCGTGGCACCGCTCCTTTCGGTAATGGTTTGTCAATCCGATCTGTTCCGATATAGATTGGCCGGTTACTCTGTCCTTTTGAAACTCCATTCGCTGTAGCTTTCCCTAGCTTCGCTGCAAGTCGGTCTATGTCAGCATCCGACAGTTTCATCAAGTTCTCAGTCTGCTGTTTACTTATTATTGTACTGCTTGAATCTATCGCAAAGGATCTTGCAATTCGGTCAGTATTGAGCGCCATCGTCTCGCGCATCCGAGATGATACGGCTGACATATCAAGGGATTTTAATGCTGCTTCAGAAAGTTTCCCAGATGATTTTTTGACAAACCCTATAGCATCCTCTTCTCCAAGACCTACACTTTCACCAAGATTTCGTCCAATAAGCCTACCTTCTCGTGATGGTGAGTGAATATCAAGTACATCCTTAATTTTCGCCAAAGCCGAACTGGCAAGGCTTGCGGCCGCAGACACAGCGGAACCAATAGCACTCCTTATACCGCCGCCAAATCCTGAACCGAAATTATATCCAGCCGAGTTTGCGCTAACGGAGCGAAGCCCACCATCTGCGCTACTTGCAAGGTTTCTTCCTGCGCTCTGCGCCGATCCTCTTTTGCTACTAATCGAATTTGCATAGTTGCTTCCAAATTTTCCACCCTCGGAAGACGGATTTACACTCCCTGCACCACTTTTTGCGCTATCGCCAAGGTTCTTCCCTTTGCTCCGTAATGTACTGTCCATTCTGCCGATAGCATTCCCGAGTGTTGCTCCAAAACTTTTACCAGTCGAGGAAGGATCCACGCTGCCTGCACCTTGGTTTGCATTATTGCCAAGAGTCTTTCCTTTTCCAAAAAGAAAAGAGACCATTCCCCCGATACCGTCCCCAAGAAGACTCCCGAACCTGCTTCCTGTTGATGTCGGATTTACGGATCCCGCGCCTTGGTTTGCCGCATCCGCGTTCGCTTTCCCCTGCGCTCTCGAGTTTTCCTGCTGTGATCCGACGCCAATGCCGAAGAATGACATGATATTCGAACCAATCTGTTTGGCACCTTCAAGAAGCCCGCCAGATGACAAGCTTGCAAGGAAATTCTGAACAACAGTATTGCCTGTAGTATTCAAACCTTCCTGACCTTCAGATAAACCTTCCTGAGCTCCCGGCCAAACCTGAGCAAATATATTTTTTACTGCCTGTGATGGGCTGTGTACTTCAAGTGCTTCGCGCAGACTCTCAAGAAATGCATCGACACCCTCTTTTGCCGGATCCTTCAGATTCTCAAACCCTTCGAGACCTTGAAGCGCACCGTACCAAGCCTGTGACCAGATTTCTTGAGTTTCACTGTCGAGATCATCAAAGCCGGAAATAAAACTTTCTGCCGCATTTCTTGCCGCATCATTGAGTTGTCCATCGATATTACTACCGACCAAACCTGATGCAAGCGCCTGTGCGGAATTTGAGCCAATCCCCTCCATAGCACCGCTGCTGATAAGATACTGCGAAAATGTGCTAAGGATCTGCTCAGATGACATCGTGCTTACACCTGCGAATTCAGGCACAGTGCTTTCCATGCCCGACATCATATTACGCATCATCTCAATAGCTGCAGTCTGCGCTTCCGGAGAGAGTTCTGAAAACTTCCCTATTGCAGATGCGATAGAATTCTGCAATGCCAACGGGATTTCGCCGCCACTTGTCTCGATCTGCTCAGCAGCAAGTCTGAATCCCTCCACCATCGTAGAATAATCTGTAGATGCAAGTGCAGCTTGAATAATCTGTTGCGACGCAACAATACCATTCCCCGCATTTTGTGCTTCGGTCGGAAGCTGTGCATATGCATCAATTGCTTTCTGTATACTCTCTGGTGTGCCTTCTCCAAGGGAATCCATTATACTGTCGAGTCCGCTTACTGTAGCATCTGCTTCTGCCGCTGCACCAGTTGTCTCTTCCAGCGCTACTCTTGTATCATTTAGACGCTGCTCTGCTTCTCCAAGAGCTTTATAATCATGGCTCTGCGCATACTCAGCAGACACCTCAGCGTAGTTTTTCAGTGCGTCATTATATTTTTCCTGAGCTTCGCTTAACGTTGCCTGAGCCTCAGCCTGCTGCTGTATAGCCTCAGCATACTGATCCGATACGGCTTCAGACAATGCCTTCTGTTTTAGAGACTGGACGTACTGGTCTATCGAATCAGACACCTGATCAAGCGACTGTTTTACGCCCTCATTGTTCTGTATGAACCCATCGGCAGTCAGACTATATTCTGTCCCCATCGCCTCATTTAGCTGATTCAGGATCGATTGTGCAAGCTCCTCACTGCCTTCTTTTACCCGACCTGTAGAGTCAAATGCATCATCAAGTTTTCCCTTTAACCGCTCTAAGGGAGCAGCTGATGCATCCATTGATTCGTTTGTCTCCTTCATGGATGCGGACAGATTATCAAGAGCATTCCTATTCTCTTCAATCTTACTGTTCAGTTCATCCATTTCAGCGTTGAACTGCTCCTGTTCCGCAGAAGCCTGATCAAAGTTAGCTGAATATATCGCAAGAGCTGAAACAATTGCTATAATTCCGCTGGCAACCAGTAGTGCCGGATTTGCGTTCATAGCAAAATTGAGCGCTTGTTGCGCTTTTTCCGCTATTGCTGTAGCTGTTGCAGCCGCAGTCGTAGCAGTCCTATATGTAGCAAATGCAGCCGCAGCTCCTCCGGCCAGTGCCACAACATGATTAAGGTTATCCCCAACCAAATCTAAACCACCTGACAACAAAGGAAGCGCTACATCCGCCAATTCTCCGACAACATCGATGGCAGTTTCGAAGGATCTCCGTAGCGTATCCCCCGCCTCTTTTAGTCCGCCAGAATTCAAAGAATCCGAGATTGCATCAATTGCATCTTCGACTGGTTCCTGCAGTTCATCCGGAAGCAGACGCGCAAGCCCTCCGGCCAGCGTAACTGCTACTTCCTCTGCCGAATCAAGTAGTTTATCACTATTTCGCACGATTCCAGAACCGAAAGCCTCTATAAAGTCAGCAGCAGTATCCACCATATCAGGCGCATGTTTTGCCGCCTCAATCGAAAGATTTGCAAATTCATCACCAGCCGACGAAATAGCCTCGTCCATACCGCCATTATTGAAAGCGTCTGTGATATTATCTACGCTTTCATTTACGACTTGAACAGCATCTTTCAGGCTCCCTGACACACTGTCATAAAAGACAATTCCGAGCGTTTCTGCTGATCCGGAAAGGGCTTCAACCGCTCCTTTCAGGTTGTCTTGCATTGTTGTAGCTGCAGCCTGTGCTGCACCGTCACACGACTCATACGCCGCTGTAAGGCCCGAAAGGCTTTCCGGTCCCTCGTTGATCAGTGCAAGCATTCCAGACAGAGCTTCTTGTCCGTAGAGCGTTACCAGATAGTTGTTCTTCTGCTCATCGGTCATGCCTTCCATAGCTGATTGAAGCATACCGACCTGTTCCGCAAGCGAGAGCATCTTTCCTTCCGAATCATAGAAAGAGACGCCCAGTTCGTCCATTGCCTGCTGCATGACATCCGTAGGCTTGGACAGCCTTGACAACGCCCCTCTTAGAGTAGTTCCTGCCTGAGATCCCTGAATACCTGCATTTGCCATGATACCGATTGCTGCGGCGGTCTCCTCCATGCTGATTCCTGCCGCTCTGGCAAGGGGAGCGATATATTTCATCGCTTCTCCGGTTTCAGCCACAGAAGAATTTGTCCGGTTCGCATTCTCAGCCAGTACGTCCGCTACATGACCTGCTTCCGATGCTTCAAGCCCAAACCCTCTCAGGGTTGATGCAGCGATGTCCGCACTGCTTGCCAGATTCTCTCCAGATGCTGCAGCCAGATCGAGCATTCCAGGCATGGCACTCATAATCTCATTTGTCGTGAAGCCGGCAGCCGCAAGGTTTTCCATGCCCTGCGCAGCCTCAGAAGCTGAAAATGAAGTATCTGCACCTAGTTCAATAGCCTGATTTCTCAGTTGCTCGAACTCTTCGCTGGTTGCTCCGGATATCGCTTTTACACGGGACATCTGCGCCTCAAAGTCCGATCCGACTTTTATTGCTGCTGTGGCTACGCCGCCGAGGGCTGTTGCTGTGCCTGTGATCGCAACAGTTGCAGTCTTTAGTCCTTTCGAAGCAATACTGCCGAGACTCTTTAGACCTTTTTCTATCCCGGAAGAATCCAGATCTGTTTCAATTACGACTTTTCCGTCTGCCAATATAGTTCACCTACCTTGTTTTCTGCAAAGTAGGCTTGGACGCTACTCTGAGGTGCGCCTCTGAACTCTTCCCTTTGCCGGATATTCAATCTTATTAATTTTCTTACAACGCGGGCATTTTATCTCGCCCTTTACAACTTCCGCAAACAGTAGGGTGTGCCCGCATTCCTCACACTTTATCTTTTCAATTACCATCACGCTCCAATATTCCACTCACATCCCCGCCATTCAGCAGAGCTTCTTCCACAAGCCTGTCCTGCTCGCTCATCTCCGGCATCTGCTTGCTATCCAGTCCGTAATACCGCTGCATCGCCTGATAGAACTTACGCTGTTCTTTTGACAGATTCTTGCTTTCTGTATCAATCGTGCGGTATTCCATGAGCCGGCTGAGACGGGTATCTGATCCCAGATTCTCCAACAGGATCATGAATTTCCACCAGTGCATATCCTTTTCCTGCAGGTCAATGCCATACTGCTGCAGGAAGCCGGCATAGATCAGATCCGCATCTTCCTCAAAGTCAAAAGGCTGCTTATTGTTGATGCCGGCAATCTTCCGCGGAAATGATTTCTTCTTTTTCTCCCGTCCGCAGGAAAAGAACCAGAACATCTGATCAATGTGAGCTTCAGAAAACAATCTTTCTTTTTTGTAGATTAGGCAAAGCATACGAATCAGATCTTTCTCGGGTAATTCTGTTTTATTCCCCTGAATCTCATAACACCGAAGGACGGTGCGGAACCCCGGATTGATCGGACAATCCGTACCGCCCACATTCAGCATAGTAGGAAATTTCTCCGTCAGGACGCTCATTTTTTAACCGCCTTGCGCATATCTTTCATCCTGTTCATGATTGCTGCATACTGATTCTGCTGTCTGATCTGCTCAGACACAAGCTGATCATATGCTTCTAAGTGCGCCAAGAGATCGTTATCAGTGCCACAGACAGCAATTCCCGTCCCCTCTCCAAAAACGGTATCAAACAAACCTTTGATCCGATCACACAGATACTTACTCTGCTCCTGTTCCGTTCCCTCCGGCATCTCGCCCTTTACGCCTTTCATTTTCTCCAGTGCATCAAAATACCGTTCTTTCATATCTGCTTTATCTTTGTCATGCAGATGAAAATCAAGCTCTACACCGTGAATAATCATATAGCATCATCCTCCTGTTCGATTGTCGCCTCTCCAGTTACACCCTCGCCAATCAAGGCCTTATTAGCGAGGGTTATGATTCCCCCGCTCCCGTATCTGGTGTAAATGTCTTTGTCTGAGTATTGAACTCACCATTTACCCAGTCTGTTTTGCCGAGCAGGTTTCCGGATCCCTGGATCTCACCGTCATTGTCTGAGAAATCTGAAATCTCAACGGCGACACGTCTCTGCTTTGCCTCAAATGTATTCTGCTTTGAATCTACCGGTTTTTCCAAGTAAACCTGAACATAGAGGCTTTCGGCATCCACTCCTGTTTTCTCGTTTTCTCCGATATCTGCGATAAATTCTACCGCTTTCTCTGACCGGATCAAATCAAATTCGAGGGGAGCTGTCCACTCATAGGATCCGATTGACTGTGTTGCTGATTTCTGGTTGACATATCTCTTCGACGTTGTCTGTGCTGACGGGGAACTGTCAATCTGTGTAAATCCTGTTCCCATCAGTTCAAACTGTGGCGAATCAGATCCGCCCGTTACATCGATGTAATCTGCATGCTGATGGCGTCCCACAACGCCGGTATTTGTTTCAGCAAAGAACTGAATGTTCATTTTCATCATATTTTCCTACCTCCGTTTGAAATAAATAAATTGACACTGTATCCTGTACTGGCACTTTGTGCCCTGATTATCGTAAAGATAACCGCCTGTTGTTGCCCGGATTGACCGGCTCTGAAGCTGGCCGGACAGCTCTGGAAGATTTCCGTTTGCTGTGCATTCATCCAGCCAGTCGGCAAACTTCTCGTAAAACTCTGCCGTATCTCCGTTTTCCTGTTCGCCGTACAGCTCCCGGGAGCATAACGAAAACACGTACTGCCTTACTGAATCCCCGTTAGTGTATCTTTTGATGATTGGTTCTGCCGGCGTACTTTCGATACTGTACGATGTTGTTTTCTCATCTAGCAGATCCATATTCACTACCGGGAACATCTGCTCGAACTCCTTTAGAAAAGGACAGCTTTCTATGAAGTCTTTTACTTTTCCTGCTACACTCATTTCGCCTTACCTCCGCAATATGCTGCCGTGGCTTTAACGATTTCTTTTCCGCGGTCTGCCCACATACGTTCCGTCCAGTGCGCACCTCTTAACCCGTTCCCGGGATTTTCGTAATACTGCCGTCGGGCGTATGGCGTGTTATACGTAATCCGTCCCGGTGTTTCAGTCGCCGTGTTTTTCAGCATTCCTGTCAAAAACGGTACATAAGGATCAGAAAGAGTCCTTACTTGGTGTGTAAAGAACCTTAATCCCTTGCCGTTCTTGTTTAGGTTCCTCTTCAGCAGAATCCGGTCAACCGGATCAATCTGCAGTCTGATCTTCGTTGCCATTAAACACCGCCTCCTATTCTGATATGCGGAGAAGAACCAAAAAAGTTCTCGGAATGGCTGAGCACTTTTCCAACCACACCAGAGAACTCTCTTTTTATTTCTTCTATACCGCTTACCTGCATACTGCCATACCACTGTCCCACGATAAACAGATCATCATTCTGCACGGTCCATCTTCCCATCGGATACGACGATGAGTTAAATTCTTCCGGTGGCAGCCATCCTTCACAAACTCGGCGCGGTATCCTGATCTGAAATGCTTCCGCACTGACCATCCCTCCATCTACAACTGAAATTTTCTGATTCCTGTAAAACCAGACCGGTGCAACATAATGAGGAATGTAGATGAATTTCTTAGACTCCTTATCCGGAAAACGGTTAAAAATCGTTATTTCCGCATTAGTAATCATGTACACACCCCCAAATACAGAAGTCCTGTATGAAGCAGATAAGGGCGAGCAGCCTGATATTTTTTATTCCATAACACCTCATCCCGAGACTGCCCGTCGGTTCCCTCCGTCACATATGACACGGAATATCCGTCCGTATTCTCCGACTTGATTTCCCGTCCGTCCCCGTTCTCAGTGTTTCTGATCCGGTCATTTTCCGCCTGAATCACATCGGCCACCGCACATGATGCGTCTTTTACCTCATCGGGGACGGCATCAGGATCAACCCTGTTTGCCGTAATCTCCCGGATAAATGCACTCGCATCCCGCATAGCCGTCGGGAATGAATCTTCTGTTATAGCCGTTCCGTGGTATGTTTCAACATAATATTGATAATCCGCGTACTGGAGCATTCTGATCACCCGCCTAAGAGCTTGCCAGAACTCCGGCAGTCTTCAATGAGTCTAACAGGGCTTTGAACTCTGCTGCTGTAACATTCTCGCCCGATACCTCCGCCACAGCAGCACCCTGTTTTACAAGGCCCGCTGTAGCTGTTGTAGCAGCCGTCGGAATTCCTTTATTGGCTATCTCGACTCCGTTCTCCAGATTATTCATCTTTTCCTTTGTAATGACATCCCCGTCATTCCATGTATTTTTCGTGTAAGCCATGACTCTTACCTCCTATTCTGATTTTCCAATCTTAGCCTTACCGATCTCGCCTGTCCCGATCCGCCCGTTCTCTGCCGGGTCACTCACGCTTTTTTTTTAATTACAGCGTAGTTTTTGTCGCCCAGACGATATCCGGATACAATCTCAACCTGAGCCAGAGATCCGTTGAAGTTCTCGGAATCTTTCAGTCTGGCCATAGTCAACAGATCCACGATGTGGAATCCTCTCCAGTCATACATAATATAATCGATCTTGGACAGGTCTTCCGTCTGGAGAGTGCCCGTGTAATCATAATACTTTGCCGCAGTCGTCAGATCCAACATGTTGCACTCGATCCAGAGCATGCCGAGATAACGGCCAACCTGCCCCGTCTGGAACATTTCATCATTTGCGATCGGCGTAAATTTATCGCCGGCTTCCTCTAACATTGCACTGTAAGTATCGACCGACGCCAGAACAACATTTGCGGAAGCTTTCTGTTTCCGGATTGCTTTACGTCCGGCAATGATCTTGCTTTTAATGTTTGATGCTGTGATCGCCGCTGTATCACTTAAAGCTGTACCTTCATGAACAAGACATGCAAGCCCTGACTGCTGCCACCCCTCTCGGCATACCTGTGTGGACTGAGACAGATGTGCATCCGCCATATCATACGGCACCGCCTGCGCCTGTACATTATAGATTTTCGTTGATTCCTGCTGGGCATTATTCATCAGAAGCGGAATCAGATCATTGTCCGCTGTTCCATGCGTAAAGTCAGATGCCGGAGTCTTCGGGTCCTTTGCAGCTTTTGCCGCCAGTCGGAAGATCTGTACTGCTCCTGCATTTTCTGCATCGCCCTGAAACTGATCACTGTAAGTCAGCCCGGGCTGAAAGATTGAATCGAAGTAAAAATTCGGTGCTACGATCGAACTATATTTTTCTGATACGTTATATCCACCATATTCCATAGTTTCTACTCTCCTTTACTGTTTTGCATATTTGTTTTTACCGTATTTCTTTTCGTAATAAGCCTGTTCATCAGATACTGTCTTTGGCTTATAAGATCCCTGCGTCCCGCGGACCCATGTCTTCTTTTCAGGCTTTTTCTCTTCTTCCTGCTCAAACTCATCCGGATATTTCTCACGGACTCCCTTCATGTACTCGTCAGCACCGACAAACGCACCGTCTTTGAATTCCAGATTCTGGGCAAGAAATTCTGAAAGGATCGCTTTTCTGGAAAGAGGAGACTTAATTTTCTGCCCGTCCATGAATCTTTCCGCTGCAAATCTCTTCCGATCAGACTCGATCTGAGCATTCAGAGCATCGGTATCCTTCTGATACTTCTGTTCCCAGTCCTTCACAGACTGCTTAATGCCGTCGATGTCCATGTCCTGATAGGACTTAATCGTCTTGTTTGCTTCAGAAAGCTGATTCTCAAGACCTTTCGCCTTTGACGTAGCGGTCTGATATTTTTCTTTGCTTACATAGTTTCCTTCAGACAGATCAACAAAGCGAACCCTCTGGAGCTTGTCTTCAATTCCCTCATTGTGCTCATTGATCTTCTGCTCTACCTGTCCGTACAACTCTTCGCCTAAAAGTTCCTTTAATTCCATAAGTTCTCCTTTCTTTCTCCTACGTTTTTATGCGAGGTGTCTTCCTCTGGATCCGGCAGTTTTTCTCCCATACCGGAAGGGTGTATTCTTCCCGCAGTTTAAGTGTCGTAAGGGTTTCGGACAATAAAAATAAGACGCATTCCCCAGCGTCTCAATGGGAGATATCTGGATCACCGCCTCTCTACTGATAACCGCTTACTATCAAACGATATCGTGTCTCCGATTTCTGCAATCTGGTCATTAATCCTCACCCCTTTCAGCTTCTCAGCACCATCAGACAGATAGTACACAAACTTTACGTTGGTATAATTAATGCGGGCAGCCAGCCAATCAGGAGCCAGCACGTCCGCATCCTCGGTTACGATATAATACTGCTTCATAAGCAGTCAGCTTCTTTAAATACTTCCAGAATCTTGGGAAACTGAATAGCAATCCAGTCGATCATAGTTTCTTCATGTCCGTATTGCGAATGTTCAAAATTATGCCCCAGTCCGCTCTCAAAAAGAAAAGCATGAATAATCTCATGCCGCAGACATCTTTTCTGGATTTCCCTAAAATCAAGAACATCATCATCTTTCCGCTTATTTACTATCACGATCAGATTTGCTGATGGGTCTGTGTATCCAGCTCTCCCATCAAGCAATAAATCAGCGTCAGCATTACGATATTCAACATTCCATTCCGCTCCAAGAATATTCACTGTCATATAATCTTTGTCTCCTTTCAGCTTGCCCGCGGAAGAACGCGCCCCAGGCCATCCATATATACCCGTTCCATCTGCTCTGGCAGCTCCATCCGCTCGGAGAACTTTCTATATCTCCGAAGCAATGTCAGGTATCTTGTCTGAGCTGCCTCAATGTCGGCCTGTTCAGCCCTTCCTCTCTTCAGCAGGACGATGTTCTCCCGCTGCGCCCTCATGGTCGTTTCCATCTGTCGCTGCTTCTGTGTAGCTTCATAAGCATTGTATTGCTTCCCATTCCAGCGCCGCACTTCCTGCTCTTGCTCTTCCAGTTCACGGAGCTGTTCCAGAGAATATGTCCGTACAGAGTATCCGGGGACAAAAGCGTAATAGGAATGACGGCAATTCCAACCACAAAGCCCGTCTCCTTCTCCCAAGCGGCATATAGACCGCAGCTCCTCCATCGTATAGATATTTCCTCCCCACCAGTGGGAAGGGCGGTGCCCTGCATGCCAAGTCACCTCATAAGTATCCGTCCCCAGATCCCTTGCCACCATCTCGTTGATCTGTGCCGACAACTGCGACACACCGGTCATAATTGCCCGCCGGGCAGCCACCGGAGCCCTGTTGCTATACCCAGATGCGTAATCAATGGTCCGTAGTCCGGATGCCGACAGCTCCTTGACAACCCTTCGAAGGACCGTATTGTAATCGAACGATCCCGTCACAATATCCATGCATGCCCTATCAAGATAGGTCTGGTAATACTGCGACAGCGGGGTAAATGCTTTCCTCCCGCCGCCCATGTCCACGGTCATACCGAGAGACTGCGTAATATTCTGGATTTCATTATTAGTCTGGCTGATCACTGCCTGAGACCACTGCTGCACCTGCTCATTTTCTTCCAAGGGAATAAAGCTCCCATTGATCTGCTGGTATGCATTTTCATACCGAACGTATTCCCAGTTCGATACCTTGTCATACAGTTCCCACATCTCAGGATCCGTTTTTCCCGTCAGACGCTTAATCTCCTGTTCGATGATCTCCGCGCTGTTCCCAAGGATCAGCAACCTATTGATCTGATAATCCGCAGTGCTGGTAATCTCACCAGCCTTTTTGATCCTCCGGACGATATCGGAAAATATACGATCCTGCATCTCGTAAAACAGCTTCTCAACCTGCAGGGGGAGACTTCCTTTCTGCTCCGGTGTCATAAATCATCACCCGGAATCTGTTCCGGATCGAACTCCGCCGCCTTTCTCAACATCTCTCTGGCTCGATCTTCCGTTTCTCCGAATCGCTTCATTCTGTACTCAACCAGCCCGACAGCGCCCATGCTCACGTCTGCCCGGAGCTGTTCTGTCTCATACTTTTTGTCTACGATCAGGGAGTCATCCCAGTTCTCGGATACTTCTACTTTTCCGGCAGGAGCAAGATTTCCTATCGTGATCCAAGCATCAATAGCTCCGACCAAATTCTCTATCGCATCACCTAAGCTGTTTTGGATTGATTTTACGGTATTGTACGATCTCTGCTTGCTGGTCTTGATCTCCTCTGCAGTCTTATCCACTGTCTGCGGATCAGACAAGGTTCCATATGCTAAACCGCTGTTAAATTCAACTTTCTGGACAATCCGGTTATATCCGTTAAAAAAGCTCTGATCTCTGATTTCCGGAGAATAGGCATTAAAAAACGGAGATCCGTTGCTGTTCTGGATCCCCGGTCCCATCGGCCGATATAGCCGCGCCTTTCCTTTCGGGAGAATCACTTCTCCTTTTCGATTCTTTCGGAAGAATTCGTCTGCTGCCTGAATAGCTGTCTCTTTCGATTTATATTCCCAGAGTGTCGCTCCGTACTGCTCGTCTGCATCCCGTATCTGATCAACAGCCCTCGCAAATACAGATACTCCCAGAGGAGAAGATGTGTCCGTATTGTTAGCCAGTGGGATTTTGAAATAAGAGAATAACGTTCTGTCTGCATTCTCTAACTCTACAGAAGGCTCGATATCTGACCACTCCGTCACATCCTCCAAACTGATTTCCTGTCCAAGATTAATAATCTCATCTGTTCGGACGAGCGCCCTTCGGCTGACAAACGCACGATTCTCGATAATATAATGACCATTCTCATAGGACTGATATTCCAATCTTGTATACAGCTTTTTACCGACACGTTTAAATTCAGGGAAGATTGCAGCAGAAATATTTCCGGCACTGTCAAATGCCACTGGAAAGAAATCTCCAGCCTTTACAACATCCACTGCAATACCGCCCTCCAATGGGTAAGGCTTAAATACAATTCCGCCTGCACTGCATGCATATTCAGTGTATACCTGAATATTTGCCAAGAACTTTTTCAGGCTCTGACTGATCAGATTCGCTCTAGTACTTCCGGAGATGTCGATTTCTGCCTCCATAGTAACAAGCCTCGCCATTTCTGAACAAATAGAAGCCGGCAGGTTTAAGCTCTTCACCTCTTCATTCAGCCACGGGGCTTCATTAGTATACATCTTGCCCCACTTATATATTGCATGCGCCATCTTCTGCGATATGGCGATATCCACCCCCATCGCCTTCCGCACGCTCTCATACTGTATCAATCTTCATCACCCCTTTCTCCTTCCGGCAGCATATAAGATATCTGGTTCCACATCCCCATGCCGAGGTATCTGGTTCCATCTAAACAATGGTCATTTTCTTTTATCGGGACTTCTTTCCCGTTGTCAATACTCTTTGGATCATATTGGTACAATCCAAGCTCCTTTATAAGCATCTTCTGTCTCTGGCGATTGATAATCATCTTCCGGAAAGACAACAGCTTCTGCATCCTGCTGATTCCCAGTTTCACATCATTCTGCGCCGGAATCACCGGAATATGCGGCACAACTCTCCGAATCTCCTCAATCAGACCTGCCGCCGACGGATCCGCAAAGATATAGCTGACCACTCGGTCAAACTCTTTTTCCAGCCTGTCGCAGAAATCTTTCATGTCCCGCGCATATTCGGACGGGGACTTCTGCTTCCCCTCATCCCTGCCGCTGTAATAATATTCATCCAATCCCCGGAGAACCTGATTCTCGTAGTCAATCCCGAACGCCTCATAGACAGTCGGGTTTCTCTGTCCATAATCAACACCGATTCCAATTTCCCCGATTGCCTTCCGGCTCTCTCCCGGGTATTCCTCATCGTCATACAGATGGATCTCTGGAGAGAACATATAATAGATTAGATCATCTACACCAGTGGGTTCCCCAAGCCACACACTGCGGTACATCTTCGGATCATTCTTTTCCATCTCATGCGCAGTATCTATCAGATCCTGCCCTAGCCATTCTTTCGGAACATCCCGATAATCTGTATGGACATGGATGCAGTCCTTGCGCTTCTCCATCTTATTACACCACTGGTTTATCGGTGCATTCGGATTTTTCGGTGGATTGTATAGATAGATCATCTGGAATCCAGCACTGTTACCACGGACAAACGTCGCTTCGATGTTTGCCAGTTCCTCTTCTCCCTCACCGTCATCAAAGAACTCTGTCGCCTCATCCACAATAACCAGCTTGATCGGCTTATCCTCATCGATAATACCCTTGGTATCGTCGATGCCGTCTGATCCAGAGAAATACATTGTGGTCCCATACTTGTTATACGTGATTTCCATTGGTGACTTCGTGATATAGAACTTTTTCTTCGGGATACCCAGTCTGTTAATCCCCCGGAGCATTTCTTTGTACACGGTCTTCCGCAGCTTATTGTGATGCTTACGCAATACCACAACCGATGCATGCGCGTCTGACACAATCTGGTAATCCCCTCGAATTGCTGCATAACTGGACTTCGTCCCGGCACGCCCGGAAGTCAGGATAATGTGCTTGTGTTTCCTGTCGTTAAATAGAGGCTGATACTTCGGAATTATCAGTTCCGATATCCTTATCTGTTTCTTCCTTTTTGACATCGTTTATGATCTCAACTCCCTCGTCATCTTCCGGACTGTTATTCCGTTTCAGTCGTTCTGTATTCGCCTTTATCTGCCTGATCCGAGCTTTCTGCTCCTTCGTGGCCAGCTCCCAGTTTTTATGCAACAGCTCTTCATACTGCTTGATCATCGTGGTCAGCTCCCTCTGGGCCTTCGCCTGAGCCTGAAGGAAGGATGCCTGCTTGTCCCAAGCCTGCTGAACTTCCCAACGTTCCCCGACGACATTGCCATCCTTCTCCTCGATTTTTTCAACCGTCTTGTCTTTCTGATCTTTGACATGCATGATCTGCTGTGCCCGCATGATTGCTGTGTAAGCCAGCTTGATCTGATCCCACAGAAGGTCCAGCGGATCAGACGAGTCCAGGGAAAAGAAAATCTCCCGAGTATCCTCTGGAAGATACCGGGAGAAGAGTCCGTGCTTCACGGCGTTCTGGTTTCCTTTGGGAGCACCGTGTCCGACAGCGTTCTTATTGCCGGGCTGGCCACCGCGCTTCTTGCGGGGTGCACCCCAAACGTCAGAGGGTGCACCCTCAGCCTCGGAAGGTGCACCCTGCTTTTTCATCTTTGACCAGCCATATCGCTTGATCCATGATTTTATTGTATTCATACTGGTGTCATATTTCTCCGCCAGCTTCTTCGGAGGAACACCAGAAAGATAATCTAACTTGATTTGTTCTTTGACATCACTCACATCACCACCTCTCTCTTCTAACTTTTTATTGTATAGAAAAAAGCACCGATCATTCCGACCAGTGCTCTCCTAAATCTCGCATTTTAAAATAAAAACTCAAAATATCATCCTCTGTCCTGCAGACGCTCCGTCCAAGTTCGGCGGCGTGCGCCCGTATCACCGGAAGAACTTCTTTATATTTCTTTCCTTTGTTTTCCTCCATGCACGCATCCATGCTCTCGTATATTTCCGCTGCAGTCATCTTCCCTCCTGACTCCCGTCCTCGTACACCTAAACCAAGTATACCTCGGCGGGATCCAGATGACAATAGCGGAACACCCGGAGTCGAACCGGGACACAGGGCGCTACCCTGCACATCTGCCGTTGATGATATGCCCGCATGAGAAAAGAGACACCTAAATGCCTCTTTTAAAACTCAGTTCTGATTTTTATTATTGCTCTTCTCCATTTTCATTATGTAAACTCGTTATATGTTCAGTCCTTATGTTATTCATAGGCGCATCATATACGTCGCTGTCCTTTCCAAGATATACCCTACGTATACGTCTACGACCATCGGGAGTCACCTCGTACGGTTTCATAGATTCAACTATCAAGCTTGAGCCTCGAGCTTGTTTTTTTGCATCTTCTCTTATCCCTTCCAATTCATTTCGCACAGAATTAATAAGCATTTTAACTTCATCGAGTTCTGTCATGTTGTCCTGATCTGGTATCTGTGCTTTTGCTACTTTCAAAAGTTTTATTATGGAATTCACTCCATTACTCGGATTTTCAGTCTCTATAATTGCGTTTTTTATTTTTTCTTGAACTTGAATAACATTACGATACTGCATATTTTTATCATAATCAAGTGTGTTTATATTACCTATATCAAAGATCCGCTTTGTTCCTTCTTCCTGAACCAAAACTACTGGCAAATCAAAAGCCTGTCGTATCCCAAGTTCAAATAATACATTAGGATTTCTAGTGCTTAAATCACATAATGCCATGGGCGACTCTATAATTTCCCTTACTATTTTTTCTTGTATTAGATTGGATGCATTTGAATCATCTGCCCTAAATGGCGTATATCCAGCTTGTTTAATTGCAGGAGAAAAAACATCTTCATATATCATCTTAAAATGCCCTTTCTCATATCCATCCGGATCACTGATCGGCATAATTACAAAACATTTTCCTTTATTATCACTCACAATTAATCCCTCCCACAAACCTTCACCCGCACCACATTTACTAAATAATATACCATATTTTGACAATTTTCAACGAATAGCAAGAAAAACGCCCTACCTTTTATGTAGAGCGTCCTCTGTTTGTGGTTTGTTTGGGGAAAAGTTGTCCGAGCCATCCGGCGATCCGCCTTCCGGCTCATAAGAAGAGGTCTTACCCACTTCTTTCAGCTTATAGTATAGCAGGCTAAAAACGAAAAATCCGAAATAAACGAAATAACTTTATTTTTCTTTCATCCAATTCTGAAATTCCATCCTTACGCTGTCTCCTGTGCAGTTCCCTCCCATCTGCTCAGCCACTTCACTCCACTTTAAGTCCTCCATGATCCTGAATCGGATGATCCGCTGCATCCGCACTGGCGCCGCGTTAATCGCCTTCTCAGCCCTCACCTTCAACCGCTTTGCATTCAGCTTCCGTTCCTGAAGGATCTTCTCCTCTTCATCGTCCAAGTCTTCTTCAATAATTCCTTGCACCGAGAAGCTCTGCGGCTGATAAGGAAAATCTGGATTGCTCCCCCTCACCTTATCGTACACCGCTAAAGCTTTCCGGTTATTCTGTATATCTTCCTCAGTCTCTTTTACCAGAGCTTTCGCATCCACGTAATCGTAGATTGCTTTTTTGTCCATCCGCATCACCCCTTATTCCGTATTTTCTCGCCACGTACTCTGCCGGATCCTCCCTGATCTGCTCAGCCTGATTCCGGATCAGCTTACCTGCTGTACTCGTATTATGAGTATGGCTGTACTCATTATCCGAGTATCTGTCTGGATGCCGTACCGAGTATGCAGGTCTCCGGAAGTCCGTCATGTCAGCATGGGAGTTCTCCATCTCACGATATGTCTTTTTGTGCCTCATTCAATCCCGCCCTTCTCGACAATCTCAATCGCTCTTTCTTTTTTGATATACCTTCCACTAATCATAGGATCATATACCGTTAGATGTATCTCGTTTCTTAATTCTCCAATCACCTTTTCCTTGTCAAATGCTGCCGGAAGTTCTTCTATAACTTCCTGTGCGGCGGCTCCAAACCCGCCGTGTTCTCTACCCCATGACATCCGGTATTCGGAAAATACGCCCTCTAAAACTTGTAAAGCCTCTTTCCGGCTGATTAAATCATCGCTCATTGTCTGCCCTCCTGTTCCATAGTTCTGCTGCTTGTTGTTCACTCAATTCACTCTGTGTTTCTGCTCCGCACTCTGTACATCTCGCCCAAAACACAGCGCCAATAGCCCCAATAATCTTTGCCTCTCCTCCGCAGAACGGACACGGCTTTAATTTAATCTCGATCATTCTCTACTCCTTTCCGGACGGTATGGCTCCGGCTTTTCCATCCATGCTATTACCTGATACATAATGCATTCATCACTTTCACATACAAATTCTTCTGAATCTGCGTTGTAGCTTAAATATCCGATCAACTCATTTTTATATCTGTCACAAGCCAGGATTTCATGATCCGGCACATTGTTTTTATCCACCGGGATCCAGCCGTCATTCATGTGCTTGCGGATGATGTCTTTCGCTATATTCAATCCATAGCAGAGATCGGTTACTTTTTCGTCGATATACGGATTTTCCCCATACCTTTCTATTGTTTCGTCTATCTCTTCCAGAATCTTCTCTAATTCCTGCATGTCAGTCCTCCTTATTCCAC
>CAMLYF010000041.1:0-21158 GCA_946491795.1 uncultured Lachnoclostridium sp. | reverse complement strand
CTGCGCATCGCCGCAGACCCGCGCATTGCCGTAGACCTGCGCATCGCCGTAGACCTGCGCATCGCCGCAGACCCGCGCATTGCCGTAGACCTGCGCATCGCCGTAGACCCACGCATCGCCGTAGACCTGCGCATCGCCGTAGACCCACGCATCGCCGTCTTGAGCGAGGTTCTCTTCTTTCTCTACGTATCCGCCCAGTTCTCCGGCTTTCACATCTCCGAACTCGATCAGGGCTCTGATCCGGAATAACTTCTTTCCGAGAAATGTTACAAAATCACTCGTTAATTCAAATTTTTTCATCTCTTTACAATTTCCTCGCTTTCGCTTAAAATAGAATTGGTTATTTATTAGTGCGCCTCACGCCTTGCCGGGCTTTGTGTGGCGCGCTTTTCTTTTTCCGGCCGTCTAAGAGCGAGTATTTCGCTGACCTGAGTTGTAGTAAATATCGTCTCCTTCGGCATCCCATCGAAGAATCCTTCGATAAACACAGCTCGTGCAATCTCGTCATATCCTTCGACATGACGTTCCACCCACTGTTTCCAATACCGGAAATCTTCATCTGTCATCCCGCGCACCTCCTCTCAGATTGGTCCTGCCTGCAGTATGTAGATGATCACCCACTGCAGCATGTTCATTGTCAATGATGCTGCAAGCGCCCTGGTCAGCCAGCGGACCGTATTTCTCTTACGTCCGCTCGGCGCCGGATCACGCTTCGGCTCAGTCGGTATCAGGCTTGTCCTTTCCGTTGATATCATCTTGATTTCCTGCGGTTCAAGTATTATCTCTTCCATGCTTGTCCTCCCTTTCCCCGCTTATGCGGGTTTCTCTATGATGTAGTTTCTTTCAGACAGCACCCGGTTGTTGATGCTGTCCGCGAAGTCTTCTTTGTTTTCGAGGTCCTTTATCTCGACCTCTTCTCCGTTGATGATCACTATGCTTTTGATCGTCATATGCATCACCTCGCTAAAGTGTATGCTACTGTGATTGTCCATGTTGCTATGTTGTCTTTTTCTCTTAATTCTCCTATAATTTAATTACCGTTCGTGGTGTTGCGGAATACTAAAGAAAGGAGAATTCCATATGCTTACAAAAGAAGCTAAAACCGTTTTATATCACATGTACAAGGAATATCTTGTACGTCGTGATAACCATGTTCCGAGAGCTAGAGCCAAAGGGTTTGGTTCTGCCGAGTCAATACACGCTTCGCTTTTTTCCTGATTGGTCTCTTGAAGATATCGAAGATGTGCTTCGCGAACTCGGTCGGAACAATTTTCTAAACAATCTTTACGCTGATGACACGGTTTATGATTGTGAGCTTTCCAACTCCGCCATTGTAAAAATGGAGAGCCAAAAGAAGGAAACTCTGCTGAGTGTCGCTGATTTCATTTCCAAATTTATACCTTGGTAATAGTCCAATCATCAGCCATCAGGTCATCCGCTGTCGGATTCCAGCATCTGCACGCTCTTTCGATTTTCCCCACTCTCATTACGATCAGTCTGCATGTATCGTATGAGTTTGTTGGTTTGATTGCAGAGTAAATGTCTGACTCTGGTTCTCTAGCGGATGTCCTGATAATTAATGCATCCTCTTCTAAGGCTTTCTTTACCGCCTCATGTATTCTCACCTATACCACCTCCTTCTCCTGCTCCGTAAATACATCCGGACTAATTTCCAACGCCATGCAGAAAGCGAGAAGTTCATCTCCCGTCATTTTTCTATTCCCAGTAATAATTGCGCTGAATTTACTTCTATCCATATCTAAAGACGGATTGATGCTATTCATTTTCTCAGTTACCCACTTTTGAGTTCTGCCTTGCTTTTTTATTGTTTTTCTTACTGTGTCTGGTATCGACGTCAATGTATTATTCATCTCCTTTCATTCAAGTTTTTCTTGATTCATTTGTATTTTAATTCAGTATTTCTTGATTGTCAATACTTTTTTCAAGAATTTCTTGATTTTCAAGAATCAATGATATATACTTTAATTAGTTCAAATGAAAGGAGTGATTTACTTGTCTACACTTGGTGAACGCATAAGATTTGCGCGCGAACAAAAAGGGCTATTACAGAGCGATTTGGCTAAACTCATTAATGTAAAATCGTCTGGGGTTATAAGTAACTGGGAAAAAGATTTGAATAAACCAGATGCCGAGAAAATAGTTCGCCTTTGTTCTGTGCTTGATATCTCTGCATCATATTTACTTGATTATTACGGGAAGCCCGATGCAGAATTTTCATCATCTGAGATCAGTCATATTAAGAAATATCGAGTTCTCGATGACCACGGCAAAGAACTTGTTAATCTGGTTTTGGATAAGGAGCATGATCGATGTATTGCATCCATCAGTGAAAAGCCTGCTGCCCTACGGATCTACACCTACATGCAGAAAATTGCAGCGGCCGGCAATGGATTTTATTTTGATGATATCCCGACTGAAACTATAGAGGCTCCGTATATGGAAGGCGCCGACTTTATCATCGGTGTCAGTGGTGACAGCATGGAACCGACATACAGTGACGGTGATCTGGTGTATGTAGAAAAAAGACAGATTCTCAATGCCGGTGAAATCGGTATTTTTATGATAAATAATGAGTGCTTTATTAAAGAAGTTGCGGAGGATGGGCTGAAGTCCCATAATCCCAAATACAAGACTATCCCAGGAAGTGATTCTATACAATGTATCGGGAAAGTTTTAGGTAAAGTTGATATGGACGCATAAGCGATCATATAAATTATGTGGTGTTTCTCGGAGGAAAGGGAGGAAATGTTATGAGTGAAATAAAAGAGATTGAAGAATACAGAAGATTTACAACACCTGCCGAGCTTCATAAGGCAGTGAATACTTTAAAGGGTATCGTTGCTGGTATAACCACGGATCGGCAGATCAGTGAGGATGAAGTTAACGAACTTAGCCACTGGTGCCTATGCCATGCAAATTTAATTGATCGCCATCCCTTTAATGAACTTATTCCTCTGATCCAGTCCATCTATGAAGATGGTGTTGTTACAGAAGAAGAGTCGAAAGATATTGTCTGGCTCTGTAATAATTTTGTGTCAGATGCCGACTACTATAATCTTGTTACATCTTCGCTTCAATTTCTCAGCGGTATGATTCATGGTATACTCGCAGATAATGAGCTGTCAGATTCCGAAATACATATGCTTAAGAAGTGGACGACGGCTAACGACTTTCTGGCTGGTTCGTATCCTTTCGATGAAATAGAGAGCTTGTTGCTTTCCATTTTGGATGATGGAGTCATAACCAAAGATGAACGTGATATGCTCAAAGGGTTTTTAAGCGACTTTATAGATTTAAAATCCTCTTACAACCTGAACGATTCCGAACTGAATTCGCTGAAGGAACGTTACAACATTTCCGGCGTATGTGCTGCTTGTCAGGAGATTGATTTTAAAGATAATGTATTCTGTTTTACCGGACGCTCTGAGATTGCAGAAAGGAAAGATATTGCCAATATCATCGAGCGTCTTGGTGGAAAATTCAAAAATAATCTTACCAATAAAACACGCTACTTGATTGTTGGAAATGACGGTAATCCCTGTTGGGCGTTTTCCTGTTATGGCAGGAAAATCGAAGATGCAATGCAACGGAGAAAAGACGGACAGCTTCTTACGATTGTGAATGAAGTAGATTTTTGGGATTGCGTAGAAGATACTGTGTAATAATTGTCTATGAAAGGATGGTGTGAATTATGATGTATCCATATTTAACCCTTAATGACGATACCGAGATTACTCATTCAGAAATGCTTCCAGGCGGTCGTGTTAAAGTCTATATTGAAACCCCGGATCTGAAGGATGGTTTTCACAATGCAACTTGCTTTCTTCCGGAATATGAATGGTCTGATATCAACGGCTACTCAGAAAATGAGATGAATTATTTCAAGAAGCTGATCCGTGATAATGCGCATCTTATCATGGAATTTTCGCAGGAAGGGGGATTCTCGGATGCCGCAAATCTTTAGGATTGGCTCGTATATCGTCTATTTCTGGTCGAACGAAAATGACCCTCTTGAGCCAGTGCATGTCCACATAGCGGAGGGTCGCGCATCAGCGAACGCCACGAAGATCTGGATAACCAGCACCGGTAAAGCTTTGTTATGCAACAACAACTCTAAAATCCCGCAAAGAGAGCTCCGCAGGATGGTACGGATCATCGAAGCAAACAGCGCTTTGATATTGGATAAATGGTATTCTCAGTTTGGTGAAATACGCTATTATCTTTAAGTGTCGCATCATTTTGTTGACCTCAACAAAATCATATAGATAAAACCGCCCCGGTGTTGGCGCACCGGAGCGGAAGTCTTGCCCCGAAAAGAGCAATTTGCTATGTCCGTCTAAAGACAGGAATATTGTATCATCTTCGGGGCAGCCATGCAAGTGGTCTGCGCAAATATTGCACAATCCACTGGCTGTTATTTTTGTACTCATTTTCGGGCCATGCCTGGAATAAAATCAACCGAGGTGATGTCATGGAAACTAAATATGGTTATGGATACGTCAGAGTCTCAACTGATAAGCAGGAGGAGCTCTCTCCTGACTCTCAGGCAAAGCTCCTAAAAGACTATGCTCAGAAGAACGGGATCATTATATCTAATATCTTCTATGAGCTCGGCATCTCCGGCCGGAAAGCCGAGAAACGCCCGGAGTTTCAGAAGATGATCGCCCAGGCTAAGTCCGCCAATCATCCGGTAGATGTTATCCTTGTCTGGAAATTCAGCCGTTTTGCCCGCAATCAGGAGGAAAGCATCGTCTATAAGTCTCTCTTGAAGAAAAAGCATAATGTGGATGTGATCAGTGTCTCTGAGCCTCTTGCAGATGGACCGTTTGGCAGCCTGATCGAGAGGATCATTGAATGGATGGATGAATATTACTCGATCCGGCTTTCCGGAGAGGTTACCCGGGGCATGATGGAAAAGGCGCAGCGCGGCGGCTATCAGGCGCGCCCTCCGCTCGGGTACCGGATCATTGACCATGGGAAGCCTCCGGTGATCGTGCCGGAGGAAGCCGAGGTTGTCAAGATTATTTTCCGGAAGTACGCAAATGAGTGTTGCGGCATTTTTGATATAGCACGCTATCTAAATTTGCACGGGTTTAAGACGTCTCGAGGCAAATCGTTTGAGCGCCGGTCTGTGGAATATATCCTGCAAAATCCAACTTACTGCGGTATGATCCGATGGAATCGGACAGTTAATGAAACAAACGAAATCCGCCCAAAGGAAGAGTGGATCATCGCAGACGGCCAACAGCCTGCTATTATCTCTAAGGAGCTGTTTGACAAGGCGCAGGCGCGCTATGAGCAGGAATATAAGCCTAAAGGATCCCGCCCATCATCTACATACAAACACTGGCTGTCTGGTCTCATGAAGTGCCCTGCCTGTGGGCGCACCATGATCGCAAAAACGATCAGGAACGGTAAACGGGCTTACTCCTATTTCACCTGCTACGGGTATACAAAAGGGAAGTGTCTTGCGAATAATTCCGTCAGCTCCCTCAAGCTTGAACCGGCGGTCCTGTCCTCTATCAAAGATGTGCTGGACACGGGCAGGATTGTATACCGATATGTACCGCCGGAGAATGAGCCTGCTGCCGACATGACTGTAATACTTAACGAGCAACTTAAAAGAAACGCTGAGAAATTCGAGCGCATCAAAGAAGCATACCGGAACGGTGTTGATACACTCGAGGAGTACAAGGCAAATAAGAAGCTTGTCCAGCAGGAAAAGGACCGTCTCGAAGAGCAGCTAAAAGAAGCCGCCAAGGACAAGTCCGATCCGGAGTCGGCCGAGTCAAATCTCCTTGAGCGTGTCCGGAATGTCTATGAAATAATCTCTTCTGATGCCGTGGATAATACTGTAAAGAATGAGATCTTAAAGAGCGTGATCGAAAAAATCGTGTACGACAGAGAGTCTGATGAATTAAAAGTCTATTATTACTACAAGCCGCAACCCCAGTAAAATCAAGGGGTTGCAGGTGTTTGTATGTTGTTACTATAAGGTCATCCAGTTCGGGCAGGTCACGCGTCTTCCGTCGCAGTACTGGGTCAGGATCGGCTGTCTCACATTCGGCCTGGACAAATAGGCGGCAAACAGTTCATCCACGATCACGGATATAGTATCATAGAAATTCCGTTCCGGTATCCACTTGTGGTCAAAAGCTGTAGACGATGTAATTGTAAAATCATACCCGCGATTTCTGTACCATTCTGTGTAGACCCGGTTCAGGGTAAACGACATGATCGCCAGTACATTCGCACGTATGGTATTCGCGGGCCATGTGGCGTATATCTCACTGGATGCCACATTTTTGATGTAGTCTTTATATTTTACATAATAGTTCGTCGCTGTCGTATCTCTGGGAGAACCGTCATGAACCACAATGTACTCCGGCACGACCACACGGCTTAAGACAATCTCGCCTGATTCGTTGGTCGGCTTGATCTCATCCTCTGCAATCTTAGGCGGATAATCCCCATATAAAGTATGGGCGGGGATGACGAATACTTCCTCTTCCTCCCCGCCCGTATCACTCGGCCGCATCCTGATATTCTGGATGGCTTTTACATTTGCAAGTATCTCTGTGCCGGCAATGCTCACCGGCTCATATCCCGGAGCGCTGACGTCCAGCGTATACTCGGAATATGGCTGTCTCTCGTTATTCGGATCCAGGCTCCACTCTTCCGGCGGGGCATTCAGAGTGAGCACTTCGCTCTGTCCGGATGAATCCGTCGTCACCTGCTCCAGTGTCTGTTCCGGCACTCCTGTATAAGAAATGGATATCCGTGCCTCCGCAATAGGATGTGAATCCAGTGTCGATGTGACATTGATCTGAAGCTCTCCCTTTCCCGAAGCCTCTTCCTGCATTGCTTTTATATACTGCATAAATGTCTCCCACATAAATTAAAATGATCAATTAATTATATATGCGGAAGACAATCTTTAGAACAATTTCATGATATCATTGAACATAACTACTACCATGAGCACCATGAGTAAGGCAAATCCGGCAAAATGTACCATTCCCTCTTTCTCCGGAGGGATCCTCTTGCGCCGGACCGCCTCCACAATAAGAAATACAAGTCTTCCTCCGTCCAGCGCCGGTATAGGAAGAAGATTCATCACACCCAGATTTGCCGACAGCAAAGTACCGAAATTCATCAGGCTTAAGACAATTGTCACAAGTCCTGACGGAGCAGCCGACTCATAGACGTCATCCACGACCGCAACAATCCCCACTGGTCCGGACAGATCCTTAACCCCGACCTGCCCCGTCACGAGCATACGCAGACTGTCCGCCGTATAATGCATCCAGTACTCCAGCCTGTAAAATCCGTACTGCATAGTTCCGAAAAATCCCGGACGCTCATAGTTTCCTCCGGTTACTCCCAGCATAGGAGATGCATCTCCCTCCAGCTGTCTCGGCTCAATCTGAGCCGTATACTCTTTCCCGTCACGCTCATATACAACTTCATAAGGCGTATCATCCGGGTGTGT
The DNA here is from genome assembly GCA_946491795.1 of uncultured Lachnoclostridium sp. Classification (GTDB taxonomy): domain Bacteria; phylum Bacillota; class Clostridia; order Lachnospirales; family Lachnospiraceae; genus Mediterraneibacter; species Mediterraneibacter gallistercoris. The sequence goes on along the minus strand of CAMLYF010000041.1, from coordinate 13,645 downwards.
CAAAGTATAAAGCTGCACATCTTCCCAAATATGAACGTTGCGTCCGTTGATTTCTTTTATCACGTCTCCGGCCTGTAAGCCCTGTTCCTGGGCGGAATAACCGTCGGATACAGCACTGATCTCGGTGGACAGATAGCCTGTCGCTCCCACCAGGACCATGCAGAAGATCCATGCAAGGAGAAGATTAAACAGCGGACCCGCAGCAATGACAGATATCCTTGCCCATACAGATTTACTGTTGAAACTTCCTTCTGACATATCGTCCGCGTCATCTTCCCCCATCATGCAGGCCCCGCCGAACGGAAGCAGTTTGACACAGAAAAAAGTTCCTCCTATCTTCCTGCCAAACAATGTCGGCCCCAGCCCCAGAGAAAATTCATCTACCCGGATGCCATTCGCCTTTGCGAGAAGAAAATGCCCCAGTTCATGAAAGATAATTATAAAACTGAATAGTAGGATTGCTATGATTATACCCATGTATTACCACCTGTTTTTAATAAATTCATATGTTTCCTGCTCTGTCTTTAGTATCTCTTCCACGCTCGGATCAGCGATATTCTTATGGTTTTCCATACATGCCTGGATGATCTCGGGTATCTGGAGATACCGGATCTTCCGGTCAAGGAACAATGCCACTGCTTTTTCATTGGCAGCGTTGAATACTGTCGGAAGAGAACCGCCTTTCTTTCCCGCTTCGATCGCCAGCCTCAGTCCGTAGAAAGTCTCTATATCAGGCTTTTCAAATGTGATCTGCGAAAGCTGTCCGAAATCCAGCCGGTCTCCGGGCAGATATCTCCTCTCCGGATAATAAAGCGCATACTGGATGGGAAGCTTCATATCCGGCGTTCCGAGCTGCGCGATAACTGCACCGTCTTCATATTCTACCATTGAATGAATGATGCTCTGCGGCTGGACAACCACCTGTATCTGGTCCACCGTAACTCCGAAAAGCCATTTTGCCTCGATCACTTCAAGTCCTTTGTTTACCATGGTGGAGGAATCAATCGTAATCTTTCGCCCCATCTCCCAGTTCGGATGCTTCAGGGCGTCTTCCACCTGTATATTCTCCAGTTCTTCTCTCTTCTTTCCGCGGAACGGGCCGCCCGACGCGGTCAGAAGTATCTTGTGCAGCGCTTTTCTTTGTCCTCCCTGCAGAGACTGGAAGATGGCACTGTGTTCACTGTCTACCGGAAGAATAGATACATGGTATTTTTCAGCCAGCGGCATGATGATGTGTCCTGCTGTCACAAGTGTTTCTTTATTTGCCAGGGCAATATCTTTTCCCGCCTTAATTGCCTCGATAGTCGGAAGGATTCCGATCATCCCGACTATCGCCGTCACAAGAATCTCCGCCTCCTGTTCGGAAGCCACAGCCAGAAGTCCGTCCATTCCTGAGACAACCTCCACATCAAGATCTCTGACACGCATCTTCAATTCCTGTGCAAGCTCTTCACTCCAGACAGCGGCCAGCTTCGGCCGGAATTCTCGGATCTGTTTCTCCAGAAGGCTGATATTTCTTCCCGCCGCAAGTGCTGTCACTTTAATATCTCCATTTGTCCTTACGATTTCAAGAGTCTGAGTTCCAATAGAGCCTGTAGAACCCAGAACAGCAATTTTTTTCATCGTTTTCGTAAACCTCGTTTCTGATCATTAATATACGTTTTTCCGGATCATCGCGTTATTGCAGGATCCTTTTCTCTGCTCAGTGCAAAAGGAGTGCAAGATAATATATGATCGGAGCCGTGAAAATGACACTGTCAAACCGGTCCAGGATCCCGCCGTGCCCGGGTATCAGCTTTCCGTAATCTTTGATATTGTGATACCGCTTGATAGCAGATGCCGCCAGATCACCGATCTGGGATATCGCACCGCCGGCGGCTCCGATAATGGCATAAGAAAGAACGTCTGCCCCTGCATTTCCCCAGTAGTTGATCGCCAGAGCGTAGAGCACGCCGATAAGCGCCGCTCCCAGAATACCGCCAATACCGCCTTCCACTGATTTCTTCGGGCTTAAGACCGGCGCCATCTTATGCTTTCCGATCAGCATACCCACACAGTATGCGCATGTGTCGCATCCCCATGAACACACAAAGACGAGCCATACAGTAAAGATACCGCCCTCCAGCAGTCTCGTCTGGTAAATGTAGGACAGCATCACCGTCACGTAAAACATTCCGAAAAATGCGGCGAATATCTGCTGGGTATTATATTTCGGATAGGCAAATACAAGTGCAGCCATCTCGCAGATCAAAAATGCCATGAACAGCATCATGAACCAAGTCATCTTATCTCCCGGAAGCTGCTGCTCAAAATATACAAGCGCGTAATATACAATCGCAGCGATATACCCTATTGTACCCGGCGGTTTCTTTTCGATTCCGAATACTTTATAAAGCTCTGTCATACCGATCAGACTGATGATCAGCAGGACAAAGAAAAGCAGATCTCCTCCTCTGATCAGAGTCACGAGCGCAATGACCATCAAAAGGATTCCGCTCAACAGCCTTGTTCTGAACATAAACTTTACGCCTCCTCTACTCCGCCGAATCTTCTGTGTCTGTGGTTATATTCCTCTATTGCTTTCGCCAGCTCTTCTTTCGTAAAATCCGGCCATGGAACATCTGTAAAATAGAATTCCGAATAGGCAAGCTGCCACAGCAGATAATTGGACAGCCTCTGTTCACCGCTGGTGCGGATCATCAGATCCGGATCCGGAATACCATGGGTATCAAGATAGGACTCAAACACCGCTTCGTCGATATCATCAGCCTTCAGCTTCCCGTCTGCGCAGTCCCGGGCCATCTTCCGGGCCGCTCTTGTAAGTTCATCCCTGCTGCCGTAATTGAGTGCTATAGTAAAATTAAGCCCTCCATTATTCACTGTTGCCGCCTCAAGCTCCCTGATCCTTTTCTTGATGTCGTCATCCAGCGGCTCGATATCCCCGATGACACGGATCTTCATATCATTCTTAGCCGCTGTCTTCAGACAGGTCTTCATATAGTTGCGCAGAAGCGTCATAAGAGCCGCCACCTCGCTGTCCGGCCGGTTCCAGTTTTCCGTGGAAAACGCATAGACCGTCAGATATTTGATACCCATACGCCACGCTTCTTCACAGATACGCTCTACATTTTTACTTCCCTGGGCATGACCATAATTACGCGGCATTCCCTTTGCCTTTGCCCAGCGACCGTTTCCGTCTAGTATGATCGCAATATGCTGAGGTACTTTCATATTCTTTTCCTCTCACTTTACTATTATATACGCTGTAAAGGGGGCTTAAACTTCAAAGCCCCCTTCTTAACTTCCCGATGTAGTTCTCGTGTTTGCAGTTCACACCCGTCCCTGCTTCCCTCTATACGGGTGTGCACTATATTCCTATACTGTCATGATTTCTTTTGATTTTGTCTCGACCATCTTATCGATCTTTGTGATGTATTTGTCCGTGATCTTCTGAAGTTCATCCTCAAGATCCTTGATACCGTCCTCAGAGATTTCTGTTCCTTTGAGTTTCTTGAAGGCCACGTTTCCGTCGCGGCGGATATTGCGGACGGCTACTTTTGCCGCTTCTCCTTTTTTCTTCACATCTTTTGCCAGTTCTTTTCTCCGTTCCTCTGTAAGTTCCGGAAATACAAGGCGGATGGATGCGCCGTCATTGGTCGGATTAATTCCGATATCTGAAGTGAGGATCGCTTTTTCGATTGCCTTTAACATACTCTTCTCCCAGGGCTGGATCTGAATCATCCTTGCCTCCGGAACAGACACATTCGCCACCTGCTGAATCGGTGTCGGCGCTCCGTAATAGTCGACAGTCAGCTTGTCCAGTACATGCGGATTGGCGCGTCCTGCACGAATCGTAGCCAGCTCGCTGTCAAGGTTATTGATCGTCTTTGTCATCTTTGTGTCATACACAGCCACTTTCTCATTCATAGTGAAATCCTCCTACACTGTTACTTTTGTTCCGGTAAAATTACCGCTCATCGTTTCCACGATACTGTTTTCTTCATTAAGCCCGAATACGAGCATCGGCATCTTATTTTCAAGACAGAGGATCGACGCCGTAAGATCCACTGCTGCAAGTTTCTTGTCGATCACTTCCTGGATGGATATCTCATCGTACTTTACAGCATTCGGATTTACCTTTGGGTCACTGTCATAAATTCCGTCGATTGCTTTTGCCAGAAGCATTGCGTCCGCTTCAATCTCGATGGCACGTAAAACCGCCCCTGTGTCAGTTGAAAAGTACGGATGTCCGGTACCGCCCGCGAAGAAGATCACTTTGCCCTCATTCAGCGCCTCCAACGCCGCATCCTTTGAGAACAGGGATGTAAAGGAGCCGCACACAAACGGAGTGAACACCTCTGTCTTCATACCTACATGTCTGAAAATATCTGATACATAGATACAATTCATCACTGTTGCCAGCATCCCGATCTGATCTGCCTTTGTGCGGTCAATTGTCTCGCTTGTACGTCCTCGCCAGAAATTACCGCCGCCTGTAACAATTGCCACCTGAATCCCGTCGTCGACAAGCTTCTTGACCTGTTCCGCAACACCGATGCATGTAGCTTCGTCAAAACCTGTCTTTTTATCTCCTGCGAGGGCTTCCCCGCTCAGCTTAAGTAGTACTCTTTTCATTATAGTAAACTCCTTTGATTTGTCTGCTAAAATGAAGTATAACATAAGTTTTCCAATTTGTCATGTATATATCCCGCATCCCTTTCATCTGTCATAACAGTCAGCCGGTCTCCCGCCATAAGCCTTGTCCTGCCGCGGGGAATCATCTCTTTTCCATCCCGTTCAAGAGCTACAAGAAGACAGTTATTCGGCCAGTGGATTTCCATGACTGTGCGGTCTTCGAGAACCGAACCGCCCATGATGACAAATTCGCTTAAGACTTTCTGGCTGCCCGCTCCATTTCCCTGTCTTCCGCCGTCTCCGCCCGTCTCATTTTTCTTTCCGTCCAGCAAACGGTTCAGCAGGCTCTCATAGATCGGTTCTGACTTTAACAGAGTAGCCGTGATATACGCTGCAACGGAAACAACCGCAAGGGAAAGCATCTGGCTTACAGAACCTGACATTTCAAAAAGCAGAATGATCCCGGTGATCGGAGCCCTTACAATAGCAGTAAAGAATCCAGCCATGGCAAGCAGTACAAAATTGTTGATATATACCGGATCCAGTCCGAACAATTCCACTCCGGTCATGGCAAAAGCTCCTCCGATCAGTGCGCCGAGGATCAAAAGAGGAAAGAATATTCCGCCCGGAGCCCCGGAACCGAAACTGACCGCGGAGAACAGGAATTTCACTACAAATGTCAGAATGACAAGCTGCAGTACCATCTCTCCGTCTGTGAGCGACACGATCAGGTCGCCGCCGCTTCCCAGCACGGAAGGCATCAAAAGCCCCAGCACTCCTGCAGCCAGAAACGCGATCATCAGTCTCGTAGTCTCATTCAGACATTTCGGTTTCTTATAAAGTTCCTGTGCTTTTATCATAACTTTATTGTAAAACGCGCCCAGTAGCCCGAGAATCACTCCAAGGACGAGCAGCATCCAGTAATAATTCTGAGGCAGTACATGTTCAAGTTCAAATTGAAAGACCGGGTCTATTCCCATGATATGTGAGCAGATATAATCCGCTGTTACAGAAGCCGTCATCACGGAGATGAGCAGACTGACGGAAAACCCTTTGTGGATCTCCTCCAGCGCAAACATCACTCCTGCCAGGGGCGCGTGAAACGCTGCCGCCAGTCCCGCACTCGCTCCGCAGGTCATGAGATACCGCTTCTCCGTCTTTCCCCGGTCAAAAAGTCTGGAAATTCCCTGTCCTCCCATAGCTCCCAACTGGATTGACGGGCCTTCCCGCCCCAGTGAGAGACCACCGAACAGACAGAGAAATCCGCCGATAAATTTGGCCGGAAGAACACGCTTCCAATTCTGGCTTAATTTCCCCATCACTTCGCCCTCTACCTGGGGGATACCGCTGCCCGAGATCATAGGCTCCCATTTTACCAGGCAGCCGACCAGCACTGCCAGCAGGAGCAGCACGACAAACCATCCCAGAATCCGAAGCGGATGGCCGTTTATGTATCCAAGAATCTGATTGAGCCACTGCCCCGCAAAAGTGAGGGCAATCCGGTAGAACATCACGATCAGCCCCGAGACGACTCCTACAAGAAGTCCTTCACCTATCAGAATAACAGGGAATCTCTGTGCCCTTTTCAATGTATGCGACGTATCTTTTTTCATTTTTCCCTACTCCCTATAATCGAAACCGCACCCGGTGGTCATCTGTAAACCTGTTACAGCACCAGCATCGAAAACAATACAGTAATAATCCCGCAGATGCCAATGGCGAGCCCGCTCATCGCACCTTCTATCTCGCCCAGTTCAATCGCCTTGGACGTTCCCACTGCATGGCTGGAAGCTCCGATAGCAAGGCCTGCCGCCACCGGATCTGCCACACGGAACAGCCGGATAAGAAGCGGCGCGAAGATTCCTCCCAGAATCCCTGTAAATATTACCGCCACAACTGTGATAGGCACCATTCCGCCCGCCGGTTCTGCAATGCTGACGGCAATCGGCGTAGTCACTGATTTCGGCAGCAGTGACACCGTCAGACTTTCCTCTAATCCGAACAGGCGGCACAGCAGGTACACACTGCCCATGGATGTTGCGGACCCGGCGGCACAGCCGATCAGAATCGGAAACCAGTACTGCTTCAAGATCTGAAGTTTTGTGTAAACCGCAACTGCCAGACATGCAGTTGCAGGCGCAAGAAACATATTGATAATCTCGCCGCCTTTATTATAATCCTCATAAGGTATTTTGAAAATAAGCAGTACTGCTGACACCAGAACAATAGCAATGATCAGAGGATTGCAGAACGGCGTTTTAAACTTCTGGTTCAGCTTTACCCCTATACCGAAGGCGATTACACTCAAAGCTACTCCAAAATACGGAGATGAAAATACTTCACTCACTCTTTTTTCTCCTCTCTATCAACCGGATTGTCAGCCTGACACTCCATGCCGTAACTGCAAACGTAACTATTGTAGAAATGACACAGATGATCACAAGCTGTATCCACGTACTTTTAAGCACATCAAAATAATTAATGATGCTCACTCCCGCAGGCACAAAGAAAAAAGCCATATTTTCCAGAAGAAAATCCGCCTTTTCCTGAATATGTTCAATTTTCAGCGCACCCGTAAACAGGCAGATAAACAAGAGGATCATACCGATCACACTTGCGGGGAAGGCAACCGGCAGAATCTTTTCCACCAGAATACTCAGCCAGCACACGGCAAAGATAATTCCGATCTGTCTTATGATTTTCATATAAACTTATTCCCTTTCTTATTATTAAAACTGTTGACAATCCTATTTCTATGATTTATGATACTATTGTTTTCGCACTTTAAACAACTAAAATTTTACAGTGCGAAGTTGCTGTTGCAAATGTAACAGTTCAATTCATCTGATTGTCAAAAATACCTTTCTATTATATAGGAAACCGGAGGAAAAGCAAGAATGATTATTGTATTAAAGCCGCACACATCAGAAGAAAATATCACGCGTGTTGAAAATCTGGTAAAAAACAGAGGGCTTGACACCCATGTAGTTCGTGGTACCGAGATGACTATCATCGGATGTATCGGTGACACTACGCTGATCGATCCCCGCCTTTTTGAGGTAGATAGTTCTGTCGATAAAGTCATGCATGTGCAGGAGCCGTACAAACTGGCAAACCGCGCATTTCACCCCGAGGACTCTGTGATAGACGTCTCGGGAGTCAAATTCGGAGGCGGACATCTCGGACTGATTGCAGGTCCATGCTCTGTGGAATCATTTGACCAGGTCCTGGAAGTTGCAAAAGCTGTCAAAGCCTCCGGTGCCACTATGCTCCGCGGAGGCGCATTTAAACCGAGGACCAGTCCGTACTCTTTTCAGGGACTCGGACTTGAAGGTCTCGATATCCTCTGCGCGGTCAGGGACGAGGTAGGACTCCCGATCGTAACCGAGCTGATGTCCCCTCAATACCTGGATGTCTTCAATGAGAAAGTAGATCTCATCCAGATCGGAGCCCGCAATATGCAGAACTTCGACCTGCTCAAGCAGCTCGGCCAGGTTGACCGTCCGATTCTCTTAAAGCGCGGACTGAACGCAACTTATGAAGAGTGGATCATGTCCGCCGAATACATCATGGCTTCAGGAAACGAGAATGTTATTCTCTGCGAAAGAGGAATCCGTACTTTTGAATCATTTACCCGCAACACACTCGATCTGCAGAGCATTCCTGTGCTCCACAAAAAGACACATCTTCCGGTTGTCGTAGATCCAAGCCACGCCGGCGGAAAGTGGTGGCTCGTAGAGCCGATGGCTAAGGCTGCCGTGGCTGCCGGAGCAGACGGGCTCATGATCGAAGTCCACAATGATCCGGAGTGCGCACTCTGCGACGGAGCACAGTCCCTGAAACCGGAAAAATACGACGGGCTGCTGCAACAGGTGAAACAGATTGCGGAAGTTGTCGGAAAAGTTCTTTAATTGATTCGGGGACGTAGTCAAACCGAGTTTGACTACGTCCCCGAATCAAAACTAACCTGTCCCCGAATCAAACAATTGTGTCTACAGGAGAAAATTTCTATGAAATTAACAGTTAATTTAAAAGAAAATTCATATCCAATCTATATCGAAAACGGTATCCTTACAAAATCCGGAGAGTATATTTCCCAGATCTTCAAAGGTCAGAAGATCATGATTGTCTCGGATGACAATGTATTTCCTCTGTATGGGCAGCAGGTGATAGACTCTCTGAGGGATTACGAGTGTCATTTCCTTGTCCTCCCCCACGGCGAGCCGACAAAGAGTTTTCAGTCTTTACCGAATATTTATACAGCCATGCTGGATGCAAAGCTTACGAGGAGCGATCTCGTCATTGCGCTTGGCGGCGGTGTAATCGGAGATCTTGCAGGGTTCGCTGCCGCCAGTTATCTGCGTGGCATCAAACTTGTACAGATTCCTACTTCCCTGCTGGCTCAGGTGGACTCATCCGTAGGCGGCAAAGTAGCTGTAGACCTGCCGCAGGGTAAAAACCTTGTCGGTGCATTTTATCAGCCGAAGATGGTGCTGATCGATCCGGATGTCCTCAACACGCTTCCGGAGCATTTTATAAAGGACGGAATGGGCGAAGTCATCAAATACGGCTGCATCAAGGATGCAGGTCTCTTTGACAGACTCTGTGCTCACAGTTCTTTTGAGAACCTGAAACCTGAGCTTTCCGAAATCATTGCCCGCTGTGTTGACATTAAAAGAATTGTGGTAGAGGCAGACCAATTTGATACCGGCGAACGCATGCTTTTAAATTTCGGGCATACTCTGGCGCACACGATTGAACAGCATTACAACTATGAGCGTGAAAGCCACGGAGAAGCCGTGGGAATCGGAATGTATCAGATCACCAGAATGTCCGAAGAGAAAGGTCTTACTATTTCGGGATGTTCTGACCAGATAAAAAAAGCTCTTGATATATATGGTCTTCCGTCTTCCTGCGGACTTCCGGTTGCCGATCTGACAAAAGCGATCACTCTTGATAAGAAAAATCTGAACGGGAACCTGAATGTTATTCTCTTAAAAGAAATCGGAGACAGCTATGTATATCCGACTGATATTTCTTTCTTCAATAAAGATGGGGCGATATAATCATCACCCCATCTTTTTATAACTATTCTTCTGTTTTTTCACGCATGCCTTTATATACTTTTTCCGCAGTAATCGGAAGCTCTCTTACAATTACTCCCACTGCGTTCTGAACCGCATTGGATATTGCCGGAGACGGTGTATTGATAACAATCTCACCGATAGATTTGGCACCGAACGGACCTGTCGGCTCGTAGCTGCTCTCGAATTCCACCCGGATATTTCCCACATCAAGCCGGCTGGGAATCTTGTACTGCATAAAGGAATTACTGTAATTCTTTCCTTTCGGACTATAGACTACATCTTCAAAGAGTGCCATACCAATTCCCTGAGCTATACCGCCCTCGGTCTGTACGCGGGCAAGGCTTGGGTTTACTACAGTTCCGCAGTCCACCACCGCCGCATAATCTACCATCTCGACCACGCCTGTCTCCTTATCGATCTCCACCTCGGCAATGCCTGCCATAAACGGCGGCGGAGATGTCGGGGACGAAAACGCTTCACTGGCAGAGAGGGCTTCATTGTTAAAGCACATCACACGGTTTCCTATTTCTTTTCTTGTGATCGATTCGCCTGTCTTTAAATTAACCACTTCTGCCCCGTTAAATTCAACATCGTCAACCGAACATCCGAGATACTCTGCGCCTCTCTCACAGATTTTAGCGATCAACGCCTCACATGTCCTTACAACCGCCATACCGGTCACATAGGTTGTACTGGACGCATAGGAGCCGCAGTCGTAGGGCGAGGTATCTGTATCAACACCGTGGACAATAATATCCTTCATATCACAGTCCAGACATTCTGCCGCCATCTGTGAGAGAATCGTATCGCAGCCTGTTCCCATATCGGTCGCCCCGATCATCAGACTGTAGAAACCGTCGTCATTTACCTTGATCGCAACAGAACCTGTATCTACACTGGAAATTCCCGAGCCCTGCATTGCCATGGCCACTCCTACTCCGCGCACTTTTCCGTTTCCCATATCACGGCACGGATATTTTTCATCCCATCCGATCATTTCTTTCGCACGGGCAAGGCACCGGTCAAGGGCGCAGCTCTCAGCCGTCTCTCCATAATAAGCTGGCATCACGTCTCCTTCGCGCACCATATTCATCTCTCTTAAAACGGTCGGATCCATGTCCAGTATCTGAGCCAGCTCGTTGACCGCAGATTCTACAGCGAAGATTCCCTGTGTTGCGCCATAGCCTCTGTATGCGCCGGCAGACATAACGTTCGTATACACTACATCATAAGTAAAACGGAATGCCTCTGCTTTTCCATAAAGAGGTATCGACTTATGTCCGGAAAGTCCCACTGTCGTCGGACCGTGCTCTCCGAATGCTCCTGTATTGGATAACGTATAGAGATCAATTCCCCTGATATGTCCTTCTTTATCTGCCCCGAGACGTACATGCATCTCCATCTCGTGACGGGGAGAAGATGCAGTCAGGGATTCTTCTCTTGTGAAAATGATTTTTGCAGGTTTTCCCGTCTTCCATGTAACCAGCGCCGGATATACTTCCGATACCGCTGTCTGCTTTGCCCCAAAGCCTCCGCCGATACGCGGTTTGATAACACGGACTTTGCTCTTCGGGATATCCAGAGCGTTTGCCAGAATACGACGAACATGGAACGGGACCTGAGTCGAAGACACCACGTTCAGTCTGCCATATGCATCCAGATAAGTGTATGTACGGAATGTCTCCATCATTGCCTGCTGGTTGGCCTTTGTATGGTAAACTCTGTCAATGACATAGTCGCAGTCTGCAAGCACAGCCTCAATATCTCCGCTCCCGCTCACATCATGGGCGCAGAGATTTCTCTTATTGTCGGCTCCCACCGGGCAGAGACTTCTCCAGTTGTCTTCCGGATGTACAAGGATGGGATTGTCCTTCGCAGTTCTGAAATCAAGCACCGGTTCCAGCACCTCATACTTTATCTTGACCAGCTTCATGGCCTTTTTAACCGCTTCTTCTGAAGTGCCGGCCACAATGGCAGCCGCATCTCCTACAAAACGCATCCTCTGGTCAAGGATCAGCCGGTCGTACGGGCTTGCCTCCGGGTATGTCTGGCCTGCCAGTGTAAATCTTTTGTCCGGGCAGTCCTTATATGTAAGGACGCATTCAATCCCCGGCACTGCCTCGGCTCTTGCCGTATTGATGTCTTTGATCAGGGCATGGGCATGAGGGCTCCTTATGATCTTTACGATCAGGCAGTCAGACGGCGCAAGGTCATTTGTATAGACTGCCTTACCGGTCACAAGTGCTTCTGCATCTACTTTCGGAACAGCCTGGTTCACCACCCGCATGTCTTTTGTTTCCTCTGTCATGTTCATGCCTGCGCCTCCTTTCCGGAATTTTCGTTCTGTACAGTCATATATTTCTGAATGGCGCGGAGCTGGCTCATATAGCCGGTACACCGGCAGAGATTTCCTGCAAGATACTCTTTGATCTCTTCCAGATCCGGATGTTCAAGTTCTCTCTTCATCGCCAGTACATTCATAATAAATCCGGGAGAGCAGAATCCGCACTGCTCGCCGCCTTCAGCCGCAAGGAATCTGCCAAACTCAGCAGCCTCTTCCTCCACGCCTTCCAGCGTAGTAACTTCGTGTCCGTCTATGCCCGCTGCAAGTACAGAGCAGGACAATCTTGATTTTCCATCGATCCAAACGGTGCAAAGGCCGCAGTTCGTCGTCTCGCATCCACATTTCACGCTCTTGCACCCGAGATCTCTCAGCACGCCAAGGAGCACTGTATCCGCTCCCACCTCAGCAGTTACCTGTTTCTTATTTAATATAAACTGTATCTCCATCCTATCTTCCCTCCGCCAGAATCGAAGTCATCTCACGCCGGATCAGCACTTCTGCCAGATGCTGTCTGTATTCGGCGCTGCCGCGCATATTGGATCCGTATGTAAATTCCGACGCCGCCTGTCTGGCATAATCGGCGATCATTTCTTCAGAGGCATCCGCCGGAATCTCCCACTGCTTTTCGAGGAGCGCTGCTTTCATCGGTCTTGCTCCCACCGAGAAGTACCATGTTTCCTTGCCGTGTACCATTCCGGTCACAACAGAACAGGCGATCACCGGGAAGTCCGTCTTCGTCTGTCGAATGGAATCATAGCGGAACTTTCTCTTGCTTTTCCTGACAATGATCGACAAGAGGATGTCCTTGTCCGGTTTCCGGTTCACGAACTCTGACAGACGGATCGTACCACCGTCATAGAGCTCCACAAAAGTATCCAGAGCAAGAAATGCTGTCAGTACATCAGAAAAGCCGAACCTGCCGTAAATACTTCCGCCGATCGTCGCCTGATTGCGGAACTGCACTCCGACAATATGACGGACACACTCGGCAATTCCATCTCCGCACAGATCCTTCAGCGCCTCACACTGTTCTATCTGCCTTAACGTACACATGGCACCGATTTTGATCACATTTCCTTCATCTTCGATCTGGTCAAGTCCCAGACCTGACAGATCAATAACAGTCTTGACCCGGGCATTTCCCAGACGCATCCACATCATGCCTCCCATCACCCGGCTGCTGCGCGCCTGATTCAGCTCATACGCCTCCTCCAGCGACTTAGGTTTCACATAATTACCGATCGTAATCACAACGGCTCTCCTTTCCCTTTCTGACATCTGCGAATAAATTCATCTACATAATAATTGCGAAAAAGTAACAGTTTCATAGCTGAACTATTACGTAAAAAAAAGTGCAAATGAAAATTTTGTCATTTACACCTGAAGCTTATATAGTCTATCATGAATATTCCCACTTGTCAAAGGATAAGCGTACTCTATTATAGGATTATATTTTCTATTATAAAATTGTCATAAACATTCAGAAAACGTCACGATCTTAGAGTATAATTATCATTGGCAAAACGGGTCTTTGACACTTTCTCATTAATAGTATAATGATTAATCCCCATAGTTGAGC
>CAMLYF010000040.1:0-22676 GCA_946491795.1 uncultured Lachnoclostridium sp. | reverse complement strand
TTAGAGATTCATAGAATTAACTCTTTCATACCGAATTTACTTTTTCAATTCACGTCCCCTTAGGATGCCCATTTATCCCCGCGAGCATCGAGCCAAGCGGATATGTTTGTATGTCCAATTGACTTCCTTACACGCTGCATTGTATCTATACATAGATTTAACAATTCTCCGCTTGACTGTAACCCCGCTTTACACCGTATACTCTATACAAACAACAACCGGACAAAGGCAAGCTTATCCGGCGCAATGAAAGGGGAATATCACCCATGACGATCAGGGAAATCGAAGAGCTCTCCGGCATGACGAGAGCCAATATCAGATTTTATGAAAAAGAGGGGCTTATCACGCCCGAGAGAAATTCAAACGGATACAGAAATTATTCCGAAGAAGATCTGAGTATTTTAAAACGTATCCGGCTTCTTCGTACTCTCCATCTCAGTCTGGAAGATATCAAATCCTTAAGCCGTAATGAACAGGAGCTCTCCGGACTGCTGATTCGACACCTTACGGCTCTAAAAAAGGAACAGCAGGCCCTTGGACATTCTGTAAAAGTCTGCGAACAGCTCTGTAAAGATCGGGCTGTTTACAGCAGCTTTGATGCACAGCACTATCTTGATCTTCTTGACACTTCGGTTTCGGAATTGCCTTCAGAATTGAAGGAAGATACGATGCCGAAAGTAACTTCGCCGTGGATCAGATACTTCGCGCGGAGTATAGATGCAGCCATATATATGATCCTGTGGAATATGTTTCTGTCCCTCGTCCTTCACATCAATATTATGGAAACGGGATTCGCCGGTCTTGTTGCGGATCTTATTGCATATAACTGCCTTTTTCTTCTGGCAGAACCGCTCATGCTGTCCCGGTTCGGAACGACGCCGGGCAAGTTCTTGTTCGGCCTGCGCGTGACAGCAGAAACCGGAGCACGGCTGACACACGGCGAAGCACTTCACCGGACTTGGACTGTACTGAAAAAAGGCTGTGGCTTCAATCTTCCCGTATACTGGATCATACGGATGTATAAGTCCTACAGAGCCTGTAAAGACGGAGAGACACTTGACTGGGAGCAGGAAACGCTCCTCTGGCTGAACGACAGGTATATTCCGCTGAAAGTATCTGGCTCTGTCGTCATCCTGACTCTGTTAAACACACTGGCTTTACTTCTTGTATGGCAGGCAGGCGCCCTGCCGCAGAACAGAGGTGATCTGACTGTTGAGCAGTACGCGGAAAATTTTAATGATATGGAGAAATATTTCGGTATCGACCGGCAGCTGAACCTGCCCGGAGATTCATCCTTTTACGGAATTTTGATGGATGATTCCCGCCTGATCCTGAACAAAGACGGGGAATGGGAAAAGATGCCGGGAACTCCTTATGTCACCGGGACTTCAGAGAACTATGCAGAACTTCCGCAGCTTGATTACACAGTAGAAGACGGTGTAATAACCGGTCTGAATTTTTCTGCATCCTATGAAAATGAAGATATAACGATTGCATCCTATGGCGATCTGATGGCAGTCTCTGCCCTTGCTTTTCTGTGCGCACAAGACGACTACCATCTTCTTCCTGACGCGCCTTCTCTCCTTTACACGCAGATTAAGCTGAACGGAGACAATTTCTCCGGCTTCACAATAAACGAAGCCGGAGTGACTGTCAGCTGTACAGTCGAATATGAAGGATACGAGCTGCGTCCGGATGTGTGGAGCACGGATCAGGTGCTTGTCCCGGCATACGAAAGCAAGCCTTCATTTTCCATCAATTTTTCCGTTACAAAGGCATAAATCAATTCCGACTGTCTGCAACAGCTGAACTGCTGCCAAACTTGTGCATCTTATAGAAATAGTAAGGCACAAGCGGAATCAGGGCCGCGATCCATGCCGCCGGATCTGAAAGGCATACACCAGCAAAGCTTGTATGTCCGGCTACGATCATAACAATGGCGCTTCTGGCCACAAGTTCGAAGATGCCTCCCAGCATCGGCACAAGACCGTATCCCATTCCCTGCAGTGTATTTCTATAGAGGAAGATGCTGCCGAGGAACGGATAGCACCAGAATACCGTATGGAAGTACGTCACGGAAGCATTCACCACTTCTGTCTCTGACGGGCTGATGAACAGCCATGTCATATATTTACCGCCAAAATACATAACCACCATAAGGACAACACTCCATATGAGGATCATGATCTGGGTACAGCGCACTCCCTGTTTTACCCGGTCCATCCTTCCCGCTCCCCGGTTCTGTCCCACATACGTGGCGATCGTTGCGCCAAACGCTGTAAATACTGTTGCGATCAGGTTCTGGAGCTTTCCTGCCGCAGAGAAGCCCGCCATATAAATCTCACCGTATATATTCACCGCTCCCTGTACGATGATCGTACCGATAGCCGTGATGGAGAACTGTAATCCCATAGGGATGCCAAGCGCCAGAAGTCTACCGAAGCTTTCAAGACTGATCTTAAAATCTTCCCGTTTCAGGTGCAGGATCGGGAAACGCTTCAGTATGTAAATAAAACAGAGCAGGGCTGAGATTCCCTGTGCGATCACGGTCGCATATGCGCAGCCTTCCACACCCATCCCGAATATAACAATAAATGCAATATCCAGCACTACATTGATTGCCGCCGAGATGACAAGAAAATACAGCGGGGATTTGGAATCGCCCAGCGCCCTTAAAAAAGCCGCCAGAGAGTTATACGCTGCAGTGACAATAAGCCCTGCATAAATAATCCCCATATACAGTTTCACATCCGGCATGATGTCATCCGAATAGTTCATGAGTCTCAGGATCGGCTCATTCGCGATCAGCAGGCCGACTGTCATGAGAATCGCAAATGCCGCAGCCAGATAAACTGACATTGCCACATAATGGCGCATTCGGTCATACTGCTTTGCCCCGAACCACTGGGATACGAGAATCGCGAAACCGCTGCTCAGTCCGTTGAGCCATCCGGTCACGAAAAACATCAGCGAACCTGTGCTGCCAATCGCCGCCAGAGCTGTCACGCCGATAAACTGTCCTGCCACGATAGAATCCGCTATATTATAAAACTGCTGAAAGACATTGCCCAGAAACATCGGGATCATAAATCGTATGATCAGTTTTACCGGGCTGCCTGTCGTCATGTCATGTATCTTATTGTCCATATCTGTCCCCCTGATTCTCTTTTTTCCTCTTTGTAGACCGTGGGTAATTATACGCCCAAACATCAGCCGTTACAAGTGCAATTTTTTTATCGAACAGTATAAATTTTAATCGGCTTTTATGATGCAGTTTTACTTGCTATAATTTGCCACATAAAACACGGGGTGAAAAATCCGTTTTCCGGATCTTTCACCCCGTATTCCCGTACAGTTTTCTATTTTTATCGTCTTCTATCTTTTTACATTAAATGCCGCAAATCCCGGATATACTGCGCTCTCGCCCAGCTCTTCCTCGATCCGCAGGAGCTGGTTGTATTTCGCCACGCGCTCGCTCCGGCTCGGTGCGCCGGTCTTGATCTGGCAGGTATTGAGTGCAACTGCAAGATCAGCGATGGTCGTATCTTCCGTCTCACCGGAACGGTGGGAAGAAATTGCCGTGTATCCTGCTTTGTGCGCCATCTTGATCGCCTCCAGCGTCTCGGATACAGAACCAATCTGATTTAATTTGATCAGGATAGAATTGCCACATCCCATATCGATACCTTTTTTCAGTCTCTCTGTATTTGTCACAAACAAATCGTCGCCCACAAGCTGTACCTTATCTCCCAGCTCTTTTGTAAGGATCTGCCATCCTTCCCAGTCTTCCTCGTCAAGGCCGTCCTCGATGGAGTAGATCGGGTATTTCTCCACAAGGGATTTCCAATGTTCCACGAGCTCTGCGGAAGTAAATTTCTTACCGCATTTCGGGAGCACATATTCCCCTTTCTTACTTCCCTTCCACTCGCTGGAAGCCGCGTCCATGGCAAGCACGAAATCTTTGCCCGGTTCATAGCCCGCCTGACGAACTGCCTCAAGGATGTATTCGATTGCCTCTTCATCGCTTGCAAGGTCAGGAGCAAATCCTCCCTCATCTCCCACAGATGTTGCCAGTCCTTTGGCCTTCAGAAGTGACTGGAGTGCATGGAATACTTCTGTACACCATCTCAAGCCCTCTGCAAAGCTCTTCGCACCTGCCGGCATGATCATGAACTCCTGCACATCCACTGTATTTGCAGCGTGCGCCCCGCCGTTTAAGATGTTCATCATAGGAACCGGAAGACGGTTGCCGTTCACGCCGCCAAGAAAACGGTACAGCGGAATATCAAGAGAGACAGATGCTGCTCTCGCGCAGGCAATGGATACAGCAAGGATTGCATTTGCCCCGAGCTTTGATTTATCCTTTGTGCCGTCCGCTTTGATCATCGCCTTGTCTACCGCATAGATATCGCTTGCATCCATACCTTTCAGCGTGTCATTAATCACAGTATTGATATTTTCAACAGCTTTGGAGACACCTTTCCCTCCGAATCTGTTCTTATCTCCGTCTCTTAACTCGAGCGCCTCGAATTCACCTGTGGATGCGCCGCTGGGAGCCGCGCCTCTTGCTACGGTTCCGTCTGCAAGATGTACTTCCGCCTCAACTGTCGGGTTTCCTCTCGAATCAATGATCTCCCGTCCGATCACTTTTTCAATCTCTAAATAATCCATACCTCTTCGTCCTTTCCCACGAAAACGCCCTCTGCCCCGTTTCAGGCGTTATGGGGCAAAAGAGTTTCCATGATTCATTCACATATAGTTAGTCTTTGCTAACTATATGTATATTAACAGAATAAAAAGATTTAAACAAGGGTTTTATTGAGATTGATTATCATTTAGTATTTACGGTGTCGATTATCAAAACTATTTTCTCCGATATCATGTATAATATACCTGAAACTCATGAAAAATGCTGTCGATTATTGCCTTACTGTCCTCAACACGATACAGTATAAAGTATCTGTGCATCATTGTAATTCTTTTGCTACAGTGTCATAATCGGGCATACCGCTCTGTGCCCCCATATGCTCTGCCGACAGTCCTGCCGCAATATTGGCGAAGCGGAGCGCTCTGTCGACCGGATAATCATTCGCAAGAGCGTACGCAAACGCTCCGTTAAATGTGTCTCCCGCTCCGGTAGTATCTATCACATCGGAATTGCGCGCCGGAATCTGTATCGCTCTGCCATCATAAAAGGCAGCCGCGCCCTTTTCTTCAAGTGTTACGATCAGACTTCCATTCTGTTTCTCAAGCAGCGTATTCAAGTCATTTTCCTCCGGAAACAAGAGCGCCGTTTCATGCTCATTCGGTGTCAGGAAAGTCACTTTATCTATGATTTCCCGCTTTACCGGAACAGCCGGCGCAGGATTGTAAATCACCGTCTTTCCTGCCTGTGCCGCAAGATGAACAATTAATTCCACAGATTTCAACGAGATTTCATTCTGCAGTAGTATAATGTCCGCCTGCATGATCTTATCTTTCATTTTCTGAAGATAATCGGGGGTCACATTGTGATTTGCCCCCGGAACGACAACGATCGTATTATCACTTTCCGCGACAGTGATAAGGGCGATGCCGCTGGACATATGAGGAATCCTGAGCATATGCTCTGTCTTCACTCCGTTTTCTTCCCGTTATAATTCCTCCATTTTTACTGTGGGTTTTCTTTTACATACTTAAATGGATGAAAAAGGCCGCATTCCCGTTAAAGGAGCGCAGCCAGTTTTTTCACATCTTCCATCTTCGTTGCCCAGCTCGTCGCAAACCGCACAACTGTGTGAGTATCATCTTTCTTTTCCCAGTAGCTGAACACTACATTTTCTTTTAGTCTCTCCATCTGAGAATCTTCCAGCACCACAAAAATCTGATTCGTAGGAGAGTCGATGAAGAACTCATATCCTTTTTCTCTCAGTATCCGCTTCAGTTCATCCGCCGTATCGATAGCGTTTTTCCCAATCTTCAGGTACAGGTCATCGGTAAAGAGAACGTCAAACTGTACGCCGGTCAGTCTCCCTTTTGCAAGAAGTGCCCCTCTCTGCTTTACCTTAGTCACAAAATGAAGCGGTGTATTTTCCTTCGGGAAAACAACTGCTTCGCCACAGAGAGCGCCAACTTTTGTTCCTCCGATATAGAACACATCGCAGTATTCCGCCACATCATTGAGCGTCACATCCGTATCCTCTGCAGCCAGTGCATACCCGAGCCGGGCTCCGTCCAGATAAAGAGGAAGCCGGTATTCACTGCATACCGCAGACAATTCTGCCAGTTCTCCTTTTGTATACAAAGTGCCATATTCTGTAGGATGAGAAATATAGACCATTCCCGGGAATACCATATGCTCATGGTTGTCATCTCCATAAAAGGTGACCAGATATTCTTCCAGATCTGCCGCAGATATTTTTCCATCCGCCTGTGGCAGCGTGAGAACCTTATGCCCGGTCCACTCAATGGCTCCCGCTTCATGCGTACCTACGTGTCCTGTCTCCGCCGCGATCACCCCTTCATGTGAATCCAGCATGGAACTGATCACAATCTGATTTGTCTGCGTTCCTCCGGTCAGAAGATATACCTCCGCGTCCGGACATCCACATGCAGCACAGATCTTCTCCTTTGCAGATAATGTATACCGGTCCGTCCCGTATCCCGGAAGCTGTTCCATATTTGTCTCGATCAGGCGTTTTAATACATCTTCATGTGCGCCCTCGGAATAATCATTTTCAAAATAAAGCATTATCTGTCCGCCTTTCTTCGCGCTGTTGTACGTTTCTTCCCGGCACCTTTTCTGCTGACCGCAATTTTTGCATTTGCTTTTTTCCGCCTGCTGATTTTGGCTTCCGTGCGGTCTGCTTCTTACGCACACTGTACCCGAATGTTCCCAGCTTCTTTCCCAGGTCCAGATATTCCCCGTGGGAATAGGCTATCAGCCCGGTGCGGTTCAGGTCAAATTTACCTTTTTCATCCATATACGACTCATCTACCTGTACTGCCGTCACTTCCGCGAGAAACATATGGTGGCTTCCCAGTTCCTGAATGCTTTTCACCTTACACTCTATATTAACAGGGGATTCCTCAATCACAGGTGCATACTTCAGAGACGATGCGCTCCCCTCTGTCAGCCTGCACTCTTTCCATTTGTTTACATCCCTGCCTGAGCGGACACCGCAATAGTCTGTGGCATGGGCAAGCTTCTTCGTAGTCAGGTTAATAACGAACTCTCCGCTCTCCCTGATCATATGGTAGGAATACCGCTCCGGCCGGACGGATATATACGCCATAGGAGGATTCGTGCATACGGTTCCTGTCCACGCAACTGTCAGTATGTTGCTGTTGCCCTCTTTGTCCGCCGTACTCACCATAACAGCGGGCAGAGGATAGATCATATTTCCGGGTTTCCATGTCTGTTTTGCCATACAATTCTCCTATTGCTGCAGCGCACCGACCAGAGTAGGTACAAGCTGTTTCTTTCTTGATACAACGCCCTTGAGCATGATCGTCTCCGTATCCTCCGGCAGATCATATGCGCTTAAGATCTTCTCTCTCGCCTCCGATCCGCAGCAGAGAAGCTCGGACGATTCTGTAATAATATTAGTCAGCATGAAAAAAATCATATTCAGCCCGTGATTGACACGTGCTTTCTCGAGATGCGGCTGCACGATCCTGCGTATCTCCTTCAATTCATCCGCACTCATGGAGTTAACCTGTCCGACACCGAACACTGTATCGTTGACTGTAAACTGTTTAAAATCGAGGAAACAGATTTCTTCCGCACTCTTTCCTTTCAGATTACTTCCGGCATTGAACATCTCCTGAGCCAGACTTTCAACCTCCACACCTGCGATCTCGGCAAGCTTTCTCGCTGTATTCTCATCCAGAGGCGTGCAGGTCGGCGAACGGAACATCAGCGTATCCGAAATAATCGCCGAACAGAGGAGCGCCGCATTGACCTGATCCGGTTCCACTCCCGCCTCCTGATACATCTGATATACAATCGTAGCAGTACATCCCACCGGCTGATTCCGGAAAAACACCGGTCCCATCGTCTCAATACTGCTCAGTCTGTGATGATCGATGATCTCCAGTACTTCAGCTTCTTCCACTCCGTCAACTGCCTGATTTTTTTCATTGTGATCAACGAGGATCACCTGTTTCTTCCGCACATTCAGAAGCCGCCGTCTGGAAATCAGTCCGAGGAATTTTCCTTTATTGTCTACGATCGGGAAATCACGGAATCTTTTGCGCGCCATAACCTCTTTTACGTCATCCACATAATCCCGCAGTTTAAATGTAACCAGATTATCCTTTGACATAAAATATTTTACCGGAATACTCTGGTTGATATGCTGCGCCGCAGTAAATGTATCATGCGGCGTCCGTATGATCACGATCTCTTTTTCCTGTGCCTGCTTTATAATCCTGTCTGACACCGGTGCGTTCTGACAGACAACCATGCAGCTCGCATCCATGTCAATGGCGCACTGCTGTGCATCCTTTCGATCCCCCATGATAACAAGGTCATCTTTATTGATAAAATCTGACATAAGTATCCTGCTTGAAGCCGCGATCACAACTTTCCCTTTCAACAGATAGCTGTGCTCGTTTCCGGTGAGCACTTCACCGTCTACTGCGCGCGCAATATTGCGGTACTGAGTACGGGCTTTGGAAATAATCGTGCTGTCGTACACTTCCATGTAGGTCTTCGCAATATCTCCGATCGTGATAAGACCTTCCAGTTTTCCGTCTCTTGTAACGGGGAGTGTATGTATATTAGATTCCTGCATTTTCTCCCATGCAGTACGGATAGATACACTGCTCTTTAAACCGTCTACCTCTTTTAATTCTACGTCCTTGATCTGTTCCCTTAAGTCGGACAGCAGTCTTGGGGCTTTTACCCCAAAGCGCTCCAGAACATACTGGGTCTCTTCATTTAGCTGCCCCGCTCTTCTGGGTTCATGAGGGATATCGGTAATTTTTGTCTTCAAAGCTGCATAGGCGATCGCAGAACAAATGGAATCTGTATCCGGATTTTTGTGCCCTACAACATATACTTTTCTGTCTTTTTCCCTGCTCATATATTCATGCTCCTGTTATTTTCTGCACCACGCATCAGACGATATCTGATCCCGCTGCCGCAGTTATTATTTTCGGTTCTTATTGTCCCTTATTAAGATTGCCATTTTTTTCATAGATAGTCAAGCCACAGTTGTTTTTTCTGCTTGTTTTATGGTATACTGACAGCGTTGAATATTTTTGAAAATCTAAGTAAGTTGAGGTGCTGTACAATGAGCGAAGAAATGAGAGAAGAATTACAGGAAAACGGGACTGTTGAAACTATGGCCGATTACGAAGATCATATCGATGACGCGAATCCATGGAACAGAGTTACTGAATATATGGAAAACAAAACAGTCCTTCCGGTTAAAGTAGAAGGTGTCGTAAACGGCGGTGTG
Organism: uncultured Lachnoclostridium sp.; assembly: GCA_946491795.1. Taxonomy (GTDB): domain Bacteria; phylum Bacillota; class Clostridia; order Lachnospirales; family Lachnospiraceae; genus Mediterraneibacter; species Mediterraneibacter gallistercoris. Next base: position 13,230 of record CAMLYF010000040.1, on the reverse strand, counting down.
ATATGTATGGTTGAGGGACTCAGAGGATTTGTTCCTGCTTCCAAACTTTCCCTTACCTATATTGAAGATCTCGAGACATATCTCCTGAAAGACATCGAGGTGCAGGTAATCGACGTAGATCAGGCAAATAACCGTCTCGTACTCTCCGCACGCGAGATTCTGAAAGAAAAAGAGAGAAAAGCACGCGAAGAGAAAATCGCGAATCTGAAAGTCGGAACCGTCTTAACCGGAACAGTTGAGACACTCCAGAACTATGGCGCTTTCGTAAAACTTGAGAACGGCCTTTCCGGTCTGGTACACGTATCCCAGATCTCACAAAAACGTGTAAAAGTACCGTCAGATGTACTCAACGTAGGCGATGAAGTAAAAGTAAAAGTCATCGGCATTAAAGACGGCAAGGTAAGCCTGAGCATGAAAGCTCTTGAGGAAGTCAAAGAAGAGCCGGAAGAAAAAGTTGTACTGCCGAAGAGCGAAGAGATCGGAACAAGCCTTGGGGATCTCTTCAAAAATCTGAAGCTCTAAATTTGTGTTTGCCGGAGTGACATTTCTTCGGACAACATCCGAAAATCGATCGGATACAGTGGGTCATGATAACGTATTCGTATATGGCGGGAGAATGATTCCGGTTCCGGTTACAGAACGTAAGACAAAGTAACAAATCCGTGCTACAGCTAAAAACAATCAATAAAATGAATAAACTCGCATACGCTCAGACATATTCATTTTATTGATTAACGCTGTATCACGGATTTTAACTTTGACTAACATTCTTCCACAGTCACCGGTCTCCTTCTCCCGCCATATACGAAAGTTTCATCAAATCAGTTGTATCCGTTTGATTTTTCTGTGCTTATCCAATCAGAAGTGTCGCCCCGACAATCGCGGAATTTGCAGAAAACCGGTTAAGTGGGAAAACGTTCTCGACTACGTTCCTTTTTCAACCGGTTTCTTTGACTTTCAGTTTTGTCGGAGTGACTGCCGGATTCGATGAAGCAGAAAACGTGCAGAGGCGAGTTATTCATTTTGTGCCTTTGTTTTTAATCAGATTCCAGACCCTTTAGTTTTTCTCAGATTATGGAGCGGAGCCTGAAGCACATACCGGCCATCTCAAAAAAGTATTTCAGTGCCTCATCTCCGTCCGTTTTCGGACCTTATATCATCAGCATTCGGTCCAGCAAATACAGAATTTACTCCTGCAGCGACCGTTTTCTTGATATCACAACTTTCTCTTCATAGCATTCAAAGATTTCATCTACTTTCTTTTTCTCCAGTTTCGGTGAAATGAGGCTTACCACAGGTACTACGATCAGTCCGGCTATCATTGCCGCGGCTCCTGCGTTGATCGGGGATTCGATAAAACCGATGAACATATTTGCCACAGTCAGGCCGACGCCTGCGATAAATCCGGCCCACACGCCTGCGCGGGTGACACCTTTCCAGTAGAGTCCGTACATAAACGGAGCGAGGAATGCTCCTGCCAGCGCGCCCCATGAGATTCCCATGAGCTGAGCGATAAATGTGGGCGGGTCAAGAGCGATCACCACAGATACCACGAGGAAGAATACGATCAGAACCTGCATGGTGATGATCTGTTTCTTTTCACTCATATTTTTTACTACATTGTCTTTTATAAGATCCAGTGTCATCGTAGAACTGGATGTCAGTACCAGCGAAGACAGTGTGGACATGGAAGCTGACAAGACCAGTACTACAACAATACCGATCAGGATATCCGGCAGTGCTGAGAGCATATGCGGGATAATACTGTCATATACCACTGCTCCGGATGTTGTATCGTAAATCTGCGGACTGTCAAAAAGTCTTGCAAAACCGCCGAGGAAATAGCATCCTCCTGAAACGACAACTGCAAACAATGTGGAGATGACAGTTCCTGTATTGATCGATTTCTCGTCTTTTATCGCATAGAATTTTCCGATCATCTGAGGCAGTCCCCATGTTCCGAGAGATGTCAGTATGACGACGCCGAGCAGATTGAGCGGATCCGGTCCGAAGAAAGATGTAAACGCTCCCGGCTGTCCCTCTGTAACCGCCACGTCGCTTGGAATCTGTGCCATCTCAGAAATCGCATTCATAAAACCGCCCTGACCGTTCAGTACAGCTGCGATAACCGCAACAATGCCGACCAGCATAATGATCCCCTGGATAAAATCATTGATGGCGGTAGCCATATATCCGCCCAGTATCACATACAGGGCTGTAAACACTGCCATTGCGATGACACACCATGTATAGGGGATATTGAACGCCATCTCAAATAGTCTGGACAGTCCGTTATATACAGATGCAGTGTACGGGATCAGAAATACAAAGACAATCACCGACGCTGCGATTTTCAGCGGTTTACTGCTGTAACGCTGTCCGAAAAAATCCGGCATTGTCTTGGAGCCCAGATGCTGTGTCATGATCTTGGTTCTTCTACCGAGCACGACCCATGCGAGCAGACTGCCGATCACGGCATTTCCTATACCGATCCATGTACTCGCGATCCCGTATTTCCATCCGAACTGTCCTGCGTATCCCACAAATACAACGGCTGAAAAATACGATGTGCCATAAGCAAATGCCGTAAGCCACGGCCCCACGGATCTGCCGCCCAGCACGAATCCGTCTACACTTGTGGCATGTTTTCTCGCATAAAGCCCTACACATACCATGACTGCAAAAAATACGACAAGCAGTATGACTTTAATCACCATCTCTCATTCCTCAACTTTCCTGTTTTTCTCTCGCTTATTCACTTTAAAGCGTTGCGCTTTAAAGTTCTACGCTTTAAAGTAATAAAGTTTACTGGTATAGAATAACACGGGCAGAAAGCCCGTGTCAAGCATGATTTCATCCGATGGATGCTGATACAGTTCAGCCGCGCCATTCGCAAAGCCGCACTCACGTGCTAACTGCGGCTTTGCCGCTTCTTTGCTCATGAACAGGCGCTCAGCACATCGGGATATCAGTCGCTGAATCCTTATGCAAGCATAGATTCAACTCCTGACATCCCGATGGCTGAACTGTTACTTCAATTTTTTCGCACGCTCTTCGATCGTCTTATTGAAGTTTTCAATCTTTCTGCTGTAAGGCTCTTCCATGAACTTCGAGTTCAGCAGGAAATCCGCTGTCGCAAGGTTATTCGCTACCGGTATATCATATACAACAGCGATACGGAGCAGTGCCTTCACATCCGGATCATGGGGCTGTGCCTCAAGCGGATCCCACAAAAAGATCATAAGATCAACCTGTCCTTCCACGATCTTTGCACCGACCTGCTGGTCTCCGCCGAGCGGGCCGCTGCAGAAGCCTTTTACCGGAAGGCCGGTACGTTCCGCGATCAGACGTGCCGTTGTGCCGGTTCCGCAGAGGAAATGTCCTTTCAGGATCTCCTTATTTTTGTCACACCAGTCCACCAGCTCTTTTTTCTTGCCGTCATGGGCGATAAGAGCGATATGCTTCGTCTTGCCGATTTCCATTGTTACAAAATTGTCATTAAGCATATGTGTTACCTCCTGTCATCGGCGGGCTATACCAGCTGCTCCATTGTATCGAACCTCAGAGACGCCAGAACACCCACTGCCACTGTAACCATCATACTATAAATCAGCACGATTGGAAAGATGAAATCCATATTTACAAAGATCCCGACTACAACAGCCACTCCCACTCCCGCTCCCAGCAGAGCGCTCTGTATAAGCATTCTGAGCACATTCTGTCCGGTCTTTCCAAACACGTCGCCCAGCAGACACTGAGCCAGAACCGTGGTGTAAAGCCGGTCTGCCTGTATCACTACATAGATGAGGATGCAGAATATGATCTCAACCGGATTCACATGCCAGAAGATGCCGATCGGAATACAGATGATACATCCGTTTACAAAAGCTTTGATATGTTCTATCAACGTTGCATACCACATTTTCCTGAGAGGCGTATCCGGTATGAGGAACAGATAGGGATTCTTCAGTTCGCTCTCCCATTTCCCGAGATATCCGCTCATGACCAGCGACACATATGCAACCACGCCCAGCAAAAACAGCTGTCCCACACCCGACTCTGCTGCTGAATCACTAAGGCTGTAAGATAATACAAATGCAAGTACGAGTGAGATCAGTGTAATCTTGTCAAATATGAAGAATTTTTCTTTTTTATATTCAAGCAGCTGCCTGTAAAAGATTGCCTGTGCTCCCTTTCCGGCAATCTTTTCTCTGACACGTCGGAAACTGCGTTTCTTCCCGCTCAGCCCGAACACCATCTCGCCGTTCTTCTGACGTTTCTTCAGATCTGCGTAATCGTCGGCAAATTTTGCCGCCTCTTCATAGTATCCGCCGTCACATTTCATGCGTACCGCCGCTATCACAGAGACTGCTACCATAGCAAGGTACAGAACCGAGCAAATGACATTAAGCACGGTCGGTCCGAGCAGAATCAGACGATAAATGGCAATCTGCCATCCGAACACCGGTATCATCTGCAGTCCGGGCATATCAAGGAGAGCCCATGCAGTCTCAAGTGTAAGCCCGTTTTTCCGGAAATACAGTACAACCGCCAGCGCGCACACGATGAGAAATATCTTGATCCCCGTCCGGATTGCCTTCATCAGTTTTTCCGGCACCCGGTCATTTGTATAGAGAAAAATCATGACCGCTACTTCAAACGCAAGCTCCAGCACACATCCTGTCAGGAAGATCACGGCTGCGCTCAGGATCGGAATACGGAACACCGTCAGTGAACCGATTCCGATCAGGAGCCAGACAATGATCGAAAAAAGATAGTTCATCCATGCACTGCTGATAAGCACAAGTTTCGGATCGATCGGAGCCGTGAAGACAAAATGTGCGTGTCCGGGTCTGAAAATAATTCCTTTTCGCGAAGAATATCCGAGAAAATTACCAAATGTGTCATAAATACTCCATATTGTCAGAACCGCCAGAAGTCCTTTCACTGAATCGATATGTACGCCGATCGCCATAACGCCAAGTCCGAATATGACGAACGCTCCATAGGCAATCCCGAATATCAGCGCGATCAGGGTCGTCGGCTTTGTGACCGCGCGTTTTAAATTATTAATAAAACTCCGTTTTGTAAGGTAAATCAGGGCTTTCATTCTTTTTCACCGCCTGTCATCGCAAAGAACAGGTCGTCCAGATCCCTGCCCTCAGCATCCTGTTTTGTATAAGAACCGATAATATGTCCCTTCTCCATGACAAACATAATGTCCCACAGATCCTCTACCATCTCCAGCATATGCGTACTGATCAGCACCGTCACTCCCTGATTTCGCAGTTCCAGCACTACTTCTTTCAGCTTTTTGATCGCAGCCGGATCAAGACCTACCATCGGCTCATCGAGAAGGATTACCTGAGGCTTTACCGCAAGGGCACAGCAGATGCTTACTTTCTGCATCATTCCTTTCGACAGTTCGTTCCCAAGTTTATCCTGCTTGTCATCCATCTCAAATTCTTTCAGGATCTTCTCCACCTCCTCGTCTGTAATATCGCTGTTGTACGCCATCCTGATATATTCAATATGTTCTCTGACAGTCAGAGCGTCAAACATATTGGGAATTTCCGGCACATATGCAAATACTTTCTTTGCCTCGACAGTACGTGCCGGAAGTCCCTGGATCCGTATCATCCCTTTATACCTCAGCAGCCCTGCAATACTCTTGATGATCGTAGACTTGCCGGCGCCGTTCGGTCCGAGCAGAATGCCGACCTGTCCGTCCGGAACTGTAAAATCCACATTGTCAACCGCCACATTATTTCCATAAGATTTGCTCAATCCCTGTATCTCAAGCATAAACCCTCCTGTCTGCGGAGACTACGTAATATATGTACTGTATTTCTACATAAAAAGTCCCGCATTACTGTATTATTAATTTAATACAACAATACGAGACCCGCAGCCTGTTGTCAACTTAATTTTTTGTTAAGAATATTATCTCTTCTCTACTACTTCGCCCTGTTTTTTATAGATGCTGTTTCCCGGAACGAATCCGCGTACAGATGACAGCGGATAGATATTGCTGTGGCTGCCCACAACAGTTCCCGGATTAAGGACGCTTCCGCATCCTACTTCCACCTCATCTCCGAGCATGGCGCCGAATTTCTTCATGCCTGTCTCAATGTTGCCCCACGGTGTCTTTACAACGACCAGTTTCTTATCGGATTTCACATTGGATGTGATGGAACCTGCACCCATGTGGGACTTATATCCCAGAATGGAATCACCGACATAATTATAATGAGGTACCTGCACTTTGTTAAAGAGGATCACGTTCTTAAGCTCTGTAGAATTTCCTACAACGGCTCCCTCTCCTACGATCGCATTGCCGCGGATAAATGCGCAGTGACGCACCTCCGCCTCCTTGCCGATGATCGCCGGTCCGTTGATATATGCTGTAGGAGCCACTTTTGCGGATTTTGCGATCCACACGTTTTCCCCGCGTTTCTCATATTCATCCTCGCTCAGAGTATTGCCAAGCTCTACGATAAAAGCGCTGATCTTCGGCAGGACTTCCCACGGGTAGGTCACTCCCTCAAAGATATCTTTTGCGATCGTCTCATCAAGTGTATAGAGTTCTTTTACTGTCAATGCTTCCATTTATTACTCTTCCTTTCCGCCGGTCTTCCGGCCCTTTTTATAAAAACCTGCTGCTTTGTCATAGCAGGCTCTTAACTGATACTGATTGTTCAGCCCTTTAACTCCCACGGTTCTTCGTGTGATAAAGTCATCCAGTTTCTTCATATATTCATCCGATGTGATACTGCCTTCCGCCACATAGGTAAGCCCTTTTTCCCAGCTCGCGGTAAGCTCCGGATTCAGAAGAGACCGGATAGAATTGTCCACCACATCATATACCATCTCTCCCTGTAATGTAGGGGTGATGATCTGTGTTTTTTTATTTAATGCCAGATATTTGATATGGATCAGCTTCTTCAAAATCTCTGCTCTTGTGGCGCTGGTACCGATTCCGCTTCCCTTGATCTGGGCGCGGAGCTCCTCGTCCTCGATCAGCTGTCCGGCATTCTCCATCGCAAGGATGATGGAACCGGAATTATAACGTTTCGGAGGCGACGTCTCGCCTTCCTTGATATCCAGTGACTGAACCGGAAGGACAGCTCCTTTTCGCAATGTTTTGATCACATCGAAAAGATCCGTATCCGGCGCCTGATCCTTTGACTGGGGCATTCCCGCCACTTTCAGGTACCCCTCTTCCGCAAGCACCTTGAAGCTGGAGAAAAAGCTTTCTTCCCGCATCTTTGAGACAATGGATACTTTCTGGTACACCGCAGCCGGATAAAAAATGCTTAAAAATCTCCGCACGATCAGGTCGTAGACCTTATGAGCAGTTGCCGAGACAGATTTAAGTGCCGGCAGTCCCTGCCCCGTAGGGATGATCGCGTAGTGATCCGTAATCTGCTTGTCATTGACATATCTTGTCTTCGCCAGATTCTTATAGCTGCCGAAACTCAGGATGTCCTGAAGATACGGAGCCGCCATCTCATACTTGGACAGACCGTTCAGATTTCTTGTAATCTCCTTTGCCACCGCCGTAGAAAGAACACGGGCGTCGGTTCTGGGATACGTCACCAGCTTTTTCTCGTACAATTCCTGCACAATTCGAAGCGTCTCATCCGGACTGATCTTAAAGCGCTTGGAACAGTCGTTCTGAAGCTCCGCCAGATTGTATAAAAGAGGCGGATTCTTCTTCTCTTTCTTCTTTTCAATGGATTCTACCACACAGGAAAGAGGCTGTTCCTCTGACAGATATGCAATCAATTCTTCTGCCTTCGGCCTTTCTTTAAATCCGTTTTCTTTATACAGGTCACGGGAATAGATCAGGCTCTCTTCTGACGGTTTTCCATCTGCCTGTACGCTGTCATCCCTGACGGCCGGCTTCACCTCAACATAACGGGAACCTTTCACGGCCCTCCACTCGCCCTCGAATGTATGCCCTGATGCATCTACCGTACTGATCACACGGTAAAAGGGCGTCTTGACGAAATCACGGATCTCCCGCTCCCTGCGCACGACCATGCCGAGCACACAGGTCATGACCCTGCCCACGGAAATCACAGAATATTTTGTCTTCAGATAATTTGAAATACTGTTCCCGTATTTCAGGGTAAGAAGACGGGAAAAGTTAATTCCCATCAGATAATCTTCCTTTGCCCTGAGGTAGGCCGAATCACTTAAATTATCATACTCAGAGAGATCTTTCGCCTCCCGGATTCCCCTCAGGATCTCCTCCTCTGTCTGGGAATCGATCCACACTCTTTTCCGCTTCTTTCCTGTCACGTGGGCTTCCTGCTCAACGAGACGGTAAATGTATTCTCCCTCCCGCCCCGAGTCGGTACAGACATAGATCGTATCCACGTCTTCCCTGTTCAGAATGCCGCTCACAATACGGAACTGCTTTTCTACTGAAGGGATCACTTCATATTTGAAATCGTCCGGAATGAACGGCAGCGTCTGAAGACTCCATTTCTTCAATGCCGGATCATAGGCTTCCGGATAGCTCATCGTCACGAGATGTCCCACGCACCACGTTACAATTGCCTCCTCGGATTCCAGATAGCCGTCGCCCCGTCTGGTCTTTAGTTTTAATGCTTTTGCGAATTCCTGAGCCACACTCGGCTTCTCCGCAATGTATACTGATTTTCCCATAGATGTCTGTCTTTTCTCTGTCTCCTATTTCGTCAGAAAACGGTATGCAGTACGGGTGTCATATTTTTCTCCTTTTCTGCAGACCGGTGACGGGAAATTATCGTGATGTACCGCATCCGGGAAATACTGTGTCTCGAGACACACCGCACTTCTCTTTTCATAGGACGCGCCGTCTTTTCCCGGTTCATTGTCAAGGAAATTCGCCGTGTACATCTGCACACCCGGAAGATCCGTGTACACTTCCATCCGGATCCCGCTCTTGTCTGACGTCACTTCTGCTACTTTAGCAAATCTGCCTTCGTTTTTCAATACCCAGTTGTGGTCGTAGCCGCCGCCGAAACGCAGTGGCTCATAGTCAGAGTCTATCTCTTCCCCCAGTGCTTTTTCTTTGCGGAAATCCATAGGAGTGCCCTCAACGCTGCGGATCTCACCTGTCGGGATGGACTGTGCGTCTGCAGGCGTGAAGTAATCAGCGTCAAGCATAACCTTATGTTCAAGAACCGTTCCGCTGTTATGTCCGTTTAAATTAAAATAGCTGTGATTTGTCATATTAATGACCGTATCCTTGTCAGGCACCGCCTCATAGTGTATATTCAGCGTATTTTCGTCATCTAACAGATAGGTCACATGCATATCCAGAGCTCCCGGATATCCCTGGTCGCCGTCCGGACTGTGAAGAAGGAATGTAATCTTATTTTCCGACTGTTCTTCCACATTCCATATCCTTTTCTGGTAATAGTCACAGCCGCTGTGCAGGTTATTGCCATTGTCATTTTTCTCGAGCTCGTATGTCACACCGTTAATCTCGATCTGCGCGCCTCCGATCCGGTTCGCGCTTCTTCCCACTGTCGCTCCGATTCCCCCGTCTCCGCGCTCATATCCTGCGGCATTGTCGTAACCGTGTACTACATCAAGCATTGTGCCGTTCTTATCCGGAACAAACAGGCGTACCAGTGAAGCGCCAAAATCGGACACATACGCTTTCAGTCCGTTTTTGTTCTCCAGAAGATACAGATGTGCATCTTTTCCGTCTTTTGTTTTTCCGAATTCTGTTACCTTATAATCTGTCATTGTCTTTCTCCTTTTACTTGTATTTGCTTTTATAGTTCTATTTTCTTCGGAATATTCCGAATATCTTTCCGAGCAGTGACTCTTTTTCTTTCTTATGTACCACCGCTGCCGGTCTTCTGGCGTTAAGCGCCTCTTTCATAAAAGTTTCCTGCGCATTTACAGGCCGGTCACCCTGCACTTTCTTCCTGTATGTACCGTCACTGAGCATTTTCCTCGCTTTCACATTATCCGCAAGCATGACATTCAGATCATGCATAAGCTTCTTTCTTATCTTCGGATCAAAAATCGGACACGCTACTTCTACACGTTTTTCTGTATTTCTCGTCATCATATCCGCAGAACCGATGTAGACTTTCGCTTCGTCACCGGTGCCGAAGACAAACACCCGCGGGTGCTCCAGATACCGCCCTACTATACTGGTAACACTCAGATTCTCCGTTCTCCCCTGAATTCCCGGAAGGATGCAGCAGATTCCGCGCACGATCAGATCAATCTTCACCCCTGCCTGAGATGCCTCCGACACCTTCCGTATGAAATCCATATCTGTCAGAGAATTCATCTTCATAACGATCCGGCCGTGACTGCCTTTACGGATTTCCTCGTCCATAAGGGCGAGGACTTTCTGCTTAAGGCTGGTGGGCGATACGATCAGATGATTATATATACCGTCCAGATTTCCGATTGACATATTTTTAAAAAATACCGCCGCGTCTTCACCGATCTCCTGATTAGATGTGATCAGAGAATAGTCCGTATACATTTTCGCTGTTTTCTCATTATAATTTCCTGTTCCTACCTGCGTGATATAGCGGATCTCGTTCTTATTCCTGTATGTGATCAGGCACAGCTTTGAGTGGACTTTATAATCTTCGAAGCCGTATAACACGCGGCATCCGGCTTCCTCCATCCGCTCCGACCAGTCGATATTATTCTGTTCGTCAAAACGGGCTCTCAGCTCGATCAGAGCTGTGACTTCTTTCCCGTTCTCGGCGGCAGCACAGAGGTATTCAACAAGCCTTGCCTTTTTCGCCAGACGGTAGATCGTAATTTTGATCGTCATGACGTCGGGATCCGAGGCCGCCTCTCTGATCAGCTGAAGGAACGGATCCATGCTCTCATACGGATAAGACAGGAGAACATCTTTCTTCTTCACCTGTTCCATCACGCTTCCGTCCGCGAGAGAGGCGGACGGCTGTGGAACAAACGGCTCATCGATCAGAGCACGCTTCATGGAGTCCGGGATTTTATCCGCTATAGCAAAGATAAATCCGAGCTTCATAGGCATCTTTGTCCGGAAGATGCATTCCGGTGTGATCTTAAACCGGTCACAGAAGTACTTCTCCATCTCTTTGCCCAGCGGTGATGCCGTCTCAAGGCGCACAACCGCCATCCGTCTTCTCTTGTGCAGAGTCTCTTTCATAATAAAACGGAAGTCTTCGTTGTCTGCATAAGCTTCGTCATCCGGAGAAATATCAGCATTGCGCGTCACGCAGATATAGTTCTTATCCGACACTTCATACTTATCAAACACGAGTCCCAGATATTCCATGATCACTTTTTCCATCCGGATATAACGGATGTCATGTCCGGGCAGATAGAGCACTTCCGGGATATACTGCGGCACGGGTACGATCCCCAGCATCATGTTACTGCCCTGCTTCAGATTCGCCACCACATAGATCTCTTTGTTAAGGAGGTGCGGGAACGGATGGTTCGGATCCACGATCTGCGGAGACAATACTGGCAGGATTTGTTCTTTGAAATACTTCTTGACATATTTCTTCTCCTGTTGTTCCAGTTCTTTAAAATCCATCCCGCACACTCCGTACGGCTTCAGCTGTTTTTTTATCTCTGCATATGTCTTGTCACGCTCTTTATACAGGGGCGCAACCGCCTGATAAATCGCCTCAAGCTGCTGCTTCGGCGTCATGCCCGACTTCGTGTCAAGCTTCTTGTTATCCACCGCCGCCATATCATAGAGGCTGCCCACGCGGATCATAAAAAACTCATCCAGGTTACTTGTAAAGATTGCAACGAATTTCATCCGTTCCATTAACGGCACTGTCTCATCACGTGCTTCCTCAAGAACCCTCTGATTGAAACGCAGCCATGACAGCTCCCTGTTCTGCGTGTAGTCGAGTATCTCCTGTTTCCCCATCTCTCCCTGTCTCCTTGTCCTGTTTCCCTCTTATTTTAAATATTTGTTTTCTGCCCGCGGGCTTGGCCCCCGATCCTCAGGATGATTTACCGCTCAAGATATGCCATCAGGTCATCCATCCTGCGCTCCATATAGCTGTACCCGTGCTCGTAAAAGGCTTCCAGCGATTCCTTGTTGCGCTCCAGTCTGGATACAGGCTTTACCTGCGGTCTCAGCACAAAAATTTCACCGCTTTTTTCCAGCTGGTCAATATGATTCATCATCTTATTGTATTCAAAGCTCCTGCGGAATATAGTCCGGACCAGATTCGGATAAGACTTATACGCTCTCCGGTATACCCTCTGCAAGGCCGGAGATATCACTTTCTTCCGGTATCCGCGGTTCTTCGTAAGAATTACTACAATCTTCTCGTTTCCTATCTTCTGCGCATGTCTGACCGGCACGGAATCCGCCAGTCCTCCGTCCAGATAAGGAACGTCATCGACATTTACGATCGGTGTCAGAAGCGGCATACTGCACGAGGCTCTGCAGATTTTCATCAGCCTCTCTCTGTCATGGTCTTCGGTCATATATTCTGCTTTACCTGTAATACAGTTGGTAGTCACGATCTCACAGGTAATCTCTGAGTTAAAGTAAGTATCATAATCAAAAGGGATCAGCTCATTAGGATATTTGTCAAAGATCAGGTCCATATTCATTACACTCTTCTCTTTCACAAAATCACGGATTCCATAATAATAATTGCCGCTTTTGTCCGCCGGGATCATGCAGTCTCTTGTTCTGCGCGGCTGCTTTGACACATAGCCGACCGCATTACAGCATCCTGCGGATACGCCTATCACGTGAGACATATACAGATCCTGATCCATCAGATAATCCAACGCACCGGATGTAAACACACCGCGTGTTGCTCCTCCCTCCAGTACAAGTGTTGCTTTCTTTATCGCCATAATGATTAAACCTCTTTTCTGTGAATAATCCTGCTTTTTACTAATCATATGTTTCCACAGTTCACCCGCGCCACTCGCAAAGCCGCACTTTCGTGCTCACTGCGGCTGTCGCCGCTTCTTTGCTCGTATTCGGGCGCTCCCGCGCTTCCTGTGTTTCCACAGTTCACCCGCGCCACTCGCAAAGCCGCACTTGCGTGCTCACTGCGGCTGTCGCCGCCTCTTTGCTCGTATTCGGGCGCTCCCGCGCTTCCTGTGTTTCCACAGTTCACCCGCTCCACTCGCAAAGTCGCACTTGCGTGCTCACTGCGGCTGTCGCCGCCTCTTTGCTCGTATTCGGGCGCTCCCGCGCTTCCTGTGTTTCCACAGTTCACCCGC
>CAMLYF010000039.1:0-25898 GCA_946491795.1 uncultured Lachnoclostridium sp. | reverse complement strand
TCGGGCGCTCCCGCGCTTCCTGTGTTTCCACAGTTCACCCGCTCCACTCGCAAAGTCGCACTTGCGTGCTCACCGCGGCTGTCGCCGCTTCTTTGCTCGTATTCGGGCGCTCCCGCGCTTCCTGTGTTTCCACAGTTCACCCGCGCCACTCGCAAAGTCGCACTTGCGTGCTCACCGCGGCTGTCGCCGCCTCTTTGCTCGTATTCGGGCGCTCCCTCCATGGGCATATCTGCTTGAAAAATCATGCAAGCATGATTTTCTCTCACAGTTATGCCCATGGGTGAACTGTTACTATTATATACTGTTTTCATGGATTCGGAAACCCCTTGCCTTTTTATGGGTATCCATGGTAATATATGCGGTGGTGCGTAATGAATTCAATTATTTAGTTTCATTTTAAGGAGAATATCAATATGATCAGTGCAAATAATGTGACACTGCGCGTAGGTAAGAAAGCGCTCTTTGAAGATGTCAACATCAAGTTCACAGAAGGCAACTGCTACGGTCTCATCGGTGCGAACGGTGCGGGAAAATCTACATTTCTGAAGATTCTGTCCGGACAGCTTGAGCCGACAAAAGGCGAAGTTGCCATCACTCCGGGCGAGAGATTATCATTCCTGCAGCAGGATCATTTTAAATATGACGAATATCCGGTTCTCGACACGGTTATTATGGGAAATGCCCGGCTGTACGAGATTATGAAGGAAAAGGAAGTCATCTATGCCAAAGAAGACTTTACGGAAGAAGACGGAATCAAGGCAAGCGAACTCGAAGCCGAATTCGCCACAATGAACGGCTGGGAGGCCGAGTCCGACGCTGCATCTCTTCTGAACGGACTGGGAATCGACACAGAGCTTCATTATAAATATTTGAAAGATCTGACCGGACCGGAGAAAGTGAAGGTGCTGCTCGCACAGGCGCTGTTCGGAAATCCGGACATTCTGCTTCTTGACGAGCCGACCAACCATCTGGATCTGGATGCCATAGCATGGCTTGAGGAGTTTCTGATCAACTTTGACAACACAGTAATCGTAGTATCTCATGACCGTTACTTCTTAAATAAAGTATGTACACAGATTGCGGATATTGATTACGGCAAGATACAGCTCTATGCCGGAAACTATGATTTCTGGTACGAATCCAGTCAGCTGCTGATCCGTCAGATGAAAGAGGCAAACAAGAAAAAGGAAGAAAAGATCAAAGAGCTGCAGGAGTTTATATCCCGTTTCAGCGCCAACGCTTCCAAGTCCAAACAGGCAACCTCAAGGAAACGTGCTCTGGAAAAAATCCAGCTTGATGAGATCAAGCCGTCCAGCAGAAAATATCCTTATATCGACTTCCGTCCGAACCGCGAGATCGGTAATGAAGTTCTTACAGTGGAAGGGCTTTCCAAAACAATCGACGGTGAAAAGGTACTGGACAACATCAGCTTTACTCTCGGCCATGACGATAAAGTAGCATTTGTAGGAAGCAATGAGCTTGCCAAGACAGTGCTCTTCAAGATCCTGATCGGGGAGATGGAGCCTGATGAGGGAACCTACAAGTGGGGAGTCACCACTTCTCAGGCATATTTCCCGAAAGATTTCGGCGGAGAATTTGACAGCGATTACAATATTACCGAATGGCTGACACAGTACTCCGATGAAAAGGATGTCACATATGTCCGCGGTTTCCTCGGCCGTATGCTTTTCTCCGGTGAAGACGGAGTCAAGAAGCTCAAAGTATTATCCGGCGGTGAGAAAGTCCGCTGCCTGCTGTCCAAGATGATGATCTCAGGTGCTAACGTCCTTCTTCTTGACGAGCCGACCAACCATCTTGATATGGAAGCGATCACAGCCCTCAACAACGGTATGATCAAGTTCCCGGGCGTGCTTCTCTTCACATCAAGGGATCATCAGATTGTACAGACAACAGCAAACCGCATTATGGAGATTGTTCCGGGAGGACATCTCATCGACAAGATCACCACATACGATGAGTATCTGGCAAACGATGAGATGGCGAGAAAGAGACAGACTTATTCTGTACAGACTGAGGAGAATGACTAATTTTTTCATTTTGAGGGTTTTCATTTTCCCCCAACTCTGCTATAATAATTAAGCTGTGGATGCCGGACAGCATCCGCAGCTCAAAAAATCAGGAGACGTATCGAAGTGGTCATAACGGGGCGCACTCGAAATGCGTTTGCCCTCCGGGGCACGAGGGTTCGAATCCCTCCGTCTCCGCTCTTCAATTGAACAGTTATATATAAGAACGTGACCGCTCAGACTGCATGTATCATATTCGCAGGTCTTGATCGGTCATTTTCGTCCGCAGGCCTGCCTGATCCCGCAGGTCGAAAAGAGTCGAATTCTTTTCCTTGTCTGACAAAAACCCGCATTTTACGATATTATAGGTGTTCCCAAGAACAGGCAGCTCAGATCAGATTAGAGAGGGCATGCGGATGGATTATGAAAAAGTAATTATCAACACGCTGGATTCCTTTGGAGTCAGCCGTTCCTACACAGGATATAATTATGTTGTATACAGTCTCCAGCTCATTCTCGAAGACGAAGAGCGCATCGACTGTATCACCAAGACATTATATCTTGATGTAGCAAAACATTTTCACACAAACTGGAGCTGCGTCGAGAAAAATATGCGCACAATTGTAAACTGCGTATGGAATTCACACAATATCGAACTGCTTGAGATTATCTTTAACAAATCAAACAGAAACAAGAAACCCACCAATAAAGAATTCTTCAAATATATGTATGATTATATTATTCAGCTTACTCATGAAGTACAGATTGCCGGCAGACATATAGCGGTCATATGTCCGATCTCAAATGCGTACTGCGAGGCGCTGAGTACTTTCTATATAAGACTGTCAAAAATGATGAAATAACATGGAACAGCCTCTGAACAATATCTGTCCGAGGCTGTTTCCGATTTTTTTATATCTTTTTTCTGGATTAATACTGACACATTACAATTACTTTCTGAGGTGTTGTCTGAGCCGGCATGCTGAATGTACTCGCCGTGTAATAGACAAGCAGTTCTGTATTCTCCGGGCTGCAGGTATACTGCTGTCCGTTCAGCGTCATTACATTAGTCATCGGTCCGATATTCAGTTTCAGAGAACCGTCGGCTGATGTGAGTTCATCGTCAAAATAATCCAGCAGTACCTGCTGCCCTCTTCTCAAAGTCGTAATCAGTTCAGCCCGGTACTGAGGAGGATAGACAGCCGGTGTAGGCAGATTTGTGTCATAGAATGCCGCAATGCGCATACCGGGACGCAGACGGACATTATCAATCACCGTCGTATCTCCGGATACGACTACATTCACTATATTAGAGCCACTGATGACCGACAAAGTCATAGAACAGCAGTCATCTCCCCTGTTGATTCCCTGAATAATTCCTTCTACCTTTTCAAATGTCTCATATGCCATAACAGAAGAACTCCTTATTAGTCTTTCTATTATATTATGCACTTTCTGTTTCCTGTGCCCCTCTGCTGCGGCATACTTATTATATCCCCAGATATAACTATACCTTTTAATGTCTGTCTTTATCACTGAATGCTTCACAGAATCTTGCGGCAGTAGAAACCGGCTCTCCTCCAAGTACAAGATGAGAGACATCTCCAAGCTTAAGCCCCCGGAAGCACGCAATTCCCTGCTGGCGCTCCTCAGTTACCACCTCCGTCACTGATGTAGGCGCCAGCGCCAGACTGTGCCACAGAAGAAACGGCGAAACATTCCACAGATGGGAAAGGAAGACACATGTAATACCGAAATGGCAGAAAAATGTCAGTGTTTCCTTACTTTCTTTCTCTACCCTGTAACATCTGCCGTCTCTTATATAACTGTGTTCCGCGAGAATACGGTCAAACTCACCCGTTACATAATCATATACTTCAACAGTGTCCGTATTTCGGCAGATATCGCATTCTCGCCACCGCACCGGATCCATACAGTCGCTGTATTCCGCCCAGTAGGAAGGCACAATATCCCATACAACGTGAGGTACATATTTTCCGTCTTTTATCTTCGCATTCGGGTAAGCACGCAGAAACTGAGGCAGCCGGTTCAGGTCTACCTTTGCGGGAAATTCCTGCAGCCATCCCAGAGTCTTTGCCGTACGCCCGAGTTTCTTCATGCTGTATGCCGCTGTCGCCTGAGCTCTTCCCAGCGGGGAGACATAACAGTCCCCAAGCTCCAGTGCCCCGGCGCGCTCTGCCAGAAGCGCGGCCTCTCTGTGCCCTTTTTCCGTTAATGTATCATGCTCATAGTCCGGATCCCCATGCCGGATAAACAGTAGTCTCATCTATCTTCTCCTTTATCTCTGATATCAGTTTTTCTGCCATATCTTACTCAGCCAGTCCTCTGCAAGACGAGGCCAGATTCCTACTTCTTTCAAAGTATTTCGAATCGCGTTTTTTTCATCCGGCGTCCATTTCTCTTTCTTTCGTCCGTCCAGGCCAAAATCCGCCAGTATCTCAGCCCCCTTCTCCTCCGGATAGGATGTCCGCCCCTGTGAAACAGCATCTGCCAGCAGCCGGATCTGCTCGAGAGTATACGGAACGCCAAACTCTCTCTCAAGCCACTGCTCTGTAGCTATGGACATACCGTGTACCCCTTCTGAAAATACATGATGCGCGAAACAGACTCCATTTCTTCTGCAAGCCTCCGCAAAAAGATAACTGTTCTCTACAGGAACCGTAGCATCTGTCACGGTCTGCCAGAGAAAACAGGGCGGTGTATCCGCCGTCACATGTTTTTCCAGAGACATGTACTCCAGCTCTTTCTCTGTCGGCTCACTTCCCAGCAGTGCGACCATGGAATCCCGATGCGCATATTCTCCGGATGTGATCACCGGGTATGACAGGATCGCTGCATCTGGACGGTTGGATACCGCCTGATACTCCGGATCCCGATCCGAGATATCTTCGAAATGCACACACAGACTTGCGCAGAGGTGTCCTCCTGCAGAGAATCCGCACAATGCGATCTTCTCCGGATCGACCGCATATTTTTCTGCTCCAGCCCGGATTATGCGTACCGCCCGTGAGATATCCCGGAGCGGCTGCAGTTTCAGCGGCTCGTCCAGCAGATTTACCGTATAAGCCAGCACAAACACATTATAGCCGGCACGGTAAAACTCCTCAGCCGGAAGATGTCCCTCCGACGGTGACGCATTGCGGTATGCTCCGCCCGGCACAACGATCATAGCCGGATGAACGTCATGATCTTCATGGATATAGCTGGTCAAAAACGGTACAAAACCATATGCCGCAGGATAATGATATTCGCCGTCCTGCCACAAAAATATTTTTTCTCCTGTCAAACAATCTCCTCCTGTCTAATTCTAATCACAATCACAAAAAACAGCCTGCAGACAAACTGTAATCTGTATCTTTACTGTTTGCTGCAGGCTGAAGCCTTCTGTCTCAATGCATCACTACTCTGCCTTAAAGCTCTGCATCATTCATATATGGATTTGTCACTTCGTAGAAGCGCTCCTCCTCAACTGCTTTTGCCAGATCCATATCGATCGGCATTTTTCCGAGCACCGGAACGCCCATCTCTGCTGCGATCTGTTCGATATTGCTCTCACCGAATACTTTGATCTCTTTGCCGCAGTCCGGACATTTCACATAACTGTAGTTCTCCACAATGCCGAGCACCGGAATATTCATCTGTTCTGCCATGTTAGCCGCTTTCTTCACGATCATCTGTACAAGATCCTGCGGTGAAGTAACGATAACTACGCCGTCTACCGGAAGAGACTGGAATACCGTCAGCGGTACGTCGCCTGTTCCCGGCGGCATATCTACGAAGAGATAGTCAAGTTCTCCCCACATAACGTCCGTCCAGAACTGCTTCACAACACTCGCAATGATCGGCCCTCTCCAGATAACCGGAGCTGACTCGTCCTCGAGAAGCAGATTGACGGACATGATCTTTGTGCCGTCTTTCGCCGTACACGGAATAATATTCTCTTCTGTCGCAGCCGCTTTTGTGTGGACGCCGTACATCTTCGGAATAGACGGTCCTGTGATATCCGCGTCAAGGATGCCGACTTTATATCCTTTCTCTCTCATCATTCTCGCAAGAGACGCTGTCACAAGCGATTTTCCGACTCCGCCCTTGCCGCTGACAACTCCGATCACTTTCTTGATCGAAGAGTACATATTCGCCGGCTCGCGGAAGTCTGTCTTCTTGCTGCTGCACGTATCTGCATGAGCACAGCCTGCACATGATTCTTCTGTGCATTCATTTGTATTCTGTTCTTCTGCCATGATTAATAACCTTCCTTCTTTCTAAGACTTGTTCTGACAGAGACTGTCAGAATCCGCCACATGAGGTAGTATACCACACTACAGATGCTTTTGTACATATTTTAAATCAGGTTTTCGACTTTTGTCGTTTTCAGACCCCCATCAGCCTGATCTGTTCAAAGATCCTGCTCATCGGCACACAAAACTCGCCGCCGAAGATTCCCACCGGTATATCGTCCTGAGGTCCGTATACCGCCGCAATATCCTCCTCGGGAGTCCAGTACACACATACGCGTTCCCGGTCCGGGTCAATCAGCCAGTACTCTCTGACTCCTGCTGTTGCATACTTTGCAAGCTTGATCTTAGTGTCCATGCGGGTAGATGACGGGGAAAGGATCTCCACGACCAGGTCTGGGGCGCCCATAATACATCTTCTGGTGCGTTTCGACGGATCACAGACCACAACAAGATCCGGCTCAAGCATTGACCGGTCATCACAGTCGATCTGGACATCGAGAGGAGACGGAAGAACCACGCAGTCTCCTCCGTTCTTTTCAACATACCCGTAGAGTTCACTGCATAAACGCATGATAATATACTGATGGATCATACTTGGCGCGGCCATATCGTAGATCACGCCGTCGATCAGCTCCACCCGCCTGTTGTCCGGGATCGCATAGTAATCATCCAGCGTATACCCGCCCGGCTTTGCCTTATACACTGCAGATGGTTCACATACAAGATCAGAACTGCCGAACTCTCTGCCGTAAGTATATCCCAATGGCTCCTCCTCAGAATCTTTTCTGCCATCCGGCATATCATCCTGCTGCTCATTCTTCATGACAAATTCCAAAGCCCGGAGCGTCTTATTTCTCGGCGTCCGCGTCTCCCCGTTAAATATCTTCTGGATTGTTCCCTGAGGCACGCCGGAAAGCTCGGCGAGCTGTGCAAATGTGTAACCGTTCTTCTCTTTAAAATATTTAAGCTGTTCCAGATTCATGGCATTCTCCCTTCTACAGTCATAGACTTGCAATGCAAAACGGTTGAAATACGGTTATTATTATAAATAATACCGTTTTCCAACCGTTTTGTCAATCATATGCCAAAGACTCCTGACGCCGATATCATATATGCTCAGCCTTCATTCTCCTGAACTTCTGTCCTTGTCACATCTTTCAGCCACTTATAGCTCCGATATCGCCACAGTGAAATCGGGATCTTGATGATCTCATCACTCATCAGAATCACATATACGGCCGGAACGCTAAGTTTCAGAACAAACGCCGCTATAAATCCAAGCAGGATAGAGCAGCCCCACATCGTGCTCACATCCATGATCAGCCCGAAACGGGTATCTCCTCCCGAGCGGAAGATTCCCACCACCATGGTCGTGTTAAACGCCTGTGCGATCACAAAATAGGACATGACATAGAACATGATCCTCAGGTATCCTTTTGCTGTATCTGTAAGCGAAAGCGCCGCTGCCGCCGGACCTGATACAGCCAGTATGACCAGCCCGCCCAGAACTCCCATGACCAGACTGAGTACAATAAAGCGTTTTGCATAGGCACGGGCATGTTCCAGCTTTCTCTCACCGATCGTCTTGCCCAGATAGATTGCCGCCGCACTGGACAGGCCGAAGGATACTACCGTTGCAAGCTGTCTCGCAACCTGAGCCACAGAATTTGCCGCCACGGCCGCGCTTCCCAGATGTCCCAGAATTGCCGTATTGGCGGCAGTCCCCATTCCCCACATGACTTCGTTCGCGACGACCGGAAGGGCATATTTCATAAAGTCGCGGAACAGCGTCCTGTCCGTGTGCAGGATATATTTCGGACGGAGCTTGATTTCCTTATTAAAAAGCCGGGCATATCCCGCCGTCAATATCACTTCAAGAATACGAGCGCACAGAGTTCCCAACGCCGCGCCGGAGACTCCCATTGCCGGCAGCCCGAACAGGCCGAAAATAAAGATAGAGTTCATCACAATATTACAGAGTAGTGAGCAGAGGTACACGACTGTCGCCACTACTACCCGCTCCACACTGCGCATTACATAGAGATAAGCCTGTGTCACTCCGATCATGATATAGGTAAATGCCACGATACGCAGATACTTTACTCCTTCTGCGATCACGGCCGGATCTGAAGTAAAAATCTGCATCAACAGTGACGGCACCGTAAGTGCTGCCACTGTAAACAGTGCTGTCACAAGAACCGCCGCTTTTACTGTCATGCCTAGGATCTTCTCAATCGTCTCTCTGTCGCCTTTGCCCCAGTACTGCGCTGTCAGGACTGTAGCGCCCGAGGTAAGTCCGAAGAGAAAAAGGGTCATGATATACTGCACCTGTCCCGCAAGGGAAGCCCCCGAGAGCGCTGTCTCTCCCACTGCGCCGAGCATGACGACGTCAGCCGCTGTGACTCCCACGTTGATCAGATTCTGGAGCGCCATGGGAACCACCAGCCCTATGACAGTCCTGTAGAACCTTCCCCAGTCAATTCCAAAATTCTTCTCTTTTCCCGCTGAACTAAACATTCTTAACTCTCCTGTACTCACAAAAATCAGACACAGTTATGCCCGGCAGAACAATGTAAAACTATATCTGCCGGGCATTCTGCCAAAAGCTTACTCTTTCCCGCTGAAGCAATAGGTACACACTTTACACGGTTCCAGACCGATGGACGCCAGAAGGTCGTCCAGTCTGTGGAATCTCAGTGTCGTAAAGTTCTGGATCCTGCGGATCTCCTCGATCATCTTCGCGTATCTGCAGGAATCCGGATTTGTGTATTCCTCAAGCACTTCCTCCGGACAGTTGTCTCCCTCCTGTTCCCGGATCACACGTCTGGTGATCAGTTCCATATCTGATTTGGAACGGGAGAAGTTCAGATATTTACAGCCGAACACAAGAGGCGGACACGCCGGGCGCACATGAACTTCTTTTGCACCGCTCCGGTAGAGGAATTCTGTCGTTTCTCTGAGCTGTGTGCCCCGCACAATTGAATCATCAATTAACAGCAGTTTCTTATTCTCGATAAGCGCCTGCACAGGGATCAGCTTCATGCGGGCGATCAGATCTCTCTGGCTCTGGTTCGTCGGCATAAAGGATCTGGGCCATGTAGGCGTATATTTGATAAACGGTCTTGCATACGGAATACCTGACTCATTGGAATAGCCGATGGCATGAGCCACACCGGAATCCGGCACGCCGGCCACGATATCCGGATGCACGGAATCCCCATCTCTCTTCGCCAGCATACTTCCGCAGTGATAGCGCATCTCCTCTACATTGACTCCTTCATAGGAAGAAGTCGGATACCCGTAATATACCCAGAGGAAAGAACAGATCCGCATCTTTTCTCCCGGCTGTACAAGCGTCTCCACACTCTCCGGCGTAATATATGCGATCTCTCCCGGTCCCAGTTCCCGGTCATGATTATATCCAAGGTTCAGATAAGCAAAATTCTCAAAAGATACACAGTAGGCGTCCTCTTTCTTTCCGATCACGACCGGCGTCCTTCCGTACCGGTCTCTTGCCGCATAGATACCGTCCTTTGTCATGATCAGCAGACTTAAGGAACCGTCCACCATTTCCTGCGCATACTGTATCCCTTCCACGATCGAGCTCTTCCGGCAGATCAGGGAGCCGATCAGCTCAGTGGCGTTGATCTGTCCGCCGCTCATTTCAAGAAAATGGGAGCGTCCGTCTTTGTACGCTTTCTCAAGGATTTCATCCTGATTGTTAATTTTGCCGATCGTCGTGATGGCAAAGCTTCCCAGATGAGACTGCAGAAGCAACGGCTGGGGCTCATAATCCGAGATACAGCCGATGCCTAAGTTTCCTTCCAGTTCCTCCACATCCCGCTCAAATTTCGTACGGAACGGAGAATTCTCTATATTGTGGATCGCACGGTTGAAACCGTCTTTTCCGTAGACCGCCATTCCTCCTCTTCTTGTTCCGAGATGTGAATGATAATCCACTCCGTAAAAAAGCTCAAGTACACAGTCATGCTTCGATGCAACGCCAAAAAAACCGCCCATTTTTGTCCTCCTTCAGATATACTATGGTTATGCGCTAACGCTTAACAACGACAGGACAGCCCGTCACTGCCCTGCCGTATTTACAGCATGTCGATATTCACCTCATTAAGAATAAAGGAAAAGGATGTCAGAAGTCAAGTACCGCAAAATTTTTTTAGGGATTCTGACAAATAATTAGGAACTCCTTTGTCTCTTCTTCGCCACTGCCAGCGTCACACACACAAACGCCGCCGCAAACACAAGTTGTATTCCGATTGCTCCCACAAGCCGGTTTCTAATATCGCCTGAGATCTCTCCGTAATCCATCAGTATCTCATTTGCCGTCTCATACCAGTACACCGGAAGGAACTGGGCTGCTTTTCTTACCCCGCTGCTTAACAGATCCATCTCTACAAAGACTCCGCATGCAAAACACATGCCGAGTGACAGTATGTTCACGATGCCGTTCAGCGCATTGGGGGTCTTCACAAGACTGCCAATCAGATAGGAAAGTGCCAGAGCTGACAGCAGCATGACAAAGGAGTTGAGCAGATACCATGTCACTTTCCCGCTGTCAAGGAAATTTCCGTTATAGAACACAATACTGATCAGGCTGCAGAATCCCCAGAGGGCAATTGCGATAACTCCTGCTGCCATAAGCCCTTCCATGCTCTGTCTGCGGGCAGGTACTGCAGACGCCGCCATCCGGTCAGGCAGACTTCCCCTGCGGAACCCCATCAAAATATATCCCATCACATAGCAGAGGACGCACAGGAACAGATATGGCAGATACCGGTAATAGAACGCATAGGCAGGATACGAACCGCCGTTTCCGTTCACATCCAGCATTTCCACTTTTGCCGTCTCTCTCGCAGCCATCGCTTCGCCAAGTTCGTGTTCTGTGAATCCTGCCGCCGCATAACACCGGGCGAAGTTGATGAAATTGCTGATCTGCTGTTCCACATAGGAACCGGAATATGTCCCCGGCACTGTCGTCACTTTCAGCTTCTTATCTCCAAGAATGCACTTTTCCATAAAGTCCCGGGGAATCCTCACAATATATTCCACATTCCGATAGAACAGATTCTCCTGCAGAGTCTCCCTGTCATCCTCAAGATATACAATCTCGTTCGTCCGTCCGATATAACGGATGAGACTTTCCGCTGCTTCTCCCCTGTCCTCATCGATGATTCCTACTGGCACACTCTGTGCCGCATACTGTACGGCATCACCTCCCGCAAAGCGCTGGAACATGACCGTAACCCCGAGGAAGATGCACAGATACATCAGTATCATCCACATATTCTTCTTTGCGATCCTCATATATGCCTTAAATACTGCCATAACGTTCCCTCCTTACGATCAGAAATGTTCCAGTCAGAAGAAGCACACACATCACTGACAGAATAACTATGTCCTGCATATACCGTTCCGGTGCGTCATAGACATTCAGACAGTACAGTGCGTCCGAAATAAGCGCCGCCGGATTGATCCGATTTAACAGAGGAACATTCCTGTCCACCGCATTTTTTACATCTGCATTCATCAGCCCCGCCAGGAAACTCATCACCATTGAGACGCCGATCATAATACCTATCTTCACGCCTTCTCCCATTTTACCGATACTTGTAATAAACATTCCCATCGTTACACCGATCATGCTGCCAATGATCACAGCCGGAAGCATCTCAACATAAGCGCTTGTAAGTTCCAGCCGGAGGATATATTTCATATATGCCAGAAGGATAAGCATGTTAATAAAATGAAGGCTGAAAGATACTGTCGTCTCAGACAGAATCCACCCCATCCTGTGAACCGGGCTTACACACCGTCTCGCCGCAAGCGCTGACAAGTTTGCCTGAAGATCCATAGCAGAGCGATATCCAATAAAACAGCCGTACAGGCAGGCCATCCCGATCATAGCGTAGAAGAACTGGGCAGTCGTATTCGTCGTCCGGCCGCCGAGAGATACTTCTTCGGTCACCGGACCGTAATCTGACATCTGACGTACCGCGGCTTCCATCCCCTCCGGATGCAGCTCTGCCACATCTTCTAATGTCTGTTTTCCTTCTGTGTAACTCTCCAGTATCATCTGTAGGATACTCTGTGGAAGACCGCTCCCGCCGACTGTGAGGGAAGGCTCTTCCCCATCGTAAAAAATTCCGTCAATATCGCCTTTTTTCAAGGCGGCTACTGCCTCTTCTTCTGTCATAGAACGGACATCGATCAGTGCGTTATCATTCTCTTCCACTGTTTTCAGGTACTTTTGAAAAAGCTCCTCATCTTCCGTATTATGCGATACAACTGCCACAGGGATGATCTCAAAATCCGACTCGTCCATCTGACCGATGGAAAAATACATAGCTGTGGTCAATGCAAGCGGAAAGACAAGCGGCCAGAACACAAGACTGAAATCTCTGATCTTTGCCAGAAAACTGTATTTTATCAGATTCCACATATTCATTTCCTCCTAATCCCTTAACTGCTTTCCTGTGATCTCAAGGAACACGTCATTGAGTGTTGGCAGCTCCGAGAATACTCTGCCGAACGGGATATCCTTCTCCTGAAGACATCCTAAGATGTGGATCAGGTTGTGTTTTGCTCCGGTACACCTCACCACAAGGCGCTGATCTTCATATTTCACATCAAATACATGGGGAAGGTTCCTGATATCCGCCAGATCATCCACACCCAGGATGACCGCCTCGATAGTCACTGTCTCCCCGGTCTTGATCATACTCTTTAACTCTTCCTTTGTTCCCACCGCGATGCTCCTGCCGTGATCCATAATGGCAATCCTGGTGCAGATCTGCTCTACCTCTTCCATATAATGGGAGGTGTATATGATGGTCGAGCCCTGCCGGTTCAGTTCACAGATTCCCTCCAGTATTTTATTCCTGCTCTGGGGATCTACTGCGACAGTAGGTTCATCTAATATGATGAGTCTTGGCTTGTGGGCGATCCCGCAGGCAATATTCAGGCGCCGGAGCAGACCGCCGGAAAGTTTTTTCGGATATATCTTTCTGTAATCCTCCAGTCCGACAAATCGGATAGCTTCCTCCACCAGTTCTTTTCTTCGGTTCTTATCCTTTACATACAGGCTGCAGAAATAATCAATATTGTCATGGACGCTCAGCTCTTCAAAAACCGCTACGTCCTGCATGACAATACCGATCTGACGTTTAACTTCATAATTGTCCGGAGCCATATCCTGCCCCATGATCTGTATGCTTCCCCTGTCATACTTCAGAAGCGCAAGCATACAGTTGATCGCTGTCGTCTTTCCCGAGCCGTTAGGACCGAGAAGTCCGAAGATTTCCCCCTCTTTTACTTCCAGATTAAAATGATCCAGCGCCAGTATGTCGCCGTACCTTTTCACGAGATTTTCTATCCTGATCATATGAATCCTCCTGTCCTAATTTCCTGACAAATTGATTGATAACTTTATCGTCTGAAATTGCAAGTCCGGCTGCCTCGTCTTACTGATATCAGGATACATCGGGTCCATGAATTTCTGTAGTGCACAGTGTCACAACTCAGCATGACAAATGTCACTCCTCCATTCTTTTTCTTTGCTTTCCCCATATTTTCGACTATAATAAAATCATGAAGCGCTTAAGAAAGGAGCGGCACAAGCCGGTATTCATATGAAAAATGCAGTAAATTGCGGAATGGTCATGCTTCTGTGCATGTTTTCCCTGTTCTTTATACAGCCTGATCTGCCTTATGTTCTGGCATTTCTCTGCGCGCTGATCCTGTGCAGTGCGGATCTGTTTCTGGAAGAAAACCGGACATATGCAGCAGGCTGTCTTATTTTCTTCGCCGCTGCGGTTTTCGTACCGGCATTACTGTATTTTTATCCCGCAGTATGTTACGGACTATTCCGACGGAAGCTTTATGTGCCTGCTTCCATAGCCGCAGTCCTGTATCTGATCCTGAATCCGTGGTACAGAGAGATAAACCTTCTTCTGACCTGTCTGGATCTGTTCGGTTTTGCAGTATGTTTTCTTCTTGCTTCTACAGCAAGGGAGCGTGACAGTCTGCAGGGCACATTGAGACGGACAATGGATGACAGCACAGAGCGGGATCTGCTCCTGACGGAAAAGAACCGCACATTGATGGAAAAGCAGGACTATGAGATCTATACCGCCACCCTGAGGGAACGGAACCGGATTGCCCGGGAGATTCACGACAACGTAGGGCATCTGCTCTCTCGGTCCATTCTCCTTGCCGGAGCCGCAAAAACAGTAAACCGGGACGAGACACTATCGCCTACACTTGATTCTCTCGACCAGACATTGAACGCAGCCATGGATAACATCCGCTCCAGCGTGCACGATCTGCGTGATGAGGCGGTCAATCTGGACGAAGCCGTAAAATCTCTGATCAGTGATTTCACATTCTGCCCAGTCGTATACTGCTATGACGCCGGAAGAGTGATTCCCCGAGATGTCAAATACAGCTTTATCAGTATTACAAAAGAGGCACTCTCCAATATCATGAGGCACAGCAATGCCAGCAAAGCATCTGTTACCATCCGGGAACACCCCGCACTGTATCAGCTCTGCATTGAGGATAACGGCACTAAAATCAGGAAAGGTACGGGGAATGACAGAAGCACGGGAAATGGCAAAAACTCGGAAAATATCGCACATCCCGGCGGCATGGGACTGACCAATATGAAAGAACGGACGGACAAACTCCATGGAACGATCCATATCTCAGCTGAAAAAGGATTCCGGATCCTTGTTACGATACCAAAAAGGAGACTAGATTATGAAACTGATATTGATAGACGATGACTGCCTTGTGGTGAGCGCCCTGAAAATGATTCTGGAAAGCGAGCCGGATTTTGAGGTGGCAGCTACAGCAGAGGACGGCAGCGCAGCTCTTGCTCTCTACCGCGAACACAGGCCGGATGTGCTTCTGATGGATATCCGTATGAAACAGAAAAACGGACTGGATGCGGCAGAAGAAATCCTGCAGGAATTCCCGTCGGCAAGGATTCTGCTGCTTACGACATTTTCCGACGATGAATATATTATAAAAGCATTAAAACTGGGAGCGGCAGGTTATCTGCTCAAGCAGGATTACCAGAACATTATTCCCGCCATACGGGCAGCGGCCTCCGGCCAGACCGTGTTCGGCACGGAAATTGTCTCCCGGATTCCGGAACTTATGGGAACGCAAAAAGAGACAACCGACTATAAAAAATATGGAATCAGTGAGCGTGAACTGGAAGTGATCCGCCTGATTGCAGAGGGATTGAGTAACAAAGAGATCGCAGCACGTCTGTATTTAAGTGAAGGGACTGTAAGGAACTACTTAACAACTATACTCGATAAACTGAACCTGCGCGACCGCACACAGCTCGCTGTGTTCTATTTAAGCGGCAGGTAACAGTATCTCAGTCTTGAAAGGAGATGGCCATTATGTCACTGCACACATCAGATCTGGTGCTCGTACCCGGGCAGCAGCTAAAACCACTGGACACGATCTCCGGCTTTCAGGTCCGCCCCGGATTCTTCCGTTTCTTCGGAGCCACCGTGATCCCCGGCGGCGTCAATTTTACGATCCAGTCGCACGGAGCGACATCCTGTGAACTGCTTCTCTTCCATCGGGATGCAGAGGAGCCTTTCGCTGCTTTAAAATTTCCGGACAATTACAAGATCGGTTTCGTCTATTCCATGATCGTATTCGGTCTGGATATCGAAGAATTTGAATATGCCTACCGGCTGGACGGTCCCTATGACGAGAAAAAAGGACTTCGGTTTGACAAAAACAAAATTCTTCTGGATCCTTATGCCCGTGCGGTCACCGGGCAGAGCCAGTGGGGCTGCAAAAACAATCCGCAGCACAGCTACCGGGCCCGGGTCGTACAGAACAATTTTGACTGGGGACTGGAACGGAGTGAACCGATTCCCATGGAAGATCTTGTAATCTACGAACTTCATGTGCGCGGATTTACCAAATCCCCTTCTTCCGGGGTATCCTGTCCTGGTACATTTATGGGGCTGGAGGAAAAGATTCCTTATCTGAAAAGTCTTGGGATCAATGCCGTAGAACTGATGCCTGTCTTTGAGTTTGATGAGACACGGGACGTCCGCCTGATCGACCAGAATGAACTGCTCGACTACTGGGGCTATAATCCGGTCTGCTTCTTCGCGCCGAATACCAGTTACTCATCCAGTATCGAGTATAACCGTGAAGGAATGGAATTAAAGCGTCTGATCAAGGCGCTTCACGATAATGAGATCGATGTGATTCTTGATGTTGTATTCAATCATACAGCCGAAGGAAATGAACTGGGACCTTCCTTCTGCTTTAAAGGGTTTGACAACAACATCTACTATATGCTCACCCCTGACGGGAAGTACTATAACTTCAGCGGATGCGGAAATACACTGAACTGCAACCATCCTGTCGTGCAGGAGCTGATCCTTGACTGTCTGCGCTACTGGGTGACCGACTACCGGGTAGACGGTTTCCGCTTCGATCTGGCATCCATTCTGGGGCGCAGCGACAACGGCACTCCCCTGAACCAGCCTCCGCTCCTGCGAAGCCTTGCTTTCGATCCGATCCTCGGAAATGTCAAACTCATCGCCGAGGCGTGGGATGCGGGCGGGCTCTATCAGGTAGGCTCTTTTCCATCGTGGAAACGCTGGGCGGAATGGAACGGACGTTACCGGGACGATATGCGCTGTTTCTTAAAAGGAGACAGCAAGATGGCGGGAATCGCCGCGCAAAGGATGACCGGTTCCCCGGATCTGTATGATCCTGTTTACCGGGGCGGCAATGCTTCCGTCAACTTTCTGACCTGTCACGACGGATTTACACTCTATGACCTGTACAGCTATAACCAGAAACATAATGAGGCAAACGGCTGGAACAATACAGACGGCTATGACGACAACAACAGCTGGAATTGTGGTGTGGAGGGCGATACAGACGATCCGGAAGTCCTCGCCCTGCGCTTCCGCATGATCAAGAATGCCTGTGCCGTACTCATGTGCAGCCGTGGAACGCCAATGTTCCTCTCCGGAGATGAATTCGGCGACACCCGCTATGGAAATAATAATCCGTATTGTCAGGATAATCAGATATCCTGGCTGGACTGGAATCTGCTGCACAGGAACAGGGATCTCTTTGATTTCTTCCGGTATATGATCGCCTTCCGCAAAGAACATCCGGCAATCCGGAAGGACCTTGAACCGAGCTATATCGGTTTCCCGTCCATGAGCATCCACGGGCTGGAGCCATGGAACAACGAGCATCTGGAGAACTCATACACATCCTGTGTCCTCTTTGCCGGATATGACGAAGAGGAAAACCGCGAAGATCTTGTCTACGTGGCGGCAAACGCATACTGGTATCCGGCCAGTCTGACACTTCCCGATCTGCCTCAGGACTACTGCTGGAAGATTGCAGTCAACACCGGCGACCCGAAACAGCAGATCTTTCCGGAAAACAAAATGCCCGTCGCAGGAAACACCATCATCCTCGGCGAACGCTCCGTAATCGTCTTCGTAGGAGAAAAAACAGAATAACAGGCATTGCTTCCTTTTATTTCAGCCGAACCGCACCCTCTTCGCTTTACTTTCCGTCTTAATCCGAAATTCCGGGAGAGGAAAGCCCAGCCGGAGTACAGGTGTTACTCAAAGGCCGTAGAGCAACATCAGCACTTAGGCGGCGTCCTTTGCCGCCTTATGTACTGCTATGTTGCGGCCCGAGCGAGAGCGCGCCTGCGAGTAACACCTGTACTCCGGCGAACGCTTTCCCGTTCCTGAATTACGAATTAAGCACATGCATTGTCGAGGATCTCCTCCAGTGCATTTTTACTGCTCGTATGGCATCTTACCACACAGGCATTGCATCTTCCTGCTTCTTCCACCGCGCATTTCACCATCTTATGGGATACCGTATTGGTAAACAGCACAATCAGATCCGGACTTCCGATCTGTTTACCCAATGACGCTGACATCTGCGTGAACACTTTCGCTTTGCAGTTAAACTGTTTACAGATCTTTTTATACTGGCAGACCATCCTGTCATGCCCTCCGATGATAACGACACTCATATGAAACCTCCTGTAGAAACGTAATAAAGTAAATTGATTATTCCCCATTAGTTAGTTTAGTCTAACCCATGTCATTATCATACACGAAAAAAGAACAGATATCAAGTTATTTTTTGATATCCGTTCTCATTTTTATCCCCCAGTTCAGCCATCTGCTGTCAGAAGACGGATTTATGCTTGCATGGCGCGGGCTGAACTGCTTATATATTCTTATTTATTTGCCCTGTATGCCTCGATTCCGGCTTTCAGCCTTTTTAATCCGTCTTCCAGACGGGCTCGCGGGCAGGCCAGATTCATTCTCAGGAATCCGTCCCCGTTATGATACTCTTCTCCGGAAGAGACATACAAGCCCGTCTGTTTCCGGATGAATCCACTGAGCTGATCGGAGTCTTCCGTCACTTTCCGGCAGTCGATCCAGAGCAGATAGGTTGCTTCTCCACGGATGGCGGTTACATTTTCAATCTCGCTGTCAATGTACTCTTCCGCCCTCTTTCTGTTCTGCCACAGATAGGCATTCAATTCATCCAGCCACTCTCCACCGTGCATGAATGCGGCGACCGGAGCTATGGCGGCAAACACATTGGGCTCCGCCACTTCATCTGTGTTGAGGCCCCGGTTGACCTTATGGCGGATCGTCTCGTCCGGCACGATCACGGCGGACGTCTGTATGCCTGCAATGTTAAATGCTTTCGTCGGGGCAACACAGGTGATACTGTTCATCCTGCAGTTTTCAGAGACCGAGGCAAACGGCACATACTCCATACCCGGTTTTACGAGATCACAGTGGATCTCATCGGAGAGGACAAGCACGTGATACTTTACGCACAGATCGCCGATCCGCTCCAGCGTCTCCCTATCCCAGATTCTTCCCGCCGGATTCTGCGGATTACACAGAAGGAGCAATGACGCCTGAGGATCCGAAAGCTTTTCCTCCAGATCTCCAAAGTCGATTTCATAGACGCCGTTTTCCAGTTTCAGCCTGCTCTCAAGCACATTTCTTCCGTTGTTCAAGATCGAGTTGAAAAATATATTGTATACCGGCGTCATTACAACAACTTTCTCAGCTACAGTGGTCATCTTCCTGACGATACTGGAAATTGCAGGCACGACTCCTGTACAGAAGATAAGCCAGTCTTTTTCTATCTCAAAGTGATGCCGGCTGCTCCACCATGTCTGATATGCCTCATACCACTCGTCCGGCACCACTGTATAACCGAATATTCCATGGGCCGCGCGCTCAGCAATGGCTTCTGTCACGGCCGGAGCCGTGCGGAAATCCATATCCGCTACCCACATGGGAAGCTCCCCGTCCGGCACATCCCATTTCAGCGAGCCGGTATTTTTGCGGTCGATCATTTCATCAAAATTATATTTCATGCTGCATTATCCTTTCTCAAGCACAGGCACACTGCTTCTCATGGTCGATATCACTACAGATGATCCTTGTCTTTGACGGGTCGATCTTATCCTTTTCAATAATAAGATCACCGATATGCTCTGCGCGGATCGTACCTCCTGACGGGTTTAATACACTGTCGATCTTTCCGTGAACATCCGCGTCCACTGTAGAATATTCGAAAGCAAGTGTCGTATTGATCAGCTTGCAGTTCTTCATCACGAGATTGTCGACATAACACATGCCCTGCAGACTTTCGATCGTACAGTTGACAAGAGTCAGGTTCTTCGCATTCCAGCCAAGATATTCTCCTGAGATAAAGGAATCGTAAACCGTTACGTTTTCACTGTTCCAGAACGCGTCCTTAGAGAGCAGTTTTGCATTGTGTATCTCTACATTCTTTGCTCCGTCGAAGGAATAATTGCCGTCCAGCTTAAAGTCATTGAGCACCATATCCGTGCAGTTCATGGCAAAATAATCACCCTTTGCAGTAACCCAGTCCATTTTCACCTGTTCACAGCTCCAGAGCGTCTCCTGTGCATTCGGGAAATCTACGTTTTCCAGCACAACGCCGCGGCATCGTCTGAAATTCTTAGGCGCCTCGATCACGGCGTTTCTCACCGTAATATTATCCGTGTACCATACGCCTGCCCGCGCCATCTCAAACCATGTACAGTTCTCGGCAACTATGTTTCTGCTGTACCAGAGCGGATATTTCCACTTGAACATACTGTCATACAGTTCAATATTCCGGCTCTCCTTGAGAGGTGACTCCCCGTCATCAAAGACCGTATCATATATTTTAAGATCTTTTCCCATAAACAGCGGGCGTTCCCCTGTTAAATACTGTTGTCTGATTTCTTTCTTCTCATTCATTATGATCTCTTCCTTTCATTTATGCTATATAATCCTTTTTAATCTGATAGAGCAGATAGTCCAGACAGGATATCTTTCTCTCTTCGCTGTGTACATTGTCCAGCAGTTCATCTCTGTGAAGCTCAAGCATGGCAATCTGGCGGTCAATGTCTTTTTCATCAAAATGCTCCATAAAATCATGTATCATTTCTTCACAGCAGCCTGCATCTTTCAGATTTTGGATGAGATTCTCTCTGGAATCCGGTTTCATATCAGTCCGTCCTTTCACATATAAGGCAAATGTTTTAAGCCTGCTTCGGCTGTCATCTTATCTTTCCTTATACAGTCTAGCACCGGATATTTTGAATAGCAAATACTTTGTTGTAATGTATTTCCATAGTTGAAACCTATTTATATTCATGCTATAGTTAATTAAAATCAATGTATGTAATAGAAACCGGAGGTACTTATCATGGAATTACGTGTCCTTAATTATTTTCTCGCAATCGCAAGAGAACAGAGTATCGTACATGCCGCGGAGTCTCTTCACCTCTCCCAGCCAACCCTCTCCACACAGATCAAGAACCTCGAACAGGAATTGGGAAAACAGCTCTTCATCCGTGGAACAAAAGGCACACGGAAAGTCACGCTGACCGAAGAAGGGATGATCCTGCGCAAACGCGCCGAGGAGATACTCGATCTTGTAAAAAAAGCAGAAAACGAAATAAAAACGAGCGATGACGTTATCATAGGAGACGTCTATATCGGCACCGGAGAGACAGACGGCATCCGTCTGATCGCAAAAGCGGCGAAAAAACTTCAGAACCGCTATCCTGGCATCAGCTATCATCTCTCCAGCGGCAATTCATCTCTTGTATCTGAATATCTGGATAAAGGGCTTATCGACTTCGGAATCGTTTTCGGGGATGTAGACCTGACAAAATACAATGTCCTCGAAATGCCCTACCATGATATCTGGGGTGTCCTCATGCGTAAGGATTCTCCTCTTGCAGAGAAGGGATCCATCGCCCCCGGCGATCTGTACGATGTCCCTCTGATCCTCTCCCAGCAGGAATCTCAGGGCGGTACCCTTACCCAGTGGCTCGGAAGGGAACCGGACCAGCTCAACATCGCCGCCACCTACAACCTGATCTTCAACGCATCCCTTCTCGTTGATGAAGGACTTGGATACGCGATCGGGCTTGACAAGATCATTAACACGACCGGCGACAGCAATCTGTGCTTTCGTCCTCTGAATCCCAGACTGGAGAATAAAATGAATATCATATGGAAAAAATATCAAGTCTTTTCAAAACCTGTGGAAAAATTTCTTGAGGTCCTCAAGCAGTCATTCAGGAAGTGATACAGCCGGTCATTCGTGATTTTATTAATTTCTTCATCTGCCATAAGCTCACGAAAAGGTTCCAGCAGACTGCACTCACCACAGATATCTGCGCCGATCACCTGCTGATGCTCAAAGACTTCCAGAAGCAGTTTCTCCAGAAGAGGAAAAGGCATCTCTCCCTGATCCCAGTTGGTCCGGGCACTGCTCCGGTCAAGGACATCTTTGTCAATCGAGATATAGATAGGCAGCTCCATATCAATCTGCGGAATCTTTTCGTGAACTCTCTTCTCCTCTATCACCTCTCTGCTGATACAGATCAGCTTTTTATGGAACTCTGCCGGTATCTCATCGATTGTTTTCTGCTCCGGACCTGCCAGGATCAACTGTTCCAGGCAGGGATTGGTGCGGATTACATCGCCCGCCCAGTCTCCGCAGCTTATCATCCCGGGAAACTCCGGCGGCTGCATGTCACTGTGATTATCATACAGCACAAGTGCGAAAGGTTCCCTGATCTTCTCTGTAAAAAACTTTGTAGCGTAATGATAATTCCCGCTGTCCAGAAAATGGATCCCGCAGGGACTGTAAGGCGCCAGCCGCTTTCTGATCTCTGCCGCCGCCTCTTCCGTACAGTACATGTCTGTGCCGCTGATATCTGTCAGATCGATACGTTTCAGCCCTTTTACCTGTTTCTCGATATCTTCCGGGTAAATATGGGAAAAATCCAGTATGATGTTCTGTTCTGTCTTCATAATGTTCCAGTCCTTCCTTCTGCTTTCAGCCTTGATACAAAACAGATCCGCCATCTATTATAACACGGATTTTATACCATAGATTCAGGAACGGCCAAGCCATTGTCTCACCCGGCTGCGTTTTGTCAGAAACGGAACTGTGAAAAGGACTGCCTTGCACACATTGTCCGCGATCATGCAGTACCATACAGCGCGAAGTCCCAGCCCCCAGTACCGCACACAGAGAAACGTAAACAGGATACGCACATACCACATATCCGAAGCAGCTCACCATGCTGGTTCCAAGTACCGGCATTCCCACATCCGCACACTCTGCCAGCAGTTTTCTGTCCACCGAAAACTCCCGGGCCTTCCAGCAAAGCTGGCTGTTTTTCCTGCAGGATACAAACATCAGAATACCGGAAAGCGCATAGGATACAGCCGAGGCAATTGCAGCGCCGTCCACTCCCAGATCCGCAGGATAGATCAGGAAATAGTTCAGCACAATATTCAGTCCGTTGGCCGCAAGGCTGATAAGCATCGGCGTCTTTGTATCCTGCACCGCCCGGAGTGCCGCACCAAGAACCGTGCTTACATAGCGGAACACCAGCGGCGCACTGATAATAAAGAAATAACGGGAAGCCTGATCCCGGATCGCCGGCTCCGCTCCCATCCATACCGGAATATACGGGCACAGGATGAGTGACAGGATCTCGAGCAGCACCCCGGATACAGGAGCCAGAAACAGCGCCTGCTGGGACAGTTTCTTCACCTGCTTATCATCCCCTGCTCCTGACGCCTTGGATATCAGGACAAGGATAGCCGTACCGACAGCCCCGGATACACTGTTCACAAGCCACGTTACATTCGTAGTGATGCTTACCGAAGCCGTCGCCTGTTCGCCGAGCTGTCCGACCATTGCAGTATCCACGTACTGGAGCAGCGTGGCAAGTACTTCTTCCACGATTGTGGGGATGGATAAAAAGAGCAGCGTCCTTAAAATCTGCGCATAGCCGGAATCTCCCGGACGCTGCTGGATGTTTCTCCGGCTGACGCTGTAATTACTCACCGAAATACCTGCTGATCTCCTGCATCCTTGCCTCCTGCTTTACATGGAACGGACAGCGTGATTCGCAGTGACCGCACTGAATACATTCACCTGCTTTGACTTCCAGTTTATCATAATGTCCCTTTGCCATCTCGTCCCCGGCAAGGGCAAGGTCATAGTACTTATTGATCATGCCCACGTTAAGCCCTTTCGGACAAGGCTGGCAGTGATTGCAGTACACACAGATCCCGTCCGCATTCTGAGGCGTGAACTGCCCGATCACAGAGTAGTCCTGTTCCTCCTCAGATGCGTCCAGATAAGACAACACATCCTTTAAATCCTGCGAATTTCTCACACCCGGAAGTACCGTGAGAACTGCCGGACGATCAAGAGCGTACCGGATACACTGCGTTTTCGTGAGAGCCTGTTTAAAAGGCGACGTCTTCGCATTCAGAAGCTGTGCCGATGCCGTAATCGCCGGTGGAATAGTCGTATGCCGGGTTGATACTGAACATGACCATATCGATCAGCCCGGTATCCAGAAACCGCCGGATGATCTCCGGGTCATGGGAGGACAGTCCCAGATGACGGATCACTCCGTTTTCCTTCAATGACTTCATATAATCCCAGATTCCGCCAGACATGATCTTCTCATAATCACTCACTTCATCGATGCAATGTACGAATCCCATATCCGTGTAGTCCGTGTGCAGCATGGAAAGCTGGCTCTCGAATGTCTTTCTGATCTTCTTTAAGTCTCTCGTCCAGCCGTATTTTCCGCTGTCGTACACCGCGCCGAAGTGCATCTGAAGATAAACCTGTTCCCGTTTTCCCTCAAAAGCACGCGCATAGCACGGATAAGGCTTTGCCTCGGAAGCAGCCATGTCAAAGTAATTGACACCGCTCGCCAGAGCAAGCTTCAGCGTCTCTTCGATTTCCGCTTCACTCCCCTCATGGATAGATCCCATCCCGAGGCCGATCACACTGATCTTCTCCCCGCCGTGAGGGAGCTCTCTGTACTGCATATCTGCCATTTTATATCTCCTCCTGTCAAAAACTGTAACAGCTCAGCCTGCGCCATATGCAAAACTGCATTGTTAGTAAAATAATAAGAGCACGCCGGCCCGTATTTTCAACGTCCTGTCATACTCTTATTATTTTAGTCCAATATACTTAAGGTCTCAAATACCTAAAACAAATATTGTGCCATTCCTAAAAGCTATGGCTCTGCCATAATCTTATCATAAATATTATTATGCTTCCTCCAGAGAAAGAGTCAGAGTCACATCTCCGTTTCCAAGTGCCTCTTCCCAGCCGGTCAGGTCATCAATCTTCCCCAGTCTTGTATAACTCCATGAATTAGAGCCATAGAAGATCACTATCTGATTGCCCTGATACAGCACGATATCTCCGGCATGAGTTGTTGTCTGTCTGTTGCTTGCAGGAAGACTCGTTCCCAGAGATCCTACCTTTTCAAAGCCGGCATAATCGCTCATCTGTACCGTAACCGGCTCCTCCTGCACCATCTCCTCCAGAGCATCCGCTGCTTTATTATTCTCCAGTGTGGCAGTAAAACGGCTGCCGTTCACTTCCACTATTATTTTTCTGCCCATATTATCTTCCTCCTCAAATCCTTCTGCATCATTTCCCGCTGATTCCGATTCCCGCGGCTCACCAGAATCCGCATCCGGGGTCGGATCTGACGATTCTGATTCAGGTGTTTCTGTCTGACTGCTGCCTGCGCAGCCTGACAATACTGCTGTGAAAGTGCAAAAGGAAACCAGCATCACAAGAACAATTTTCCTCATAGAACAGAACCGCCTTTCTGAATAAACCTGTTACATACTTTCTTTCAGAATCTCTTTCACTTCATCCCGGTCAAGAACCTTATATCCGCCTTCCATGATCAGCGTGCCGTCTGCGATACCGTCAAGCATCTCTTCTGTCGCTCCCAGTTCGGAAATATTCATGACAAGCCCAAGTTCTTTCATCCAGTTTTCCATGGCTTTGAGACCTTCTTCTGCGATCTGCTCATCGCTCTTTCCTGCCAGATCCACATTCCATACATTGACAGCAAAGCGTTTGAACTTCGCCAGTCCATATGGCATGATCCCATCTTTGACAGTTTACGAAAGAAAAAATGGCTATACCCTTGATTTTATGA
>CAMLYF010000038.1:0-26387 GCA_946491795.1 uncultured Lachnoclostridium sp. | reverse complement strand
TTAGAGATTCATAGAATTAACTCTTTCATACCGAATTTACTTTTTCAATTCACGGTTAGTTCAAAGCTCCTGATATACCATTTTTCCATTCTTCTGCTCCGACTTCATAAGGGAAGCCCTCTTTACCGTCATGACCGCTTTCCCCAGATGGACCTGATACGGTTTCTTTGCAGACACTTTCCGGATCATCGTGATATGTGGAACAAAGCTGCTCCTGTCATATGGGATGCCCTCTTCATCCAATGCGGCTCTCAATTCCTTTACATAGGCTTTCAACTTCTGATTACCTTTCA
Organism: uncultured Lachnoclostridium sp.; assembly: GCA_946491795.1. Taxonomy (GTDB): domain Bacteria; phylum Bacillota; class Clostridia; order Lachnospirales; family Lachnospiraceae; genus Mediterraneibacter; species Mediterraneibacter gallistercoris. The sequence goes on along the minus strand of CAMLYF010000038.1, from coordinate 26,094 downwards.
CGCCTGCCCAGAGGATATTACCGAAATTTCCTTTCTCCGATAAACTGAGCCTGAATTCCGGCATAGGTACCTTTTTGAGCACTTTCTTTACTTTTTCCGGATCATCGTATTCACCGATAAAGGCAAGCGTCATATGCAGATTTTGCGCCGGAACATAGTTTCCCTCCACGCCCTGCTTCTTCAGATCATGCATGCAGTTGATCAGCGCTTTCTTCATTTCGTCTGAAAGTCGTATCGCAATAAACAGTCTCATATTTCTCTCTCCTCAATCTTCCGGAGCTGTCCTTTGTCAGACTCCGGCATACATATTTATAATGTCCACGACACTCCCAAGATACATACTTCCGAATAAGTTCAGATGATTCAGAAGCTGATAAAGATGATACAGATTTTTCCTCTGTGCATATCCCGCCTTGTCGACCGGATTTACTTCATTATATGCCGCATAAAATCTCTCCGGCAGACTTCCGAAGAGCTGTGTCATGGCCAGATCCGCCTCAAAATCTCCCACGTAGGCTGCCGGGTCTATAATCCAGGGCACGCCTCCCTTCCCGCACATCATATTACCGCTCCACAGGTCTCCGTGGAGCAGAGAGGGAAATCCGGGCTCCCGCAGATACAGATCAAGATGATCCAGCAGCCAGTCTGCTTTTTTTCTCACAGCAGGCTCCAAGTATTTCTCCGCCATAGTGATCTGCGGCAGTAGCCGGCATTCACGGTAAAAATCGATCCAGTTCTTTTTAGGCTGATTTTTCTGGGGAGTGGCGCCGATATAATTGTCCTCGTAAAATCCGAATCTTGCTTCGCTTCTTTCAGGATCCACATAAGAAAGACACTCTGCCCTGTGAAGTGCGGCGAGCTGATGTCCGAAATTTTCCCAGTAAGAAGGCGTCCCGGGAGAACTTTCTATATATTCAAGCGCAAGGAATGAAATGTCCCTCTGCTCATCGGTTCCTGCCCCCAGGACTTCCGGTACCCCAACCTTATTCAAAGAGCGAAGAGCCCCCAGCCCTCCGGATTCTGTCAGGAAGAAGTTCAGGTTATTGACGGAATTCGTTTTCACAAAGAGATATGTTCCGTCGGAAAGGCTCATTCTGTAAGCATTGTTGATATCGCCGCCAGGGACACTGTCGGTCCTTATAACGGAAACATCCTCTCCGAATACACCATTTACCAACTCTTCAAGTGAATGATATATGAGTTGTCCATTTCTTTCCATTTTCCTGCCCTCTGTTTATAAAAATGTTATAACCTACACCCGAGTGTATTATAACATAATTTTTATTCTCCAAAAAAATAATGCATATCAAAACATACTTTTTAAATAACAGTATGTTTCGGTATGCATCACTGTAAGCCGGTATCTAATCATTATCTTTTTGCATTTCTGCAATTTTCTTTTCATTTTCCGCTGCTTTGGCATTTGTCATTCTGTTCGCCGCAAAAAAGACTGCGCTGATCAGGAAAAATGCCATCGGGCCCAGATTGATCACAGCATCCATACGGGACAATACGGTGCCCGTCAATTCTTCATTTGCTATAAATCCTGCAAATCCCAGCGCAAGAATTCCGATTGATCCACCTATCGCATTACCGAGTTTGGTAGCAAATGAAATACAAGAATAGATCACTCCATCAGATCTGATTCCAGTCCTTATCCAGTTATCATCAATGATCTCAGCAGACAAACCATAGGCAACATTTGCTGACAAATTAGTCAGGCCATAGATAAATCCCATTGGGATAACCGCAAAATCCAATTCTGTTTCTCCGATCAGAAAGAAAGCTGCACAGCACACAGCCTGACAGACTGCGGAGCCGGTTCCCACCCATTTCTTGTCAAACCGATTCATAAGGAACGCCGCAATCACATTCGCAGCCATCATTCCAAGGGACATTGCTGTAGCAAATCCTGCAGTTAACAAAGCATTGTCCAGTATGTAGACAAAATAATACGTCATAATACCAAGCCGCCCAAATACTCCTGTCAGAAATGTGATTTCAGCTCCGATCAGCATTCTCGCATTCCGGTCTCCCATCGTATACTGGAAAGAGCGCAGCAGCGCCAGAGTGGTGTTGCCCCGGACCTGCCGTTTCACTTTTACCGTCTCTTTAGTTGACAAAAAACATAGTACGAAGAACGGAATACTCACACAGGAATAAATCAGTGCAACGATAAAATAACCTTTATCGGATGATACTGACTGTCCGCCGAAATGCAGGATCAGCGGCATAGTCAGTGCTCCTACAAGGAGAGATGTGAAACTTCCCATCACTCCTTTAAATGCATTCAGCGATACCCTCTGGCTGTTCACTGCCGTCATAGAGTTTGCAAGACATCCCACAGAAATATTTGCAACTGTATATGCAAGATCACAGCATAGATAGGTTACAGTACACCATAGCCCCTGCCAAAAACTGTCCAGAGGCAGATGTAAAAACATCAGACAGCTAAATAGAGCCAGAAACGGACTGCCGAACAGAATGTAAGGCCGAAATCTTCCCCAACGGCTTTGAGTACTCTCGGCAATTGCGCCGAACATTGGATCATTTACCGCATCCCATATACGTGCCACGAGCATAATTGCCGAGATCACAGAGGGAGCCAATCCGACGACATCCGTATAATATATAGTCAGATAAGAACTTACCATCGCCCATGAAAACTGAGATCCCATCTCACCCATGCCGTATCCTATCTTTCTCCAGACAGGTATTGTGCTGAGGGCAAGTTCTGCTTCCCTTTTATCACACATTTTGTATATCCTCTAATACCAATTAGGCTTCACAGTATTTGAACCAGTCAAATGCCGCACAGTTATCACAATCAGTTCCATTTCCCGTAGCATACATACCAAGCAGTGTTCCGCACATACAGCCTACTTTTTCGGGGTTGATCAGTGCACCGTCCACCTTGCAGAGTTCTTTAAGCTGATCCTCACTCTCTCCATAATAAACAGTGAAGTCTTCGCCTTTCATATCCAGTTTCAGAATGATATCTTCTCCATCCCACTGTGTGCTTTCCAGTACTTTTGTGCTTGTCTTGCTTTCAAATCCGGGGAAATACGGGGGTTTATTATATTCTGCCGTAACAAGAACTACACGTATTACCTGTCTGCCTTCCTCTGCCGCCCTCTCGATATGCAACTGATGGTTCATCGCCTGCACTGCTGCAATTCCCGCTGACTCCATGTCTTTTGGATAAAAATGCATCTTTGCCGTTACAGAAGCGTTTACAGCGCATTGTCTTCTTGCAATAAACGCAGCGTATTTGTCATCTGACAATACTCCGTCCATCTTCATCGGTTCCAGTTCTTTCTCGAGGATCTGTGGAATACATTGAATTTTCAGGCAGGAATCTTCTATTTTATAATATTCACTTTCCGGAGTCCCCCATGTCACCATATATAACGGCAGTTTATCATCCTCAAACTCATCGGTTGCCGGGGCTTTTCCATATACAACCTGCTCCAATGATTCAGGCGCGTCATATGTCAGCTCTACTTTACCGGTCTCAGGACTGAATAAAGGCCAGTCTCTCTCCCAGACCACGGGGCAGATGAACGTCTCCCGTCCGAGATTTTTATATTTCCCGTCGATCAGCCTTGACCCGAGCATAACGGCATACCAGCTTCCATCTTCCAGATCCACAAGATCCGCATGACCCACATTCGTAATCGGGCATCCAAAACCCATATGGCGGTGTGTCATGACAGGATTGGCCGGATTGCCTTCAAAAAAATCTGTTATTTTCCGGCTTCTTGCCACCATGACCGCATGGTAATGTTCTGTCCCGCCCTCAGCAATGATCAGATAATACCAATCGCCAATGTGATAAATGTGGGGAGCTTCCGGAGCTGAACCACCACGCAGTGCACTGTTAAATATTGTAACCGGTTCGCTGATTCTCCTGAAGTTCTCAATATCGTACTCTGCAACCCAGATTCCTCTCTCCATTACACCTGTTCCATTATCCCAGCAGTCGCCTGTTCCCATCACATAAGTCTTTCCGTCATTGTCAAAGAACAGGGATGCGTCTATACCGGGAATATCTGTCAGCCAGTGGGGCTCGGACCAGGGGCCCGCAGGGTCTTTGGCTGTCACGATATAATTTCCCTTATCTGCAAAATTTGCATTCAGAATATAAAATGTCCCGTTATGATAACGCAGTGTCGGCGCCATCAGTCCGCCAACGCCGCTGTTGCGTTCCATATGGAAATGATTCTCTGCCGTCATGGCATTCCCGATCTGTTCCCAGTGTACCAGATCTTCACTGTGGAAGATCGGTATTCCGGGAAACATTTCAAAACTTGAGCACGCAAGATAAAAATCTTTTCCCACACGGCAGATTGTCGGATCAGGATAAAATCCCGGAATGATCGGATTCTGTAATTTTTCTTTCATAGTTGTCTGTTCTCCTTTCAGGCATTCTCTGTCTTCATCATTTCTTTTATTTTCTGTTCATTCTCACGGCCCTTTTTATTTGTCATACGGATCATAAGAAACGGGATGATCGCCAATGCAAAACAAATGGCAGGTCCAAAATTGATCACTGCATTTATATTTGTCAGAGTGGATGCGGACATTTCCGTATTTGCCACAAATCCGACAGCCCCGAGGATTAAAATCCCGATAGAACCGCCGATGGCATTCGCAATCTTCGTAGAAAATGAAACAGCTGTTGCAATGACACCATCGGAACGTTTTCCTGTCCTGATCCAGTTATCATCAATCAGCTCCCCGCATAACGATACTGAAGTTAATGTTACAAGATTGGTAGCTCCATAGATAAATCCTACAACTGCAACGATCATACTGCCGACTCCGGCCTCACCCATAAAATAGAAAGCAATACAGCAGGCTGCCTGAAGGACACACGCCAGAACTCCCACATATTTTTTGTCAATATGATTCAGCAGAGTCGGCGCATACAGATTTACCACAAACATCCCAAATGTCATTGCAGTTCCAAACGATGCCATCCCCATAGGATCACCGAGCACATAGATGAAATAATATGCCATTACTCCGATCCTGCCGAATATACCTGTCAGATATAAGATCATGGCAACCATCAGCCATGCCACGTTCCAGTCTTTAAACGCATTCTGGAAAGAACGCAAAATCATGACGACAGGATTTTCCTTTTTTTCACCAGTTTCCTTTGTCCCGCCTGTAATTACTTCTCTCGTTGCTTTAAAACACAGAAAGAAACATGGCAGAGATGCGATAGAAAAAACAAGTGCTGTTAAAAAGTAACCTGTCGAGGAATTCGTATTCCCGCCTCCGAAGTATAAAAGCATCGGCATAGTTACTGCGCTCACGATCATGCTGAAGATGCTTCCGATCGCACCCTTGTATGCGTTTGCAGAAACACGCTCTGCATTGATTGAAGTGATGGAATTCACTACGCAGGTGACTGCCCCGTTTGCAAAGGAATACGCAGTACAGCAGGCAATATATGTAATGACGCACCAGAATGTTTTTGCACCGTTCGATATATCCAGATTTAAAAATGTCAGACAATTAAAGAGTGCCAGCAGCGGAGCTCCAAACAGGATATAAGGACGGTAGCGCCCCCATCTGCTCTTTGTATTTTCTGCAATGCCGCCGAACAGCGGATCGCAGACTGCCTGCCAGATACGCGCAACCAGCATAATCACTGAAATAATTGCCGGAGCAAGGCCTACAACATCTGAATAAAAGACAGTTAAATAAGAACTGACCAACGTCCATGAAAGGGTGCTTCCTGCTTCGCCCAGTCCATAGCCGATTTTTTGAAAGACGGATAATTTGATTTCTGTTTTCATTTGTTTCTCCTCTCATATTTTTTTCAACCTTTAGTTAAATTTTAATGCATCTCCGCCTTTTCTTCTTCAATTATATTATCCTGTTATCCTTATTTCTTGTCCTTATAAAATCAGATATCAAAAAAAGGAAAAAATATGCTTATATTTTTTCCTTTTTTAACACATATATAAATTATTACCACTACTGAATGTGAAGATATCAGATAAATTGTAAAAGCATGATCTCATGTGCTTTCAACGTTTCCATGATCACAAGCCTCCCGTTCTCCGCAGTCATCTCCTCATTTTTTCGCAGAGGTACGCTCCTTGTCTTCAAATACGCCACATCACTTACGCTTGACGGTATTTCAGTTCCCAGTTTCATCCATTCATCCAGCACACTTCCCCGTTCCGGGCCGATGACCTGCTTTCTGACAAGGTATTTTTTATCCGGTATTCCTCTCAGCGTCAGCCTGACTTCAAGAGAATCATCGTCCGTAAAAATCAAAGCACTGTCATTTATCCCTACGGAAGCTTCTGTCCGGGAATAATAATTATAACTTAACTTTTTATTATTGAAGAGAAGAACAGAAAAGTATCCTCTTCCATCCTTAGTTACAATATAGTGGTCGCCACGTGATACAATTATGCTCTGCAGTTCTTTTACGAATTTCAGAGCGTAAAATGTGGGCTTGCATATCCCATCTGAGCTGATCATGCCGCACGCTCCATTTAAAATCAGGTTTGCATCGTAATCTCCCGCATAGAGATCACTCGCCGGCCAGTAGCCGACATCATCGGCTTCATTTATATTCTGAACCATCTGGTTCAGCATTATAGCAGCCTTTCCCGCCATATCATTAAAATAATTTCTCTGTACAAAACTCAGATTCCATTCCAATACAACAAGAGGAATGTAAGAGTATCCCAGTTCGGAAAGAATAGATTTAAAATTCAGCATATAAATATTAAAGCATTCTTCTACTTTCAACCGTACTGCTTTCATTTTGCTGGGATCATCTGCCGTCTGATACGGAAATACGTTTAGAGTCAGAAAATCCGGCAGATGCCCTGCTTTCTTCCACTCGGCATAAAATGTTCTTGATATATCCTGCTTTACAGATGTTCCGAGACTGCATCCCCCTATTTTTATCCCCGGAATTTTACCGGCGATCGTTTCGTAAATCTGATCCCAAATTGTATTAAAATTCTTACTCAGTCCTAAAACAGTCTTCTCAAATGCATCATACCATATTTCAAATTTCCACGATGACACTTCCCTGATTCCATATCGGTATATGATATGATCCATCATATCACCGAGAACTTTACAGCACTGTACCTCATCGGGAAACACATCCCGGCAAAGGATCTTATCCTTGTCATTCAGGCTCTTGACCATTGAAAAGACCTGATTATCCAGAATAATGAGTGGTTTAATACTGTTCTCGACCAAAAAATCCAGCACATAATCCAGATTTACAAAATTTAGATTTTCATCCTCCCGGGCAGCTTTTAACTCAAACTCCGGAGAAAAGATCCCGTTAAACGCTCCATAGGTAAAATCCAGATTCTGTTTCAGAAATATGATCTGTTTCTGATATGCCGCTGAAAGAAGTCTTGAGGCAAAACCAAAATGAAGGAGATTTCCCCATGGATTATGAAACTCTCTGCCCTTCATCATGTCAACTTCTTCTTCCTGAATCCTGATCTTCTGTTCTTTGACTACTACCAGTCTCGTTTTATTCTGATATTTTTCGAGATCATGAACAAGAAGATCATCGTAAGTCTGCTCCTCATCCTCTTCGCTCATACCTGCTTTATTTTTATATTCATGAGGTGACATATGGTAAAACAGCTTAAATTGTTTATTAAACTGTGAAACACTTCCAAACCCGTTCTTATATGCGATATCTGATATAGACATATCAGATGACAGCAGATCTGTCAGCGCATATTCCAGACGAATACTCGTAACGTATTTTACGAAAGTTATCCCGGCAGCTCTGCTGAAAAATCTGGAAAAAGAAGCCGGGGTCATATACATATAATCTGCTGCATCATCAAGCGTTATTTTTCTCTGATAATTTTTTTCTATATATTCAAATATCCGGTCTGTTTTTTCTTCATGCTCCGGCTGCCGGACTGATGCTTCGGAAATAACGAACGCGCGCGTCATATAATCACAGATATTGTACAGTTTACTCATTTTCCTGTAATTCAGTCCGACAGGTTCAATCGTAAATTCTCCCAGCAGTTCGTTCAGTCTGTAGCGGAATTTTTCATATTTTAAGCTCTGCTGTCCATTGTCATAACACTGAAATAACAGATTTTTTCTATCAGACAGACTTCTCAATATCCGAAAGTCGATATCAACTTTCATGAGCAGAGAATCCGGCAAAAGTTCAGCTATATAGCTGTGATTATAATTCACGATCAGGAAATTCTCTTCCCGCAGCGGATATACCTTTTCAGAAACAGTAATTTTGGCCTCGCCTCTAATTAAATAAAAGATGATAATATTACTTTCAATGTGTTTATCTGTATTAAATTCTCTGTAAAAATGAACACGAAAAGATTTATCCCTCATTTTTCTGCTCCCTGCCGTATAAACGCACCATTTCTTTCACTGTCTCCACGCTCTCACCGATCTCCTTTGGTCTGCCGATCACTACTAACACAGCGCCGGCCATTTCCGCCGCCTCAGCCTTCTCCTCGAACCCGCCGGCTTTCCCGGTCTCTTTTGTGACAAAGTAGGACGCCTTCGTCTGACGCAGCAGGGCGAGATTCAGATCCCTCGCAAACGGTCCCTGCATTGCGAACAGATGCTTTCCCGCAAAGCCGAGCCGTACGCTCTCCCTTACGGCAGGTTCTGTAGACAGCACTCTCGCAAAACAGCGCTCCCTGTAGTTTTCGATTTCCGTGTACAGATGCAGTTCTTTACTGCCTGTCGCGATCAGAATATTTCCTGTCGTTTTTTTCAGATATTCTACTGCCTCCTGTACAGACTCTGTATATACGATCTGTTCATCCTGAGTGTCTTCTCCACCGGACGCGCTGTCTTCCGCCTCTGATATCTTCGCTGTCTGTCCGGATGAAGACCTGTTTTCAAACGGTCTTACGCAGCGTACATAGAAGACTTTTTCCGAGTGTGTCCGGGCTTTTTCACAGGCTGATCTGATATTTTCCGTCACCTCACGTGCAAAAGGATGAGTGGCGTCTATAACCAGCCGGATATCATTTTCTTCTATAAAATGCTCCATCTCTTTTTCATCCATCCGCCCGGTAAGAATCGTAATATTCTCAAGGTGCTCGATCAGGCTTTTTCCGTAATCCGTGGCCACACTTACATAACATTTGATAGAATGCAGGGATGCATATTCTGCCAGTTTCCTGCCTTCAGTCGTGCCTGCGAAGATCAGGATCGCAGGATTCATTCTGTCTGTGTTCATACTCTGTCTCCATATCCAAAGTCAAATAGAAATTCTTTTGTATTTTATCATGGGAAAGTGATTTTGTAAAATTAGCTGATAATCGAAATAATTTATCAGATTTTTCCTAAAAATTTAACAAAATATTTATTTTTTTCATTTTTCGCTTGATTTTTGTTTTTCATTCTGCTAGACTATGCCCCATAAAGACAAAGACGTCTGATGTTGAGGCGAATGGAACGCCCTCACCGATCAGGCGTCTTTTCTTTTTTAAAAAGCAGTTTAACTCTTTTTTGTGACAAAGTACCCGGGGAATCATGAAAATCTGTTAGCTCTACAGGAAACGGGAGGTATTTCTATGGACACAGGAAACACAGGATTTATAATGATCTGCGCGGCGCTCGTGTTTATCATGACGCCGGGACTGGCTTTCTTCTACGGGGGACTTGTCAGAAGGAAAAATGTAGTAAACACAATGATGGCCTGCGTTGCTATCATGGGACTGTCCGTATTTATGTGGACACTTTTCGGATATTCACTTTCATTTGGAAGCGATCACGGCGGAGTAATCGGAAGTTTTGAATGGCTTGGATTAAACGGCGTGGGCTGGGATGCAGGTCCGTACTCTGACAGCATACCGCATCTCGTATATGCAGCATTCCAGATGATGTTTGCAATGATCACACCGGCGCTTATTACCGGCGCAGTTGTGGGAAGAATGAAATTTAAGGCACTGTTTGCTTTTATCGCACTCTGGTCTGTCATCGTATATTATCCGATGGCTCATATGGTATGGGGACAGGGCGGATTCCTTGCATCCATCGGTTCTGTTGACTTTGCCGGCGGAAACGTCGTACATATCAGTTCCGGTGTGAGCGCACTTGTACTTGCCATTTATCTCGGCAGAAGACGCGGCTATGAGAAGACTTCTTACCGCATTCACAATATTCCTTTCGTTGTTCTCGGAGCCGCTCTTCTGTGGTTTGGCTGGTACGGGTTCAACGCAGGAAGCGCACTTGCAGCAGACGGACTTGCAGCACATGCATTTATGACAACATCTATTTCCGCTGCAACAGCACTTCTTTCATGGATGCTGATCGATACGATCAAAGACGGAAAACCGACACTTGTAGGTGCTTCTACCGGTCTGGTAGTCGGACTGGTCGCAATCACACCGGGCGCAGGTTTTGTTCCGATCTGGGCATCCTTTATCATCGGCGCTCTTGTAAGCCCGATCTGCTACTTTATGATGAATATCATCAAGCATAAACTGAAAATCGATGACGCCCTTGACGCATTCGGATGCCATGGCATCGGCGGTATCTGGGGAGGTATTGCAACCGGACTGTTCGGACAGAGTTCTATCAACTCCGTTGCTCAGTGGGACGGCCTTGTATTCGGTGAAACAAGACTTTTCGTTGCTCAGATCATCAGTATTCTCGTAACGATCGCAGTGGCAGTTGTCGGTTCCCTGATCTGCATCGGCATTATCCGTATCTTTACGAAGCTTCGTGTCGATGAGAAAGAGGAAGCTCTCGGACTTGATGTCACACAGCACGGCGAGCAGGCTTATCCGTCCTTCAACGGTTTCGACTAAATCGAGGCATGCTGTATAATAATGAAAGGATAGGAGGAGCATATTATGTTAATCAAAGTAGAAGCAATCGTCAGAGAAGAAATGTTCGAGGACGTCAAAGACGCCCTCAATCAGATAGAAGTCAATGGTATCACCGTATCTCAGGTTATGGGATGCGGTGTCCAGAGAGGATATAAAGAAGTGGTCAGAGGATCAGAGGTTGATATTGTACTTCAGCCGAAGGTCAAATTCGAAATCGTCGTATCTTCCGAGGACTGGGAGAAAAAAGTAATCGAAGCTATCCGGGAAGCCGCTTTCACAGGTGATGTGGGCGACGGCAAGATCTTCAGCTACGAGATCAGAAGCGCTATGAAGATCCGTACCAAGGAGACCGGATACGATGCGCTGCAGTCGCAGCATGACTAAGGGCTTAATTAAGCCAATATTTATACATACATTCTTAACAACCTTCACAAAAGAGCCGGCGGATTAGTTATCTGTCGGCTCTTTTAATCCTTAAAACTCAATCTCCAACGGGCACTTCACAAGCGCCGCTGTCATTCCCTCCCGTATGCATTTCCCCTGTATCAAACTTCCGGAGACACAGCTAAGCCTTGCGGCCCGCTCGCACACATTATCCACTCCTGTGATCTTCTTCACAAAATCTGATGCTGCCGTAACACCTGATACGCTGCTCAGTTCTTCCGCAGTGTATATTTCAAACGGGATGTGGTACTTTTCACAAAGGTATAAAAGAGCCTGCTCATTTTTCTTCAAGTCTATACTGGCTATGCTTTTCACCTGCCTGATATCCAGCCCGTTCGCAGCAAGGATTTCCAGAAAACCTTTTTCCAGAGCAGCTTCTTCTATCCCTTTCCTGCATCCGATTCCGGCAGCAATGTTCCGGGACAAAAGCACCAGTGTACATCCTTCCCGTTCCGGTTTCTGTACTTCGTTTTTCCTGTCCTGCACAGGTTGTTCTGAACTTCCTGCTATCATAATTTGATAAGAATACTGTTCCGTCTCTTCTAAAGACTCACAAAGAACAACTTCTTCCGGAGGCGTTCCTGTGATACTTACAGACGAATCTTCTATATATAATGCAGCCTTTTCTCCATTCAGTAATCCTGCCGATATTTTCTTGACCGCCTCCCGGTCTGTAATTATCAATCCATTCTTTCTGGCGAACACATCTACGGCAAATTTTCCCTGCACATCTGTGGCCGTAGTATGAACCGACACTGCTCCGATCATATCCGCGACTTCATCCGCCAGAGCTGCCGCGCCCCCCACATGACCGGAAAGCAGCGGAATTACATACTGCCCTTTTTCATCAATCACCAGCACCGGGGAATCTGTGTATTTATCTTTCACCCACGGAGCGATATACCGGACGGCAATCCCCGCTGCCCCGATAAAAACATACGCTGACTGCCCCCATCTGCTTCCGATCAGGGCTGCTTTATCAGCAGGAAGAGGAAGGATTCCCTCCCCTGCATATTTTTCCGGTGCATATCCGATGCACGCATTCGCACCTCTTTCCAGATGAAAGTTCTTCTTCAATTTTTCACATAACCGTCTGTTCAATTCTGTTCCTATTCCGGTAAAACTAAGACTGATTATACTCATATTTTTCGAACTGTTCATTAACTCCGTCCTTGTCTATTACTTGTGTAGATTTAATATGTACCACACTGATAAATCCAGTGTAATATGGCGCTATTTCACTTTCCAAAAAATCGTCTAAAACTTCATTTTGATGTTTTGGGAATGTCTCTTAAAAGTCTATCTCGTATTCCAAATACCTTCTGGCTTCATTCTGGATTTCATTTACAAGCGTAGTGTTTCCAGTACATTTCATTCCCTTTAATACAGCATCAATAATTGCTGCTTCGTTCTCTTTTATTCCAGAGGAATTACTAAGTTTTAACCTGAGTTTCTGATGCAGCACCGGAGTATGTTCATTCATTCTCATTTCTATAAGACTATTTATGCTTGGATCATATTTCAAATACTTCAGCTTCGGTCTTACAGGCATATGCCCTGGGAACTCCATTTCTGAGGCAATTTCTGCTGTTACATATTTCTGATCTATATGACTTTGATCTATATTTGCCGATGCTATTGTCCCACCAGCTGCTTCTACATTTCTTTTCTTTTTTGAAAATGTAGCTTTTTCTTCTTTATAGGTGACTTTAAAATGCTTTGCTCCGAGATCCTGCGCAATCCTTTGTAATTCACTAATACGCGCCTGTTTTAAATAATAGAAATATTCATCGAGAGCAATATAGGCATCTCTATCACTTGGGTCCACATAAAAAAATTCACTGTTGCAATCTGGATAAAACGACAGCCCAAATGTATCTACGGAATCTCTAAAAATATTTATGATACGAAGTCCTTTTTTATCAGATAGAAACCCAATGGAGCCTTTACACACCACACTTTCCGAATATTTCTTATCTCGTTCGGCTATTCTGATAAATTTTGACATAACAAAATCAGTAGCATTCAAATTTTCTAAAAATATCGGCTGTAAAGTTTTCAGCTCTAACTGCCGCGTTTGTTCCTCTGCAGCTTCCTTTAACGCATATGCTCCTTTCTTCATAACGTTTCCCACATTTTCCGCCATCATGGATGCATCTTCCAGACTGATTTTCCCATCGGAATTCTGGTCGACCGCCTGGATTGCAATATCTTTTGATTTTTCTAACAAATTTTTTGCATTTTTTCCTACACTTGAAACCAGTTTACCAAACTTTTTCTCCATCGTTTCCTCAAGACAACTATTTCTGTCCTTTTCCTTCCTAATTTTCACCTTAAAAACTGACATTTTTATTAAAATAAAGTATATCACCTAAATATTATATTAGCAATTCACGCGCTAACGAAAACTCCTCAAAAGAAGTAAAAGCATTGCCCTTTCCTAACAATGCTTCTACTTCTTATAAAACCTATTTTAAAATCCTACTTGCTCAAGAGCATTATCAATCTGCTCATCCGTATATCCATAATAGCGCATCATTTCTATAATTTCACCTTTAGATTGTCCTGATGAATTTTCCCTTACATATAGCACCGCCTGTTCGTCAAAGTCCACATCCATATGATCAACCGCAAACGTTGCATCTTCCACGCTAAAATAATCAAATCCAACCAATATATCATAGATCAAATAATCCCGTGAGACATGCCAGAAACTTTCCTCTTCATACGCCCGGATAACTGCATTCTTCTGACCATTAGTTAATTCGATCGTATATTCTTTTGTCTCTATTTCACTATTACAAACAGTGCATAGCATCGCTTGAGTTCCCGGTGTTACAGTGCCATCACGATTTACTTTATAATCGTCTGTTACTGTCCATTCTCCCAGTGAATGCTCTATCATAGGTATTTCCTCTTCCAGACTCTTCCCACATCTTTTACAGGTTGTCTCCTCTTCACCGGTTGCAGTACAAGTTGCTTCTTTTATTATCGTCCAATCACCTAGCTCATGTCCCAATGCATCCCCTTTTGTCGCATGGCATACAGAACATATCTGAGGTTCTGTACATGTCGCATCGTTCCATGTATGTCCTAAGGCCTCCCCGTCCGTTCGTCCGCAAATTTTGCACGTTTTCGGTTTTGTACACGTTGCGTCATTCCACTGATGATAACCGGTATAAATTCCAATTAATCCTATTATTACAAATGTGATACAGAGCAACACAATCACTTTAATTTTTTTCTTACATATTCTCATTTGTTTCAATTCTCCTCCCATCATGATTATCTTCATTCGATAGTCTTACAATCATTTGATTTGCTTTTTCAATCAACTCATCGATTTCCGTCTTCTTTTTTCTCAATTTCTGTACTTGACGTTCGAGGGCTTCTTTTATCACAACATTGGGGGCATCAATGATAATTGTGATCTCTTTGATAGTAACCCCCAGTTGCTGATAAAACTTGATTTTTTCAATTCGGGATTTAGCAGCATCATCATAAAGCAAATGACCATACTTATTTCGTCCCGTTGCGACCACCAATCCTGCTTTCTCATATCCCTGGATAGCTCTTCTGGATATCGCGAGTGTTTCACAAATCTCCCGTAGTGTCATACAATTCATACCTTCCCTTTCCAGCCTATAACTGCACGCAGCGTGCAGTCAAAGACTTTTGATTGGAAGAACAATCTATATTTTCTGTTCTCCATGAAAGGAAATGTTTTTTCCGCGAATATTTACACTGAGAGGTATTTTGTGCCCAAATAATGTCGCAAATGATATTTCATGAACTCTCATTGCAGGTTGCATAAAAATACCGTCAGCCTTTTATCTGCTGACGGTATTTTTACTATTTCTTATTACCATTTCGATGAATCCCCCACCGTTTATCCGGTTTCTTCTTCACTTGTTGCGGTTGCAACTGCATTTTTCCACATGACGCCTGCCAAACCCACATCCCGTTCCTCTCCATCCTCTTTGTCACAGCCTCAGCCCTTTAATATCCTTGATTCTTGACAAGATCGTATTACATGTACACTCGACCACTCCCGGCAGTTTGTCCATTGTATTACAGATCAGATCTTCCATCTCCTCGTTGGAGGAGGCAACTGCATGGACGTGGAGTCTGCTCTTTCCTGTCACGCGGTAAATCTGTGTGACCGTATCGTTCTTCTCCAGAATTCCCGCCACTTCCGCCAGTGTATCGGGTCTTGTCTCTATCTCAAAATAACAGGAGACCGCGCCGCTGATCTTCTGCGGATTAATAATGGTCGTATATTCTTCAATAATGCCCTTCTGCTCAAGCGCCTGCACGCGCATTTTTACAGCCACCCGTGAGATCCCGACCTGCTGCCCGATCTCCGAATAGGACATCCTTGCATTCTGGATCAGCAGATTCACGATCTTCTGGTCCAGATCATCCAGTCCGTCCATAAACATGAGAAATACCTCCTTTTTGCTTCATGGCTCTGCCCTATCTGCAATTATACTATGTGTCAAAAATAAGAGTCAATATTGACATTCTATTAGTTGGGGATTATCATATATTACGAATGTTAATCATGAACTTACGAAAGGAAAGCTGTGGATTTAAAATGGAAAATGAACTGACACATGGTCCTGTCATGAAAACGATGCTGCGCTTTGCCATTCCTATGATACTCGGCGATCTGCTGCAGCAGTGCTACAACATTGCGGATACTCTGATCGTCGGACGGTTTCTCGGAGCAGACGCCCTCGCAGCGGTGGGTTCGGCATTTTCTCTGATGACATTTTTAACTTCAATCCTGCTGGGTCTTGCCATGGGCAGCGGGACTGTATTCTCCATCCGGTTCGGCCAGAAAGACGAAACCGCGCTCAAAGAAGGAATTCTGGCGTCCTTCGTTCTTCTCGGAGTCGTAACGGTTGTGCTGAATATTCTCGTCTTTGCGGGCACTGACTGGATCATCTGGTTTCTTCGCACGCCGGATGAGCTGACCGGATTAATGAAGGATTACCTGATCGTAATATTTGCCGGACTAATCGGAATCTTCCTGTATAACTTTTTTGCTTCTCTCCTGCGCTCTCTCGGGAACTCCGTTGTTCCTCTTGCATTTCTGGCAGTGTCTGCGGGATTGAACATCGCGCTCGACCTTTTATTCGTCGCCGTACTGAACCGCGGCGTGGCAGGAGCTGCCGAGGCAACCGTTATCTCCCAGTATGTATCGGGAATCGGAATTGCCGTTTACACACGTATCAAATTCCCCCATCTGCTCCGCAGGGACGGTAAAATACGCCTGCGCAGATCCCGCATAAAAGAGATTACAAATTTTTCTGCTCTCACCTGCCTGCAGCAGTCCATCATGAACCTCGGCATCCTCGCAGTGCAGGGACTGGTCAACAGTTTTGGCACAACCATCATGGCGGCATTTGCTGCAGCTGTAAAAATCGATGCCTTTGCCTATCTCCCGGTACAGGATTTCGGAAATGCATTTTCTATCTTTATCGCGCAGAATTACGGTGCAGGACAATCAGACCGGATTAAGAAAGGCATCCGGACAGCAGTCGTGACATCTGTTGCATTCAGTCTTGTGATCTCACTGCTTGTCTTTGTATTTGCCGGCCCGCTGATGTCACTGTTTATTGATGCGGGTGAGACCGCTGTTATATCCGAAGGCGTCCGTTATCTGCGCATCGAAGGCGCTTTCTATGCACTGATCGGGATCCTTTTCCTGCTCTACGGACTGTACCGGGCGCTTGGGAAACCGGGTATGTCTATAATCCTGACGATCATGTCTCTCGGAACCCGGGTGGCACTTGCCTATGCACTGTCAGCACTCCCCGTCTTCGGGGTTGTGGGGATCTGGTGGTCTGTCCCCATCGGATGGTTCCTCGCGGATGCACTGGGCATCGGATACTACATCGTAAAACACAAAAAGCTGGTCTCATAGACCGGCTTTTTGCGTATAAGACAGTAATAATCTGCAAACACTTCTTTGACAGTTCATCTTACCAGCAGCCAGTTAGCCCGGAACGGGCGCATCAGATTCCAGTACCTTGCGCCTGACAGTCCGAACTCCCGGATCAGATCCCACTTTGCCGTGATACTCCGCACATCCTCAAACCATACGACATGTTCCATCCCGTTCTTCCGGTATGTGAACCACGGGCTCTGTGAGATCTGGGCATATTCGATGACGGCTCCATTTTCTGCCGCAATCTCCACAGCTTCTACGTTTCCGATGGATCTTGCCCTGCTGATCCCTCTCTCGTAGGGCAGCGTCCAGTCATATCCGTAATTGGGGATACCGAGTATGAGCTGTCCCGGCTGAATCTGTGTAACCGCATATTCCACTACTTCCCGCACTTTATCAAGAGGCGCTACCGCCATGGGCGGGCCGTAGGTATAGCCCCACTCATATGTCATGAGAAATACTGCGTCCGCGTTCTGACCCAATAACGCGTAATCCATCCCTTCTACAAGGATTCCTCTCTGCCGCGCAGACACTTTCGGCGCTGCGGCAACGGTCACTTTATAACCGTACCCGTTCATTGTCTCCCGCACTCTGCCGGCAAACTGCGCGTACTGCCCTCGATTCTCCGGCAGGATATATTCAAAATCGATATCCACTCCTTCGTATCCTTTTTCCTGCATCACGGCCAGCATCTGACCGATCAGTTTATCCTGAAGTTCCTGATTTTCCACAAGGACTTTGATCAGCTGATTGTTAAACGCTCCCTCCGAAGAGAGCGGCGTCAGCACCATCCACGGCTGCGCACCGGCACTCTTCGTCCGTTCGATCATCCATTCATCCCCCTGAGGCGGCGCAATGAGATTCCCTTCAAATGTAAACCCGTAGGAAAACATGAGCATCTCACTCAGAGCAGTGAGAGCTTCTTCCAGTACAGGCGGATCGATAAACGGATAGGCATAGCCGCCGATGATCCGTCCGTCTCCAAGGCCGCCGGTCTCTCCCTCTCCTAAAAGAAGCAATGCCTGACCGGGCACAAGTCTGTCACTGTATTTCAACTGATTATCAGCAATGATCTTTTGAACAGGGATCTGTGTCTCCTTTGAGATTTCTTCCAGTGTATCACCATTTTTCACTACATAGATTATAAAAATCACCCCCGCAAGGAAAGCATATGCTCTCCCGCGGGGGAATATGACTTTTCTGGTCAGGGAATAGCTATGCTCATCACATAGTGCACACCTTCTTTTGTATAATATGAAATATCCACAGATTCGCCAACAGTCAGAACCCTTCCCACAGGATCCCATTCTGTCAGGTCAAATTCCAGTGTCTCTCCCCCATGGTCTCCCTCGGTAACATTCACAGTGATCTGCGTTTCGGACACAGCAGTTATTTCTCCTTTTGACATATACACGATGAAGAAATGTTCCTGTCCGTCTGTTGTAATTTTGTCAGCAATATATTCGCCATTTACTGTGTGATAATCAATAGTAACAATCACTGCGGTTCTGACCGGATTATCCCTTTTCGGATTTACATCACTGATATCCGTCTGTATCACTTCCGCACCGGAAATATCAAACGCGACTTTACGGTCTTCTCCTTCTCCCGGATAATTGCGCGGGCCCGGATTTTCAAGATCCACATACATAGTGTCACCTTCGACAGAAAACACATAGGCCTCAGCGGTATGCTCCTCCACTCCGGAACCGCTTTTCTCCTCTGTACTGCTTTCAAAAGTATCCTCCGATTCTGAAGCCGAATCTGCTTCCTTCGTATCTTCAGAACCTGATCCGGAAATTTCCTGACCGGTATTCGAATTATCTTCGGGTTCTTCCGCAGTGCTCTGCTTTGGAGAGCAGCTGCACAGCAGCAGAACAAAACAGCTGATAACGGCAAGTGCAGTAAACTGTTTCTTCACCTGTATCACACCTCTCTTTCTGATAGATCCAGTATACCGCACTTCACCTCCTATCTCAATCTCTGTTACAGCATTTTCAGCGCCGGTATCCCGTCTGCTGCAAGATTGTCAAAGCTCCACACATCCTCACTCCAGCCAAGAATCTCCGTATAGAATGCTTTCTCTTTTGTCTGCTCTTCCGTGACCGAGAATACACGGTCCGTGTTTGTCTCATTCATATTGCTCTGGCTGTCCGAAGTCTCCAGCTCATATGCGCTGCTTGTAATGCCGAGTACATCCCAGCCTGATATTCTGTTCGCATTGGCGCCGGTGCTCAGGCTGACCGCGCTTTCCACCGTCGCACTTCCGCTCTGCGGTCCGCCGATGATGCCTCCGTTGCCCACCGGGTCCGGAGCTGTGATACTGACCTTCGTCGCCACTCTGCGCATAATTCCGCCGCCCTGCCATCCTGTGATGCCTCCGATGCGGGCGCCCATCTGATGGCTGCTTGTACCCTCGATAGAACCGGTAACGATACAGTCTTCCATAATCCTGCCGTCAAACTGGCCAGCGATACCGCCTATCGTATTATTGGATCTGATTGAAAGGTTCTCCGCCGAAATCCTTCTTATCTCGCTGTTCGAAATAGTTCCGGCAAGTCCTCCCGTCTGGTTGGCATCGTTTTGGATTGTCAGGTCTTTCACCCTGATATCTTCCACAATGGAATTTCTGATATCATTGGCAAGAGCGCCTTTCTGGGTATTTCGAGTAAGGTTCGTTCCCTGAATCGTCAGATCCGAAACTAACGCCCCGTCCATTGTCTCAAAAAGTACTGCGTCCAGCCCGAATATGGTATGTCCGTTACCGGCCAGTTCTCCGGAAAAGGTTCCGGCCACAGCAAAATCAGAAGCCGCCGATGAGCCGAAATCAAGGTCTGCCTCGAGTACGTACTGTTTTTTCAGAGATTCGGCGGAGTTTCCGATAGCAAGGAATTCTTCCACCGTGGTAATCTTTCTGTCATCCACCGTCACGCTCATATCACCGTACTCATAGTATCCTTCTGTCTTGTTCTTCACAAGCGGAAGCGGCATATCCGTGCCCTCCACTTTAACATTCCCAAGTGTTACTTTCTTTGTTTTCACCGCGAAGAGCGCCTGTGCATCTCCCGCATAAGAAGGTGCGGAGATAGTCAGGTCAGTCACCTGCGCATACTGCAGATCCCCGAACATCGGATATTTCATTCCTGTCACACTGTGGCCGTTTCCGTCCACCACCCCGATGAATCTTCCCGGAATATAGCTTCCGCCGGAGGCTGTTACATTTGTAAAATCAATATCCTGTTCCAGCCTGTAATATCCGTACGGGTTCTGCGCGGCATACTGAACCAGTTCTTCTGCGGATGTGACCGGGATCACTGCCGGGCTCTCATAGATTCCGCCGTTTTCAAAATCTCCCGTTACACGCTTAACCATACCGTAGATCATCCGTTTTGTTTCGAAACTACGGTTCGTGTTTCCATTCACCGTATCCGCTTCAAATGCTGCCTTAAACTGTGCGATAACCGCGTCTTTGTCAAAATACGGAATCTTATCCAGCTTCTGCGCCACATCGCGGTAACGGTTCAGTTTATAATCCCTCCATGTGATATTCGGATCACCGGTAATCTTGCGCAGTGCATCCAGATCATTTTCACTGAGCGCGGATATATATACCTGATATCCCTTTTCATAACCTGCAAGAGCAAGCATCTCCTGCCCCAGCCGCTTGAATGAATGGGTATCCGGAGAGCCGCTGTCATTGTGCGACTGGTACCAGTTCATCGTGTAAAACGACTCGAATCCATAACTTCCGTCTGTAGCCGTTCCTACCTTTTCCGGATAGGATGCCGCATTCCGGATGGAGATCTTATGATCCCACAATGCTTCCATACTGTTCAGGTTCATGGCGCCGATTTCCTCTGCCGTAAGCTTCTTATAAGTGGTGCTCATGGATGCACTTCCGCCTGCGGTATGCTCCGCCTGTACAGCCACCGCCGCCTGCTGCTGCGGTGTCAGCTCAAAGAATGCGTGGGCCGCCAGATAATCCAGCACGTATCCCGTCTCAAACATTTTCTTATAGTAGCTGTGGACTTTCTCCGCGGAGTTGATCCGTTCATAGCTGAAATTATTGGTCATCTCTGTGCCTATATCCATCTTTTTAGAAATGTTAAACACCATGATACCGTCCCGCATCTCCTGCGCGATATTTCCGTCCGCATGTGCTTCGCCGCCGGTTCCGATTCTTCTTCCGGCTCCGCCGTAAAAATATTTTCCGTCCTGATTATGGGCAGTCTCATGACTGAACGTAAAGAACGTATAATCATCTGTTCCAAGTGCCGGACTCCACATCCAGATCACGATCGTTCCATCTGCCACGGCCGCACTTCCGTTCAGGGCGCTCAGCATATCGACAGATTCGTATACCCATTTCATGACCGGATCACGTGTCGCTCCTTTTTCCTGTGCTCCCGCCGAAGCCGCCGGACTTTCAGGGAAGGAAAGCCTTGTATCGAACTGCAGATTTACAAAGCTGTTCAGCTGCTCCGCCGAATTACTCATCCACTGCGATGATACTCCGTAGAGTATGCCCATCTTTCCGGCATACTCCTCCGCGATGGTGCGGACTCTCTCCCGCTCCTGCCCGTCTTTCTTCAGATACGTCTCATACCGGTTCATACTTCCGATCACGATCTGAGAAGGAACCGAGATCAGATACATATCCTCCTGCGGGGCGGTCAGGACAGGCAGAACAATATTTTTTCTGCTCTCGGGCAGACCTTTCAGATTGTCCCAGATCCGATATCGGATCCTGCCCTCATCGCCGGCCGCATTCTGCTCTACTAAGATACCGCCGAATGTATCCGCAAACCATGCATTTGCATCCCCATAACCGGCAATGCTTTTTGAGAAGCCTCCCAGAAATTCCATAAAATCTTTTCCTGTGATATTTTTCAGTACATTGTTATAGAATGTTACCGTCTGTTTCGTTGCCCTCCAGTCCGATGAAGCATTGAGAAGCTGCTCTGTAAGCTCAGAAGCATTGATATCCTCCGACAGTACTTCCTTTCCGAAAAACATCAAATCGCTCAATACTACGCCATCGTAATCGATGTGATACCATTTATCATAATAATTGTATGAGTACAGACAGCGTTTCAGCTCTTCCTCATCTTTCATGCGTTCTTCTGTCAGCGCCTTCACAGCCGGGTGTGCACAGTAGGACGGATACCGCTCCTGAGAAGTAAACAGATCCGCCAGCACACGCTCCAGTTTTCCCTTCACACTCTCATTATAATAGTCCGTATACAGCCGGCTCTCATCTTCCTGCGTGATCCCTGCGATTTCTGTATTATAGTCATACCCGGAAGCCAGCGCCGTCAGACCGGATAGGACACTCTCATCGAAAGCCGCCGCATAATTGTGGAACTGATAAGGGAACTTCTGCCCTTCGATTCCGTAAGACGCCACGATATTTCCCACTAATTTTGCTTCAGTAAGGGAATATTCCTGCCTCGTATCATCCTCAAATATGACGCGGATCTTTACCGCTCTTCCCGGTGTTTCCCTGTGGATTCCCGCCACATACGTTCCCTGCCCGTCAAGAGGCAGCACGTATTTGATCTTCTTTGCCGCAAGAGGATCTGATCCGAACAGCCCGTTTCCATATTCCACCCACAGCGCTGTGTCCGCAAACGGCATGATTTCCGCCATATTGGCATAAGCCGTCTCCCGCTCTGCCTGATAGTCTTCATGACGTTTCACTTCACTGTAGGAAGGGATTCCGTAATTGTTGTCCTCGACAGGAGAATCTGCAAGCATCGGAAGCTTCTTAAGGGCAAGCCCCTCCAGATCCCAGACCTTTCCGTCAAAGCCAAGAGTATCCTCATAAAATGTCCTCTCATAAACTGCGTCCGTTTCTTTTACATTGTCTCCATTGGACTCTGTCACATTTGTCGCACTTCCGGAACCGGAATACTCATACACCTCTTTCACACCATCCAGGACATCGAATCCTGCGATTCGGTATCCTGCTCCCGTGCTCATACTCAGACTGTACTCAATCACCGGACTTCCCGTATTCGGTCCGCCGATAATGCCTCCGTTTCCTTTTTTCGCCGGAGCAATGATCTCTGCATTCGTATAACAGCGGCTGATCTTTCCTCCCCCGTGCCAGCCGGTGATTCCTCCTGTTCTGGCTCCAAGACTCGGGTGGTCGTAAGTTCCCTGCACCTTGCCTGTAACATAGCAGTCTTCGATAAGAGCTCCCGCCTCCGTCCTGCCGACGATTCCGCCAACCGCCACCAGCCCTCTTAATGAAACATTGACAGAGGCACTTCTGCGTATCGTCGAGTCCGAAAGTTTACCGGCAAAAGCTCCCATCTCATCCACACTGTTTGACACTGACGAATCTACAATGAAAACATTTTCCACAATGGACTGTCTCTGGATAAAATTGGCAAGGATTCCGCTTCTCTGTGCAGTGACCGCCGCGTCCTCGATCACAAGGTCATGGATATGCGCCCCGCTCAGCGTGCCGAACAGTGCAGTCGGCAGATTCCGTATCCGGAAGCCGTTTCCATCCAGCTCCCCGGTAAACGTGCCTGCGACCGCAGGGGCGTCCGCAGAAATTCCCGAAGCGTCCAGATCCTCCGTCAATTCAAATGTTCCCTTCGAATCAGCGGCCATCTTATCAAACAGCTCCTGAGCGCTCTTGATCAGAGGATGCTCACCCTCTTTATCTCTGTAAGCGACCGGAAAAGCATACTCTTCTATGCGGTTTCCGTCAGCATCATACCGGATCACATCCGCCTGATCGATCACCGCCGAAACTGTTCCGCTTTTCTCCTGTCTGAACTCCGAAATCCCCGTATAAAGATCCGGCAGACTCTCCATCCCGATCACTGCAAAGTAATTCTCCGGATCTTCCGGGAGCCCTTTTGTAATGTCCAGTATGTCTATCTCTTCTGTCCTTCCGCCTTCACTGTAATACAGAGTTGTATCTGTGATATCCTTGAGCTCGATAGCTTCCTGTATCTCCTCTTCAGGCTCTTCCGGATCCGACGGATTTTCCGGCTCTGCCGGCTCTTCCGGGTCTGTCGGTTCTTCCGGCTCCGTTGGTTTTTCAGGTTCCGACGGCTCTCCGGGTTCTGACGGGCCTTCCGGGTCTGGGGGTGTCTCGTCATCCGTCCGGTTTTCAATCATGCGAACGAGAAGCGCCAGATCAGTCACTGTAAGTTTCCCGTCATCATTGAGATCCGCAGATTCCTGAGCGTCCTGACCGAGGATCTCCAGATTAATCAGGTGTTTCTGGATCAATTCCACATCTGTATAACCTATGCTTCCATCCCCGTCTACATCGCCCTTATCTCCTGCCGCCTCTGTCCGGGTGCCTGCCGATATGGCAAGCATACTGCAGAGAATTACTCCGGCAAGTATCTGCGGTCCGTTCTTATTTCCTTTTCTCTTTCTTGCAATCAGGATTCCTCCCAATACTGACAACGAAATCAGAAGCAGCATAATAAAAATGAATTCCCCTGCATCAGTATCACCTGTCTGTACACTTTTCTGTTCTCCAGACTGCTCTTCGGCAGTCATCTGCACCGGGTCTTCACCATCTGCATCCCCGTAAGGATCTTCTGTATTCCCAGATATACCGTCTTGATCATCTTGACCGCTTTCCACGCCGTCATCATCTTCGGGCACATCTTCCGAACCTTCCGGCATTCCGTCCGGTGCATCCGGTGTCTCCCCTGGATTTTCCTCCGGCTGCTCATCTGAATCTACCGACATTTGAAATTCAGTATCCTTCAGGAAAAGATCTTCTTTTCCTTCAGACACAGAAACATTCTTCAGCGTAATTGTCGTCTCTTTTATCTCAGCCTGAGCCTTTGCAGTCAATGTCAGCTGAAATGCATCTTCGTCCTCCATGCTCCCATTCTTATTGATCACTGCAAACTGCCCGTTATCGGCATTATACCGAAGCTGATCCCAGCCGGACAATGTCTCAAAATCCGACTCTTCCACAGACTCAAAAATATCTGTATCATATTCAAGAGTCGCTCCCAGCGCGTAAATTTCCTCCTGAATATCGTCATAGCCGGCAAGCGAAAATGTAAGTGTAATATCCTCTCCGGGCACCGCTTCCGTCGTCCCGGACGACACCTGCATTTCCGGATTGTCCGCTCCAAACACATCCACGCCTTTTAATAAGAGTCCGCACACCAGTACCGCTGCCAGCAAGGCTCTTACTTTTCTCATTCTCTGTTTCAGTCCTTTCTGCTTTTATTATCCGGACTGATTGTATCGGTTTTCATTTTTGTGTACAATATGATATTATTGGAAATAAATCCGTAATCAACCAATTCAAAACAATGGAGGAAATACTATGTTTCGCGAAATGCGCAGAAAAAAACAGAACTTATCAAAAGAAGAATGTGACCGTATCTTATACAATGGGACGTCAGGAGTTCTGGCTCTTCACGGAGACGACGGTTACCCCTATGCAGTGCCCATAAGTTATGTCTACGATGGAGAAAAGCTCTGGTTCCACAGTGCAAAAAGCGGTCATAAGATCGACGCCATATTAAAAAATGCCAAAGCTTCATTCTGCGTCATCGATCAGGATCAGATCGTGCCGGCAGAATATACTACATACTTCCGCAGCGTCATCGCTTTCGGCAGGATACGCATTCTGGAGGATGACGCAGAGAAACGCTCTGCTATCGAAAAGCTTGCGGTTAAATACGCGCCGGATGAAACAGCCGAAAATCTGAATAAAGCTATAGAAAGAGAATGGAAGCCACTGTGTATGCTGGAGATGGAGATAGAACATCTGTCAGGGAAACAGGCGATAGAGCTGGTTTAAGAAAATTTCGATTTTTCGTACCGACTCAGGAAAGGAAAATCGTTTGAAAAGGG
>CAMLYF010000037.1:0-26499 GCA_946491795.1 uncultured Lachnoclostridium sp. | reverse complement strand
CAACGGGAAAGGTCCGCTCACCCGCGCCGTCTGTGGATTCGCAAAACCGTACCTGCGGTACTAATTGCCGCATATGCGGCTGTTTTGCTCATCATACGGCGCTCCCTGCACACAGGAACAGGCACAGCTTCTTGTGCGAGCACAAATCTGTGCCTGTTCCTGTGTGCGTGAGCTGGTGAGTGACAATATTGTCACATGGAACGGCTGGAATGTCACAGGATTCGATGTCGGCATTCCGGCCGGTTTTGCTATACTGAGTCCAGAAAACATGAAGGAGGTCAGTTTTATGACTGTTTTGGAAGTTAAAAACTTGAAGAAAATATACCGTACCCGGTTTGGCGGGACTCAGGTGCAGGCTCTCTCCTGCGTGAATTTTTCTGTGGAGGAAGGAGAGTATGTGGCGATCATGGGTGAGAGCGGAAGCGGTAAGACAACGCTTTTAAACATGCTGGCGGCTCTGGATAAGCCGACGGAAGGAGAGGTCTATCTGGACGGTAAACCGCTTTCCGCCATCAAGGATAAGAATCTCTCGGAGTTCAGGCGGGATAACCTTGGATTTGTATTTCAGGAGTTCAACCTTCTCGATACATTTAATGTAAAGGATAATATCCTCCTGCCGCTTGTGCTCAAAGGGGAGACATATAAAGAGATGACAAAAAAGCTTATGCCTATCGCCAAAGAGCTGGGAATCGCGTCCTTGCTGGAGAAGTACCCTTATGAGATTTCCGGAGGGCAGAAACAGAGAGTGGCGGCTGCAAGGGCGCTGATCACCGATCCGCGGATCATTCTTGCCGATGAGCCGACAGGGGCTCTTGATTCCCGGTCAACGGACGAACTTCTGGCACTCTTTGCAAAGATCAACCAGAAAGGCCAGACGATCCTTATGGTGACCCACTCGGTCAAGGCTGCCAGCAAAGCGGGACGGGTTCTCTTTATCCGTGACGGAGAAGTGTACCATCAGGTCTACAGGGGAAATATGTCGGATGAACAGCTCTATCAGAAGATATCTGACACGCTTACAATACTGGCGACAGGTGGTGACAGACGATGAAGGGCGGATTCTATATCAGACTGGCAAAAGACGGGATCATGAAGAACAGAAAGCTTTACTTTCCGTATATCCTCACCTGTATCTGCATGATCATGATGTTCTATATCATTTACTACCTCGGGTTTTCCGCTGACTTTACATCGGTGCGGGGAGGAGATATGCTCCAGTCATTTCTTATGCTGGGTGTGTTTGTTATTGCAATTTTTTCGCTGATCTTTCTTTATTATACGAATTCGTTTTTGATCCGCAGACGGAAGAAAGAGTTCGGCCTTTACAATATTCTCGGGATGGGAAAGAGAAATCTTGTCAAGATTCTTGTGTGGGAAAATATTTTGACAGCGACACTCTCCATCGTGTCCGGCCTCCTTTTGGGGATTGTTTTTTCCAAGCTGGCGGAGCTTGCCGCGCTCCGTATTCTGGGCGGAAAGACGGGATTTGCGATCAGGGTAGAGCCGAAGCCGGTCATAGTAACGGCAGTTCTTTTCATCGGAATTTTTCTTCTGATCATGCTGCGGATGATATTTTATATCTTCCGGCTTCGTCCGGTAGAGATGTTAAAGAGTGAAAACGTAGGTGAAAAACCGCCGAAAGCTAACTGGATTCTGGCGCTTATAGGAGTGGCGCTTCTGGCCGGGGCGTATTATCTGGCGGTGGCAGTCATCGATCCCCTGTCAGCGATGCTCATGTTCTTTATCGCAGTGGTCATGGTAATCATCGCCACATACCTGCTCTTTATATCAGGATCTGTAGTGCTTTGCAAACTGCTCCAGAAGAATAAGAAATATTACTATAAAACAAAACATTTTGTCTCCCTTTCATCAATGATTTATCGTATGAAAAGGAACGGGGCAGGTCTGGCGTCGATCTGTATTCTCTCCACTATGGTGCTTGTTACGCTGTCGTCTACGGTGTGTCTGTATGCACAGACTGAGGACGGGATCCAGAAGAGATATCCGCACGATATTATGATGGATCTTACTTCGGATGATTACAGCGAGACAGAACCGTATAAAGAGATTGTTTCTGAAGTGCTTTCCGAATACGGGGAGGATGCGGAAAACGTGGAGGATTTCCATCTTTACAGTGCGGCGGGATTTCAGTATGGCGATGAGCTCAGGATGAGCATGGCGGATTATTCTGAGACGGGCACTGGTGATATAGAATCCATCAGGAGTATCTATATGATAGATCTTGAAGCTTATAACCGTCTTACAGGAGAAAATCGGGAAATGGCGGACGATGAATTCCTTCTCTATCCGTTTAAGGCGGACTACGATTATGATACGATATCGATCGCAGGGGTAGGCACATGGAATGTAGAACTGCTGGAGCAGCAGCCTTTCCCCGTGGGAGCGGCACAGGCCAATGCCGAGGGCTCATATTTTATTGTGGCGAAAGATTTGTCAGTGATACAACAGATTGAGGAGTACAGAAACTCACTTGCGCAAGAGGATGACAGCCTGATAGCCACCTACATCGAAGAAAGTTACGGCTTTGATCTGGCCTGTGATGATGAGAAACAGACGGAGATCTATAACACGATCCTGGAGCGGATCGGAGCTCTGACCAGTCAGGAAAATGGTGTGGAATATCCGCATTATTTTATCGACTCTAAGGCAGGCGGAAGGATAGATTATATCGCGATCAACGGCGGGCTTTTCTTCCTGGGCGTACTTCTTGGCGCAGTATTCCTTTTCGGTACTGTGCTGATCATGTATTATAAGCAGATATCGGAGGGCTATGAGGACCAGGATCGTTTCGATATTCTGATGAAAGTGGGAATGACCCGGAAGGAAGTGAAGCAGAGCATCAATTCACAGGTGCTGACGGTATTTTTCCTGCCGCTTGTCACGGCGGGAATCCATCTTGCTTTTGCATACCCGCTGATCTCTAAGATCCTGCTCCTTATGTCAGCCACGGAGGAGAAGATTCTGATTATTGTGACGATATGCTGTTACCTTGTGTTTGCTCTTTTCTACGTGATTGTCTATATGATCACGTCGAAAGGATACTATACAATTGTCAGTGGAAAAGAAAAAAGATAGAAAATTTTTACAAATATATCCTGAAAATGCTGTTCAATTTGTGCATAATGATGATATAATCTAACTGTGAATAAAAGGCCGGGACAACGGCGAAGACCGCATAGATCCGGTACGGTAAATACAGCGCTCATGCAGCGCTTCGCAGGGAGGAGTGACAGATATGATGCAGCATACGATCATCACGATCGGCAGACAGTTCGGAAGCGGTGGACACGAGATTGGAAACAAGCTGGCGGAAAGACTTGATATTCCGCTGTATGATCACAATCTGATCCGCATGGCAGCGCAGGAGCTGCGTATCAGCAATGAAGACGCCACAAAGGTGGACGAGACGATACTGGGGAGATTTTTGTCAGCGTACGCGTCAAGCAGTCTGGAATACCGGGTGTTTATGAACAGTGATGAATCCGGTAAGACACTGACAGACAGGGTGTATGAGAGACAGTCGGCTATCATCCGAAAACTGGCGGAAGAAGGACCGGGAATTTTCGTGGGCAGATGTGCAGACTATGTGCTCGGTGATTATACAAATTGCATTAATACTTTTATTTATGCATATAAAGAAGACCGGATCCGAAGAATCATGAAACTCTATAAACTGGATGAAAAACAGGCGGCTGACAAGATCAGAAAAACAGACCGTGACAGGAAGAACTATTATGAGGCCCGCACAAAGAGAGAGTGGGGCGGCATTGACTCTAACAGTATGATGTTCAACGTAAGTCTGCTGGGAATTGACGGAGTGGTGGATGCGCTGGAGTCAATCTACCGGAAGTGGGAGACCCGTGAGTGACGGATGTGAATTATAAAAAGGAGAGACAGGAAAATGCAAGGTGACGTTTTCCCTGTCTCTCCTTTTCCGGTGTCTGCCATTCGCAAAGCCGCACTATCGAGCTTTCTGTGCGTCCACAGTTCAGCCGCGCCATTCGTAAAACCGCACTTCGTGCTTATTGCGGCTGCCGCCGCTGTTTTACTCATTGACAGGCGCTCATATCATGGAACAGTCTGCTCGAAAAATCATGCGGGCATGATTTCTCTCCCGGCCAGCTCCATGGCTGAACTGTTACACAAAACCGAGTGTGCTCGATTTTTTTGTTGATTACTGTCGCATACCTGTGGTATAATCAGGTGATATTTATAGTACAGTATGGAATGGAAGGGAATGAATATGAGCTTTATATCGTATTTAATCAACGGACTAAGTCTTGGAAGTGTCTATGCGATCATCGCTCTTGGTTATACCATGGTTTATGGTATAGCGAAAATGCTGAACTTCGCGCACGGCGATGTGATCATGATCGGAGCATACATGGCGCTGATTGCCATGTCACAGGCAGGCCTGTCTCCGGTTATCGCGGTATTGATCGCAATTGTAGTGTGTACCGTGCTTGGAGTTGTGATCGAGAGGATCGCATACAAACCATTGAGAAATGCAGCTTCATCGCTGTCGGTTCTGATCACTGCGATCGGCGTCAGCTATCTGCTGCAGAATGTGGCGCTTCTCGCATTCGGCTCCAACGCAAAGACTTTCCCGTCAGTTATCAAATGGAGCGGGATTACGCTGGCTGATGGGCAGCTCAGTATCTCAGGAGTTACGATTGTCACCATCGGAGTATGTATTGTTATCATGATTGCGCTTGTCGCGTTTGTGCAGAAGTCAAAACCGGGCCAGGCAATGCGTGCCGTGTCTGAGGATAAGGGAGCTGCACAGCTTATGGGAATCAACGTGAACGGAACGATCGCGCTGACATTTGCCATTGGTTCAGCTCTGGCAGCCATAGCAGGTGTCCTTTACTGCTCAGCTTATCCGAGCGTAACACCGTATACAGGAGCTATGCCGGGTATCAAAGCATTCGTGGCAGCGGTATTCGGAGGTATCGGATCGATCCCGGGCGCGTTTATCGGCGGGCTTCTTCTCGGAATCATCGAGATCTTCGGCAGGGCGTATATTACGTCACAGATGGCTGACGCGCTGGTATTTGCAGTGCTTATCATCGTACTTTTAGTGAAACCTACGGGACTTTTAGGCAAGAAGATTCAGGAGAAAGTGTAGGTGGACAGTATGTTGAAGAAAATGAATAAAAATACAAAAAGTAATCTTATCACTTATGGTATGGTGATCGTGGCTTTTGTCATTATGCAGACGCTGATCGCTACGGGCAGCATTTCCAGTCTGCTGGAAGGTATCATGGTACCGATCTGTATTTATGTGATCATGGCGGTTTCACTGAATCTTGTAGTAGGTATCCTCGGCGAGCTGAGCCTCGGACATGCGGGCTTTATGTGTGTGGGCGCATTTTCAAGTGCATTTTTCTCAAAATGTATGAAAGATGTGATAGAGAACGGAGCGCTTCGCTTTTTACTTGCGATGCTGATCGGTATCGCTGTGGCAGCGGTTTTCGGTATTATCATCGGCGTTCCGGTACTCCGCTTAAAAGGTGATTATCTGGCCATCGTTACTCTGGCCTTTGGAGAGATTATCAAGAACCTGGTTAACGTCCTGTTTATCGGAAAGGATTCCAATGGATTCCATTTTTCCACAAAAGATGTGATGGGACTGAATATGGATCCGGACGGAACCGTTATTGTAAACGGACCTCAGGGAATCACAGGTACACCGCAGGATTCTACATTTTTCATCGGCTTTATCATGATTCTGATCACGCTGTTTATCGTGCTCAACCTGATCAACTCCAGAGACGGACGTGCGATCATGGCAATCCGTGATAACCGGATCGCGGCGGAATCTGTGGGCATCAATATTACAAAATATAAACTGATGGCGTTCACTATTTCGGCAGCACTGGCCGGAGGTGCAGGCGTGCTCTATGCACATAATCTGTCTACACTGACAGCGAACACAAACAACTTCGGATATAACCAGTCCATCATGATCCTCGTATTTGTCGTGCTGGGCGGTATCGGAAACATCAGGGGTTCAATTATCGCGGCAGTGATCCTGACGCTTCTTCCGGAACTTTTAAGAGGCCTGCAGGATTATCGTATGCTGATTTATGCAATCGTGCTGATCGCAATGATGCTCTTTAACTGGGCTCCGAAAGCAATCGAGTGGAGAGAAAAACATCTTTCCTTCTTCAGAAAGAAAAAGGAGGCTGTGAAATAATGGCATTACTGGAAGTAAAAAATCTGGGCATTTCATTCGGCGGTCTCCGTGCGGTGAATGCATTTGATATTTCAATCGAGAAAGAAGAACTTTACGGACTGATTGGTCCGAACGGCGCGGGAAAAACGACCGTATTCAATCTTCTGACGGGAGTGTACAAACCGGATACAGGCAAGGTTATCCTGGACGGAAAAGATATTACGGGGAAAAAGACCATTGATATCAGTAAGGCGGGTATCGCAAGGACATTTCAGAATATCCGTCTCTTTAAGGATTTGAATGTTCTGGATAATGTGAAGGTGGGACTCCACAATAAACATCATTACTCAACAATCGAGGGGATCCTGCGTCTCCCGAGACACAAGAAAGTTGAGAAAGAAATGGATGAGCAGGCTATGGAACTGCTGAAGGTATTTAATCTGGAGGAAGCCGCGCATAGAAAAGCGTCCAATCTTCCATATGGCCAGCAGAGACGCCTGGAGATCGCGCGCGCACTGGCGACGGAGCCGAAGCTTCTGCTCCTGGACGAACCGGCCGCCGGCATGAACCCGAATGAGACAGGGGAGCTGATGGATATGATCCGCTTTGTACGCGAGGAATTCCACATGACGATCCTTCTGATCGAACATGATATGAAACTGGTAAGCGGAATCTGCGAGAAGCTGACTGTACTGAACTTTGGCGAAGTGCTCTGTCAGGGCAGTACGTCAGATGTACTGAACGACCCGCAGGTTATCACGGCATATCTTGGAGAATAGGAGGAAACAGGTTATGGCAATGCTTGAAGTTAAAGATCTGGAAGTATATTACGGAGTTATCCAGGCAATAAAGGGCATTTCATTTGAGGTAAATAAAGGCGAGGTCATCGCCTTGATCGGCGCAAACGGTGCGGGAAAAACGACAACTCTCCACACGATCACAGGACTTCTTTCACCTAAGAAGGGTCAAGTGATCTTTGAGGGAAAAGATATCACAAAGGTGCCTGCCCATAAGATTGTTTCTATGGGAATGGCACATGTCCCGGAAGGACGGCGCGTGTTTGCCGAGCTGAGTGTGTATGAGAATCTGAAAATGGGGGCTTACACACGAAATGACAAGAATGAGATAGAAGAAAGCCTGGCAAATGTATACAGACGTTTCCCGCGTCTGGAAGAAAGAAAGAATCAGATGGCCGGAACCCTGAGCGGCGGTGAACAGCAGATGCTTGCAATGGGCCGCGCGCTTATGTCAAAACCGAAGATTATCCTGATGGATGAACCGTCTATGGGACTTTCACCGATTCTGGTCAATGAGATCTTCGATATAATCCGCGCTGTAAGTGAGAGCGGGACTACGGTTCTGCTTGTTGAGCAGAATGCGAAAAAGGCCCTTGCAATCGCGGACAGAGCTTATGTACTTGAGACGGGTAAGATCGTGCTCGAAGGAAATGCAAAAGACCTTCTGGAAGACGATTCAATCAAGAAAGCATATTTAGGGGAATAAACACAAAAATCAGTGATTTGAGGAGGTGTATCTTTATGAGAAATATCGTCATTACGATCGCAAGACAGTACGGCAGCGGAGGAAAGACGATCGGTGCCATGCTTGCAAAAGATCTGGGTATCAACTGTTACAGCAGGGAAATTCTCAGAATGGCATCCGAGGACAGCGGGATTAATGAACGGCTATTTGGAATGACAGACGAGAAGATCCGTCATGCGTCATGGTTCCGTGTATTAAACCGCCCGTATGAAGGAGAACTGCTTCCGCCGGAAGATAAGGGATTTACTTCAGAAGATAACCTGTTTAACTATCAGGCTAAGATAATCAAGGATCTGGCTGCGAAGGAATCCTGTGTTATCATTGGAAGGTGTGCTGATTATGTGCTCAGGGATTATCCGAATGTAATGAGTGTGTTTGTTCATGCAGACCGGAAGTTCTGCCTGGACAGGGCTATGGAACGGCACAGTATGACTGAGAAAGAAATGCAGAAGTTTATAGAAAAAACCGATGCATACAGAGGAGATTTCTACCGCTATCACACAGGACATGAGTGGGCGGATGCAAGAAACTACGATTTGTGCCTGGACAGCGGAAAACTCGGATTTGAGAAATGTGTGGAAGAAATCAAGGCATATAAGAAGATTCGCTTTGGGGAGTAGGATGATGTACGTATTCGGATTAGGCGGGATTGTAATGCTTCCGGCTCCGGTTACAAAAGGAAGAAAAACTAATAACCCTGAAATATAGCTAAAACCGATCAGTCGGACGGACAACTCGCGATGCTCAAACAAGTCCGTCCGGCTGATCAACGCTATATCTCAGGGTTAAAGTTTATCTACTCTTTCTCCACAGTCACCGTCCGCATTACAATCCCGCCTAATCCGAAAGGTGCGTCATATAGGCTGTATCCGTTTGATTTTCTGCGTCTGTTATTCGATCAGTATATCTTTACTTTTACTACTGCAGCGCATCTGTTCAACAAACATGAATTCCCATTTTTGTGTAAATTTGCTTGAATTATCTATCATATATTTATAAGATAGGATTATGACACTGGTTTTAGTGAAAACAGGAAATGAGGGCGGAAGAATGGGAAAGACGGGAAAGTTCAGGAAGATTCTGTACATAGCGGCGGGCTGTCTGGCGGCGATTGCGCTTGTGTACTTTGGGATCGCTTTTTATTTCAGAAGTCACTATCTTTTTAATACGGAGATAAACGGTCATGACGTCTCAGGGAAAACAGTGCGGCAGGCGGAGCAGATGCTGAAAGATGCTGTAGGACAGTTTGAGGTGGAACTGATAGAAGTTGATGGAAGCAGAGAGAGCATCGCAGGGACAGATATCGGGCTGAAGTATGAAAGCGCGGAAAACCTGGAGAAAATCCTGAACGGACAGAAATATATATTATGGCCTGAAGCTTTTTTCAGAAATAATACGGATGAGGTAAAAATAGAGGTGTCTTACGATGCGGATATGCTGACAGAGAAGATTAACTCGCTGCAGGCAGTTACGGGGGAGCAGACTCCGGCTGTTTCGGCTTATCCGAAGTTTGACGGGAAGCAGTATGTGATCGAGCCGGAACAGTACGGCACGGCTGTCCAGAGAGATGTTCTGGAAGAGAGGATTGCATCAGCAATCGAAAATCTTCAGGACTCCCTTGATCTTGAATCGGAAAAATGTTATGCGGAGCCGCCGTATACGACTGCCTCTGCTGAAGTAAAGTCGGCCTGTGACCGGATGAATCAGTATTGTAAGGCAAAGATTGTCTACCCGATGCCAGAGGAAGTGGTAGTGGATGCTTCTGTTATTTCGGAATGGCTTTCGGTGGATGATAAGATGCAGGTTTCGATCAGTGAGGATGCTGTCAGACGGTGGCTGGAAGAGTTTGGTGACAAATATGATACAGTGGGAACAATCAGGAGCTTTACAACGCCTGCAGGTCGTGAGACAAAAGTAAGCGGCGGGACATACGGATGGTCGATCAATGAGATCGCAGAGTATGATGTGATTGTGGATGCGGTTAAAAATGGAAAGACACTGGAGCGAGAACCGGAATACTATATCGGGGGAACAGCGGCAACACATGCAATGCCGGACTGGGGAGACACTTATGTGGATGTTGATCTGAGTGAACAGCATATGTGGTATGTTGTAGATGGAAGTATAGCTCTTGAGACGGATGTGGTGACCGGTCAGCCGATTCCCGAGAGGATTACGCCGGAGGGTACCTATTCAATACTGGAAAAGGGAAGAAATCAGGTGCTGACCGGTGCTATAAATCCAGCGACGGGGGAACCTTCATACCGGACACCGGTGAGCTATTGGATGAGAGTGACATGGAGCGGAATCGGCCTTCATGACGCCACATGGCAGTCTGCTTTCGGCGGCACTTTGAATCAAACTCCGGGAATCGGTTCCCACGGCTGCATCAATATGCCCCTTGATCAGGCGGCAACGCTGTATGATATGCTGGAAGTGGGGACGCCGGTTGTGATTCACTATTAAATAATTGGCCAAATATAAAAGGCGGGGTGAATTTCACTCCGCCTTTTGGTATGCCATACGTTCACTTCCGTCTTCTGTATAGATGATTCCGCAGTATGTAAAACCGTTTTTATCGAGAAGATGCTGCATGATCCGGTTATCTCTGTGGGTGTCGATCTTTAAGTTGCGACACTGTTCAAACGCCCAGTTCAGGCAGAATGAAGCAGCTCCTTTTACGGTCCCGTCTGAAGTAATGCGGTGTACGACACCGTATGGACGTTCGTTGAGCCATTCACCGCTGTAGATCCGCCGATAAGTATCGTCAGGCCCCTTTTTATAATAAAATGTAGCAATGATCTGTCCATGTTCTTCACAGACATAGGAACATCCGGATTCAATATCTGCCGCAATCAGGGTCTTTTTAGGATAGGTCTGTCCCCATTGGGAGGGATTGCCGTGACCGGCCATGAAAAGACGGGCATTTTCATACATTTTTACAAGTAATTCCAGCTCATCTGGACGGGATTTTCGGATTTTCATATTAATTTTACTGCCTTTCCGGTTGAATATAAATTAACGTCTATGCAGAAAGTGCGACAGAAGTATCCGTGATCTGCCGGTATCTGCTTCTCCGATGTATTATAACAGAATGTGAAAATAGTATCAATCCACTAGTAAAGGTGTCAGGGGAAAAAACATATACAAGATATTGGGAAAAGTGTCATTTCTTGTATAAAATTAGATACACAGGCAAAAATGATAACTATTATCATAATAAAGCTTGCTTTTTTACATTTGTGATGATATACTAGCGCATGGCAATAAGAGATTTAAA
Organism: uncultured Lachnoclostridium sp.; assembly: GCA_946491795.1. Taxonomy (GTDB): domain Bacteria; phylum Bacillota; class Clostridia; order Lachnospirales; family Lachnospiraceae; genus Mediterraneibacter; species Mediterraneibacter gallistercoris. The sequence continues at coordinate 15,478 of CAMLYF010000037.1, read as the reverse complement.
GATTTCAGAGGAGGTTTTCAGAAAATGGCAAAAGCAAATTTTGACCAGTGGGAAGGTTTTGGCGGACATCTCTGGAAAGAGGAAGTCAATGTGCGTGATTTCATTCAGCACAACTATACCCAGTATGACGGAGATGAGTCTTTCCTTGCAGGTCCCACAGAGGCGACAAATAAACTTTGGGGAGAGCTTTCCAAACTTCAGAAAGAGGAGCGTGCAAAAGGCGGCGTCCTTGATATGGAGACTGAAGTGGTTTCAGGGCTGACAGCATACGGTCCGGGATATATCAATGAAGATATGAAAGATCTGGAGCAGGTTGTAGGACTTCAGACAGATAAACCGCTTAAGAGAGCATTCATGCCGTATGGCGGAATCAAGATGGCAGAGCAGGCGTGCACAACTTACGGATATACTCCGAGTGAAAAACTGCATGAAATCTTTACAAAATATCATAAAACACACAATCAGGCTGTATTTGATATCTATACACCTGAGATGAAAAAAGCGCGTCACAATAAGATCATCACAGGACTTCCGGATACATACGGAAGAGGACGTATCGTAGGCGACTACCGCCGTGTGGCTCTCTACGGTATCGATTATCTGATCGAGAAGAAACAGTCTGACTTTGTTGAGTATGAAAGACACGGAATGAAGGGAACTGATTTCCGTCTCCGCGAAGAGATTGCTGATCAGATCCGCGCGCTCAATGGAATGAAGGAAATGGCAGAGTCCTATGGATATGATATTTCCAAGCCGGCCACAAATGCGAAAGAGGCTGTTCAGTGGCTGTACTTCGGATATCTTGCGGCGATCAAGACACAGAATGGAGCTGCAATGAGTGTAGGACGTATTTCTACATTCCTTGACATTTATATCCAGAGAGATCTGGAGAAAGGCATCCTGACAGAGGAGCAGGCTCAGGAGCTCATCGACCACATGGTAATGAAGTTCAGAATGGTGAAGTTCGCGAGAATCCCGTCTTACAACGAACTGTTCTCCGGAGACCCGGTATGGGCTACACTGGAGATGGCAGGAATCGGAATGGACGGACGTCACATGGTAACAAAGAACGACTACCGCTTCCTTCACACACTGGAGAACATGGGACCGTCACCGGAGCCGAACCTGACAGTTCTGTACTCCTCACACCTGCCGGAGAACTTCAAGAAATATGCGGCTTATATTTCTGTTAAGACAAGTTCCATCCAGTACGAGAACGACGATGTAATGCGTCCGGTATGGGGCGATGACTACTCTATCTGCTGCTGTGTATCCGCAACAGAGACAGGTAAGGAGATCCAGTTCTTCGGAGCTCGTGCAAACCTTGCAAAATGCCTTCTGTACGCGATCAACGGCGGTGTTGACGAGAAGACAAAACAGCAGGTATCTCCGCTCTACAGACCGATCACATCCGAGTACCTTGACTATGACGAGGTCATGGAGAAATACGACCAGATGATGGAGTGGCTGTCCAAGCTGTATGTTGATACACTGAACATGATCCACTACATGCATGACAAGTACTACTATGAGGCTGCTGAGATGGCGCTCATCGATACAAATGTAAGACGTACATTTGCAACAGGTATCGCAGGATTCTCACATGTAGTTGACTCCCTGAGCGCAATCAAGTACGCGAAGGTTAAAGTGGTCCGTGATGACGACGGTGTTGCTACAGACTTTGAGATTGAAGGTGATTTCCCGAGATACGGAAACGATGACGACCGCGCAGATGAGATCGCTGTATGGCTGCTCCGTACATTTATGAGCAAGCTGAAGAAGTGCCACACATACAGAAATTCCGAGCCGACGACATCCATCCTTACGATCACATCCAACGTGGTTTATGGTAAGGCTACAGGATCTCTTCCGGACGGAAGAAAAGCAGGCGAGCCGCTGGCACCGGGAGCAAACCCGTCTTACGGCGCAGAGAAGAACGGACTTCTTGCTTCCCTCAACTCTGTTGCGAAACTGCCGTACGAGCAGGCACTTGACGGAATTTCCAATACACAGACTATCAGTCCGGGAGCACTGGGACATGATGATGACGAGCGCAAGAACAATCTTGTACACGTTCTCGACGGATACTTTGATCAGGGAGCACATCACCTGAACGTGAATGTATTCGGTACAGAGAAACTGATCGATGCGATGGAACATCCGGAGAAAGAAGAATATGCAAACTTCACGATCCGTGTATCAGGATATGCTGTTAAGTTCATTGACCTGACAAGAGAGCAGCAGCTTGACGTAATCGCAAGAACATGCCACGATAGAATGTAATATATTCGGGGACGTAGTAAAATTGGATTTCACTACGTCCCCGATTAGGATTTACCCTGTCCCTTTTTCAGAATTGCCCTGTCCCCATTGGAAAGTTGCACAAAAGACAAACGATTGAATCATGTAGTCGGATAATGCTTTTAGTGATTTTTACAGAGGGGACACGATAAAGTTAAGAAAGGGACAGGTCTGTTTTTAATTCGGGACGTAGTCAAACCGGATTTTACTACGTCCCCGAAAGGAGTTATATGAACGGTTATATTCATTCAACTGAAAGTTTCGGCTCAGTCGACGGACCGGGTGTTCGTTTTGTTATTTTCGTTGCGGGATGTCCGATGCGCTGCCAATTCTGCCACAACCCGGATACGTGGAATATGCAGGTGGGAGAGAAGCGGAGTGCAGATGAGCTTCTTGCGCAGGCTCTGCGCTATAAATCCTACTGGAAAGACGGCGGCGGGATCACGGTAAGCGGCGGTGAGCCTCTTATGCAGATGGATTTTATGATCGAGCTTTTCAGAAAGGCAAAGGAAAAGGGCATCAACACGACGATCGATACGAGCGGTGCACCGTTTACGAGGGAGGAGCCGTTTTTCAGCAAGTTTAACGAGCTGATGAAGTACACGGATCTCCTGCTGGTCGATATCAAGCATATTGATGACGAGCAGCATAAAATCCTGACAGGCCGTACTAATCAGAATATCCTGGATATGGCGCGTTATCTGTCTGATATCGGGAAACCGGTGTGGATCCGGCATGTTCTTGTACCCCAGAGAAATGACAAAGATGAATATCTTGAGAAATTATATGATTTCATTAGTATATTAAAAAATGTACTAAAGGTAGAAGTTCTTCCCTATCATACATTTGGAGAATATAAGTGGAAAGAACTTGGATATGAGTACCCTCTGGCAGGAATCGAGCCGCCCACGAAAGAACGAATCGAAAACGCAAACAGGATACTGCATACAGGACAATGAGATTAAGGACAGGACCATAAAAGATTGGTCCTGTCCTTTTCCGTTTAGGAGACTGCCTTATTTTAGAAAAATGAGCGCCAGCATGCAGACGCATGCTTCTGTCACCGGAACTGCCATCCAGATGCCTGTAAGTCCGAAAAGTACTGACATAAGCCAGGCAACCGGGATAATAAGAACGAATCCCCGGAGGATGGAAACAACGAAAGCCTGTTTCGGCCGGTCGACGGAACTTAAAAATGCAGCAGCCACAATATTGATGCCTGAGAAGAACAGGCTGATAAAATATATCCGCATTCCGTTTGACGCAATTTTGGTCAGGACAGGATCATGTTCGCGGTTAAACAGCTCTGCGAGTGGCACCGCAAACACAGCGATCAGCAAATAGGAGACCAGGGCGAAGATCAGGGAACAGGTCAGCGCATATCTGCGGAGATCTTTTCGCTGCCGTTCCCTGTTTTTCCCTGCATACCGGCTCACGATCGGCTGGACGCCCTGCCCGATTCCTGTGTATATGGATACAAGTACAAGAGCGATATTGGCCAGAATACCGTATGCCGCCACGCCTGTATTTCCGTTTAATCCCAGGATCAGGTAGTTAAATACGATGATCACGACGCCGGATGATAATTCTGTGATCAGAGAAGAAACTCCCAGTGTGCAGATATCTCTCCAGCGGATAAGCGAAGGCTTTGTCCGTACAGGCCGGAAATGATTCCTTTTCTTTATAAAATGCACGGACATGATCAGCATGCTTATGATGGGGGCGGTTGCAGTCGCAAGAGCGGCGCCGGTCATTCCCATTCCCAGCGGATAGATGAAAACATAATCCAGGACAATGTTCGTAAGGCTTCCGACGATCATTCCGGTCATGGAAAGACGAGGCGCACCGTCATTGCGTACGAAACTGAGCAGCAGATTATTTCCAAGAAACAGAGGAGAAAACATTAGCAGGATACGGATGTAGTCGGTCGCATAACCGATTGTATCGATATCCGCACCGAGAATCCTGGCAATCTTGTCTGAAAACAGTATCCCGGACGAGGAAAAAATCACAGCAGCGAATACCATGAGATACAATGCATGAGTAAAGATTGTGCGATGCAGTGTTCCCTCAGGTTTTGCTGATGAGATCGTATATCTTGAAGCGGCGCCCATACCGATCATTAAGCCTGTGCCGTTCATCAGGCTGTATGCGGGAAGTACAAGATTCAGTGCTGCGAGAGCATCGGAACCGATCCCTCTTGCAATGAAAAATGTGTCGGCAAGGATGTAGCATGAATAACCGATCATGCCGAGAACGTTTGCCGATACATATTTCAGAAAGAGAGAAAAGACAGAAGGGTTTGCTTCTCCTGATGGATTCAAATTGTTATTTATTTTATTGGATGATACAGTCATGATTTTTCTCCATGAGATAATAAAAATTTTACCTGTTCTGTTTCAGATAATTCGGACAATATGATGCGTGGCTATGTTACCATAGAATGGCGGGAGATTCAATCGCTTTCCCGTTTCTCTCTTTGACTTAATCTGTGTTCTGCGGTATGATAAATAAGATTTCAAGAGAGGAGTATAACGATGAACAAGAAAGAAATACTTGAGATCCGCAAGCAGTTCACGCCTGCTAACTGCGCGATCACCAGGATTTGCGGGTGCTATGTGGATCATGAAAAGAATAAAAAGCTGGAGTCGAAAGACGCATTCCTTTCTCTTCCTGAGGAGGAAGCTTTTAAATATTTCGATATCTTTAAGAAAACACTTTCAGGAACTGTAGGAAAGAACATGCTGAACATGGAGTTCCCGATTGATGCGGAGATGCCCGGCGGAACACAGGAGTTCCTGCTGAAATTGCGCAACAGTAAGCTGGAAGACGATATGCTTCTGGAGGAATTCTATGACAAAGTGATCGCTACATATGAGTATGCGGAGAATTATTATATTATCCTGATCCATGCGATGTATGATATCCCGGGGAAAACTTCAGATGATCTGGAGATGTTTGACGCATCGGACGAGGTGTACGAGTATCTGCTCATGAGTATCTGCCCGGTATCTCTGTCTAAAGCAGGGCTATGCTATAACGCAGAAGACAACCGAATAGAGGACCGGATCAGAGACTGGATCGTGGACATGCCGGACAAAGGATTCCTGTTTCCGGCATTCAATGACCGGAGTACAGATCTTCACAGTATGCTCTACTACACAAAGAAATCATCGGATCTGCAGCCGGAGTTGATCGATCAGCTTCTCGGCGCCAAGATGCCGATGTCTGCCGACGATCAGAAAGAGTCGTTTCAGATGATTATTGAAGATACACTTGGCGAGGATGGAGATTACGAGACTGTCCGTAATATCCATGAGACATTAAATGATCTGATCGAAGAGCATAAGGAAGAGCCTGAACCGCTTGCCCTGGACAAGACGGAGATGAAGAAAGTCTTCGAACAGAGCGGCGTGGATGCAGAAAAGATGGAAAATTTTGACCGTAATTTTGAGGAAAATGCGGGAGAAAAGGCAACGCTTCTGGCATCCAATATCACAGAGACAAAGAAATTTAATATCGAGACGCCGGATGTAGTAATCAAGGTTAATCCTGACCGTGCGGATCTGATCGAAACAAGGATCATAGACGGACGCCAGTGCCTTGTGATCCCGGTGGACGATCATATTGAAGTGAACGGGATCAATGTAAGGACAATCAGCCGGAAGAGTAACCCGGCAGTTGAAGACGTATCCGGCCTTACAGAAGAATATTAAATAAAAATACCGAAGAGACAGGGAAAATAATTCTACATTTAGAAAGCCCCCGCTTCTTCGGTATTTTCTTGCTGGACGGATAGGGAGTGCGGTCATTCAGAGGTGATGCTGTCTGAATGCATGTAGAACTACATCTGAGTTTTGCCGTCGCCCAAGATAACTTCCATCCCTACTTTCTGGGGCTTCAGGCCGCATTTTTCGTAGAATTTCATCGCGCTCTCATTGCAGCTCCATACATTCAGTGTCACATTATAACACCTCTGTTCTCTCGCGAAATCAAGGACGGCTTCATAGATCGTCTTACCGATATGCATGCCGCGTTTTGTCTCGTCCACACAGAGATCATCGATGTACAGAGTCTTAATGTCGGTCAATATATTATCATTTAAATGCTGCTGGAAAATACAGAATGCATACCCCTGCAGACAGTCGTTTTCATCTACGGCGGCAAAGATAGGACGTTGTTTATCATGCAGGATTTCCTTTAACTGGTCATCCGTATATTTCCTCTGCCCGTATTTAAACAGATCAGGGCGTCCTTTGTGATGCACAAGCGCTACCTGTGAGAGCAGGTCGTGGATCCGGGGGATGTCTCTTTCTTCTGCCATTCGTACTTTCATCTGTAACTCTCTCCTTTCATCATTCACCTTAATATTATATCGCTCGGAGAAAATATGTACAATAAAAACAGCTATTTTAGTATAATGTATTGACCTTATACTGTGTATAACCTTTATAATAGACAAAGAATAACCGGAAGGGCGGAGAAAATATATGGAAATCAGAGAAGCGGAAGAGGTAACTGGCGTCAGCCGTCAGAATATTCGGTTTTATGAAAAACAGGGACTTCTGCATCCGACAAGGAATAAACGAAACGCCTACAGAGAATATTCGGATGAGGATATCCTGAGGCTCAAACAGATCAGATTATTTCGTAAACTGGGGATGCCTATAGAAGAAATCAGATGTCTGCTGGAAGGGAAAACAGATTTTAAGCAGGCTTTAGAAAAACAGGAACGCCGTCTGGCTGCAGATGCAGAAAAACTGAAAGCTTCCAGACAGTTTATAAAGAAGATACATGACACAAGTCTGGAGACATTGGATGTGGATCGATGTCTCCAGAAGATGGAAGAGGAAGAAAATAAGGGTGCAGTCTTCGGCAAATTTGCAGAGGATTATAAAAGAGTGTCTCTGGCAGAAACGAAACGCTCCTTTGGATTCCATCCCGATACGATGTGCAGCACGCCGGAGGAGTTCACGCTGGAGCTTTGTAAGTATGCGGATGAAAATGCTCTGAATCTTGTAGTCACGAAAGAGGGGATGAGTCCGGAATTTACGATAGACGGGATTGAGTACACGGCATACCGGAGAGCCGGAAGATACGGGATCAGCATTCATTGTGAGATGAAACATCCCGAAGATTATATCCCGTCAGATATGCCGGATAACAGATACCGGCGTGTCCGCAGGATTTACCGCATAGTTAATGTGTGCTTCTTACTGCTGATCATTGTGGGAGGATTGTATGCATGGCAGGGAAATGCAGGAGCACTCATCATCCCGCTTCTGGCATTTGTCATTTATATCGGCATATTGATCCGATGGCATCAGAAGAAAAATTAATTTCTGTCATATAATATTATAAGAGAAACAGGTGAATAAAAGCATGAAGAAAATTTTAGACTATTTTTCAATAGAAGGCACAGTCGGCGGAAATCAGGAGTGGTTCAAAAATGTAGTTATGTACATCGGCGGGTGTGCTGCGGCTACAGCCTGCGACTGCTGTATCTATCTGGCGCTGCGCCGCGGCATGACACATTTGTATCCGTACGATGTTCATGCGCTGACGAAGCAGGACTACATTGATTTTTCTATGAAAATGAAGCCTTATCTCAGACCGAGAGTGAACGGAGTTAATAAGCTCTGGATGTTTACGGAGGGCTTTGGAAAATACCTGAAAGATGTCGGTGAGGACGGCTTGAAGATGAAAGAACTGTCCGGAACAGAAGAACTCCGGACAGCGGAATGTTTTATCAGAGATCAGATTGACAGCGGATACCCGGTGCCTTATCTCATGCTGAGACACAGGAAGGCGTACTACAAAGATTTTGTGTGGCACTGGTTTTTGGGCTACGGCTATGAGGAACGGGATGACGGATTGTGGATTACGGTCGCGACATACGGCGAGTCATATACATTTCAGCTCAAAGATCTGTGGGATACAGGCTATGAGGAAAAAGGAGGCCTGATCGGACTGGCATAAATAAATTTTCATTGTTGACATTCTTATGAATCTGAATATAATTACTATAGATAATTACTTATAGTAATTAAATTCGGACGAATAAGAGGTGGTATTGTGGATATAACAGCAGTAAAAAATTTCCTTGGTGCCTGCCATGAAGCAAAGCGCATAACAGAACTGATGCCGGAGCTTCCTAAAGGGATGACTCCGAGACATATTCAGATTCTCGATTCCATCCGGCAGCTGGAAAAGGCCGGCCAGACGGTGAAAGTAAGTGATATCAGTGACTACCTGAACGTGACCCGGCCCAGTATTACAAAACTGATAAGAGAGCTGGAAGGCTTCGGCGCGGTTATGAAACTTCAGGACGGCTCGGACAGAAGAGTCGTCAGGATCAGCCTGACAGACCTCGGCCGGCAGTATTACGGGTTCTATGTGGAAAAATATCAGAACAGGCTGGCGGAAAGGTTTTCAGACATTGAACAGGAAGATCTGGAGACGGCAGCACGTACGATCAGCCGTGTATACAAGATTATGCGTACAAGCAGGATGGAGGAAATTTCAGAATGAATACAATAGAAAAAAAGATTGATGCAAAACTGATTCTTTCCATTGTCGCTGCGGGAATCATGTCATTTTCCGGAGTGGTGGTGGAGACAGCTATGAATGTAACTTTCCCTACATTGATGAAGGAGTTTAATATAGGCACTTCGACAGTGCAGTGGATCACAACCGGATATCTGCTCGTTCTCGCATGTATTATTCCGGCATCTTCGTACCTGAAGAAACGTTTTACGACAAAATCACTTTTTGTCACTGCGATCTGTCTCTTTATAATCGGAACTGTGATGGCGGCAGCGGCGCCGGTATTTTCCCTGCTTCTGATCGGAAGACTGATACAGGGGATCGGAACAGGAATTGCGTTGCCGCTTATGTTTAACATTGTTCTGGAACAGGTGCCGGAAGAGCGCCTGGGGCTTATGATGGGAATCGCTTCGCTGATTACGGCGATGGCTCCGGCGGTGGGGCCGTCCCTTGGAGGACTGATCGTGAATAATTTCGGATGGCGGATGATTTTTATCGCTCTGCTTCCTCTTCTGGTCCTGTCATTTTTATTCGGAATCTTTTCCATCAGACAGGTAACCGAGACACAGAGGACGTCTTTTCAGATCGTGGATTATCTGTTCCTTGCAGCAGGATTTGCCTGTTTTATCTTTGCGACAAGTACTGCCTCAAAATCGGGATGGGCAAGTGTTCCTGTCCTCGGGCTTTTCCTGATAAGTATCCTGTCCGTTATAATATTCTGCCGGCGCAGCCTGAAATCAGAGAGCCCGCTTATTGATCTTACAGTATTTCAGTGCCGGCCGTTTACGTTCAGCGTGCTCGTGCTTGTACTGATCCAGTTTATCTGTCTCGGACTGGGATTCCTGATTCCCAATTATGCGCAGCTTGTATCGGGACAGGACGCGTTTTTAGCAGGATGTCTGCTGCTCCCGGGATGCCTTGCAGGTGCGGTGCTCTCACCGGTGAGCGGCCGGTTCCTGGACCGGTTTGGTGCTCCGCGGCCGATTCTGTTCGGCAATGTCTGCATTATAGGAGCTCTGTTCTGTTTCAGTATTTTCGCAGGAAGTCTTACTACAGTCCCGGCGATCATATTTTATCTGTTTTTTGCTCTGGGACAGGGATTTTCAGTGGGAAACAGCATGACCAACGGGCTGAGCCATCTTGCCCCGGAGAAAAATCCGGACGGAAACGCAGTGATCAATACACTTCAGCAGCTGGCCGGGGCAGTGGGAACGTCTGTCGTATCGACCATCGTCGCGTCCGCGCAGGCAGCGTCGTCTGAAATGGCGTCAGCCACCAGAGAAGGAAGCAGTCATGCCTTTTATCTGCTGGCCGGTTTATCTGTCGCGATGATTCTCTGTTCGGCGGGAGCCTTTGTCTCTGCCAGGCAGACACGAAGACCGGCTTCCGGATGCGCGCAGACACAATGACATGCATACCGGAAATTGTAAAAAGAGAAAGAAATGAAATATCCCGGCGTCGGAACAGGACGCCGGGTATTTTGCGCGATACGCCCGGAGGGCGACCGCCGTGCTTGCACGAGCGGGCATCCGACGGGCAACGGTCATCGAGCGGCAATGCCGTGAGATGAGCGAGGTATCGCGGTGATCGGATAGGGGGAGGAATCTTCCCCTATCCGATTTAAAAAGGAAGTCGAACAGTATCAATGTAAAATATTGTGAATAAAGTATAAAAAAACTGTGAAATCATATAAATTATCTTGACCGTTTTATCTAATAGTACTAAAATACCGTTTAGTTAACTAACTAATTACAAATACGGAAAGGAGTATGGCATGCAGTGTGAGGAAAAAGATATGCCGGCATTCGGCCTGATGGGCATGCTGATGCACAAGATGATGAACCGTGCAAAAGACATGTACCGGGAATTCGATCTGAATAAAAGCCAGGCGGGAATTCTGTTTACCCTTCATCACAGCGATTCCATGTCGCAGAAAGAACTGGCCGCCCGACTGAATGTGACGCCGCCGTCTATTACTTCTTCTATACAGAAGATGGAAAAAGAGGGATATCTGACGCGGCATCCTGATCCGGCGGATCAGCGGATAATGCGGCTGACCCTGACGGAAAAAGGAGAATCCTGTATCAAAGGGGTTTATGCTGTTGCAGAACAGATGGAAGAGCTGATGTTCCGGGGAATGACCAGAGAGGAAATCATGCTCTTTAAGCGTCTGCTTTTTCAGATCAGGGATAACCTGAATGAGAAATAAATAGTTCAAGGCAAAATGTAATGAAAGGAAAGACAGACAATGAAGAACTTATTTAAATACGCGGCAGAGCACTGGAAGACTCTGATCGCTATCATTATCGTGCTGTTCATACAGGCGTACTGTGACCTTTCCCTTCCGGCTTACACCTCGGATATCGTCAATGTAGGTATCCAGCAGGGCGGAGTAGAGGATCAGATACCTGAGGCGATATCGGTGGATGAAATGAACCGTCTGCTGCTGTTCGTACCGTCCGGGGATCAGGATACAGTACTTGACGCATATGAAGAGGACGACAGTACTTACGATGTAGAAGCTTATGTTTTGAAGGATAATATTTCAGATGAAGATATCAGCAGTCTGGAAGATATTCTGGCATATCCGATGATGATGACCGCAGGATTTGAGTCCGGAAGCGATATGACCGCCCAGATCGAAGAGCAGCTGAAAGCGTCTCTCCCGGCCGGAACCGTGACAGATGACATGACTGTGTTCGACATCCTGCAGATGATGCCGGCGGATCAGAGAGAATCAATGATGGACGCCATGGAAGAGCAGATGGGAGATATGCCGGACACAATTCTTGATCAGGCTGCAGTAAGCTATGTCGGTACAGTCTATGAAAATCTCGGAATGGATATGGATGACATACAGATCCACTATCTTCTGACTACGGGGGGAAAGATGGCCTGTCTGGCATTTCTTGGAATGGCGGCAAGTATTCTGGTAGGATTTATGGCGTCACGCGTGGGTGCCGCGACGGGACGCGACCTGAGAGGCAGAGTGTTCCACAAGGTCGTAGGATTCTCAAACAATGAGTTTGACCATTTCTCAACGGCGTCGCTTATCACGAGAAGTACAAATGATATTCAGCAGATCCAGCTTATTATCGTTATGCTGCTCCGGATCGTGCTTTATGCTCCGATCCTTGCCATCGGCGGTATCATTCAGGTATTCCAGACGAATGTATCCATGTCGTGGATCATCGGTCTGGCTGTTGTTCTGATCGGTCTGGTAATCCTTGTACTGTTCCTTGTTGCCATGCCGAAGTTCAGGATCATGCAGAGCCTGGTAGACAAGGTCAATCTGGTAATGAGAGAGATCCTGACCGGTCTGTCGGTCATCCGTGCATTCAGCACACAGAAATATGAGGAAGAGCGTTTCGACAAGGCAAACCGTGACCTGACGAGAACGAACCTGTTTGTAAACCGTGCCATGACATTTATGATGCCGGTCATGATGCTTGTTATGAATGGTATCTCGGTGCTTATTATGTGGAACGGCGCTCACGGGATCGATAACGGTGAAATGCAGGTCGGAGATATGATGGCGTTCATTCAGTATACAATGCAGATCATCATGGGATTCCTGATGCTCTGTATGCTCTCCATTATGCTGCCGAGGGCGGCGGTTGCTGCAGACCGTGTACAGGAAGTGCTTGACAGCCAGACGGTAATCCTTGATCCGGAGCAGCCGGAGAAATTCTCCGATAATGAGAAAGGACTGCTCAAATTTGACCACGTATCCTTCCGCTATCCCGGCGCAGATGAGAACGTGATCCACGATATTTCATTTACGGCGCGCCCGGGAGAGACGACAGCTATTATCGGAAGTACCGGAAGCGGTAAATCTACCCTTATCAACCTGATTCCCCGTTTCTATGATGTGACGGAAGGAAGCATCACGCTTGACGGAGTGGATATCCGCAATGTGTCTCAGCACGAGCTGAGAGAGAAACTCGGATATGTTCCGCAGAAAGGCGTGCTTTTCTCGGGAGACATTGCTTCCAATATTATGTTCGGCAATCCGGACGGAGGCGAGCAGGAGATGATCGAGGCGGCGGAGATCGCGCAGGCTACAGAGTTTATTGATCAGAAGCCGGATGGATATAAGAGCCCGATCGCACAGGGCGGTTCCAACGTCTCGGGCGGACAGAAGCAGAGACTTTCTATTGCCCGTGCAATTGCAAAGCATCCGGAAGTATTTATCTTCGACGACAGTTTCTCTGCACTGGACTTTAAGACGGATGTTACTCTGAGAAAAGCTCTGAAGAAGAGAACGAAGAACAGCACAGTGCTGATCGTGGCACAGAGGATCAGCACGATCCTCAATGCAGAGCAGATCATTGTGCTCGATGACGGTAAGATCGCGGGCATAGGAACCCATGAGGAACTTCTGAAGACCTGCGAAGTATATCAGCAGATCGCTGCATCACAGCTCTCCGAGTCCGAGCTGAAAGCGGAACAGAAGGGTAAGGGCAGTCAGTCTTTGGAGAACAACAGTGGTCAGCGGACTGCGGACAATGGAAAGGAGGTGCCGGTTCATGCCTAGAATGCACGGCCGTAATGCGGCAGGAGAGAAAGCAAAAGATTTTAAAGGAACGATCAAAAAACTGATCCGCTATATGAGCGCATTTAAATTCCATATGTTGTTTGTGGCGGTATTTGCAATCTGCGGGACTATCTTTAATATAGCCGGCCCTAAGATTCTCGGAAAAGCAACTACGGAGATTTTTAACGGCCTTGTGAGCAAAGTGTCTGGCGGAAGCGGGATTGACTTCGGTAAGGTAGGACAGATTCTTCTGCTCACGCTGGGATTGTACCTGATCAGCGCTCTCTGTACATTTATACAGGGAATCATCATGACCGGAGTATCACAGAAAACGACTTACCGGCTCAGGAAAGAGATCTCAGAGAAGATCAACCGTATGCCCATGAACTACTTTGATACGAAACCGGTAGGAGAGGTTCTCTCCCGTGTGACGAACGATGTGGATACACTCGGGCAGAGCTTAAACCAGAGTGCAACACAGATGATCACATCCGTTACTACATTGATCGGTGTGCTGATCATGATGCTCTCCATCAGCCCGCTTATGACACTGATCGCGATCCTGATTCTTCCGGTTTCCGTGATCCTGATTTCGTTTGTGATGAAGCATTCCCAGAAATATTTCCGCGGGCAGCAGGCATATCTGGGAAATGTAAACGGACAGGTTGAAGAGATCTACAGCGGCCACAACATCATCAAAGCATTTAATAAGGAAGAAGACGTGATAAAAACGTTCAACGAGACAAACGGAAAACTCTATGATTCCGCATGGAAATCGCAGTTCTTCTCCGGAATGATGATGCCTGTGATGCAGTTCATCGGAAACCTCGGTTATGTAGGTGTGGCGATCCTCGGAGGATTCCTTGCGATCCGTAATGTGATCGAAGTGGGTGATATCCAGTCGTTCATCCAGTATGTGAGAAACTTTACCCAGCCGATCCAGCAGGTGGCACAGGTTACCAATATGCTGCAGCTCACCGCGGCAGCATCGGAGAGAGTCTTCGAGTTCCTTGAGGAAGACGAGGAAGTGCAGACCGTAGAGAATCCGGTTTCCACAGAAGGATTAAAAGGAAGGGTGGAATTCGATCATGTACACTTTGGTTACAATCCGGATAAGATCATTATCAATGACTTCTCTGCAAAAGTAGAAGAAGGACAGAAGATCGCTATCGTAGGTCCGACAGGTGCCGGCAAGACGACAATGATCAAACTGCTCATGCGTTTCTATGATGTAAACAGCGGTGCGATTAAGATCGACGGACACGATATCAGAGACTTTAACCGGAACGACCTGAGAAAGATGTTCGGCATGGTGCTTCAGGACACGTGGCTTTTCCATGGAACGATCATGGAGAACCTGCGTTACGGAAGACTTGATGCCACAGATAAGGAAGTAATTCAGGCGGCAAAGGCAGCACATGTACACCGTTTTGTGCAGACCCTGCCGGGCGGTTATAATATGGAACTCAATGAAGAGGCAAGCAATGTCTCTCAGGGACAGAAACAGCTTCTCACGATCGCAAGAGCGATTCTGGCCGATCCGAAGATCCTGATCCTCGACGAGGCCACCAGCTCCGTCGATACAAGGACAGAAGTACTGATCCAGAAAGCCATGGACAGCCTGATGAAAGGCAGAACAAGCTTTATCATCGCTCACCGGCTCTCAACGATCCGCGACGCTGACCTGATCCTCGTCATGAAAGACGGCGACATCGTCGAACAGGGAACCCACGAAGCCCTGCTCGCCAAAAACGGCTTCTACGCTGATTTATATAATAGCCAGTTTGAATCAACAGATCAGACCTGCGCATGATGGAAAGGGTGCAGCCTTGTAAGCAAAGCTTACAGGAGGCTGCACCCTTTTTATCATGCATAGGGCGGACGCCCTACAGCAAGATGAAGCGCAAAGCGCGGAATCGAGCTGAGGTCTGATCGGACGGAAGGAAGGCGACCTGCGCATGCATAGGGCGGACGCCCTACAGCGAGATGAAGCGCAAAGCGCGGAATCGAGCTGAGGTCTGATCGGACGGAAGGGAGGTGACCTGCGCATGCATAGGGCGGACGCCCTACAGCGAGATGAAGCGCAAAGCGCGG
>CAMLYF010000036.1:0-27905 GCA_946491795.1 uncultured Lachnoclostridium sp. | reverse complement strand
CCTGCCTCCCGGCTGCTTTCTTTCCCATTCCGAAAATTCTCATGCAAACGGGTAGGAAAAGCGACTTCATCGACTATGATCCCATTATCTCAGCCGATATAGGATTTGTTGATCTTTCGGTCCGAATTCGAACCGCATTAATTTCTGGTCCGCTTGAATAATATTCATCTGCAGGAACATCCCATGTCAAGCCTGCGAAGCACCTGTTTACAGGCAAGGGCTTGACACGGGATGTTCTCTGCAGATATAAGACGAACAAGCGGAACCAGAAATCTCCATAACCGGAAACGGTTCTCTCACTGACATATAAGCTTCAGAATCTTATATAAATTCTTCTTGATTGGTTCCCCTTTCCTTCGTTTTCTTTGACTTTCAGTTTTGTCGGACTGGCTGCCGTATCCGATAAAGCAGAAAACAGATGGGGACGAGGCATCAAAAGACTTTAAAGAGATGACTGGTATCTGAGGAAGGCGACTTCGAAATAATCTGTCAGAAAAAGTTAAGGGACTGGAATCTGATGTTAAGCCGCAAAATGGATTGTTCGAGCCAAAGGCGAGTTATCCATTTTGCGGCTTCGCATCTAATCAGATTTCAGACCCTTTAATTTTTCTCAGATTATGGAGCGGAGCCTGAAGCACATGTCGGTTATCTTAAAAAGTATTTCATTGCCTCCTCTCCGTCTGTTTTCGGACCTTATCCTATTGGCATTCAGTCCGAAAAATCGAAATTTCATTTTACATATAGTACCCGCCGCCGTATCCGCCGCAGCACAATCCGCTGCCTCCGCAGCAGAGGTTGCACAGCAGATTCGCTATACAGAGTTTTGCGCAGCAGCTCGTATCAAACGAGCCCGGATAGCCATATGTACTCTGGCGCTGCTCATACCAGGATTCACCATTCTGCAGACGCTGAAGCAGCATCTGATACTGTGTGTTGTCCGGTTCGAGCCTGACAGCTTCCTTTGCCTGTTCCAGGGCTGTCACATTATTTCCCAGTCCGGAATTAGCGGACGCGCTGTAGAAATACCAGGGCGCACTCCTGTCTTTTATCCCGTCGAGCACGTTAAGTGCCTCTCTGTAGTGTCCGCTGCGTATATAATTTGCAGCAGCACGCAGATGAATCTCCTCTTCCGACTGGCTGCCGCCCTGCTGTCTTCCCCTGCCATATGCCCCGGAGTTACCGAACGGGTCCCCATCACCAAATCCTCCGAACGGACCATATCCGCCAAAGTTTCCAAACCCGCCGAACGGACCGTAATCATCATATGAACTCCCGCCGTATGGATTACCGTTGTAACCGCTTCCGGAACCGTTCTGTCCATATCCTCCTGAAGAGTATCCCCGTTCGCGTTCGTCCATAATCTGCTGATATGCCTGCTGGACTTCCTTGAACTTAGCCTCGGTCTCTTCCTTATGAGGATTATTGATATTTGCATCCGGATGATACTTTCGGCTCAGTCTGCGATATGCTTTTTTGATTTCCTCATCCGATGCATTTCTGTCCACACCTAATATGCTGTATGGATCTGACATTTCTTTTCTCCCTTCAATGCATGTATCATTTTTACGAAATCAGCTTTTCTTAATAAACGTAGTGCCGCATTTGGGACATCTTACTTCAATCTTTCCCTTGCCCTTCGGTATGCGGATCTTCTGTTTGCATGACGGGCAGGTATAGATATGATAAACTTTTCTCTGCTGCCATATATTTTTCTGTTTCCGGAAGAAATTTCTGATACCGTATGTCTTTGTCAGGAAAGCCTGATTCTCCGAATACCGTTTGCTCACATTCCTGGAAAACACCCGGAAATAGCAGTAGATCACAAAAGCCCATCCGATCAGATAAAGTATCAGAGCAATCGGCCTGTTCCCCAAAAGCGCAGATACAAGTACAATAACCAGCCCTACTGCAAGAAGAAATTTTGAGAACTGGTCAATCCCATATCTCCCCTGCATAAAACGTATAAATTTTTCTTTCATTTTCACCCGTCCTTTTTGAATTAAATAGGCGTCAGAGCCCGTTCCGGTATGAACAGGCTCCGCATCCGTATGACTGCAAAATCAAGTACGAAATATATTTTCTACCGTTTATCTGTCAAAGTCAATTAAAATCCTATAAATTCTTAAATATTATATATCTGTACAGCTTCGCGGGCGACACTGGCTGAAATGTCAGACATTCAAAATGTTATCACATATTTCATCCGAGATCAGATACACGATCCGGGAGTCATTTATCATCACATACCGGTTGCCGCTCCCGTCTTCATTGCCGATATAGAGTGTGAGCAGCTGTTCTTCGTCATCCTGTGTATATGTAGCCTCTACCGTAATCCGCGAGTCTTCATCCAGACCGTACACAGGCAGATCGTTATCCTCCACAGAATAATCCGCGGCTTCGGAAAGTGTCACTGCGCCCAGACCTCCCGCCACGACCGCAATGTCTTCCGTCTGATTTTCGTCCTCACTGTCATAGGTCGTCGTCTCGCCGTTCTGAGTAATAACTTCTTTTACAAGATTTCCGCTTCCGATACTCGGGTAATCATCCAGCTGTGCCATATCATCAAGCGTATGATTCAACGGATCGATCACACTGCTGCTCACAGTATATACTATATCGCCCCCGCTTTGCATAACATAATAATCATCGCCGGTCATATTTCCGAAAAGTATCTTCGTCCCATTACCATCTGCATCCGTATATTCTATCGTATATACCGGGTCATCCAGCCCGTAGTCTTCAATGGAATCTCCGTCCTTCAGTTCCCGGTCCGCCGTAATATTTCCTACAGCCTCGGCCATATCTTCCGGATAACTCTGCTTCAGCGGAAAATCTTTGTCCGGTGTATAATACCACTGATCACCTTCTTTATTAAACTCAAGATCACCGTTGCCTACATCAAACTTCAGTGACACAACTTCATCAGCAGGAGTATCTGTTACATTAACTGCAGCTGCTTCTTCTTTTTTCTCCTGTCTCGCATTCCATGTTCTCAGGCCGAAATACACTGCCACCAGCAGAACAAGGATAACCAGAAGGATCACGGCGCCTTTATTCTTTCTCATGCTCTTCTCCTCCTGAACCATACTACAAATCCTCCGATCAGGATTACCGCCGGAATTCCAAATATTACAAGGAAGCTGAGCAGCCCTACATGCTGCATTGTATTATATTCTGTGCCAAGGCTCTTTGCCTCAATAGAAAGATTCTGCACTCCCTCGAAATTAGCTGTCACGGCATTCATAAAGAGCTTTGTATTTTCAAGCTGGGGAAACGCGTCTGTGATCGACTGGTCGATCAGGCTGCCCGCTGAAATTACTGTAAGTCTGCTCTCTTCCGTTTCTGCGCTGTCACTGTCTGCGGCTTCATCATCACCGCCGTCCGTATCTTCCGTATCTTCATCTGAGTTCTCGATTTTCTCGGTTGCAACCGCGCCCAGAGTATAACTTCCCTGCTCCTGCGTTTCTTCAGTCACCGCATAAGACTGATCGGACGATGACATAAACGAAGTTGTGGAAATCGTATCCCGTGCCGGATCAACAAGGTTCATACCGTGCGCATTGGTAAGCAGCACCATTTCCGAGGAAATGCCGTCTGCCATATCACCGGATACAGAAAGTTCCGGAAAGATATAGTAATAATTGCCCTGATAACATCTTGTCGGATCCGCAATATATCCGTCTGCTGCCTCCATACCGTACTCACTCAGAACCTCTGAAAGATTAGGAAGTTCTGCAAAACTGGTATCTCCGAACAAAATCATAACCTTGCCCCCGTCTGCCAGATAGCTGCGCAGCATTTCCGACTCGTCTGCTGAGAGATCGGTCGTCGGAGCATCCATCAGAAGCAGATCACAGTCATCCGGAACAGAAGTCGTCATCAGAAGGTTGACTTCAGAAAGCGTATAGCTGTTCTTTTCCATCAGATCTGTAATTGTTGTGGAAAGCGAACTTTCCCCATGTCCTGTTGTCTGATAGATTGTATGGTCCGTATCATTAGTGACATAGTTCACCGCGCCTGTAAGCTGTCCTTCACCGTCAAATTCCGTATAAGATTCGGTTCCATAATAATAGTAAGAATACTCATCTAATACGAGAATATCGTCAAAGGAAACCGTAGTCGTCTTCCCGGTATCTTCACATGATACAACTATCGTATTCTCCGTAGTATCATAATCTGTCAGAGCAGACGGATGGAGCACCGGATCGATCCATTCCATATGAATCTTGTCTGACAGAGCCGCATACCGGCTGAGGAATGTGGTGATCCTTTCATCTGTGCTGTCTTTTACCGCCAGCACTGTCATATCCACATCACTGTCGAGACTGTCCAGAAGTTCTGTCGTCGTATCTGAAATGTCGTAAATCTTTGTACTGCTCACATCGAGATTACGATAAGCCTCCGGGATCTGTCCTACAATCAGATTAAAAACGATCACCACGGCAATTACCAGAACAGTCAGTCCCACACTGTACGCTCCGTGTCTTGTACCTGACGTACGAAATATATTTTTTAATGATTTTATTTTATTCATGATACGGCCCTCCTAACTCCAGCGTCTTTTCTGGATCGACTGTATTGTCAGAAATACAAATACTGCTATGATCGACAGATACAGTGCAATCCCGGTCACGTCCACAATACTGTTTTCCGTGATATCCGTGAACACATTTGCAAGGGCCAGCCTTCCCAGCAGACTGGTTAACAGATTTTCATAGAGTTCCTGCTTTACAGCAAATACGATAACTGCCGCAGCTGCTCCGACCACTTCGATCCCGCAGGATAATACCGCATTCCCCGTCATATGCCATACATAGAACGCCACGATCGTCAAAACGATCAGAATCCCCACAAGACCACTGACGGCAGAACTGGGCAGCATAGAGAGAATGCCGTCCCACAGATAAAGAACAAGCAGGATTCCGAAAGTACTGATAAATGCAATGATCTGACTCTCAGTAAGCGATGACAGAAACATACCGATAGCCGCATAGACACATCCCAACAGGAAAAATACTCCGATTGAGATATAATCCACCGTAAGATACGCGGTTCCCTGAGATTTTATGATCAGCGGGAAAATACAGAAAATCACATTCGGAACAGCGATCACCGTTACCATGGCAAGATATTTCCCCATAACGACTTTTCCCAGACTGACCGGAGCCGTAAGCAGCAGCTGGTCTGTTTTATTTTTCCTCTCTTCCGAAAAGCTCCGCATAGTGATCAGCGGTATTCCGACAATAAACACAATAAGCGAACCTGACAGTGTATACGAAAAATACGGATATCCCGACATCAGGTTGTACGCCATAAAATAGATTCCTGTAAATGCTATAAGAAACGCTACGAACACACATCCTACCATGGACTGGAAATATGCTCTCAGTTCTCTTTTATAAATCGCCAGCATCTGTTCCGACCTCCTCCCATTTTGTCTTATCAGTAAACACATACGGAACGGTATCGCTCTGAGTCAGTTCCATAAATACATCTTCCAGCGTCATTCCTGTTTCTTTCAAAGTAAGAAGCGGAGTCTTTGCAAAGGAGAACGCCATAAATATCTGCTCTCTTATATCTTCTCCTTTCTTCTCCGTGATCTTCGCCCATGTCACACCGTCGCCCTTTTCCTGCGTCTCGATCATTTCGATTCCCGGCACATTTTTCAGGATCAGTCTTATTTCGGATGGTGACGCGTCTGTCTCGATTTCTACAGAGTTATGCTCGCCAAACATTTTTTCAAGGTTCTCCGGAGTATCACTTGCCACCAGTTTTCCTTTTGATATGATCAGTATGTAATCACAGACCTCCCTTACCTCCGCAAGAATATGGGAACTCAAAATAACCGTATGCTTTTTCGCCAGTTTCCGGATCAGTTCACGGATCTCGATGATCTGCTTGGGATCCAGGCCCACACTGGGTTCATCCAGAATAATGATTTCCGGAAATCCGAGAACCGCCTGGGCAAGCCCCACTCTCTGCCGATATCCCTTGGACAGATTTTTGATCAGCCTGTGCTCCACATCTTTGATCCGGACCATTTTTTCTATCTCCGTGATCTCTTCTTCTCTTTTCGCTTTCGGAATACCCTTTAATTCCGCGGCAAATTCGAGATATTCCCTGACACTCATGTCGACATAAAGAGGCGGCTGTTCCGGCAGATAGCCGATATGCTTCTTTGCCTCCTCAGGTTCTTTCAGGATATCATGTCCGTCGATAAGCACCTCGCCCTCTGTCGCGCCGAGATACCCTGTCATAATGTTCATGGTCGTCGATTTGCCGGCGCCGTTAGGACCTAAAAAGCCATAGATCCGTCCGGATTCAATCTTAAAATCCAGATGGTCTACGGCTAAATGAGTCCCGTATTTTTTTACCAGATTCCTCACTTCTATCAAAGCTTTACCCTCCTGAACATATTTTTAAACACGTCTAAAAGGGTAACAACATTATGTGAAAGTTCTGTGTTGTAAATGTGATAAAGAGATGGTCGGAACAGTTCACACCTTAAAGCATGCACTCATGCAGGTCCTCCTGCTCGATTCCATGTTCCGCCATCACTCCGGTGAGGCGTTCTCTCTCTGTAAGAGGCGCGCACCATGCAAGCCCGCACCCTGCGGATATCTCTCTCGGCACAGGGATCAGCCTGCCCGGAACATCCAGTTCCCGGCAGGCTTTCTCCATGGCCATTGCATCCGCTGTCGTATGAAATGTTACTACAAGTTTTAATTCTTTCTTTCTCATATACTTTACTTCTGCGGTTCGATTACTACTGCAAATCCGCCTTCAATCTCTGTCGATGTATACTCTCTTCCGTGATCTCTCGCACATTTCTCCACATTCATCCTCTGATGGGGTTCTGTCACAAGAATTCTTATGGCTCCTTTTTCACTTTTGACAGCTTCTTCTGTGAGCATCATCGGCTCCGGACAGGAAAGTCCTCTTGCATCTACTTCTTTCATTTTTATTCCTTCTTTCTCTTTACTGCTTACTTCCGGTTTATTTATTTTCACTTCTTTTATTAAAAAATCCGATCGCAAAACATACCACAATGCAGATGATGACCGCCACTTTTCCATTGAGCGGCACGCTTCCCGCTACGACCTCCTGTGTCTCTGCATTGAGAGCTGTTGCGCTTGCCGCAAGTCCCAGATTGTGGGCCAGCGCCGCTCCGATAAACATGCCGATCACTGTCATGGCAGAATCCGACGATCCCTGACCTGCAAGGATGAGCTGACGCAGCGGGCAGCCGCCTGCAAGCACCGCGGCAAATCCTACCGCATACATACCAAGGATATTCCAGAGGTGTTCAGAGTGAGCGATCACACCCGGAGTATCGAATGCCAGAGTAAAATTGCCTGTAGCTATATTATAGATCAGCATGACAATGAAAAAACTTCCGATGATTGTCAGCAGATCAAAGTTTCTCATTAGGATCACGTCACGGATACTTCCCGCAAAGCACATCCTGGATTTCTGTGCGAACACTCCGAAGACCAGTCCTCCGATCAGAGAAAGAATGATCGGTGCGTGCATGCTTCCCGGTCCGCTCTGGCTGCTCTTTAACAGTGTTGTTGCAAGAGCAAGTACAAGGATGCCCAGCATCAGTACCGGCAGTACGCCGCCGCTCATGCGGTTTGTCAGATGCGCACGGCCAAGGCTGAATCCTTTCTTAAGAGCGATGACTCCTGTCCCCACTCCGAGGATGAATCCGACCAGCGCAACCCATGCATTCAGGTCTCCTGCAGACATACGGATGATCATGCGAAGCGGACATCCCAGAAATACAAGGGAGCCGATGGCAAGAATCATACCGAGAACGAAGCGTACCATAGGTGATGATCCCGCTGTGGAGCGGTACTCTTTTGTCGCTACAGAAATAATAAATGAGCCCAGCACAAGACCGATGATCTCCGGTCTTGCATACTGCACGGTCTCTGTAGAATGAAGCCCTAGGGCTCCCGCCGTGTCACGGATAAAACATGCGATACAGAACGCCATGTTTGCCGGATTTCCGAAATACGCCAGACACGCCGCCACAAGTCCGCAGACAACGCCCGCCAGCGCAAGTTTCTTCTTTGAATCAGATAAATTCATGTTTCTTTTCCCTCCTGCTATCTACGGCACAGACTCTCATTCCCATGCCTTTTTTCTTTCGGCACGCATCTTCATTCCCGTGCCAGTTCTTCCACCACCCGGATGGCGGTATTTACCTCTTCTTCTGTATTGTAGTGGGAAAAACTGAACCTGACGGCTCCCTGTTCCACGGTTCCCAGCGCTCTGTGCATCAGCGGGGCACAGTGGGCTCCCGGCCGCGTCACGATCCCGTACTCCATGTTCAGCTCGTCACTGACTTCAGAAGAGTCATAGTCACCGATATTAAAAGATACGATAGCCGCACGTTTCCGTGTGCTGAAATCACCATACACTTTAATACCGGGTATACGGGAAATGCCTTCATAAAAACGCCACATCAAAGACTGTTCTTTCTCCCGGATCACATCCAGTCCGGTCTCTTCCAGATACGAGACTGCTGCCCCAAGCCCTGCGATCCCGTGTCCGTTCAGAGTCCCGGCTTCCAGGGCTGTCGGCATCTGGGACGGATGATGCGGATTGTAGGTGTCGATTCCGCTTCCTCCTGAGAGAAGGGGACGGATCCCGACATCTGTCCTTACATACATCCCGCCGGTCCCCTGCGGTCCGAGCAGACCTTTGTGTCCGGTGAAACAAAGTACATCGATTCCTGTTTTCCGGACATCGATGGGCCATACGCCTGCAGTCTGGGACGCGTCTACGACGAAAAGCAGCCCGTGCTTCTTCGTAATCTCTCCCACTCTGTCCAGATCGATCATATTGCCTGTCAGATTCGACGCGTGCGTACATACAACCGCTCTTGTATTACCTTTAATCGCGCGTTCCATCTCGTCATATGAGATATTTCCCTTTTCATCGCATCCAAGAATTGAAAGCTCTACTCCGTGCTCCCTGCATTCATACAGAGGTCTTAAAACAGAATTATGTTCGAGCACAGTCGTGATCACATGATCTCCGGGACAGAACAGGCCTTTTATGGCAATATTGAGACTTTCTGTCGAGTTCGCGGTAAATACGATCCTGAATGCTGATTCAGCATTAAAAAAATGTGCCAGCTTTTCCCTTGTGGCATAGATTACCCTCGAAGCATCCAGAGCCGGCTCTGAAGCCCCTCTCCCGGCATTTCCCATCGTATCAAATGCGGCGAGGACAGCTTGTTTGACAGCGTCCGGCTTACGTAATGTAGTAGCCGCATTATCCATGTAGATCATAAATCTTCAACTCCTTTTTTGCACGATGCATACTTTAAGTATAGGGTTCTTTCTCAATTACGTCTAATCGAAAACGAAAATAAAAAAGCACCGCTTATAGACAATATCTATAAGCGGTAAACCGTCAAAATATATTCCTGATCAACCGGTCAAAATGCACCTTTACAGATACATCTGCTTTACTGTTTTTATGAATTTATCTGCTGCGGGAAGGCTCGGATACCCCGCGTCATAGACAACGTTGATATTTCGCTTTCCGCCCGTCTCACCAAGGGGAAACGCAAGAAGTTTTCCGCTGTCTATTTCTTCTTTTGCGGCCAGCTTTGAAAGAATGGATATACCCATGCCGCTGCCGACCGAACGCTTGATCGTCTCCTGATTCTCCATCATCGCCGCCACATTCAGTTTAGAAATATCGACTCCCGTCTGAGCCAGAAGCCGCAGCGCCTCTTTACGTGTACCTGAGCCTTCTTCTCTGAGTATAACCGGCTCCTCCAGGATCCACGATACGATGTCATCATTTTTTCTTGCCCTGTATCTTTCCGATGAGGGGGTAAGAACGACAAGTTCATCCTGATAGAACGGGATATAAGTACAGCTGCCCTTCTCAAGCACAGTACCAGTGAACCCCACATCCGCCTTGTGTGACAGTATCATCTCTACTACACCGCTGCTGTCCGTCTCAAAAAGTTTCAGCTGTTCCTCCGGATATTCCTTTCGGAACCGTGCCATGATATCAGGCAGAAGATACAGAGAAGGAATTGTCGAAGCAGCGATTCTTAGCACACTGCCGGGCTGTCTGCCCGTAAGACCGAACCGCTCCCGTATCTTCTGTTCCAGTTCCAGCATCTGTTCTGCATAGGCATACAGCTCTTTTCCTGACTCTGATAATGCGACGCCTTTCGTATTCCGGATCAGCAGACAGGTATTGAGTTCCCGCTCAAGTGACGCAATATGTGCGCTGACTGTCGGCTGCGTGAGAAAAAGCATCTTTGCGGCTGCGGAAAAACTCTTTGTCTCCGCCACCCGCGCAAAAGCTTCCAGCTGTTTCAGATTCATCGCATTTCCACCTTATCACACAGACGTATGCACGGCTTGTCCACACCGCTCTCAAGCACTCTTCCGACCAACGAGACTTTTGTTCCAAGATCAGCCTGTTCAAATGCCTGAAGCATATCCTGCGCTTCGTCTTCCGGCACGGCAAACAGCAAGCCGCCTGAAGTCTGCGGATCGCTGAGCAGATCTACATATACCTCTTCCATACCGCCGGCGTCAAGAAGATGGCTGACATGCTCCTGATTCCTGTATGCGCCGCCCGGGATCAGCCCCATCTCGGCATACTCTTTTGCTCCGTGCATAAAAGCAATGCCTTCTACTCCAAGTTCGATCACTGCCCTGCTTGCGTCCGCCATCTCTGCGCAGTGGCCCAGCAGTCCGAAACCGGTCACGTCCGTACAGGCATGTACAGTAAATTCAGCTGCCGTTTCCTTCGCTTTTTTGTTCAATGTTGTCATAACACGGATCACTTCCTGCTCTGACTCCGGCGATGCCATCTGTGCTTTTACCGCTGTATTGATGATTCCGCTGCCAAGCTGTTTTGTAAGGATCAGCACATCGCCTTTCCTGCATCCGAAGTTTTTATACACATGATCCGGATGCACAAGTCCGGCCACAGACAGTCCGTATTTCGGCACGTCATCCTGAATCGAATGGCCTCCCACAAGAACTGCCCCCGCTTCTCTTACCTTGTCCGCGCCGCCTCTTAATATCTCTCCTAAGATATCCGGATCAAGGTCTCCCGGGAAACATACGATATTCAGCGCGATCTTAGGCTCCCCGCCCATGGCGTATACATCGCTTAATGCATTTGTGGCCGCCACCTGGCCGAACGTATAGGGATCATCCACCACCGGCGTGAAAAAATCAAGAGTCTGAATCACCGCCACATCATCCGTAATCTTATATACCGCTGCGTCATCCGACGTCTCAAATCCGACGACCAGATCCGGATCACTGAACTTCGGCAGACGTCCGAGTACGCGGGAAAGCGTGTCCGGTCCGATCTTTGCCGCGCATCCTCCATGCTTTGCAAACTGTGTCAGACGGATTTCTTCTTTCATATTCTGTACCTCCCATAGTCTGATTTAAAGCCGTTACTGTAAGCAGTAACCTGAAACCTGAACTCGCCAGAAAGGCGGTAAGTTCTCTACGGGCGAATCACATTCATCGCGCTCTGGAGCGTCTCTACAATACTGTACATATTCGTCACGCTGCCGATTGCAAGCTTGTCCTTAATTCCGTAATAATCCAGACATGTCCCGCATGTCATGATCTCTACTCCCTGTTCCTCAAGGGTTTTCAGATCTTCCAGACTCTCTGAACCTTCAATGGTGATCTTTGCGCCGCCATTATAGAAGAGAATCTTATCCGGAAGGTCATCCAGCTGGGTCAGGGCAAAAATAAAGCTCTTCATGAGGATATGTCCCAGCTCTTCACTGCCCTCTCCCATCCTGTCAGAGCCGATCGCCACTACCGTGCCTACGCATGTCCTGCAGCCTGCGGCTGTCTCCGGCTGAGCCTGAGTCTTTGCGTCCGCATTATGTGCGCTCTTAAGCTGCTCTGCCGCAGCTTCTCCCACCGTGATCAGCACCCGGTACTGTTTTTCTCCGAGCTGCTCTGACTCTGCAGAAGCCCCTGAACTCTTAGCCATCTTTGTCACATTCTTAACCGCTGTCTCGTTGTCCACCAAAACCTCTATCTCTCCCGGCCCGTTCAGCTCTCCGAGAGCTTTCTTCGTCTTTACAACCGGAATCGGGCAGATATCGCCCATTGCATTTACTGTGATCATCTTTATCACGCTCCTTACATCTTAGTTCGGCTTGCGCCATCAGCTTTTCCAGATATGATCTTCTAACGAATATCAACTGTTCTTTCAAGTATACCACATACTTTTTTCTCCGTCCATTGCCCTTCCCATCGCATCTGTGCTATAATCACTTGACGGTTACAGTTTATTCCTGAATATACAGATAAACTGTAACACCTGACAAATTTGCATGTTGAATTGGAAAGGAAATATTTATGTGGATAGCTGACAACTGGAAAGATTATGAAGTCATTGACTGTTCAAAAGGAGAGAAGCTGGAACGCTGGGGGGATTATATTCTTGTGCGGCCAGATCCCCAGGTCATCTGGGACACTCCCAGAAACGCCAGAGGATGGAAACACATGAACGGGCATTACCACCGCAGCAAAAAAGGAGGCGGTGAATGGGAATTTTTCAGTCTGCCTAAACAGTGGCAGATTCATTACGGTTCTCTTACTTTTAATCTGAAGCCGTTCAGTTTCAAGCATACCGGCCTTTTCCCTGAACAGGCGACAAACTGGGACTGGTTCTCTAAGAAGATCCGCAGTGCCGGACGTCCGGTCAAGGTACTGAACCTGTTCGCTTACACCGGTGGCGCTACACTTGCAGCGGCTGCTGCGGGAGCTCAGGTCACACACGTGGATGCATCAAAAGGCATGGTGACATGGGCAAAAGAAAACGCTGTGTCTTCCGGACTGAAAGATGCTCCCATCCGCTGGCTGGTAGATGACTGTGTAAAATTCGTAGAACGCGAAATACGGCGAGGGAATACTTACGACGCCATTATCATGGATCCGCCTTCTTATGGAAGAGGTCCGAAAGGGGAAATCTGGAAGATCGAGGACATGATCCATCCGCTCATTAAACTTTGCACAAAGATCCTGTCAAAAGACGCCCTGTTCTTTCTGGTAAACTCATACACGACCGGCCTTGCACCGGCGGTGCTCACTTACATGATAGCCACTGAATTAAAATCATGGAATGGTCATGTGGAATCACAGGAGATCGGCCTGCCGGTGACCGAATCAGGGCTGGTGCTCCCCTGCGGCGCTTCCGGCCGCTGGGAACGCTGAATGATTGCGGTTCAGTCCGGACATTATTGCTGAAAATTACCATTTTACCGAAGGGGGAAATATGAAGCAGAATATACAGAAGAAATTTGCCGAATATTATCTTTATTTTATGATGTATTCCATCCTCGGGTGGATTTACGAAGTGTTTCTGGAAGTTGTCGTATACCGCTGGGGATTTTCAAACCGCGGCGTTCTGTTCGGCCCGTACTGTATCATCTACGGAGTCGGAGCGCTTATCCTGATATTTTCTCTTGGAGGTCTCCAGAAGAAGCGTCTGTATGCGGGAAAGGTACTGATCACACCGGTTCTTGTTTTTATCGGTATCGTGGTGATCACAACCGTTCTGGAGCTTATAGCCAGCTACATCATGGAGTTCACTCAGGGCGGATGGCTGTGGGATTACACCCGGTTTCCTTTCAATTTCGAAGGCCGCATCGCACTGAATCCCAGCATCCGTTTCGGCATAGGCGGTATGGTCTTTCTCTATCTGCTGCAGCCGCTGTTTAAAAAGCTGACCGGCAAAATGTCTGACCGGACATTATATACCGTCAGCCTGATCTTATTGATACTGTTTATCGCAGATATTATTTATACATACTGTTTTTAAAAAGAGCCCCGGAAAAGTGCCGTAACTTTTCCGGAGCTCTTTTTCTGTATTTTCTTCAGTTTATCCGACCTTAATCTGTCCCATGATTTCTCCGATCGGCGCAGAGATGGAGAGCTCCGCGCGGACTGCTCTTCCCGTGGACGACTTATTGATCACAACAAGATGTTTTCCCCTGAAGTAATCGATAAATCCTGCTGCCGGATATACTACCAAAGATGTACCTCCGATGATAAGCGTATCGGCAGACATGATCGCCTCGACGGCTCCCTGTATCACATTCTGGTCAAGCCCCTCTTCATAGAGAACTACATCCGGCTTTATGATACCGCCGCACTCGCAGCGCGGCACACCCTCTGATTCTTTCACGTAACGTGCGTCATAGAATTTTCCGCACTTCATACAATAATTTCTGTGGATACTTCCGTGCAGCTCATAAACTGTCTTACTGCCCGCCGCCTGATGCAGCCCGTCGATGTTCTGAGTGACTACTGCGGTAAGCTTTCCCGCTTTTTCAAGCTCTGCCAGTTTCAGATGAGCAGGATTCGGCTTCGCATCCAGAGCCATCATCTTATCTTTATAGAAATCATAAAATGCTTCCGGATATTTCATAAAGAAACTGTGGCTTACCACCTGCTCCGGCGAGTACTTATATTTCTGATGGTAAATCCCGTCCGCACTGCGGAAATCCGGTATTCCGCTCTCCGTTGATACTCCTGCTCCGCCGAAAAACACGATCCTTTCACTGTCGTCTATAATTTTCTGAAGCTGTTCGATTTCTTTTTCATACATGATGATCTGCCCCTTTCCTGAACAATGAACCGCTGCTTCTGATATAACCGTTTATAACTGTTTCTCCCTTAATCTGCTTTAAGATGTCCTTTCTCAATATGTTTATCCATGATCTCAAGCATTTTCTCCCACACGATTTCCGAAGTTTCCGGAATTCTTTCATTCCGTTTGCATACCTGAGACTTGTGGACTTCGTGCTCCGTCCAGCTCCTGCCGTCCGACGCGTCATTTAGCAGCAGAGGCTGAAAATTATCCAGCAGATGGGCAAACTTCGCGTCCGCGCTCTCATACTCTTCGAATTCATCCCACAGACTGCGGAAATATGTGCCCTGATCTTCCGGAAGAATTCCGAAGATACGATCGGCAGCTTTCACCTCACGCTCCCGCTTTGTGACAGCGCCGGCAGCATCATAAGCATAAGTGTCTCCGGCGTCAATCTCCACCAGATCATGGATCAATACCATGATCATCACTTTCATCAGATCCACATCTTCCTTCATGTGTTCCTTCAAAAGCACGGCGGACAGCGCAAGATGCCACGAATGTTCAGCATCATTTTCTTTGCGCTGCCCGTCTGCCAGATATGTCTGGCGAAAAATATTTTTTACTTTATCCACTTCAATGATAAATCTGATCTGCTGCTCAAGTCTCTCCTTCTGAACCTCACTCTGTTTCGTTTCCATCCCGGTCATCTCCATTTCTTTCCTCTGATGAGTGCTCTCTGCTTTTTATTGTAGCACGCCTGAAAAGAAATTCCCATATAAAAATCCCCTGCTTACCGTAAACCTTACAGTAAACAGAGGATTATGTACATTGTCTATTACAGGACTACCTTTCCGCTCTCTACGCCGTTTACGACATAATATGCGGCGGACTCTTCCGGTTTCAGATAAAGCTGAACGTCTTTGATATCATCTACATTCTGATGCAGGTCATATGTCCAGATGTCTTTTACTTTCTGAAGGATCTCTTCCTGAGAATACTCTTTGCCGGCGAACTGCAGATACATCTCCGTCTTAATCTCAGTCTTCTTAGCTGCTGCTTTCTTTGTCGTCGCTTTTGCAGCTGTTGTTTTCTTGGCTGTTGTCTTCTTCGCAGTTGCTTTCTTGGCTGTTGTCTTCTTTGCAGCTGTTGTTTTCTTTTCCTCTGCTGCCGGTGTATCTACTAAAACTCCTGCTTTTGTCTCAAGCTTTTTCGTTGTATCTTTCTTTGTCTCGATCGCTTTTGCACTCTCTGCTTTTACAGTCTTGGCTTCAGCTTTTGCCGGCTCCGCTTTCACCGGTTCTGCCTTCACTGTCTTCGTCTCATTTTTTACAGGTTCAGCCTTTACTGTTTTAGCTGTTGTCTTTGCTGTCCCAGTTGTTTTCTTTACTGCCATAATACTTGTCCCTCCTAAAATAACTTACCAAGTATTTCCGACTACGGCCTCATCCCGGTCGTGTCCATAAACATTCAACTCAATCCTCGTGTTCCATAGGGGATTGTACCTCATTTTTTGAAAAAGGTCAAATTTTTTTGTTTCTTTTACATCAATTATTTATCTGATTGTTATATCCCTTGAAAAAGTCTGACAATCCTGTAAGTGTCTTGATCAAGACAGGAATCTCACTTTCATCCAGTCTGTTGATCACCGCCTCAGTCATCTGACGGTGATATTCACAGTGATGCTCATATGCACGTTTTCCCTTTTCCGTAAGCTTTAGAAATACGACACGTCTGTCTTCTTTGCTTCTCTGCCTTGTCACATACTTTTTATTAACAAGACTGTTGACAGACGTCGTAAGAGACCCTGCCGTGATGCCCAGTTTCTTAGCCACCACAGACATGGTATTTTCACCGGATAATCCGACTGCCTCTATGATATGCATATCATTATTTGTGATGTCCTTAAACTCATCTGTAATGATTGCCTCTTCTTCCAGTTTTAATATGTCATTAAACAGACTTACCAGAATATCATTGATGGTTTCGTGTGGGTCCATCCGGTTTCTCCTTTCATCGAATCTGCCGTACATCCCGCGGCATATGGTATACTTCTGCAGTATTTTATCAGTCAGGCAAATAATTCCTGAACCGCTTCTCTTACAGTATCAATCTTCTGAGCTTTCCACGCTTTCGCTCCACAGAAGATCAGGCCTTCTTCAATGTTTCCCTTCACGGCGTTGATCAGTCCGTCAGTAATACAATACGGAATATCGGCGGGGTTGCATTTTGCCAGACATCTGTGGCACGGACTGTGAGGAATCTTCTCACCTTCTGCCACGCGTTTCATAAGCGGGTTGATAATAGCCCGCCCAGGCATTCCCACCGGACTTTTCACAATTGCAATATCCTTCTCAGATGCATGGATATACGCCTCCTTATAGCGGATATCGGCATCGCACTCTTCAGTCGTGACAAAACGGGTCGCCACCTGCACGCCGTCAGCCCCCAGATCCATAACACGTTTTACATCAGCGCTGTCATAAATGCCGCCTGCAACTACTACCGGAATCTCCACGCCGTACTTCTCTCCATATTTCTTCACGGTCCGGATAATACGCTGTATTTCCCCGCCATAGGTTTCCGGTGTATATTCCGCGAGTTCCTCTTTCTTAAATCCAAGATGACCTCCCGCCTGAGGACCTTCGATTACTACGAGGTCTGCTGTTCTTTTGTATTTCCTGTCCCAGTATTTCAGGATTACATTGGCCGATTTATCTGTGGATACGATCGGAGCGATCTTTGTACTGCTCCCTTCGGTAAGCGCCGGAAGATCTGTGGGAAGGCCGGCGCCTGATATGATAATATCCGCGCCCGCTTTGACAGCCGCCTTTATGTGAGCGGCATGCTCTTTCAGCGCCGTCATCACATTATATCCTATGATCCCGTCCGGAGAAATTGCACGGGCTTTCTTCATTTCGCTCTCAATCGCCCTTAAATTAGCTCCGGCCGGATCCGCGTCAAAGTCCGGTTCCCTGTATCCGATCTGTGCGGTGGAAATAATTCCGATGCCGCCTTCCTTTGCAACCGATCCTGCCAGCCTGCCGAGGCTTATACCTACGCCCATACCGCCCTGGATCAGGGGGATACGGGTCAGTTTTTCACCAATCTTCAGATTCTTCATATTAAACCTCTCTTCCGCAACATTTCAGCCCGCGCCATTCGCAGAGCCGCACTAACTCGCTCACTCCGGCTGAACTGTTACTTACATCCTGCGGAATCTGTCATAACGCTTTGCTGTCAGTTCGTCCGCGCTGTATTCTGTATAACACTCTAAAAATGCGGCGATCCTTCCGTCCAGATCCTCACATACGCCTTCCATATTTTCATCCGTGAACTCTTCCGGCTCCGGGATTACCTGTTCGATAATACCGAGACGTTTCAGATCTCCTGCCGTAAGTTTCATAACTTCGGCCGCTTCGCTGGCTCTCTTGCTGTCTTTCCAGAGAATACTTGCAAATCCCTCCGGTGAAAGTACAGAGTAAATTGCATTTTCAAGCATCCATACCTCATCAGCAACAGCCATTGCAAGCGCGCCGCCGCTTCCGCCTTCTCCGATCACGACAGAGAGCACCGGAACTTTCAGTCCGGAAAGTTCAAACAGATTTCTGGCGATTGCCTCGCCCTGGCCCCGTTCTTCTGCCTCCAGCCCGCAGAACGCTCCCGGCGTGTCTACAAAGCAGATGACCGGACGTCCGAATTTTTCAGCCTGCTTCATGAGCCGGAGTGCCTTGCGGTATCCGTCCGGAGAAGGCATAGAGAAGTTCCGGTCCAGATTCTCTTTTGTCGTCTTTCCTTTTGCCTGAGCAATCACAGTCACGGGAATCCCGTGGAAATATGCGATTCCTCCGACTATTGCATGGTCGTCTTTAAAATAGCGGTCTCCGTGGAATTCCATAAAATCCGTAAACAGAGCGTCAATATAATCTGTTCCTACCGGACGGTCCTTCTTTCTGGAAATCTGCACACGCTCCCATGCATCCAGTGAACTTTTAATCTGTTCTTTTACAGTTTCCGCCTTTTCATCCACGCTCTTCTTCGCGGCATCCTTAAGAGCTTCCTTCACTTCCGCGACATCCGCCGAATGATGCATCTTAAGGATCTGAGCGAGTACATCTTTTAACTCTTCTCTTTCTACAATGCGGTCCACAAATCCGTGATCCAGAAGGAACTCAGAACGCTGAAAGCCTTTCGGCAGTTTCTGGCCGATAGTCTGCTCGATGACACGGGGGCCTGCGAAACCGATCAGTGCTTTCGGTTCTGCAAGGATAATATCTCCCAGCATAGCAAAACTTGCCGTCACACCGCCTGTAGTAGGATCCGTCAGCACGGAGACATAGAGCTGACCGGCATCGCTGTGTTTCTTAAGCGCCGCCGACGTCTTGGCCATCTGCATAAGTGACACGATTCCTTCCTGCATACGAGCACCGCCGGAACAGGTAAAGATGATCACGGGGAGTTTCTCCTCTGTGGCTCTCTCCACAGCCCTTGTGATCTTCTCTCCCACGATCCATCCCATACTCGCCATCATAAATCTGCCGTCACAGACACCGACTACCGCAGGATTTCCATTGATCATAACCTTTCCTGTCACAACTGCTTCATTCAGCTTTGTGCGCTCTTTCAGATGGTTGATCTTGTCTTCATACCCTTTAAAATCCAACGGATTGACAAAATCCATCTCCTTGTCCCACTCTTCAAATGATCCCTCGTCCGCGATCATCTCAATCCGTCTGTAAGCATGCACACGGAAATAGCCATGGCATTTCGGGCAGATATAATAACCGTTCTTTACATCCTCAGCAATGATGGCCGCCCCGCACTTATTACATTTGCGCAGAAGTCCTGTCGGAACTTCCGGACGGGAATTCCGCAGAGAAATATAATATGATCTGCCGCTCGTCTTCTTAAACATATCTTTCAGATTCATCTGAGCTTACCTCCTGATATTGTCTGATTACTCTGACAGATGATAACAGTTCAGCACGCGCCCGGCTCATCTGATTGTCAGCCGACGGATTCTTATGCAGGCATAAATCCGTCTCCTGACATCAGATGGCTGAACTGTTATCCTAAATTCTCAATAAACTCGATATCAATATTTCCAGATATAAAATCCGGATGATTTAATATCTCATACTGATAATCTACGTTGGTATCAATTCCCTCTATGATCACCTCACCGAGGGCGCTGCGCATCTTGCGGATAGCCTCGTTCCTGTTCTTTGCATGTACGATCAGTTTAGCCAGCATAGAATCGTAATACGGCGGAACTGTATACCCGCTGTAAATTGCGGAATCAATACGGACTCCCTTGCCGCCCGGCAGATACATATCAGTGATCGTTCCCGGAGACGGACGGAAATTCTTCGCCGGATTCTCCGCGTTGATACGGCACTCGATAGCATGTCCTGTAATATGGACATCTTCCTGTTTATAACTCAGAGGCTTTCCGTCCGCAATACGGATCTGTTCTTTGACCAGATCGATGCCGGTCACCCACTCTGTAACCGGATGCTCTACCTGAATTCTTGTATTCATTTCCATGAAATAGAAGTTATTGTTCTTCTCCAGCAGAAATTCGATCGTTCCCGCATTTGTGTAATGAGCTGCTTTCGCCGCTTTCACTGCCGCCTCTCCCATCTTCTCTCGGAGTTCCGGAGTAAGGGCGATAGACGGTGATTCCTCGATCATTTTCTGATGATTTCTCTGGATCGAGCAGTCACGTTCCCCGAGATGGATCACATTGCCGTGCTCATCTGCGAGGATCTGGAATTCGATATGGCGGGGATGCTGGACGAAATGCTCAATATACATCGTATTATCGCCAAATGCCATCTGAGCCTCTTTCTGGGCCGTATTAAAACTGTTCTCAAACTCTTCCGGTGTCTGGGCAACACGCATGCCCTTTCCGCCTCCGCCAAGCGCAGCCTTTACGATAACCGGGTAGCCGATCTCTGCCGCGATCTTTGCGCCTTCTTCCGCATCATAGATCGGGTCTTTGCTTCCCGGGATAACCGGAACGCCTGCGTTAATCATTGTATTTCTTGCCTCGGATTTATTTCCGAGGCTCTGGATGACCTGAGATTTCGGTCCGATAAATGTAATGTTGCACTGTTCACACAGCTCTGCAAACCTGCTGTTCTCAGAAAGGAAACCGAATCCCGGATGGATAGCGTCTGCTCCGGAGATCAGTGTCGCACTGATGATATTCTGCATGTTCAGATAGCTCTCAGAAGACGGAGCCGGCCCGATACACACAGCCTCGTCAGCGAGCTGTGTATGGAGTGCGTCGCGGTCCGCTTCCGAATAAACTGCAACAGTCTCAATTCCCATCTCTCTGCAGGCACGGATAATACGTACAGCAATTTCTCCGCGATTTGCGATCAATACTTTTCCAATCATCTCTTACTTACTCTCCTACCATAAATGTCAGCTCTGCACTGACAACTACCTTTCCGTCTACATATGCCGTTGCCTGTCCCACTCCGACAGGTCCTTTGCTCTTAATAATCTTCGTCTCAAGCTTCAGTGTATCTCCCGGAAATACCATTCCTTTGAAACGGCATTTCTGCACGCCGCCGAAAAATGCGATCTTGCCCTTGTTCTCCGGCATGCTTAAGATTGCGACCGCGCCCGTCTGGGCCAGCGCCTCAAGGATGAGTACGCCCGGCATTACCGCCTTCTGCGGGAAATGTCCGCGGAAGAAGTCTTCCCTGTATGTCACTGCTTTATATCCCACTGCATACTGTCCCGGCTCGTAGTCCTCGATCTTGTCAATGAGGAGAAACGGGTGTCTGTGGGGGATGATCTCCTGGATCTGTTCTACATTTAAACTGTTCATGATTCTGCTTCCTTTCTTCCGTCCGCATGCCTACAGCTCGATTCCTCTGCTTTGCAGCTTCATCTCGCTGTGGGGCTGTCGCCATATGCTGCAGGTCAGAACGCTGTCGGCAGACAAGCCTGCCACAGCGTTCTGCTCCGCAGCGCATGCGGACTAGCCTATTACAAAGAGTGGCTGGCCGAATTCTACGCCCTGGCCGTTTTCTACGAGTATTTCTTTTACAGTTCCTGTAAAGTCGCTTTCGATCTCGTTCATCAGCTTCATTGCTTCTACAATTGCCAGTACCTGGCCTTCTTTTACGCTGTCGCCTACTTTTACAAAAGGCTCTGCATCCTCAGCCGGAGCTGCATAGAATGTTCCTACAAGCGGAGATTTTACTACATTGCCTGCCGGCATGTCATCTCCTGTCTCCTGAGCTGCTGCCGGAGCCTCTGCCGGCGCATTTGCCGGAGCCGCCGGTGCAGCTGCCGGAACCGGTGCAGCAGGCATTACTGCCGGTGCGATTACAGGCGCTGCTACCGGAGCAGCAGGTGCCGGTACCTGAACAATCTTGTCACTCGTTTTCTTAAGAGAAAGCTTTACTCCGTCTTCCTCATATTTAAATTCTGTAAGTTCAGAATCTGAAACAGCTTTTACTAATTCCAATACCTGTTCAACTTTCATTGCACGCACCTCTTACCCTTCATATTTTTTCAACAACAGTGTCGCATTGTGTCCGCCAAACCCAAGAGAATTCGTCAGAACATAATTTACATCTTTCTCTACCGGTGCGCCTACTGTATAGTCCAGATCGCACTCCGGATCTACATTCTCGGTACCTACAGTCTGATGGATAAATCCGTCCTGGATGCTCTTTACGCAGACTACGAATTCAACACCGCCTGCTGCGCCGAGCAGATGTCCGATCATGGATTTTGTAGAGTTAATGGAAACATTCTTTGCCGCATCGCCAAGGGCATATTTGATCGCCCTTGTCTCGAACAGATCGTTGTGGTGCGTACTTGTTCCATGAGCATTGATGTAATCAATCTGCTCCGGAGCCACACCCGCCTCTTTCATGGCAAGTTTCATAGCCATTCCGGCGCCTTCTCCATCCTCAGCCGGAGATGTGATATGATATGCGTCACCGGTAGCTCCGTATCCGACAAGCTCCGCATAAATTTTAGCGCCTCTTGCCTTTGCGTGTTCCAGCTCCTCAAGCACTACAATACCGGAACCTTCTCCGAGAACAAATCCGTCTCTGTCCTTGTCAAACGGACGGGAAGCATGCTCCGGATCATTTGTTGTAGACAGAGCAGTCAGCGCTGTAAATCCGGCAATTCCTGTCGGGCATACGGAAGCTTCTGTGCCTCCTGCAACCATTACGTCTGCATCTCCATACTGGATCGCACGGAGCGCGTCTCCGATGCAGTGCGTGCCGGATGCACATGCTGTAACAACGTTTGTACATTTGCCTTTCAGTCCGAGCTGGATAGAAATATTGCCTGCTGCCATGTTGGAGATCATGAGCGGAACCATGAGCGGATTCACCTTGTTCGGACCTTTTGTGATAATTTTCTCATAATTGGTTTCCACACACTGCAGACTTCCGATACCGGAACCGACAATTACTCCTGCTCTGTACGGATCTTCTTTCTCCATATCAATGCCGGAATCCGCAAACGCCTCTTTTGCGGCAGCAACCGCATACTGCGAAAAAGGCTCCATTCTCTTTGCAGCCTTAAAGTCCATTCGCTCTTTTGCGACAAATCCCTTTACCTCAGCCGCAATCTTAACTTTAAAATCAGAAGCATCAAACTTCGTGATCGGTCCGATTCCGACCTTGCCTTCCTTTATACTGGCCCAGAACTCCTCCACAGTGTTTCCAATCGGCGTCACAGCCCCAAGCCCGGTTACTACAACTCTTCTCTTTTCCATATCTAAATCTATCCCTTTCCGGGACAGGCCAAACGCCCGTCACCTCTAAACCAAACTATCTCACACGATCCTGCTTCCCCCAGGATCACGCGCCCCTTTCCGTATCAGCTTCCGCTAAAACCAAGTTCCCGTTTTGCGATAACGCAGCCGGAACGGTCTGTGTTGTCACTAAGGACCGTAGAGGAACGCCGGCACTTAGGCCGCGTCCTTTGCGGCCTTACGTACCGCTGCGTTCCGGCCCGAGCGGAAGCGCGTCCGCAGAAACCTGCTCCGACCTGCTCAGTTCGATTCCGCTTCGCTTCATCTCACTGAGGGCATTCGCCCAATATCGCGAGAAAGAAATGATCATTTGCAGATACCTCTGCATGCTCCTTTCTTTCTCGCGATGCAGGTCTCACTTAAATCACATGGCCATTCCGCCGTCTACGTTGAGCACCTGTCCTGTTATATAGCGTGCTCCGTCGCCTGCCAGAAATGCCGCTGCATTTGCGATATCTTCTGTCTCTCCGAATTTACCCAGCGGAATCTGTGCCACAGCGCCCTCTTTTACTTTATCTGAAAGCACTTCCGTCATCTCTGTATTGATAAATCCCGGAGCGATCGCGTTTACCGTGATTCCCCGGCTTGCAAGCTCTCTTGCAGCAGACTTTGTGAGTCCGATCACGCCCGCTTTTGACGCAGAATAGTTTGCCTGTCCTGCATTTCCAAGTACTCCGGATACCGACGCCATATTGATGATGCGTCCGCCGCGCTGTTTGATCATCTGACGCGCTACGAAGCGGATGCAGTTAAATGTTCCTTTCAGGTTCGTGTTGAGAACCGCGTCATAGTCCTCCTCTGTCATCTTCATAAGAAGACCGTCCCTTGTGATACCCGCATTATTTACAAGGATATCCACTCTTCCGAATGTTGCGATGATCTCTTTGAACATCTCTTCGCAGGCGTGGAAATCAGATACGTTGCACTGTCTGATCTCGGCAGTTCCGCCGTTGTCCTCAATCTCTTTTTTCACTTCTTCTGCGCGCTCTTTAGAGCCGTTGTAGTTGATCACTACTGTAGCGCCCTCGGATGCAAGCTTTATGGCGATTGCTCTTCCGATTCCTCTGGAAGCGCCTGTTACTACAGCAACTTTTCCATTTAACATAATTCACTTACCACCTTGTCTACATCTTCCCATGTACCGACATTGTATACTTTCACGTCACGGTTGATCTTTCGCATAAATCCTGCCAGCGTTCTGCCCGGTCCGATCTCTACGAACGTATCCACTCCGTCGGCGATCATATTCTCTACGCTCTGCTGCCAGCGCACAGATGATGCCACCTGTTTTGCCAGAAGCGCTTTTGTCTCGGAAATATCCGTCACGTATTCTGCCGTTACATTTGTCACGTAAGGTATCTCAAGCGGGGAAAGCTGCACGCCTGCAAGCACCTGTCCCAGTTCTCTTCCGGCCTCTTCCAGCATCGGAGAGTGGAACGGGCCGCTTACATTGAGCGGCATTACTCTCTTTGCTCCGGCAGCTTTCAGCTCCTCAGAAGCTTTCTCCACGCTCTCTTTCCATCCTGTGATAACAATCTGGCCCGGACAGTTGTAATTGGCGATCGTCACACCGTCTATCGGATCAACGACTTTCTCGATATCCTCGCCTTTCATGCCCAGCACTGCCGCCATCGTTCCTTTTCCGCCCGGCACCGCGTTCTGCATAAGGATACCGCGCTTTCTCACTGTCGTGATCGCATCCTCCGTGCTCATACCGCCTGCCGATGCGATCGCACAGTACTCGCCAAGACTTAAACCAGCTGTCACGTCAGCCTTTAAGCCCCGCTCTCTTAATACATGCTC
The DNA here is from genome assembly GCA_946491795.1 of uncultured Lachnoclostridium sp. Lineage (GTDB taxonomy): Bacteria > Bacillota > Clostridia > Lachnospirales > Lachnospiraceae > Mediterraneibacter > Mediterraneibacter gallistercoris. Next base: position 2,683 of record CAMLYF010000036.1, on the reverse strand, counting down.
CATTGCCAGACAGACAGTCACAAGCGCTGCCTGTGTATACTCCGTCTGGTCCAGCTTATCATTTTCTTCAAAGCATAACGCTTTCATATCTATATCCAGCAGTTCCGTCGCCTTATCGATGACTTTCCTTGCTGTTTCACTCTGTTCATAAAAATCTTTGCCCATTCCGGCTTTCTGTGCTCCCTGTCCCGGGAACATAAATGCGATCTTACTCATAGAAACCTTTGCCTCCGATCAGGTCATCTGTCTCTTTTACCAGTTTCTGGATCAGGTCATGGCATGACATCTTTTCTTTGACCATACCTGCGATCTGTCCTGCCATTACGCTTCCTGTCTTCACATCACCGTCTACAACCGCACGTCTTAATCCGCCCAGTGTCAAAAGCTCCAGCTCCTCGAACGGAGCGCCTTCCTGTTCTTTCTTTAAGTATTCTTTTGTCATCTGATTTCTCAGGGCACGTACCGGATGTCCTGTCGAACGTCCTGTTACTCTTGAGTCGATATCTCTTGCCTTGATGATCATATCTTTATAATTTTCATGAACCTGAGATTCATTCGTAACCACAAAGTGGGTTCCCATCTGCACGCCCTGGGCGCCAAGCATAAATGCCGCCGCGATTCCTCTTCCGTCGGCAATACCGCCCGCTGCGATAACCGGAACACTCACCGCATCTACGACCTGCGGTACAAGTACCATTGTCGTATTCTCACCGATATGTCCGCCGGCCTCTGTTCCCTCTGCAACAAGTGCGTCAGCTCCGCATCTCTCCATACGCTTTGCAAGCGCTACGGATGCGATAACCGGGATTACCTTGACTCCGGCTTCTTTCCACATCTTCATATATTTTTCCGGAGAACCCGCGCCTGTTGTAACAACTTTTACGCCTTCCTCCACGATAACCTTTGCCACATCGTCCGCATAAGGACTCATCAGCATGATATTTACTCCAAATGGCTTGTCAGTGAGCTTCTTTGCTTCTCTGACCTGTTCACGCACCCAGTCAGCCGGCGCACTCGCAGCACCGATCAGTCCCAAGCCGCCGGCTTCGGATACGGCGGCTGCAAGATGATACTCAGCAACCCAGGCCATTCCTCCCTGAATGATCGGATATTCAATTCCTAATAATTCGGTTACTTTTGTTTTCATACTCTACAACCTTTCTTTCTCTTAAAATGAATCAGTCTTATTTGTGTGCCTCAAGATATTTTACAACATCGCCGATCGTATTGATCTGCTCCAGATCCTCAGACGGGATCTCAACCTCGAACTCTTCCTCGAATGCCATTACCATTTCAAACAGGTCCAGGGAATCAGCTCCAAGGTCATCTTTGAAAGATGTCTCCTCTGTAAGTGTGTCAACGTCTGCATTTAATGAGTCTGCTACGATTTCTTTGATCTTCTCTAACATGGTTTCTCTTTTCCTTTCTTTCTTGAAAATATTTTCCCTTCAGGGGATATTATATCGCTCCGCCATGCGGAGAGAATGTATGTAATCCGGCTTATGCCGGAGATTACCACTCAAACAGGCTTGCCGCCCATGTAAGCCCTGCGCCGAAGCCGGCCATCATGATCTTCTGTCCTTTTTCAAACATTCCTTTACGGTTCATCTCATCGATAAGGATAGGCACTGTCGCCGCGGAAGTATTTGCGTACTCCTCAAGATCCATCGGAAACTTTGAAATATCTGTCTTCAGTCTCTTGGCTACTGCCTCTATGATTCTCCGGTTCGCCTGATGGAGAACAAAATAATCAATCTCATCAAGTGACTTTCCCGATTCTTCCAGAACCTCTTCTATAATTTCAGGTACTTTACGGACAGCGAACTTAAACACGCCCTGACCGTCCATATGGATATAAGATTCTTTCACTGCGCCGGGCTCCAGCTCTTTTTCCCAATTCTTCCGATGTCTGCTTAACCCTGTCAGCGCCGGGCCTTTCACACCGTCCGAATGCGCCGCCATATGTACCGGGCTTCCTTCTTCCGCTCTCAGAAGAGCTGCTCCTGCGCCGTCGCCGAACAGAATGCATGTACTTCTGTCTGTCCAGTCGATCATATTGCTCATACTGTCCGCGCCGATCACCATAACTGTCCGGCACAATCCCGCGCTTATGTAAGCCTGTGCAGTATTAAAAGCAAGGACAAATCCCGTACATGCCGCGTTCAGGTCATATCCGACCGCGCGCGATGCACCGATCATCTTCTGCACTTCACATGCAGCACATGGAAAAACTGTCTCAGATGATGAAGTCGCTACAAGGATCATATCAATCTCCTCCGGATCGATCCCGCTCTGTTCCACGGCACGCAGCGCAGCCTGCCCCGCCATGTAGGAGGTTGTCTCTTCGCCGATAATGTGACGTTTTCCGATCCCGGTTCTCTCCCGTATCCACTCGTCGTTCGTATCCACGATTTTAGACAGATCGTCATTGTCCATCACGTGCGGAGGTACGTAAGAGCCGGTTCCACATATTTTTCCAACCATTTCTATTCTCCAAATCTCTCAAATTTACTTTGAGTCTTAAATACTTTGACTCTCAAAGTATATCACACTGATATCATTTGTCAATATATTTTCGTAATAAATACGTAACAATTAACGGCAGTTAAACCCGCTCAGAAAAGCAGGCGGGAGTTTGACAGTTGAATAATTAAAAATACGTTCGCAGGCCTTGTAAAACCTG
>CAMLYF010000035.1:0-29195 GCA_946491795.1 uncultured Lachnoclostridium sp. | reverse complement strand
AAGGAAAGGATGATTATATGAAGATTATTTTTAACGATGCAACAGAGATCACCGTTCAGCAGGTAGAACCACAAGGAGATTATCTGCGCATATTGACGGTTGGTAATACCCCAGAACAGCTCAAAGTGCTGTTTACTGACTCGTCCCGCACATCAAAGATGATCGTGCAGGAACGCGGTCAGACGATTTCTACATATGAGGGATATACAGCATTTTACAGGACTGAGATCTATACAGGTAAGATCTATGGTGTAGTAATGTACAAGCCGGAGAAGACGCCGGAAGCACAGTCATCTATGGTACAGGCAGCGGTCATTGTTGCGCAGATACAGGCACAAAGCCTGACGGATGAGCAGGCCATTGCCGTGAAAGATATTTATCCTATATGGGATGGAAATGGTGTGTCATATCAGAAGGATTACTATCTGACGCATAACGGAAAGTTGTATAAGGTTCTGCAGACACATACATCACAGGAAGACTGGGCGCCGGATGCGGCACCGTCTCTCTTTGCAGAGGTGCTCCCGGGGCAGGAGGGTACTGGGATTGGAGAGTGGGCACAGCCGGGATCTACAAATCCTTATATGGCAGGAGACCGGGTGACACATAACGGCAAGACATATGAATCCTTAGTGGATAATAATGTCTGGGAGCCGGGAGCGCAGGGGACAGAGGCTTTGTGGCAGAAAGTAACAGAATAAGAAAGGCGGGTAGCGTATGCGGATATTAAAATTTGCTGTGAATGCGCAGAGGATCACTTCAGATCCGAACTGCGACTTCTCAGGTATTGTTCCGGGAACAGCTGGATATTTAAAGGCGCACTTTTCCTTCTCTCCTGAATGGTCTGGAATGGTAAAGGTGGCAGAATTTCGAAAGTATGCTTGCGACAATCCGGTATCTGTACCGATTATCAACGGAGAATGCATGGTTCCCCCGGAAGTGACCGGCGGCAAAGTATGGAATGTAAAAATCATCGGAAAACGGGGAGACATAGTACTTCCGACAGGAAATTGTAAAGTTGAACAGGAGGGGTGATATGGCAACGACAGAAGAATTATTAGCACAGCTTGAAGCAGATGCCCAGAGTGATGAAACGCCGGTCTGCGTCATTGATCCTGAAACACGAACAGTCACCGTGCCGCCAGAGTATCAGCTTCTCGGCGTAGAAAACGATAAGAAAGTTGAAAGGCTGTACTTCCAGTGCCCGAAGATAGTAGGAGACAATCAGGACTTGTCTCAGGACTATCAGCTTTTTATGAATTACCAGAACGCAAACGGAGACCCCGATGCGTATCACATTGATGATATGGAAGTTGACGGAGATAATATCACATTCTCATGGCTGCTGGAAGAGAACGTCACAAAGTACCGTGGTGACATTCAGTTCGCTTTTGGAGCAATTATTCCGGGAGACGAAGCCGAGGACCCGGACAAGAACAGATGGAATACGACAATCAATACAGACTGTACCTGCCTTGTCGGACTGAAATGCACACAGCAGGTCGCAGAGAGCAATCCCGACGCACTGGTACAGATTTGGGCGGCAATCGATGAGCTGAAAGCGGGCGGCGGTGGAAGCGGTACGCCCGGAAAAGACGGAGTTGGTATTGACAGGATAGAAAAGACAAGCACGCAAGAACTTGTTGATACATACACAATCTATTTGACAGATGAGAGTACCTATACATTCACCGTAACGAACGGTAAAGATGGAAATCCGGGAGCAAAAGGCGATCCCGGGGAAGATGGTATTACGCCGACCATCGGAGAAAACGGGAACTGGCATCTGGGAGAAACTGATACCGGAAAGCCGAGCAGGGGAGAAAAAGGTGATCCCGGAAACAAGGGAGATCCGGGAGATAAAGGAGACCCGGGACCCGCCGGAGAAACTCCGGATATCCAGATCGGCACAGTTCAGACGCTTGAGCCCGGGCAGCAGGCGACAGCGAGCATGACGGGAACGCCGGAGAATCCGGTGCTCAACCTTGGAATACCGAAGGGCGAAAAGGGAGACCCGGGAGAAGATGCTGAAAGCGGAGAATCATACACTCTCCCCATCATGTCAGATACGCAGTTGGGCGGTGGTAAGGCGGTAGCAAAGACAAGCGAAGATGTGCCCGTAGCTGTAGACCCGTCAACAGGACAATTGTTTGTTCCGACTTATCCGAGTGGTGGGGAAGGCGCTGGTGAATTAAAACTATTAAAAACGATCGAAACTGTTGTGGGGACATCGTTATATGAATTCAATGAAGATGAAGAAGGTGAGCCATTTTCGGTGTCACGCCTGTTCATGGTTTCAAGTAATTTTATAGTTGAATCAAATTATGTTGGTACATCTTTTAATGGAAATTCGACCAGTGGTAGTCAAGCATTTAAGGTCTGGTATACAGCAGGTGGCGTTAATGTATTATGTGAATATGATGTAATTGCAAATAATGTTGTTAAATCTCTTGCAACTGAAAAAAGTAACGTATTAAAACAAAGTTATTTGGTATTAGATGCATTAAAAGGAAAAGACAAAATAGAGTCTGTACATATGTGGTTACCATCAGGAGTCAAAACGCCGTTTACTGTTCAATTTTATGGCATGTAACAGCATTTATAGTAAATAAAATAAAGGTGATATATAGTGAAAAAATATGTAAATGGAAATATGGTTGACATGACAGAAGAAGAGACACAGCGGATACAACATGAAACAGAAGAAGTGGAGTATCAGGAGCGCATCAGACCACGTACAGAGATGGAAGGAATTATTGCACTGGCGAAAACTGTTTTGACTGAGCGTATTACCGAGTCTGATGATAAAACGCTCGGTATCCAGTGCATGGCATTGTATCCATACTATATACAGGATAAACAGCATGATGCAGGCGAGGTTGCCAGACACCTAGAAACCGGATACCCATACGAGTGCATGACTGCTTATGATGGCACTGCACAGCAGGACTGGACGATAGATAACCGGACGATCTGGAAGCCTTGGCACAGCCGCAAAAAAGAATACGCTCTTCCGTGGGAGAAGCCGGAAACCGGAACTTCTGGAATATATCACATTGGTGAATATATGATCTGGACAGACGGAACAGTCAAAAAGTGTCTGAGGGATACCAATTTTAGTCCTGACGAATATCCGCAGGACTGGGAAGACGCTTAAAGGCAGGTGATACATATGAGCATCAGAGACAGACCGTGAACCGGTCTTATTTTTGTGCATAAAATAATATGGAGGTAGAACCCGTGTACATAAGTATAGGGACAATTATCACGGTAGGCAGTCTGATCGGCGCGCTGGGAGTGATCGGAGGAGTACTGATCGCAGCCTATAAATTCTTTAAAAAGCCGGAAGAGCTTGAAGAAAAGCTCAAGAAGATCAGGGAAACCCATGAAGAGGATATCCGAAAGATTAATGAAGAGCAGTGCCTGGTCACTTACGGGCTCCTGGCCTGCCTGAAAGGATTGAAGGAACGGGGCTGCAATGGTCCTGTTACGGAAGCTATAAACAAGATCGAAAAGCACCTGAACAAACAGGCGCATGATATGGAGGAATGATTATGAATATGGAACTTTTAATGCAGTATATTACTTACGCACTTATCGCGATCGGCGCTTTGGCCTTCCTGGTGAGCATCATCACGCAGGTGATTAAAGAGATGCCGGGACTTAAGAATATCCAGACAAACGCCGTGGCGCTGGTGATCGCACTGATCCTTTGCCCGTTGGCAGTGGTGATTTTATGTATCTATTTACAGATCGCCATTATGTGGTATTACATCATTGGAGCTGTGATTGCCGCTTTTGTTGTATATCTGGTGGCAACCGGCGGCTGGGAACGCGTAAAAGAAATGTGGGATCGGACTAAATATAAAAATAAGACAGAGTAAACCAGGGGACGGGGAACCGTCCTCTTTTTGTTGCGATGTCGCAACGGAAAGGAGAATAATATGTCAGGTGAGAAAGTAATTGAAAAAGAGGGCTATGAACTGGATATGGACGTAGAACCTACGGCGGAAGAGATCGCAGAAGCTGAAAAAATTGCAGATGAATGGGAGGCTGAACAGGATGGCTAAATACAATGTACACGGTGGACATAACAGTATTGTTCCGGGTGCTGCGAGCATACTGAATGAGGTAACGGAAGATAGAAAGGTGAAAAACAAGTTAATTTCCCTGCTTAAAGGTGACGGCCATACCGTGTACGACTGCACGGACGATTCCGGCCGGACATCAGGAGCCAATCTGGCTAATATCGTTGCTAAGTGTAATAAGCACTCCGTAGATCTTGATATATCAATACACCTTAATTCAGGGCGGAAAGATACGAAAGGCGATGGAAGCACAGGAGGCGTCGAAGTGTTCTGCTATGACAGCAGGACAAAAAGTGTGGCTGAAAAGATTACAGATGCTATTGCAGAAGAATTCGGATATCACAATCGCGGAGTCAAATACAGCACCGGATTATATGTTTTGAGAAACACGAAATCGAAAGCTATTCTTATTGAATGTTGTTTTGTGGACGACAAGGACGACGCTAAAGTCTGGAACGCTGAAAAATGTGCAGCGGCGATATATAAAGGACTTACAGGAAAAGCAGCGACGTCAAGTACAACTTCGAGCGGAACATCCGGAACCAGTGCTGATCAAGGCGGAACACCGGGGCATTACTGGGCAACGATGCGGATGGAGTATCTTAATTATTCCAATGAGCATCGCTGGATCGCGCATAAGCACAGCGACAATACCTATTCCCTGAAGAATGTAGAAGCAACAACATACATGAGCGTCCGCGACGGAAAGATGGCAGAAAATCAGGAAGTCTGGGCATATAGCTGGAATGAAACGAAATCGCAGCGGTTTGCAATTGAACAGGCAGAGTGCAGTGATATTACATCCTGCGTATATCTCAAGTGTGCATCCAACAATAACTATGTTCTCGCATCGGACGGAGAAAAGCTGTGCATTCAGAAAAAGAAAGGAAATTTTGCGCAGAGGTGGGTTCTGATTCCGACAGGCTTAGAGGACGAGTATTATATTCTTAATTACGGATCCGGAAAGGCTATTGGCGTCAAGTATAAGTAATAATTTACCCCGGGGCTATTGCTCCGGGGTGTCATTCATTATCCTGTTTTTGCTTCCGTTCTTTTGCACGGGCAAGTATCCTGTCGCGATTCTCCTGGTAATAACGCTTATTATATTGTTTCATGTCTTCTGTGCGCTGTTTGCGATTTCGCTTGTAGGATTGTTTTTGGGTTTGCCTTACTTCATCCGGATGTTCAGCGGCATATTTGGATGCCTGTTCTTTTATCTGTTCTTTATGTTCCTGGTAATATTTGCGAGCATATTTCTTCCGATTGGTAATTTCTTCCGGCCTATGAGCAAATCCAGTATCTATAAGCCGCTTAGCCTCTCTGATACGGCTATAGACAACAGGTTTATTGACCCCGTATTTATCGGCAATATCCTGCGCACGCATACCGTTTAGATAGTCCAGCAGATAGGCGCGCTGATCCACTGATAATTTTGACATATCCGCATTCTTATAATGCGACCTTTCCCGCTCTGCATCGGCAAGCCTTTGTTCTTTTTCTGATGCAATTTTGCCTTTAGGCCTGACAAAATTAGACTCCGCCTTTTCCCGCGCCGATATTGCGTCTTCGAGATTTTCAAAATTACCCAAATAGGTTCGATGGCCTCCGATATTAATATACGCTATCCATTTATTTGTACCTTTGTGCCATGCAACGCCAACATGGCCAGAGGATTTAGTACTCATCATTTCCTCCGGGGATGTCCAAATATTTTTTTACTTTTTTCGATATTTGCATCAGATATTCCTTCTTTTCGCCACAATAACTTTGACAATAGTTATATATATCATTCAGGTAATGAGTATTTTTGGCTTCTTTTTCGGGAGTATCATTGGCATCCGCTGACATCAAGCCAGCAAGAAGAAAATTAATGCGAAACTCATAATCTTCTTCATTGAGAGCAGCTGATACAAGATCAGATATTTTTCTTTCTTCCATTGCATATTCCTCCATATCATATTCCACTATAACAAATCTTCGGCTCTGCATTCAAGTGCACGCGCCAGGGACACAGCATTTTTCAAAGTCATGTTTCCAGTATCATATTCTCCGGATTCGTATTTCTGAATCTGGCGAATGTTAATGCCGGATTTTTCAGCCAACTCTTTCTGGGTTAAGCCCATGACGGATCGATTATACAAAACACTGTTTATTTGATTATTGTGACAGTCGAGCCCCCTGTTGGAGAGGGAGCAGGCGCCGCACATGCCATCTTTCCTGATGCAATCCTGATATCTTTTCATTACGCAATCACCTCCAGCACTTCTGCGTCTCTCAGGATGATCTCGCCGAGATCCTGTCCGTATTCCATGCTGTCGCTCCCGATTATTGCAACATGATCACCAACGTATGAGTTTGCAAGTTTGGCATCTTTCAGCATGATTGCGCAGGTTCCGTCAAGCTCTTCATCTGTCATTTCTCCATCAATCCATACAAAGGAGTTATCGAGGATCTCACCTTTGGTAAATTCGTTTTCGGAAACTCTGATACCGATGTAGCCGTAATCATATGCATCTTTGATTTCCTCTATTCTGCTGATGATGTTTTTAATTGCATCTGTTTTTGTCATTTTTTGAGATCCCCTTTCCTTATCTTTGATTATATTGTACGCCTATATAGGCGTAAAGTCAAGGGGAAAGTGAAAGAAATTTAAAAATCCCCGGAGCCATCACTCCGGGGCGGAATATTGTATCATCTATGGGGGCAAAAAAGGGGCAAAAACTATGTAATTACATTGCATTTATTTGTATTTCTACTATAATAATATGTGCATATTTTCGTTATATATCTATGGAATACGATTTTTAAAATTCCTGTTATCCGCATTCGGCTGAATCTCGGGATCCCTTGAAAATCGGATTCCCGGGGTTTTTCTTTTATCCGGCTAAAAAGCGTATAAAAAGGGACTCATGCTGTTTTTATAAATTGCAGATAAGGAGACTGCTATGAATCACATCAATGAAGTAACTCATATCGAAAGCGTCCGTCTCGCCGATGATGGCACAGGTGTAATTATCATAGACCAGACGCAGCTCCCTAACCGCACGGAATACCTTACCCTGACCACGGCGGAAGACATATGGGAAGCCATATATCATCTGAAAGTCCGGGGTGCGCCGGCTATCGGTATCTGTGCGGGGTATGGTATCTACTGCCTTGCCCTTCGGATTAAAGCGCGGGACTACGGAGAATTCCTGCGTGAATTCAGAAAATATAAAAAGTATCTGGATTCCGCCAGACCGACGGCTGTGAATCTGAGCTGGGCATTGAACCGTATGGAACGGGTCGTGACAGGAAACAGCGATAAAGAGATATCCGTGATACTGAAACTTCTGAAAGATGAGTGCAGGAACATACATCAGGAGGATATCGGTATGTGCAGGGATATATCCGAGTATGGACTTTCTCTTCTGAAAGACGGGGACGGCATCCTTACACACTGTAATGCAGGTCCCCTGGCCACATCCCGATACGGGACCGGACAGGGTCCGCTGTTTCTGGGAAAAGAACGGGGGATGAATTTTCGGGTTTATGCAGATGAGACACGTCCTCTCCTGCAGGGGGCGAGGCTTACGGCCTATGAACTGCAGAGAGCGGGGATAGATGTTACGCTCATCTGCGATAATATGGCGAGTATCGTTATGAAGAACGGATGGATTCAGGCATGTATGGTAGGGTGTGACCGGGTGGCTGCCAATGGCGATACAGCAAATAAGATCGGAACAAGCGGAGTGGCTGTGCTGGCAAAATATTACGGGATTCCGTTTTATGTGCTCGGACCTACATCAACAATTGATATGAACTGCAGAAGCGGCGAAGATATCCATATCGAATTGAGAGATCCGGAAGAAATCAAAGAGAAGTTTTTCAGGGAACCTGTGTCCCTGAAAGAAGTGAAATGCTATAATCCTTCATTTGATGTGACTGACCATAGTCTGATCACGGCAATTGTGACAGAGAAAGGTATCTGTTATCCGCCGTTTACAGAAAGTCTTGCGGCTCTTTTTGAAAACGCAGATTAAAATTCGTTAAGATTTTATTTTTTGCTTGATGATTCTCTGCTTTTGGTTTATACTACCAGAGGTGTAAAACAGGAGGTCAGAGAAATGGTCGAGAAGAAGATTAAATTCATAACGTCAGGTCAGTTAATGAGCTTTTGCGACACATGCCAGAAAATGAAATCGGATATTGACGTAACCGATATGTCTAACAGGAATTTCCGCATTGACGGAAAGTCGATCCTCGGTTTGATGTCGATTAAACTGGGTCTGCCTATGCGGCTGGTTGTCAACGGAGAGGACGAAGAACTGGCGAACGAGTATTTCACGAAATATGAATTTGAATAAAGAAGAGATAAAAAGGAGCATTCACCGCCTAGAACGGAGTGAATGCTCCCTTTTTGTATGCTTTTAGCAGAAAAAAAGCAACAATGGATGCGCATAGCTCGCCGGCCGGGAATGAGATCCATACACCGATCGGTCCGAAAAAGTGCGCGAGGATATAACTTACCGGGATCGTAATCACAAACTGCCTCAGGAGAGAGATGATCAGCGAATTGCGTCCGTTTCCCAGAGCCTCGAATGTCCCTGAATAGATCACTCCGATCGAGGAGATAAGGAAACCGAGGCAGATGATACGCAATGCCGTTACACCGGCGGCCATCAGGTCCGCGTCTGCGTCAAACAGAGCGAAGATCTGTTCCGGGATGAGAAGAGACAGGAGCGTACCGAGCAGCATGATTGCAGCTGCGCAGACAAGACTGTATCGAATCGTGCTGCGTACTCTTTTATATTCCCCGGCGCCGTAATTGTAGCCCAGGATGGGACGCATCCCCTGTACAATTCCATTAGCCGGCATATAGATAAATGTCTGCAGTTTAAAGTATACGCCGAGTACGGCTACGTACAGATCAGAAAATGCGGCGAGGATCCTGTTAAGTATACTGATCAGAACAGAGGGGAGCAGCATCATGATGCTGGACGGAATTCCGACGCTGTAGATCTGTCCGATGATCTTCCAGTCTGGTTTCAGATATTTGATCTTAATATGTACGGCATATGTTTTTCTCAGATAAACAACCACATATAAGAGGAAAGCGCAGATCTGCCCGATGACTGTGGCAATGGCCGCTCCCGCAACTCCCAGCGCGGGGAAACCGAGCAGACCGAAGATCAGTATCGGGTCCAGTATAATGTTGATTACACATCCGACTATGAGCAGATACATGGTGATCTTCATTTTGCCGATGCCTTGAAAGATCTTTTCAAATGCAAGCTGCAGCAGCGCTCCGAATGACAGGCACAGCACGATGTATGTGTAATCACACGCATCCTTCAGAATAGCCGGGTCGCTTGTGAACAGACTCAGGAACGGTCTGGTGACAAATATTCCTGCCAGGATAAAGAGGATGCAGTGAAAAACTGACAAAACAACTCCCAGGGTGGCTGCCCGGTCTGCTTTTTCCTGGTCGCCTGCGCCAAGATGGATGGAGATGGCAGAGCTTATACCGACGCCGATCCCGACTCCGACAGAAACGATGGCATTCTGCAGAGGATAGGCGAGAGAGACCGCAGTCAGTGCGCCTGTTCCCAGCCTTGATACATAGATACTGTCCACTATATTATAAAGTGACTGGATCAGCATTGACAGCATCATTGGTACGGACATTGAAACAAGCAGGGAAAAGACGGGTTTCGTCCGCATGAATGAATTTCCTTTTTCCATAATCGAACTCCTTTCAAAACAATAAAAAAAGCCATATGCCTGTTTGGATTCTGAAACAGGAAAACCATATGACTTGATAAAATGTATTCTTTTTGTGCAACGACAATAATAGCACAGAGGCGGCGATCCGTCAATGGGCAACTGAAGAGCGAGGGCTGCATTACAGGATTCCCAGATGTTCCAGCAGGATTTTGACGCCAAGCAGGATCAGGATGGCTCCGCCTGCAAATTCGGCTTTGGATTTATACTTTGTTCCGAATACATTGCCGATCTTCACACCGATTGCTGAAATGATAAAGGTAGTTACGCCGATAAATGAAACTGCGGCGATGATATGTACGTCAAGGAAGGCGAAAGTAATACCTACAGCCAGCGCGTCGATGCTTGTCGCCACTGCCAGCAGGAACATAGTCCTGATGTCCAGTGAATCATCCTCTTTCTCGCAGTCGCCTGAACAGGCTTCCTTGATCATGTTTGCTCCGATGATTCCCAGGAGGATGAATGCGATCCAATGGTCGACGGCGGTGATCTTTTCTCGGAACTGGTATCCGAGCAGATATCCGAGAGCGGGCATCAGAGCCTGAAATCCGCCAAACCATAAGCCGACGATCCCGGCTTTCTTAATTGAAATCCTGGGCATGGCGAGGCCTTTACATACAGAGACGGCAAAAGCGTCCATTGATAAACCTACAGCAAGTATAAACAGTTCTAAAAATCCCATTTTTTTCTCCTTAGTAGTCAGATTGGGGAGCCTGCAGAGTTGTCCCCGATATTGGTTGCTTAATTGCAGACATCGCTCAGCCCGCGCCATTCGCAAAGCCGCACTGACGTGCTGACTGCGGCTGCGCCGCTTCTTTGCCCATATACTGATGCCAGACGGCTGAGCTGGTGCATAAAAAAAGCAGGCACATGCTGTACCTGTCACAAAAACATGTACAGCAAAAACACTGTACATGAGTCTCATTATTTAAGATAAGCCAGGTCCGGTAAAGACCAGTATGTTGACTTACCACGCAGGAATACGCCAATTACTCCCTCACGAACTGATAATATATTATCATCAGACTATAACGATTGCAAGAGAAATTTCCTTCTGCCGGAGAAGTTTTCCAATTCACAGGATTGACATATTTTCTTGATAAACTTACACTGTTTGTAATAAAGAAGAAATCTGTCAGACCGGAGACAAAGGAGGAAACGGTGATGGAAAATATGAATATAAAGATCCTTGTTGTAGACGATGAGAGCCGAATGAGAAAACTTGTAAAGGACTTTCTTGTGCGGGAAGGATATACGGTACTGGAAGCAGGGGATGGAATGGAAGCGATGGATGTGTTTTATGAGGAGAAAGATATCGCGCTGGTCATTCTTGATGTGATGATGCCCAAAATGGACGGCTGGCAGGTGTGCCGCGAGATCCGGGAATCTTCAAAAGTACCGATCATCATGCTGACGGCAAGGGCAGAGGAAAGAGACGAACTGCAGGGGTTTGATCTGGGCGTTGATGAGTACATATCAAAACCGTTCAGTCCGAAGATACTTGTGGCCAGAGTGAATGCAATCCTGCGCAGGACACTCGGAAATGCAGGAGGAGACGTGATCGAAGCAGGCGGTATTGTTCTGGACAAGGCGGCGCATATCGTGAAGATCGACGGGACTCCGGTGGAGCTGAGCTATAAGGAATTTGAACTGCTCTCGTATTTTATGGAAAATCAGGGAATCGCGCTTTCGAGGGAAAAGATCCTTAATAATGTGTGGAATTATGATTATTTCGGGGATGCCAGGACGATTGATACTCATGTGAAGAAATTAAGAAGTAAACTGGGAGAAAAAGGAGAATATATCCGCACGATCTGGGGAATGGGATATAAATTCGAGGTGGATTCATGAAATATTCGATCAGGCGGCAGATGGCGGCAATATTTATCGGTCTGTTCGCATGCATACTTGGAGCAGTGCTTATAATAAATAACGGATTCCTGGGAAATTATTATCTCTCGCACAAGACAAAGGAGCTGGTGCGCACCTACCATGAAATAGATGAGATTCTTCAGCAGGGTGATATGACAGATGATAATGTTAAGAGCGGAATTCTGACACGGACTGAGAGAGCCAATATTGACCTGATCGTTCTGGACAGCGGCGGCAAGCAGGTATTGACAACGGTCACGGATGATGATCCCAGACTGAGACAGATGCTCAGTGAACAGCTGCTCGGACAGGATATCGATCAGGATGAGGTGCTGGAACAGAATGATGACTATGTGATCTACCGGTCAACTGCCCAGGGCACAGATGGAAATGTGGAATATCTGAAAATGTGGGGGTTCATGTCTGACGGTTCCTGGTTCGTGATGCAGAGTCCTCTGGCAAGTATACGGGAAAGTGCCGCGCTTGCAAATCAGTTCCTGATTTATCTCGGGATTGCAGGTATCATAATCGGAGGTCTGCTTGTGTGGCTCCTTTCAAGGAGAGTTACTCAGCCGATCATGGAGCTGGCTCGTCTTTCCCAGAAAATGGCGGATCTGAATTTCGATGCCAAGTATACGAGCGGAGGGCAGGATGAAATCGGAGTTCTGGGAAGCAATTTTAACAAAATGTCCGAACAGCTCGAGAAGACGATTTCAGAACTTAAGAGTGCCAATAATCAGCTGCAGAAAGATATTGAGCAGAAAGAAAAGATGGAAGAGATGCGCAATGAATTTCTTGGAAATGTCTCTCATGAGCTAAAGACTCCGATCGCATTGATACAGGGGTATGCGGAAGGATTGAAAGAAGGGGTGAACGACGACCCGGAAAGCCGTGAGTTTTATTGCGAAGTTATCATGGATGAAGCAGATAAGATGAACCGTATGGTGAAAAATCTGCTTACTCTGAATCAGCTGGAATTTGGTTCGGACGAAGTACAGTTTGAACGGTTTGATATTGTGGGGCTTGTGCGCGGAGTGATCTCAAGCTGTGAGATACTGATCCAGCAGGCGGATGCAACGGTAGACTTTATTGCGGATGAAAAACTGGACGTCTGGGCGGATGAATTCAAGACAGAACAGGTGATTCGGAATTATCTTACCAATGCGATACATCATGTGGAAAATGAGAAACGGATTGAAGTGCGTATACGGAAAGTTGATGATAAGGCGCGTATAACTGTCTTTAACAGCGGCAAGCCGATCCCTGAAGAGGATATCCCTAAATTGTGGGATAAGTTCTATAAAGTGGATAAAGCGCATACAAGAGAATATGGCGGAAACGGTATAGGGCTGTCTATTGTAAAGGCGATCATGGAGTCGTTCCATCAGAAGTACGGGGTGCGCAATTTTGATAACGGAGTGGAATTCTGGTTCGAGCTCGACGCCAAAACAGAAAATACTTCTTTACATTAA
Organism: uncultured Lachnoclostridium sp.; assembly: GCA_946491795.1. GTDB lineage: Bacteria > Bacillota > Clostridia > Lachnospirales > Lachnospiraceae > Mediterraneibacter > Mediterraneibacter gallistercoris. The sequence goes on along the minus strand of CAMLYF010000035.1, from coordinate 16,000 downwards.
AGTGAAAATGCGATAAAATGGTAACGTTATAGAGTGGTTTAAGGCATACGGCATGCCGGCTGTCAGCAGTGGGCATGGGTATGCCTTATATCATTCTGGGAATATTTTAAAATGAGAAAGAGGAGGAAAACGCAGTGTATGACAAGATCTACAGCGCCATACAGTCGGTAGACAATTTTGTATGGGGATGGGGAATGATCGTGCTCCTTTTAGGAACACACATTTTCCTGACAATAAGGACAGGATTTATTCAGAGAAAGACGATCACAAAAGGTATTCCGCTCTCTGTTTCAAAAGAAGAGGGCGCGGACGGCGAGGTGAGCCAGTTCGGAGCACTGGCGACAGCGCTGGCTTCCACTATCGGAACAGGAAATATTATCGGTGTGGGAACGGCGATCGCTCTTGGAGGACCGGGTGCCGTGTTATGGTGCTGGCTGACCGGTGTCTTCGGTATCGCGACAAAATATGCAGAGTCGCTGATTGCGGTCAAGTACCGTGTGAAAACTCCCGACGGACGTATGCAGGGCGGTGCCATGTATGCGCTGGAACGCGGGCTGAACATGAAATGGCTCGGTATGATCTTCGCGGTCTTTGCGGGATTCGCGTCTTTCGGTATCGGATGTGCGACGCAGGTTAATGCCATCGCGGAAGTCTGCAGCAGCAATCTTGGAATCGAACCGTGGATCGTCGGCGTGATCGTTGCAGTGCTGACAGCTTTTGTCATTTTCGGAGGCATTAAATCAATTGCAAATGTGTGCGAGAAATTGGTGCCTTTTATGGCTCTGTTCTATGTAATCGGCTGCGTTATCATCTTGGGAATTAACTATGATTATATTATACCGGCAATTCAGACGATCTGCAGACTGGCATTTACGAAAGGCGCGGCTGCCGGCGGCCTTGTAGGAGGCGGCATAAGACTTGCTCTCCAGTATGGAGTGGCAAGAGGACTTTTTTCAAATGAGTCAGGTATGGGATCTGCGCCGATCGCGGCGGCGGCAGCTAAAACAAAAAATCCGGTTCGTCAGGCTCTGGTCTCTTCTACAGGAACGTTCTGGGATACAGTAGTGGTATGTCTGATGACAGGTCTTGTGCTGGTGTCGACGATTATGAAAAACCCAGCAATTAATGCGGATCAGATTGTGGACGGCGGCGAGCTCACAACTCTGGCATTTTCTCAGATTCCGTATTTTGGTCCGTTTATCCTTGTTGTGGGTATTATTACATTTGCATATTCGACAATCCTCGGATGGGCGTATTACGGAGAACGCTGCGTTGAGTATTTTGCAGGAAAGTTCGGACTGATCCCCTACAGAGTACTTTACATAGCTATCGCGCTGATCGCGCCTGTACTGGCGCTTGATCTCGTATGGCTGATCGCAGATATCCTGAATGCCCTGATGGCGATCCCGAACCTGATCGCCGTTCTGCTGCTTTCACCTGTGATCGTGAAAGAGACGAGAAAATATGTCAATAATCTGGATGCTGTGGATGACACGCCGGTTCCGGTAATAAAGACCGGTATCGGAAACGGCAGAAAATAGTCTGGTGCAGTCCGGGCATAGAAGCGGAGGAAAAAAGGATGATAGCAATCATAGACTATGATGCGGGTAATATAAAAAGTGTGGAAAAAGCCCTGCTCTATCTGGGGCAGGAGGTAAAAGTGACCGGAGATAAAGATGAGATCCTGTCAGCTGATAAGGTGATACTGCCCGGCGTAGGCGCTTTCGGGGATGCGATGGCTACGATCCGCGAAAGAGGGCTGGAGAGTGTGATCCGTCAGGTTGTGGATCAGGGCACACCCTTCCTTGGAATCTGTCTCGGGCTGCAGCTTCTCTTTGAACGCAGTGATGAGGCTCCGGGCGTGGAAGGACTCGGGATTCTAAAAGGAGAAATCCTGAAGATACCTGAAAAAGAAGGCATGAAGATTCCTCACATGGGATGGAACTCTCTTCACCTTGAAAATGACGGCAGGCTTTTCAGAGGGATAGAAGAAGGAGCGTATGTTTACTTTGTTCATTCCTATTATCTGAAAGCGGCTGATGAGCAGATCGTGAAAGCATCTACCGACTACTGTACCCATATTCATGCATCTGTAGAAAAAGACAATGTGTTTGCGTGCCAGTTCCATCCGGAGAAGAGCAGCGACGTGGGACTGCACATACTGAAAAATTTTGTCGAACTGTAGGAGGGAAACGATATGTTTACAAAAAGAATCATTCCCTGCCTTGATGTAAACGGGGGAAGAGTAGTAAAAGGAGTCAATTTCGTCGATCTGAAAGACGCGGGAGATCCGGTGGAGATTGCCAGGGCTTATGATAAAGCCGGTGCAGATGAACTTGTATTTCTTGATATAACGGCGTCGTCTGATAACAGAGGGACGGTTATTGACATGGTCAGGAAAGTGGCTGAATGTGTGTTTATTCCGTTTACAGTGGGCGGGGGCATCCGGACGGTAGATGATTTCCGGGCAATTCTCCGGGAAGGCGCGGATAAGATATCGATCAATTCTTCTGCCATCAATACTCCGGAACTGGTCAGCGACGCGGCGGATAAGTTCGGAAGCCAGTGCGTTGTCGTGGCTATTGACGCCAAGAAAAGAGCAGACGGTTCCGGCTGGAATATTTACAAGAACGGCGGACGCATTGATGTGGGCATTGACGCGGTAGAGTGGGCGATGAAAGTAGAACGCCTCGGCGCGGGAGAAATCCTGCTCACCAGCATGGACTGCGACGGCACGAAAGCCGGCTACGATCTGGAACTGACACGTACGATTGCGGAACATGTATCTATCCCGGTCATCGCTTCCGGTGGCGCCGGCACACTGGAGCATTTTAAAGAGGCATTGACAGTCGGAAAGGCAGATGCGGCTCTGGCGGCTTCCCTTTTCCATTATAAGGAGCTGGAGATACGGCAGGTCAAAGAATACCTTCAAAATGAAGGGGTGCCGGTGAGGCTGTGATCACGCCGGATATTCCCGGTTGGATGGCTGAATAAATGAATTGCAAAGAGTTCATTGCAATGGTAAAATTAGTAACAGTTCTATAACTGAGCTGTTACTAATTTTTATGTAGAATAAATTATCCGGAACATCCGGAAAGAAAAGAGGAACGGGATTATGGCAGGCTTGAACGGAGACTGGTACGAAGCGCTGAAAGGGGAATTCTCAAAGCCCTATTATAAGAAATTATTTGAGACAGTAAACAGGGAATACAGGACACATCTGATCTTCCCGCCGGCGGAGGACATCTTCAATGCTTTTCATCTGACGCCGCTGAAAGACGTAAAGGTAGTCATTCTCGGACAGGATCCGTATCACAATAACGGACAGGCGCACGGACTGTGCTTCTCGGTGAAGAAAGGTGTGGATATTCCCCCGTCTCTTGTGAATATCTATCAGGAACTCCACGATGATCTGGGCTGTACGATACCGAACCACGGCTGTCTGACGAAATGGGCGGAGCAGGGTGTGCTTATGCTGAACACAGTGCTTACGGTGCGCGCCCATCAGGCGAATTCCCACCGGGGAATCGGCTGGGAAGAATTTACCGATGCGGCTATCATGGCGCTGAACAGTCAGGACAGGCCGATTGTATTTATCCTGTGGGGAAGCCCGGCTCAGAGAAAGAAAGCGATGCTCAATAACCCGAAGCATCTGATCCTGACGGCGCCTCATCCGAGCCCGCTGTCAGCCTTCCGCGGATTCTTCGGCAGCAGGCCGTTCAGCAAGACGAACGCCTTTCTGGAGAGCCACGGAATCGAGCCTATTGACTGGCAGATCGACTGACTCACAGAGAAAAGACTTGCAATTCACATCAAAGCGCGTTATAATTCATAACGTGCTGATGCAGATGTAGTTCATCGGTAGAATACCAGCTTCCCAAGCTGGGGAGGCGGGTTCGATTCCCGTCATCTGCTTAAAGAAAGCCGGAAACGTTGAAAATCAGCGTTTCCGGCTTTTGCATTATTCTTCGATTATCTGTATCTCCAGATAGTCAAAATCGATGGAATCCACAAAGTTATCCTGATAGAATCTTGCTTTTGCGTGTCTTTTGAATTCAGCAATCGTAGAGTCCAGCCAGATCGGTTTACTCAGATCAAACTGATAGCAGATCTCATCCAGAGCATTAAATATTTTGTGGGTGCGCGTATCATCTGTCTCATCACAGATGACAGTATCCCTCAGCATTCTGTTATCCTTAAATTCTTTTCCCCATAAACGGAACATAATACACAGCTCCTTTCATAACTGCTATTCTAGCACAGCGAAGTCGAAAAGTCATTCGGAAAATCCAAAAGTGCAAGGTTGTGTGAGCCTGAGGTTTTTGTTATATTAATAAAAGAGTGGAAATGACAGGGAGCGTGAAAAAGCATGACATTAGCGAAGGTTCTGGAGAAGGTAAAGAATTTATGTGTGAAATATCAGGCGGAAGAGATCATTTTGTTCGGATCAAGGGCAAAAGGAACAGCACTGGAAAGAAGCGATATTGATATTGCTGTATCAGGTGTGAATGATTTTGACGCACTTGAAGAAGAAATAGAAGAAATTCCGACATTATATACAGTTGACCTTTTAAATATGGATACATGCAGGAATGAATTAATATTGGAGGACATCAGAAAATATGGACACAAAATTTGAAAAAAGATGGTTATCATTCAACAATTCACTGGATTCACTAGCTGAAGCGCGTGAAAGAGATATGTCGGACTCGTTTGTTTTAAGTGGAACAAGTGCTAAATTTAGTATTACATTTGATCTGGCATGGAAGGTTATGAAAGATATACTGATCCAGCATTATGCGATCACGGCATTTGTTTCCGGCTCACCTAGAGAAGTGCTTCGTATGGCATACAAGGCGGAACTGATTTCCGATGATATCTGGATGGAAATGCTAAAGATACGAAATCAGCTTGCACATGATTACGATGGAGTTATTGTGAAAGAATACTGCCAGAAAATCATTCACGAATATATTGACCGGCTATACGAGTTTAGAAATCATGCCGGAAAAATTCTGATAACGAATTAAGGGAGAGAGGAACACAGACGGCCGACAGCCGGAAAGGGGATACATATGAAGAAACTTCTGGACAGAATATTTATAGACGGACTGACCGGTATGGCCCAGGGGCTGTTTGCCACGCTGATTATCGGCACAATCATCCAGCAGATCGGAACGTACTGCGGGGGAAATATCGGTAATCTGATCTTTACCTTGGGAAAGGTGGCTGCAGGACTGACAGGCGCAGGTATCGGTGCAGGTGTGGCGCGAAAACTGGATGCGGGACATCTGGTCATTGTATCAGCTGCAGTAGTGGGAATGATCGGAGCGTTCGCAGGAGATGTCATGTCCGGTGATATACTTTCGGGAAGCGGTCTTGTACTGTCAGGACCAGGGGAACCGCTCGGCGCATTTGTGGCGTCGTATATCGCCATCGAGATCGGTATACTGATCTCCGGAAAGACGAGACTGGATATTATTCTTACGCCTCTTGTCTGTATTGGCATTGGAGCTGCGGCAGGACTGCTGGCAGGACCTCCGATCTCCGGGTTTATGTCATGGCTCGGTTCACTGATCAACTGGGGAACGGAACAGCAGCCTCTGCTCATGGGAATCGTGGTATCAGTACTGATGGGAATGATTCTGACCCTGCCGATCAGTTCTGCGGCGTTGGGGGTGATCCTGAATCTTTCGGGACTGGCAGCCGGCGCGGCGACCGTGGGGTGCTGCTGCAATATGATCGGTTTTGCAGTGGCCAGCTTTCGGGAAAATAAACTCAGCGGCCTGCTTTCGCAGGGAATCGGTACGTCTATGCTTCAGGTGCCCAACATCGTGAGGCATCCGCAGATATGGATCCCTCCGATCCTTTCCAGTGCAATACTGGGACCGGTATCGACAATGGTATTTCATATGACGAATAATGCCACCGGATCAGGCATGGGAACGGCAGGACTTGTAGGCCCGCTGATGACATGGCAGGTAATGACGCAGTCAGAAGCAGAGATGATAGTACTTGTAAAGATCATCCTGATCCAGTTCGTTCTTCCGGCGGTTCTCACACTCCTTATATCTGAATTTATGAGAAAGAAAAAATGGATCCGTTTCGGTGATATGAAACTGGAATAGAATACTTCGGACAATCTAAAAAATGAATAAAAAAAGAGTGATCTCGGTTAACAGAAAACACAAAATATGGTATACTTAAAAGCAACAAAATAACCAATGGGGGCTATTCGTGATGAGAGGTGAACAACAGGTTGAAGCTGCACTCAAGAGCTATGAAGATGTCGACAGCTGGAAAACAGTTATTTTCCTTTATAATGCAGCTTTAAAAGAAGTGGGCACAAAGCTGGAAATCTTAAACGATGAGTTCCAGCACGTACATCAGTATAACCCGATCGAGCATATCAAAACACGGATCAAGACACCGGAAAGTATTGTCAAGAAGCTGAAGCGCTACGGATATGAGACTTCAATAGAGAATATGGTCAGATATATAAATGATATCGCAGGCGTAAGACTGATCTGTTCTTTTACGTCGGATATCTACCGTTTAGCCGAGATGATCGGAAATCAGAGTGACCTTAAAGTGCTCTCGATCAAAGATTACATAAAGAACCCGAAAGAGAGCGGTTATAAAAGTTACCACATGCTTGTGTCGGTTCCGATTTTCCTGTCGGACAGCGTGGTGGACACGAAAGTGGAGATCCAGATCCGTACGATCGCCATGGATTTCTGGGCAAGTCTGGAGCATAAGATATATTATAAATTCGAAGGAAACGCTCCGGAATATATCAGCCGGGATCTGCGGGAATGTGCGAAGATGGTATCGGAACTGGATGAGAAGATGCTCTCGCTCAACGAGGCGATTCAGGAGTGTATCCTTCAGCAGGAAAAACGGGACAATATGGACGATGTGCTGGAAAACGTGATCGGAAACCGGAAAGAACAGCCGAAACTTCAGGCCAGCGGAACTGAAGTGTAGAGCTGGTGAAAAATTAATGTGCCAAAGTAAAAGACCTGATACAGAGAAATGCTGTATCGGGTCTTTTGTTTGAAAACGACTTGGATATTATGCCTGTTTATTTTCATCGTCAGCCGCTACTTCCGTGATAGATTTGACAAGCCCTGCGATTCCCTGTATCTCTGATGGGATAATGATCTTGGTAGCTTTGCCGTCAGCGGCTTTCTCGAACGCCTCGAGACTTCTGAGTGTCAGGACTGCTTTATCGGCCCCCGCTTCCTTCAGGAATCTCAGACCGTCGGCAGTTGCCTGCTGTACTTTCATGATCGCTTCTGCTTCACCTTCCGCCTCGCGGATCATCTTTTCCTTCTCGGCTTCCGCTTTCAGGATGGCCGCCTGTTTTGCGGCTTCCGCTTCGAGAATTACGGACTCTTTCTGGCCTTCAGCCACGAGTACGGTAGACTTTTTCTCGCCTTCTGCGCGGAGGATCGCCTCACGTCTCTCACGCTCGGCCTTCATCTGTTTCTCCATTGCATCGCGGATCGCGGTCGGCGGGATGATGTTTTTGAGCTCTACACGGTTAACTTTGATTCCCCACGGGTCTGTCGCACGGTCAAGCTCGGCGCGCATCTTTGTATTGATCGTTTCGCGGGAAGTAAGCGTTTCATCAAGTTCAAGGTCACCGATAATATTTCTGAGAGTAGTTGCCGTCAGGTTTTCCAGTGCAACGATCGGGCTTGCCACTCCGTAGCAGAACATCTTCGGGTCAGTAATGACATAAAAGATTACAGTGTCAATCTGCATCGTCACGTTATCTTTTGTGATCACAGGCTGGGGCGGAAAATCTACGACCTGTTCCTTCAGATCTATGCGCCTTGCCACGCGGTCAACGATAGGAAGTTTGAAGTGCAGTCCCGTGCTCCATGTCGTGAGATATGCTCCGAGACGTTCGATGACGACTGCCTGTGCCTGATGTACGATCTTAACACATGAGATCAGGACAAGTACGATGATGACCAGTACGATTAGAAAAAGTATTGTTCCGATACTGATAAATGCTGCATTCATGATGGTTCCTCCTCATATTTTTCTACGATTAATTTTACGCCTGAAACAGCAATGACCTTTGCAAGCTCATCCTTTTCCAGTATTTCATTGTTGTTCTGCGAGCGGACCGTCCATTCCTGTCCGTCCACAATACTCTTGCCGGTCTGTTTCAGATTATCGACCCGCTCCGTGATCTTTATGATCTCTCCGATCTTGCTCTCGTAGTTGGTCTTCAGGCGGTTCTGGTTTAGATGCCTTGCCGCCCATGGCCTTGTAAAAATCATAAGAATGACAGATACTGCGAGAAATACGATGATCTGAATGATCAGATCCGCACCCAGTGTATTTACTCCTGCTGCTGCCAGTGCCCCTATGGCAAACCAGATCGTTGTCAGCCCTACCGTGAATATTTCGATAAGGAGCAGGATGATGAACAGGCCGATCCAGATCAGGTTCAGCATAGAAGGAGAAAGCGTAAGAATATCTGCTTCCATATAAAATCTCCTTTCGTATAATATTTTTAAAATTTATTCTGACGTGTATTCTGTATAATCTACATCATAATAGCCGTCGCTCGGAGTCAGGTTAACGCTTCCGTATTCGACGGAAACTTCAGTCCCGTCGGGAATAACAATGTTTTTTGTCCCGGTATCAGCATATTCATCTGAAACCGGTGAGTAATCAGGACTGTCTATCCACAGATATTCGTAAGAGCCGTTTGGATATGTCAGAGTGACATTTGAGTAGCCATAATCATCCCCGGGCGCGTTTACAGACGTGATATCATAAATCCCTTCAGGAATAATTCCGTCTCCGCAGATATAAGTCCCCGGTTCAAGGCTGACCGGCTCGCTCAGAGGATTTTCTTTTGTCTCCTGTGTCAGCGGCTGGGCGTTATCTGTGGTAAACCGAAGGACGACGCCGCTGTCTATATTAAGGTCAGCTCCATTGTAAAGGCGGATATCATTGTCTTCCGTGACCTGGCCGTATTCCGAGTCTGTTCCGAAAGTAACATAGTGATAGATACTGTTCTCATCGTCATTGATCTCGATACTGCCGGCTCCCTCTACCAGCTCTGCGTGGTAGATGCCTTCGGGAATATGTACGCCGACCCGGTATATGCCGCTGCTCAGAACAGTTTCATAAATTTCGCCGTCAGCGGGGATCTCCCTTGTTACATAAGCATAAGGATCATAGTCAGAATCATCTGTTATTTCGGAGTAAGTATTTCCGAAAATGCCGCTCACGTTATCAGTGAGAGCGGGCAGCAGAGCGAATAGAATGACAGCGATAATTATGATCCATACTAACCATCCGCGATTCCGGCCGGCGGAAACAGGACGCCGGGATAAAGAGCCGGATGCAGTCTGACGTCCTGCATATACTGCTTTCTGTTTTTGCGCAGTGTTCTTTTGTTTCGCTCTCGAAGCTGTGTGCTGTCTGGTTTGTTCTTCCTGCATATGATAGACAGGATCTGCCGCAGGCGGAGACTTGGACTGTGGCTGTGAAGAAGAACTCTGCCTGCTGTTCTCCCGGTCATAGATGGAATTATCCAGACCACAGAATGTGCACCGGTTATTTACCAGACGTCCGCCGCATAACCTGCACTTCTTATTTAACATAATCCACCCCCTCTTCATTATCTCAAATACAATAAATTATGAGTAATAAATTTAATTTATTCTATCATAAGTCCACTGCTTTTTGTGTAAAATAATAAATAATGGCGAAAATTGTAAAAAATCCTTAAGATTTGTGTACTGTTTTTAAAATGTATTGATGGCTCAGTATATTTTCGATATACTATATCTTTGAAGAAAAGTTTATGAAGGTCAAAGGTACAAAAGAATGACAGAAGAGGCGAGGAAAAAAGGTATAGAGATTGGCACAGGTCTCCTGCTCTATATCATCGCATGGGGTATTGTGTCATACTGGACAGTTCCGTCAGCAGGGGAGACCGCACTGTTTCTGGCTGCTTATGTGGTCCTGTCGCTGAGCACGTACTGGGAACAGATCAAAAGGATTCTAAAAAAACAGTTCCTGGATGAGAATATGCTCATGATCATAGCAACAGCAGGGGCGTTTGCCATAGACAGACACAAAGAGGCTGTTGCAGCGATGCTGTTTTACCAGGTCTCCAAATTTGTGGAAGAGCTGTCTCTGGGGAAAACGAAAAAATCCATCGCGGAGTTCATCGATATCCGGCCGGAATATGCCAATCTGAAAGTGGGCAATACGGAGAAAATCGTACCGCCGCAGCAGCTGGAGCTGAAACAGACTATCGTTCTCAGACCCGGAGAAAAGATACCGGTGGATTCGGTGGTGACATCGGGCGCGGGAACAGTAGATATGAAAGCTCTTACGGGCGAGGCTGAGCCAAGAGCTGTAAAGACCGGCGACCGGCTGTACAGCGGATGTATTAATTTAAACGGGGTACTTGAAGCAAAAGTCACGAAGCTTTATAATGATTCTGCGGCGGCGAAAGTCATGCGGCTGGTAGAGAACGCCAATGATAAGAAGTCGGAGAGTGTTCATTTTGCGGACAGGTTCACAAGGTACTACACGCCGGTCGTAATTCTTATCGCTCTCCTTACTGTAATACTGCCGCCTATGATGTTTGTCGAGTCAAAGATGGAGTGGATCTACCGCGGACTGGTCATTCTGGTTGCCGCTTGTCCCTGCGGACTGATGGTGTCTATACCGTTGGCGTTTCTCGGAGGCATCGGTTCAGCTTCAAAGCAGGGGGTGCTGATAAAAGGCGGAGCATTTCTGGAAGATCTGACAGAAGTAGATACGTTTGTATTTGATAAAACAGGCACACTTACAGAAGGCGTTTTCCATGTCCGGGAAATCGTTCCGTGGAAGATGGAAGAAAGAGAACTGCTCGAGATAGCAGCGCTTGCGGAATCGTATTCAAATCATCCGATCGCATTGTCGCTGCTGGAGGCATACGGAAAGGAACCGGACAGGACACGAGTGACGGATATCGAGGAACAGCCCGGATACGGCGTGCGCGCAAAGATTGACGGCAGAGACGTTTATGTGGGAAATACGCGTCTTATGAACCGTCAGGGGATTTTCTATCAGCTTGTGTCGGAGGCGGGAACTGTTGTCTACATAGCTGTGGACGGACAATATGCAGGGTACATATTGATCTCGGATATTATACGGAAGGATGCGGAAAAGCTGATCCGCTGGATGCACAAAAGAGATCTGGAGACAGTTATGCTTACAGGAGATAATGAACAGGCGGCGGAAGAAGCGGCATCGATACTCCGTATTGAAAGCGTGTATGCGGAACTTATGCCGGAGGATAAGGTCGCATTGCTGGAAGAATTCCATGAGAATCAGATGGAGGGGGAAAAGATGGCGTTCGTCGGGGACGGTATCAATGACGCGCCTGTACTGAAACTTGCGGATATCGGCATCGCGATGGGCGGTCTCGGTGCGGATGCGGCGCTTGAAGCGGCGGATATCATCCTGATGGAAGATGAACCTGTAAAGATTATCAATGCGATCCGGATTGCGAGAGCAACACTGCGGTCGGTGAAGCAGAACATGGTATTTGCCATCGGCATGAAAATATTGCTGATCATTCTTGCGTTTTTCGGCTTTGTTACAATGCAGAACGCGATCATCGCAGATATGGCGGTCATGCTGATCAATATATTAAATTCATTCTGGATGATGCAGTATCCGGAACGGGGAGTGTGAATAAGGAAATGAAGAAAAAATGGATAACAATATTTACAGCGGCTGTTGTGGCAGCCAGTGTGAGCGCAGGCTGTGGCAGCCTGCAGAAGTCGGGAGTTGATGCCCTGGAAAAAGGAGAGTATGAAGAGGCTCTGGCAGATTTTCAGGAGATGACCGAGAACGGCGCCAGCGACGATGCGGCAGAGGGATACCGCGGGCTTGGAATGACGTATTACGAGATGGAAGATTATGAAAATGCGCTTGAAGCATTCCGCAATGCGGCGGACAGCGGCGCAGAGCAGACGATCCAGATGTATAATCTGATGGGGATCTGTGCGATGCAGACGGAAGACTATGAGTCGGCTCTTGACTATATTCAGTCAGGTCTTGCGCTGACAAACACGTCAGACGGAGCTGGCAAGGCAGATGCAGAGCTGGTGCAGGAGATGAAGTATAACGAAATCATCTGCTATGAACAGCAGGCGGACTGGGAGAATGCAAAGCAGAAAGTGACAGAGTATCTGAAGGATTATCCGGATGATGAAACTGTACAGAAAGAAGCGGAGTTTTTAGAGACACGATAAAGTATAAAGACAGATAAAAGTACCGGGCAATTTTTCAGAAGTTGCCCGGTACTTTTGAAAGAATTGCCGGTGTATTTTAATTTACCTGACACTTTTGGGAGAAAAGCGTAATATCATGAGTATAAGAGAAAAATATCAGATCACGGAATATTGTCACCGTTTTCTCGGAGACTATATCCATGAAGGAGACTGCTGTATCGACGCGACCTGCGGAAAAGGCTGTGATACGGAATTTCTGTGCCGCAGTGTTGGAAAGACGGGCAGAGTCTATGGATTTGACATTCAGAGAGAGGCGGTGGGGCAGACGCGAAGCCGGCTGGAGCGCGCGGGCTGTACGGAGCAGGCGGTTCTAATCTGCGACAGCCATGAGAATATGGCAGATTATGTAAAGGATCAGGCGTCTGTCATTATGTTTAATTTCGGCTATCTGCCGGGCGGAGACCACTCGGTTGCAACGCGGCCGGAGACAAGCCTGAAAGCTGTTGAGGCGGGAATGAAACTTCTGAGGACAGGCGGTGTTATGAGTCTGTGCATCTACAGCGGCGGAGATACCGGATATGAGGAGAAGACGGCTCTGCTCGCCCGTCTGAAGGAACTGGACACGAAACAGTGGCTGGTGATCGTGCACAGCTACTACAACAGAAAAAACGATTCGCCGCTGCCGGTGTTTGTGATACGACTCTCATAAAAGGAGACAGAAATATATGCATGAGACAGAACATATTGATGAAAAGGTCATTCTCGTAGGTCTTGATACGGGAAATACAGAGACGGCGCAGCGTTCGCTTGACGAGCTGGCAGAGCTGGCGAAGACAGCAGGCGCACAAGTCGCGGGACGGCTGATCCAGGGAAGGGAGAGCGCTCATCCGGCAACTTACATCGGAAAAGGGAAAATAGAAGAGCTGAAAGATCTGGTGTGGGAGACAGACGCCACCGGAATTATCTGTGACGATGAGCTGACCAGCGCCCAGCTGGGGAATCTGGAAGCAGAACTGTCCTGCAAGATCATCGACCGGACGCTTCTCATCCTCGATATTTTTGCGGCCCGCGCTGTATCCGGCGAGGGAAAGATACAGGTGGAACTGGCTCAGCTAAGGTACCGCGCTTCCCGTCTGACCGGGCTTGGAAGATCCCTTTCCCGTCTGGGCGGCGGCATCGGGACAAGAGGTCCGGGTGAAAAAAAGCTGGAGATGGACCGCCGGCTGATCCGGGAGAGAATCAGCAGATTGAAACGGGAACTGAGAGATGTGGAAAAACACAGGGAACTGATCAGGTCCCAGCGCAGACAGTCGGGCATGAAAGTAGCCGCGCTTGTGGGCTATACCTCCGCGGGAAAGAGCAGCATAGAGAACGCCCTGACGGATGCGGGGATTCTGGAAGATGCCATGTTGTTTTCCACGCTGGACACAACGACGCGGTCGCTGACGCTGGATAATACTCAGGAGATCCTGCTCACGGATACGGTAGGCTTTATACGGAAGCTTCCCCACCATCTGGTGGAGGCGTTTAAAAGTACGCTGGAGGAAGCAAAGTATGCGGATATCATTATTCATGTGGTAGACGCGTCGAATCCCCAGATGGATGAACAGATGTACGTTGTCTATGATACACTGCGCCAGCTTGGTGTAGAGGACCGTCCGGTGGTAACGCTCTTCAATAAACAGGACAGGCTGGAGCATCCGGGAAGACAGCGTGATTTTCAGGCGGATTACTCCATACCTACATCGGCAAAGACCGGACAGGGTCTGGAAGAGCTTAAGAAAGCTCTTCTGGAAATTCTGCGGAGAGACCAGATTTATATCGAACGCCTGTATGACTTCTCGGAGGCGGGGAAGATTCAGATGATCCGAAACCGCGGTCAGCTTATCTCAGAGGAATATGTTCCGGAGGGGATCGAAGTAAAGGCGTATGTTCCAAAAGATGTATATGGAAGACTGTAAATCAGGGAAACTGCGGGAGTGGAACTTGTGAGAAACGCAGAAAAACAGTGAAACAGGAAGGATATTCAGAAAGGACGGGAGATTATGATCACAATAGATAAAGAGAAGTGTATCGGATGCGGGATGTGTGTGAAAGACTGCCCCGCAGGAAAACTGAAACTGGAGGAGAAAAAAGCGGTATATACCCCGGAGTGTATCGAGTGCGGACACTGCGTTGCAGTCTGTCCCCGGGCGGCAGTGGCGATTCCGGAGTATGATATGGCGGATATTGAAGAGTACGATAAGGATGAATTTTCAATAGATCCGGAGCATTTTCTGCATGCCGTGAAATTCAGGCGAAGTATCCGTTCTTATAAAGAACAGCCGCTTGAGAAGGAAAAAATGGAGAAAATACTTCAGGCGGGCAGATATACCCCTACTGCAAAGAACAGTCAGTCCTGCCGATTTATTGTACTGCGGGATGAACTGGAGGAGTTTAAGGAGCTGCTGTGGGAAGAAATTCCGGAACTTGCCGAGAGGATGAAGGGCGAGATGCCCCAGTACGCGATGCTGTTTAAGTTTATGTACCGCCGCAGGAAGAAAGATCATGCCGCTGATCAGCTGTTTTTCAACGCGCCATCCTGTATCATGGTTGTTTCTGATAATCCGCTGGACGGCGGACTGGCTGCCGCCAATATGGAAACCATGGCGGTGGCGGAAGGCGCGGGAATCCTCTACAGCGGATATCTGCAGAGAATCATAGAGGCATCCCCGAAACTGAAAGAATGGCTGGGAATTCCGGACAGGCATCTTACATCCTGTATGCTTATCGGATATCCTGCGGTTACATATAAAAGGACAGCTCCGAGAAAAAAGGCAGATATCGTCTGGAGATAACTGCCTGATTCCATTCTTTGTATATTGGGCTATGACGTTATATCATTCCTCCGTCCAGCCCGATGATCTGTCCGGTCAGATAAGCAGGTGCTTCCGAGAGCATGAGTACGGCCTGTGCCGCTTCTTCGGAAGTGCCGTATCTTCCGGCCGGTATCTCGTTTTCCAGCGCGGTCCGCTCTTCCGGTTCAAGTCTTGCGTTCATATCTGTATCGATCACGCCGCAGGCAAGTGCGTTTACCTGTATATTGCTTGGCGCCAGTTCCTTTGCCAGTGCTTTTGTCAGACCATGCAGTCCTGATTTGGCGGCGGAATAGGCGGCTTCACAGGACGCTCCCGAAGTGCCCCACATGGAAGAAATATTGATGATCTTTCCGGCTTTGCGGGAAACCATATAAGGGATTGCCGCCCTGCAGCAATAGAAAGCAGAGGAAAGATCCGTGTCGATGAGTGTACGCCACTCGTTATCAGTCATATCGCTCAGCAGGCCGAACCAGGCACACCCGGCATTGTTGACAAGAACATCCAGCCCGCCGCACTGTGCAGAGATCTTATCGAACATTGCGCGTACTTCGTCAGGATTGCTTACATCGCCGGGAAGCATGGTGCATGTGCCGCCGGATGCGATAATGCTGTCTTCGGTTTCTTTCAGCCGGTCAAGAGAATTTCTGCAATTGATAAATACATGATAACCGTTTTCGGCAAAGGTAAGGGCGCATGCGCGGCCGATGCCTCTGGAAGAGCCGGTTACCAGAACGTTTTTCCTTTTCATCAGCTAACCTCCTATCCAAAACAGTATAACATAGAGAGAAATTCATCGGTACTGTAAAAGTGAAATAAGTCCGTGAATTGAAAAAGTAAATTCGGTATGAAAGAGTTAATTCTATGAATCTCTAA
>CAMLYF010000034.1:0-30335 GCA_946491795.1 uncultured Lachnoclostridium sp. | reverse complement strand
TGAACAGAAAAGATAAATCAAAAAGAAAGTTGCCAACGATTACTTGACAGTAACCGTCACGATCTGCCTGAGTCAAAACAGTTGACACATCATCACATGGGTGTTATGATTTCTTTAAATACAGAAACGTAAGATAGAGGTTGCATTTTTCATGAGTATGATGGCGGATGTATCAGGAACAGAAGAAATCATCAGAAAGGGGAAGATGCCGAAAGGATAAGGAACCTGAGGCCTTATTCTTGGGCATGCCGCTAAGAACGGCATGACTGTCATCGCAGGATGGAGAGCTATCTGATATACGAAAATGTATATTCCGGGACGGCGCATCTTGCCGTTTCTTTTACTGTACAGCACATTTTGTACATACAAACATTCCACATTATTAAAAGGAGGAAAAAAGAATGGCAATTTTCAAAGGTGCAGGTGTAGCAATCGTTACTCCGATGAAAGAGAATCTGGAGATTAACTATGATAAACTGGATGAGATCATCGAGGAGCAGATTGCCGGCGGCACAGACGCCATCATCATCTGCGGTACTACAGGCGAGTCCGCAACAATGACAGAAGCCGAGCACAGCGAAGCAATCCGCTTTACAATCGAGAGAGTAAATCACAGGATACCAGTCATTGCCGGAACAGGCTCAAACTGTACAAGAACAGCGATTGAACTCTCTAAAGAAGCTGAAAAGGACGGCGCTGACGGACTTCTTCTCGTAACTCCGTACTACAATAAGGCGACACAGAACGGACTGATCGCACACTATACACAGATCTGCAATGAAGTCAAGATCCCGGCAATCCTCTACAATGTACCGAGCCGTACCGGATGTTCCATCCAGCCGCAGACTCTGGCGACACTTGTAAAGAACGTAGACAACATCGTCGGCGTGAAAGAAGCTTCCGGAAATATCGGAACTGTAGCTGAGATCATGCATCTGTGTGACGGAAACATCGACCTGTACTCCGGAAACGACGATCAGGTCGTACCGCTCCTCTCTCTTGGAGGAATCGGCGTAATCTCCGTCCTCTCAAATGTCGCTCCGGCTTACGTACATGACATGGTGTACAAATTCCTGTCCGGCGATGTTTCAGGCAGCGCAAAGATGCAGCTTGACGCGCTTCCTCTGATCAACGCACTCTTCTGCGAGGTCAACCCGATCCCGGTAAAAGCTGCAATGAACATGATGGGGAAGGAAGTAGGCCCGCTGAGAGCACCTCTGACAGAGATGGAAGACGCACACAAAGAAGTATTAAGAAAAGCAATGGCAGATTTCGGACTGCTGTAAAATGTGAAAAAACTGTGAACGGGGACGTAGTAAATTCAGCTTTTACTACGTCCCCAATCGCGTTTTGG
Source organism: uncultured Lachnoclostridium sp. (assembly GCA_946491795.1). Classification (GTDB taxonomy): domain Bacteria; phylum Bacillota; class Clostridia; order Lachnospirales; family Lachnospiraceae; genus Mediterraneibacter; species Mediterraneibacter gallistercoris. The sequence continues at coordinate 28,981 of CAMLYF010000034.1, read as the reverse complement.
CCTGTCCCTTTTCGTCTATTTCCGTAATTTCCCGTAATTAATAAGTCCTACAACCCCCGGACCTGCATGGGTTCCGATGCTGGGGCTCACATCATTGATCACAACATTTGTAAATCCCAGATCTTTTACCATATCAGCCACAGCTTTCGCGTCATCTATACAGTCGCCGTGAAGGACTGCCACCATCCTGTCCTTTCCGTAGGAATCCAGATCCAGCGACTCCTCCAGTCTTGACACCAGTGTCTTGAGGGATTTCTTGCGACCTCTTACCGTTCCGTCCGACTTCAGCTCGCCGGCAGCAGTCACGGTCAGGATCGGCTTGATGTTCACAAGGCTTCCCACAACTGCAGTCGTCTTGGACACACGTCCGCCTCTCTGCAGATGATACAGATCATTTACTGTAAAGGAAACGTTCACATGGTCCCGCTCTTCCATCAGGACATCATAGACTTCCTCCATGCTCTTTCCTTCTTTCCAGAGCTCTACCGCACGGTAAACGGATACCCCTTCCCCGAGAGATGCGTTCAGTGAATCAAACACCATGATCTTCCGGTCCGGATAATCCTCCAGAAGCTCGTTCGCTGTCACGACAACATTGTTGCAGCTTCCGCTCAACGCACTGGAAAATGCAATATGAAGTATATTTTTTCCTTCTTTTAGAATCTTCTCAAACTTCTCCCTGATCACTGCAGGATTATTTGCCTGAGACTTTGGCAGTTCTCCTTTTCTCATCGTCTCGTAGAATTCGTGGGGCGGCATATTCAGCTCATCACCATATACCGTATCCCCGAATGAATAATACTGTGGGATGATCGTAAGATTATTTTCTTTGATAAATTCCGGAAGCACGTCGGAATTTGAATCTGTTGTGATCACATAATCAGCCATACTTATCCTCCTTAACCTCGTCCTTGTTTTCCTATCGTAATCTTTTTCAGATTCAGAGGAGCACAATCCTCGAATGTAGCCATTTTAACACTATTTTCACATTTTTTAAAGCAGGCCGGCTTATCATTTTACAGGGAATGGTCTGATTGAAAGATTGACCGCGCACCAGCGCCACTGTATAATGAAGAATGCCGGGATACGGCAGTGGATCATCCCGCTGCCGCCCCTTTAAAACAATTGAAAAGGAGTTGATCTTAATGCGCCGCAATGATGCGCCGTTTAACGGGAAACAGTTCATATTAAACAAAAACACAGGGGAAATCCACGATCTGGACCGCGAATCTCCTCTGTGCTGTATTGACAAAATAGAGGCCGATAATATCTTTGCCTGTGACACCTATGCAGAAGCCGTGCTGTTCGCATCTGTACTGGGAATCACGAGGAACGGATGCGCTCACTGTATTCCAGAGCATCACAGAGATTAATTTATCCCGAGATACTCCTCCAGACAGAGTTTATTCTCATACATCTCTGCCGCCGCTTCTTTTCCTACATAACGATAGTGCCACGGTTCATAGATAATACCGGTGATATCGCTTTTATCAGTAGGATAGCGGAGAACAAATCCGTACTTCCAGCTGTTCTTCATCAGCCATTGCTGGACCGGTGTATTTTCCTGCTCTGTGTCCAGCTGCTGATAGCTGACATCTACAATGTCCAGAGCCAGTCCCAGCTGATGTTCGCTTGTCCCCGGATATGCAACCACCTTTCCAGCTTCAGCCTCAACCTCATTTTCCGGGCATCCTTCGCGGATCAGACGTGCTTCTTTATCTTCAAACAGAGCTTCCTGCTTCTCCATTGTCCGATAGGACGCACAGATCAGGGGATCAAATCCTGCCGCCCGGCAGTCGTCCATCATCTGCTGGAGCTCCGGATAACATCTGGAGTCTACTGCCTGTCCGTTTCTCAGATAAGTCAGTTCCGGTTCGTAATTCTCCGGTATCGGATTCCACGGATTAACAAGAAGCAGATTCCACTCCTGTTCCTGTGCATTTTTCAGCTGATGTGACCTGGCCGCCCGGCTGTCCTGCTGCCCCGATGACGTATCTGGCGAAGCTGCAGTTTCAACCGTCTGACTTTCGGCTGCCTGTCCTGTTATCCCTCCGATTCCGCCGGTGAGGATCACCCGTCCGCACAAAATCAGGATCAATACGGTCCCAATGATAACTGCCGGCAGTCTGACGCCGGTCTTTCGGAATCTTCTCCTTCTCTGACTGCACCTTCCCCTGCATGTTCTGTATCTCTGCTGTTTTCTGTATGACATAAATACTCACCTCATTGGTTTTTATTATGTCATAATCTTAAAGTACCATTCCTTCAGGAAAGCATGATGCCGGCATCAAAATGGCATCATTTATCTCATCTTTCTAGAAAGTCCGGTTCCATGTATACACGGTTCCGTACCGATCCCGTTCCAGATCGAGCATGATATTTTCCCCGTTCTCATCCTCAAAAGAGAGCCGGGCAAAACAGGACTCATCCTTTACGTGGTACTCTCTATCTGTATACCGGAATCCGTAATATTCTTCACAGAAAGTCTGCATCCCGTCGCTTTTTTTCCGAAGATCTTCCTGTATCTCTTTGTTTATTTCTTCTTCATTCCGATATCCCTCTTCTGTATCCGTATCTGCCCCATACCGGGTAAGGCTGAAAGAAAGCATTTTCCCGCTCCGGTCGTCAATCAGAATTTCAAGATCAATGCCGGGCTGCTGACCGGATACATAACATTTCCACATAATCCCCATCTGCACGCCATTGTCAGCAGCAGTTTGATCTGATGATTCTGCCGCATATTCTGACACATCACCTGTCGATGCTGTATTGTCTGTATCATCGTATCCGTAAGAGTCACCCGAAAGCATTTTTCCTCTGACAGCTATAAACGGGGACAGCGAAGGGACTTCGTATTCGGCTTTGTCCAGCACGCCGCATCCTGACAAGCGGTTTATTAAATCCGCGGCGATTATTCTCATATCGCTCTCATCTCTCACGGCACCACTGTCCAGATACACTTCATTCTCATAGGTATCTGCCAGTCTCAGCATATCCAGCAGTCTCGCGTCTGCTGCAGACGGTACTTTGTCTATGGCAAATGTCTCTGCCTCACTTCCCATCTTCCGATCTGCAGCTCTGCCAACGAGATCCGGCAGGAAGAACCCAACCCCCAGTGCAGCCGAAGCCAAAAACAGCACTGCGGCAGCCATTCCCCTTCTATTTTTCATAAAGTTCTCCTCTCAGTTCGGCAATCACCCTTGTTCCTCCGCCTCTGCGCTTTTTAAAAACAAGAGTCCCGCCATGCAGTTTTACGATCTCTGCGCACAGAGTCAGCCCCAGTCCGGCTCCCCCCTGCTTTCTCGATCTCGATTTATCAACCCGGTAAAATGCTTCGGTCAGATGTTCTCTTGCATCTTCCGGGATTCCCGGTCCGTCATCGTCTACACAGAGTACGCAGCCCTCATCGGTCATTCTGACTGACACCCATATATGCCCGCCCTCCCCGGCGGCCTTGGACGCGTTGTCTATCAGATTGACAGTCAGAGAGCGGAACAGATCCGGCTCAAGCAGGCATTTTCCTTTTTCATAGTTTCCTTTCAGAGTGATCTTTTTCTTTTCAAAGACCGGCCTTAAATGATCTGCCATGTTTTCTGCGATACGGCCCGGGCTGTGGATGGACAGCCGGACGTCTGTTTTCTCTGCCACATAGATATCCAGAAGTTTCATAGACAGGCGTTCCAGCCGTCTGCCTTCAGAGAAAATGTAATCAGCCGCATCTCTCCTCTCCTCTTCTGTAAGTTCCTGGCTGCGGAGAAGATCCGCATATCCGATTACTGCTGTCATAGGTGTTTTCATCTCATGGGTAAAGCTCCCCACAAATCTCTCCTGCCGTTCTACAGCCTGTTCAAGTTTGCGGACATTGGTCTCTATCTGCTCCGCCATCCGGTCAAAATCCTCTGACAGACTCCCGATTTCATCACCGTAACGGATATTTGTCCGGAATGAAAGATTGCCTCCCGAGATTTCTCTGGCTCCCGTTGCCAGCACAGAGAGCGGACGGGTCAGTAAATATGCTGTTCCATATGAAAACAGCGCGCATATAATCATGGCTGCCACAAAAATAATCCTGTACATTTTCTGCTGGTATTCTCTCTTTTCATATAGAGATGAAATATCGTGCCCGGCCTCCAGGTACATCGTCTGATCTCCGGATAAAAATCCGCCTGAAACCCTGATGTATGTATCCCCGTCATCTGTCCGGAAAGAAGTGACCACACACACATCTTCATCGCCTCTTTCTTCTGTCCGGGTCAGATATTCCGCCGCTTTCCCCTGACTGTACAGCACTCCGTCATCTCCGGAAAGGGCAATCAAATCCCAGTAACTTCCTCTCTGTCCGGCTATCTGCCGGAGCGTATCCTGCATGTCCTCCTCAGAATATGTCTCTGTTTCTCCTGACATCTGCAGAGTGTATATCAGCAGCCTGTATGAATTCTCCGCAGTATCCCTTTCCTGTTCCAGACCATTTTGAAATGAAATAAGAATCAGGGCACTGCTCCCCACTCCAAACAAAACACTTACAAGGCACAGCATACAGACCATAATCTTGATCCTGAACTTCATCTGTCCACCTCCAGCCTGTATCCGACCTTATTCACCGCTTTCAGTTCTCTGCTCCATTCCACCTTCTTCCGCAACCGCTGGACCAGCAGATCCACCGCTTTGCTTCCATACTCAAATTCTCCGCCCCACACTCTTTCATATATAGTTTCTCTGTAAAGAGCAGTATTGGGATTTCTCGCAAACAAAAGAAGAAGGTCATATTCTTTTTTCGTCAGAGGTATATCTCTCCCGTTTCTCGTCACCTGCATGGATTTCAAGTCAATGTGGAGTCCGCATATATCCATCACCTCATCCGTAAGCCTGAAACGCCGCAGCACCACATCCACCCGTGCCAGAAGTTCTATGATCTCAAAGGGCTTTATGATGTAATCCTCAGCTCCCATACGCAGCCCTTTTACCCGGTCATTTACAGAATCCTTTGCCGTAATAAAAATCACCGGTATCTCCATCGGCCGGATATACTCCATTAATTCGAATCCGTCTATTTTCGGAAGCATCACATCAAGCAGGATCAGATCATATATATTTCTGCCGATTTTCTCCACAGCTTCTGCGCCGTCATATGCACAGTCGCATTGATACCCCGATCTTTTCAGACTTATCTCTATCATTTTCGATATAGAAATCTCGTCTTCAACGATCAATATTTTTATCATGCCTTTTCCCTCTCGCATAAAATAATCTCTGCTTTCTCAAAACAAAAGCAGTGATATTATACCTCATTTCGGCATCAAAAAGGCATCAAAAACCGTACTCCTTTTCCAGATGAATTTTCCCCCTCATCTTTACACATAATCCATGCTGTTGTCACATTGATTACAGCAAGTCCCGCAATCAAAAGGAGAATCCAGGATATGGGCCATGTAAATTTAAAATACGACAATTTCTGTTCCATATAATATCGGATCATCAGAAGAATAGCCATCCCCACAGTCATCAAAAGTCCCACAGTGAAGAGACAATAATAACCTCCTTCTGCCTGTATCATTGTCCGCTTTTGCTTTACTGTCATGCCCACGCTTTCCATAATCTTCAGTTCTTTTTTCCTTGCGAGAACGCCTGTGACCATCACATTAAAATAGTTTGTAAAGCCTGCCAGTAAAAGGACAGCACTAATACTGCCGAGGATCAGCCTGTTTCTCTGGATCTCGGAGGCCGCCTCAGTCATCAGGTCAGACTTGCTGATACAGAAGATTCCGGCTTCTCCGGTTCCTTCATCAAATGCCGTTTCCGTCATCCGGCTCCGGCGCTGGTTTTCTTCAGAAATGATTCTCTGTACTGAGGTCTTCACAAAAGATTCTTTTGCCTGATCCACATTCAGCTCCATATACAGTGTTTTCTTTTCTGTCGGGATCCTTTGGAATCCCTTTTCGCTGATCAGGAAATACAAATCCCCTTCTGAACCGTGCCAGGTCTGCCGGATCTCCGGGAAATCTTCCTTTCGGTTATCAAGATACCCGCATAAAGTAAAGTTCTCTGACTGTTTCATTTGGAAATTCCCTGCTTCTTCCTGTTCTGTCCGTTCCTGAGCTGTCATGTTATTCCACCGGATCCTGTCTTCCCGTGATATCATTGTCTTAAAATAGACCGGTTCTCCTACACTTTCCTCCGTTAACTTTTCCTGCGCGGCGGACAGTGCATGATCATGAAGGATCAGAACTCCAGTGCCGTTTTCAAGAGAATCCATATCAACAGGAAGGCTGTTTGTTTCCACATATTTTTTCAGAGATTCAATCTCATCCTCCTTCAGGATCTGGACCACATCCTGATCCCATCCTTCGATCATTTCATCATCTTCAGCATTCTCTGCGAGAAACACCTGCTCCAGCGGACGGATTCCCTTTTTAGAGATCACAGTGTAAAGATAAGCCCCTTCCATGATATAAGACTTGTCCGAATCAACTCCATCTATCTCCAGCAGTTCTTTTCTGACCTCCGGAGATATGGGCGAGAATTCGTCATAATCATTATCATACAACAGGTCAAAACAGTCTCCTTCTGTCAACATGGGATCCTGCCCTGCATCCCGCGTCTGATATTTCTCTCCATATCCCTGCTCACGTCCGTAAGTGCTGAACTGGCCCGCGATCAGGAAATCCGGACGCTGTTCAATGACATGTACATAGTCGCTTCCAGCTGTAATCACAACAGCTCCAAGAAAAGCTTCCAGACCAAGGAAGAGGGAAAACACAGTCAGAAGGAACCGTTTCCTGTGACCGGAAATATTTCTCCACGCCAGATAACGCATTTCCCCGGCAGAGGTCCGTTTTCTTTTCGTGGAAACCGGCTTTCTTTCCTTGTGAGATCGTTTTTTGCCAAGCGTTCCTGTATACCCGGTACTTTCCACACAGGACATCCTTACTGTTCTTACGATCACTCCGGCTGACGCTGCCAGAAGGATCCCGTCCGTAAAGAGGACGGACAACAGAAGGATCGCCGGCTCGAAAAGGCGAAGCCCCTCAGCTCCTCCTGTTCCTCTGAAATACTGGCTGCTAAGGATTGCCGGGATAACTCCCGCAAGCAAAAAGGCAGACAAAGCCGCACCTGCCGCCGTTCCGGAGACAAGGATACACCGGATCTGGCTGTAGTAGATTTTAGAAAGCTGTCTTTGTGTCGCGCCAATCGTGTTTAAGAGTCCAAGTTTCCGGATATCTCCTGCCATTGAGATCTGCAGCACATTATGGCACAGGAAGAAGACGCCGCATAATGTAACAACAGCTCCGAGAAATGCCATGCCATAACCGCCCGTTATACCTGCCACTGCCTGATATCCCGCCGTATCGGTTACCGTTATCTTCTGACTCTGATCCTTCATAGACAGGTCTTCATACAGCCGTTCTTCTGTTTCCTGCCAGCCAAGCCGGTCCGACTGACGAAAGACCAGATCTGCCTCATCATCAGGATGAATGCCCCAGGCATCCAGCTTTTCCTCTGAAATATAACCCGGAGCAGCCTCATTACTGTAATCAGTAAACCAGCCGCTCAAAAAAAATGTTTCTTCCGAACTCTGAAAATTCCCGATGGAAACATGGAGCGGAATCTCCATGCCCTCCTGAGGATTGGTAATTCCCAGGACCTTCAGCGCCTTTTCGGAAAGCATGATCTCAGACTCTTTTTCGGGATAACTTCCCTGAATCTCTGTATAGGCTGGACGAAGCAGGCCATTCCATGCATCCGGATCTGCCCATCTGATCGTACAGGCCGTGGCCTTTTCCCCCTCTGCACCGGAATCCTTTTCTGCGGCCTCCGCCACTCCCACGGTAAAACATCTGCCCATCTGTTTTATATAATTCTGGGATTTAAGTGCTGCATATTGGGACGCAGTGCCGTTTTCCACAACTCCGGACGCAGCCGTTCCATTCTCCCGTATTATACTCAACTCTTCCGAACGGATCTTTCCCCGGGAAATACCGAACACCATTGTCAGGGTGATAATGCTCAAAACCACCGTCAGAAAAAGGATCCGATTTCTTCCTTTCGCCGATCCGGCAAATGAAACAGCAAGCATACGGATCACATTCTGGTTGTCATTAGGAGTGTAGTTTCTTCTCTTCATGCCTGCACCTCCCGGTTGAAACCCGCGTCAGTGTCACAGATCCGTCCGTCCGACATCCGGATGATCCGGTCCGCCATCTGGGCTACTTCCTCCTGATGCGTGACAACGATTACTGTCTGGTGGAATCGAGAGGCGCAGGATCTCAGAAGTCCTGTTACTTCCATTCCGATAACGGAGTCCAGATTTCCTGTGGGTTCATCTGCCAACAGGACTGCCGGTTTCGTCAGCATCGCTCTTGCGATCGCAGTTCTCTGCTGCTGACCGCCGGAAAGAGTGCCGGGGAGCCGGTCTAACTTATCCGTCAGGCCGAGAAGATCCGTGATCTCTTCAAAAAATCGTTCATCTATGCACTGTCCGTCCAACCTGAGAGGAAGAACAATATTTTCATAGACACTGAGAGACGGGATCAGATTATACTGCTGAAATACAAACCCGATATTCCGTCTCCGGAATACTGTACGTTCCTCCCGGTCCAGATCTTTCAGGCTGATCCCGCGGATCCAGACTCCGCCGAAATCGGGTACATCCAGCCCGCCCAGCATATTCAGGAGAGTGGTCTTTCCACTGCCCGAGGTTCCGACTACTGCAAGGAATTCACCTTCCTCTGCTGTCAGTGACACACCGTCCAAAGCATGGACTTCATAGGTATCAGTGACATAATATTTCTTCAGATTTACTGCATTTATCATATCCATATCTAAATCTCCTATAGCTGTTTTTCTTTAGTATAAACAGTAAATCTTACAAATTCCTGACAGCCTTCACAAAGCAGCCTCATACAGGAAGATTCATTTCGATCAGAAGTCCGGGATTCATTCTCTTTGAAATCATAAAACCGCCGTGGAGATTTATGATCTCTCTTGCAAGGTAAAGCCCGATCCCGAACCCTTCCTGCCCTGTCACACGCCTGCCTCTGTAAAATCTGCGGAAGATCTGGTTTTCTTCCCCCGCATCTATACCGATCCCGTAATCCCGCACCTGAAGTTTCAGATACATTTCATTCTGCTTCAGAGAAACTTCTACCGTGCCGCCTGATTCACTGTATTTCATTGCGTTGTCAAGGACATTGAAAACCGCCTCCCCCAGCCAGTTGGAATCGTGAATACAGACGGCCTGTTCCGGCATGGTAATATGGAACCGGATTTGTTTTTTCTCCGCTCTGTTCTGGATTTGCCCAAATGTGTTCTGGATCGTCTTCAGCAGATCCCTCTCATTTTTACGGATCTGGATGATATGTTGTTCCAGACGAGCCATCTTTACGAAGCTGTCTACCAGAAAATGCAGTTTCCTCTCACTTTCTTCCAGAGCCGATACATACTGCAAACTGATCTCAGCATTACTTTCTGATTCTCTTTCTTTTGACTTCGGCTCAGCTATTTCTGCCATATCCTTTAGAAAACCGGTGTAATTTTCAATATTAGTCAGAGGCGTCCGCATCTGGTGTGCGATTTCCGAGATCAGTTTCTGGATTTCATCCCTGCTCTTTTCCGCCTCTTTTCTTCTGCCATCCAGCATCTCCTGTATACGCACAAGCTGATTTTCTATCCGCGCAAGCAATAGCTCATCGCCCGGAGCAGTGGTACGGAGCTTGCGGCCTGCCAGAATATCTTCCGTCATCGCCGCGGCTTTCTCCAGCTCTTCCATGCGAAGTTTTCTCTGACGGATATATATAATACTTCCGCCTGCTGCAATTCCGATCACGAAAGTGATCCATACTGCAATATCCATCGTTTTATTCCCCCATTTGGTAGCCCAGACCGAAAACATTTCTGATATGTAACTGCTCTCGGCCCAGCTTTTTCTTCAGCCGGCTGATTGTAACGCTTAATGTATTTTCCTCCACGAACTCTCCGTCAATGCCCCAGATCCGATCCAGAATGTTCTCCTTTGTCAACACCTGATCCTGATTAGCCATAAAAAGTTCCAGCAGCTGATATTCCTTCGCTGTCAGGGAAATTTCTTCATCGTCAGAAAATACCTGCTTTTTCTCTGGATATAGAGTGATGTCTCCGCAGGTAAGGACATCGCCCTCTTTATTTCTCTTAAGTACCACTTCGATCCGTTTCAAAAGCACCTTCATAGAAAAGGGCTTTACCACATAATCATCCGCCCCGGTGTCAAAAGCTGCCAACATATCTTGTTCCTCATCTCTGGCGGTCAGAAAAATCGCCGGTACATCTTTTTCAGCTTTTAGTTCCCGATATAATTCCAATCCATCTCCATCCGGAAGTCCGATGTCGATCAGGAACAGATCGATGCGGTTAGCAGACAGTCCCAGTGCTTCCTCTCGGGAATGCGCGCAGGTTGTATCATATCCCTTATCTGTCAGCATTTTGTTCAGCGCCTGATTTAAAAGGCGGTCATCTTCTATAATTCCTATCACCATAATTTCAGATTTCTCACTCCAGTCACTTATAAATCTGATTATTATCCCAAACGCACGTTTGATTACCTTTTTGATTACCTTCTGTATTTTGATAAAAACAAAAGCCTTGAAAACAGCGATTTTACGCTATTTCCAAGGCTTTTCAATAGCAGGGGATGAGAGAATCGAACTCCCACCAAAGGTTTTGGAGACCCCTATCATACCATTTGACCAATCCCCTGTATCGTGGCCCGTCTTCCGCAAGCCACTTGTATAGTATACTGTAGGAAATATCATTTGTCAAGAATTTTTCTTTCTTTTTGAGTATAAAAATATTTTACTGACATTATCAAAACTACAATGTTAATTATCATTCCGGGCTCTACTACCAAGTCGGACATCCCGAATGGAATTTTCCACTGAAGCGCACCGGTAGATTCAGGCAGGACAGCCGCAGTCATGCCTGCTATAAATCCCACTGCTGAGAGAATAATACATTTTCTGTATTTGACATAAGATACATAGATGCTGACAGCCTGCGGATGAATCGCATTCATCTGCGGGCTGCCCAAACTTTGTCAAAACTCTGTAATTTATAAATCTGTTTCTTATTAAAATTGCTTCCTGCCACACGGACTACAGCAGTTTCTTCATCAGTGATTCCCCGATCGTTCCCTCCGGCATCTTCACACCGAAGTTATCCGCGACTGTCGCGCCGATCACAGCGAATGTATCCGTCTCCGGAAGTTCACCGTTTCCGTTCATGGACGGAGAATATGCGAGGAACGGCACTTTTTCTCTTGTGTGGTCTGTGCCTGTATATGTCGGATCATTCCCGTGGTCCGCCGTGATGATCAGCAGATCATCGTCTTTCAGAAGCGGCAGGAGTTTTCCGAGATTTACATCGAACTTCTCGATTTCTTCCGCATAGCCCTGAGGATTTCTTCTGTGTCCCCACAGTGCGTCAAAATCTACCAGGTTGACAAAGCACAGACCGTGGAAGTCTTTCTGCGCCAGCTCGATCGTCTGCTCCATGCCGTGGACAGAACTTTTGGATTTATACGCCTCGGTGATGCCCTCGCCGTCGAAGATATCCCGGATTTTTCCTACCGAGATCACATCCAGGCCGGCGTCCTGCAGAGCATTGAGAGCGGTCTTCCCGAATGGTTTCAGGGCATAGTCGTGACGGTTGCTTGTGCGCTTGAACTCGCCTTTTTTCTTTCCTACATAAGGGCGGGCGATGACGCGCCCTACGCGCCACTCGTCCTTCATGGTGATCTCTCTTGCGATCTCACAGCAGCGGTACAGTTCATCCAGACCGAATGTCTCTTCATTCCCGCAGATCTGCAGAACAGAATCCGCAGACGTATAAACGATCATATGCCCTGTGGCAATCTCCTCTTCTCCGAGCTCGTCTAAGATCTCCGTTCCGCTGGCGCTCTTGTTTCCGATCACTTTATGTCCTGTCCGCTTCTCCAGCTCCGCGATCAGCTCCGGCGGAAATCCGTGCTCTGTAAATGTCTTGAACGGCTTTGTGACTTCAAGCCCCATCATCTCCCAGTGGCCTGTCATCGTATCCTTGCCCCTGCTCTTCTCGTTCAGCTTTCCGTAATACCCAATACTCTTTTCCACCGGCTCCACCTGTTTTAAAGGCGTCAGGTTCGCCATGCCCATTTTCTGAAGATTGGGCATACAGAAGCTGTCCACTGACCGTGAAATATGCCCCAGTGTATTAACGCCCACGTCCCCGAATTCCGGGGAGTCATCCATAGCTCCCACACCGAGGGAATCCATGACAATGACAAATATTCTCTTATATTTCTCCATACTTCAGCCCTTCCTTTCCGGAATCTCTTTGTAACAGTTCAACCACCTTATTCTTCCCAGAATGCAGACAGGAATTCTCTTATGGCTCTGTCTGCATCCGCCTCCACGGCAAAATGGATATCACCTCCGGGAATGGGATGTTCCCTCAGATCGGTAACGATCATCCCTCTTGTGTAGGTTCCGTCACACTCCACTCTCGCTCTTCTTGTCTCCGTGCGCAGGATTCCCGTCGTCCCGGCGTACATCGCAGCCAGAGGATCGTGAAGCGGGCAGTCGTCTATGCAATAATTCTGCATCTGGTTGCCGTACCAGTAATATTCCAGCGCCCGGTTTAAGAAGTTTACCGCCTTTGCGGCCCGGGCGCTCCTGCGCCGGTTCAGCCACTCTATATGTTCCCTCTTCAGGCGGACCTTCATCGTGACGTCCAGTCCCACCGCCGTAATGTCCATCCCCGACAGGAATACCTGATCGCAGGCCTCCGGGTCTCCGGTCACATTTGCCTCGCCCATGGGTGACACATTTCCCCGCATGGCGACCGTGCCGCCCATCATGACCATGCGTCTGATCTTCCGGGCAAATGAAGGATATTTTTCCAGTGTGCGCGCCACATTTGTGAGCGGCCCTAAGGTGACCAGTGTCAGTTCTCCCGCATATTTATCCGCCAGCCTCATATAGAAATCTTCGATTTCTTCTTCTGCCGTACTGCGCCTGGTTGGGGGAAGCTCTGTGTTTCCCAGCCCGTTATCTCCGTGGATCTCCCGCACCCTTCCGGGCCATCTGCCGCACAGCGGTTCCTCTGCGCCCGACACAACCGGTATGTCAGGGGCGTCTGCCAGATCCAGCACTTTCAGCGTGTTCTCCGCTGCAAGCCGCGCCTCCACATTTCCGCACACTGTACCGATCCCGACAATATCATACTGCGGCTTAAAAAGCATATAGAGCAGAGCCGCCGCGTCATCTACTCCGGTATCTACATCCAAGAGTACCTTCATACATTTTTCTCCATTGAATCTGCCGCCAGTTCCAGTGCGCAGCGTATCATCATATCCAGACTCTGTTCCCTTTCCTCGTTCGTCAGAGCCCTGCTGCTGTGCAGGCTGCTGCCCGCAGTCAGCATGCTCAGCGCCCTTTTGCCTGCCCGCGCCGCGGTACAGTACAGGGAATATGTCTCCATCTCCTGAACAAGCACGCCCATTTTCGCCCAGACGCCTTTCTCGCCTTTCTGATCCTCGTAAAATACATCCGAACTGAATATATTTCCCACGTGGAATCTGACCTGATCTCTTCTGCCTTTTTCTACAGCGCTCTCAAGCAGTCCGAAATCCGCGATCGGGGCAAATGTACCGGGGAGATGGTACTGTGCCGCGAAATTGGAATTGGAACAGCATCCCATAGCAAACACAAGATCACCGACCTGTACGTTCTCGCTTACGGCTCCGGCCGTTCCGATGCGGATGATATTGTCCACGTCATACTCGTGATACAGCTCGTAACAGTAAATCCCCATAGACGGGATTCCCATGCCGCTGCCCTGTACAGACACGGCCGTTCCTTTGTAATATCCCGTGTAACCGTTCATACCTCTGACACGGTTGTAGCAGATCACATTCTCAAGATAATTCTCCGCAATATATTTTGCCCGGAGCGGATCGCCCGGCATAAGGACAGTCTTTGCGATCTGGCCGGGCTCCGCCTCGTTGTGAAATGTCTTCATATTCTGTATACTCCAATCCAGGTACAGTTATTCGCACCTTTCTCATTTATTTTTCCTCCTCAGACTTAATTCATAGAGATCTGCCGTCATATATATTTTCTGTGACAATACTGGCGTATCATACTGGGTGTAAAGTTCCTCCTCCAGAATCAGGATTGCTTCTTCCTCCGGTATCTCCAGAATGTTTGCAAGCCTTTCCCTCGCCTTTCTCATACGCAGCTTTGTGTCGCTGTAGATTCCCGATGATGTGAGGAGCTTCATATAATATTCATATACACTGTCCGTATTCTCCAGATCCACATTACTTTTCTCCAGAATAGAATACGGCATATAGACCATTGCAAATCCCACCGGCATCTTCTGGCTGTAATAGGTGATGTCGATAACCGCCACAATGCTGGAAGGTCTGAGTTTTAATACTTCCTGATGTTTGTGCGTCGCCGGCTGAAAGCCGATCGTCAGCACTTTTTCATCGACAGGCTGGAGACAGAAATCGATGATCGGATTGCCGATCTTCTCCAGCCCGCCGGCTTTTACGTCATGATTTGAAAGGACAATATTACCTTTTCCCTGATGGTTGCTGATCAGCCCGTCCTCCTGAAGCAGAAGCATCGCCTGACGCAGCGTCCCCCGGCTCACCTTGAACTGCTCTGCCAGAATATTCTCTCCCGGGAGTTTGTCCCCGGGTTTATATTTTCCGTCCTTGAGCCACTGGGTGATCGTCTCGTAAACGGATACATATAAAGGAATTTTTACGTTTTTCTCTTTGATAATATTGTCCATGCAGGTATCTTCTCCTTCCACTAATCACAGGGTACGGCAGTTCACACCCGGCTGTATTAGAGCCCGTATAAACCGCAGTGTTTTCATATGTACAAGTAATCTCTACTTGTACATCAACCTTATGATTAGTATAAGTCTAATCTACCAGTTTGCCAAGTGCTTCCGGCCCTTTTACCCGCTTTCCGACGAACAGCAGGATCAGCAGTGTGACCACATACGGGAGCATCTGGACGATCTGTGACGGGATCTCGAAATCCGTCAGATAGAACCTTGCCGCCTGTGCCACGGCGAACACCATGCCCGCTCCCAGAGAGCCGATCGGATTCCAGCCGCCGAAGATATTTGCCGCAAGGCCCATGAAACCACGTCCGGATACCATATCCGTGACGAAGAGGTTGTTCTGTGCCAGCGACAGGTAAGAGCCTGCAAGCCCTGCGATCGCTCCTGCCGCCATCATGGCGATGTAACGGTAACGGTTGACTGGCACGCCGCAGGTCTGCACGGCGTAAGGCTGATCGCCGATGGCGCGGTAACGGAGACCGTATTTTGTACGATAGAACAGGATCCATGTAGCTGCTACGATCAGGATCATCAGATACAGGTACGGCGACTGCTCATAAAACAAGGCCCCGATCACCGGGATCTTCGACAGACCGGGTACAGTAAAACTTGAAAACGCCTCCACAGAATCGGACATTCCTTCTGTGTGCCAGATAGCTTTCAGCATGACCGCCGTAATCCCGCTGGCAAAGAGGTTGATCCCGACTCCGACTACAGACTGCTGTGCTTTCCATTTCAGACAGAACAGTGCATAGAGCCAGCCGACGAAAGCTCCGGCAAGGACAGAGATCACTGCGCCGGCAAATGCGGAGCCTGTGAAGAAAGAACCTGCCACGCCGGCAAACGCGCCGATCAGCATGAGGCCCTCCACACCCAGCAGGATGATACCGCCGCGCTCCGCGATCGTTCCACAGAGTGCGCCAAGAACGATAGGTACCGACAACTGCAGCATAAGTGCCAGAAAATTATTAATATCTGCCATGAAGATCACCCTCTCTTTCTCTTCTTATTCCATTTGATCAGTTCCGGAGCCGCCACCAGAAGGATGACAAGACTCTGAACCACTGTTACCATGTTCGTAGATACATCGGTCACACGGCTCATACGCAGTGCGCCCATGTCCATAATACCGAACAGAAGTGCTGTGAGCAGTACACCTGCCGGATGATTACGGCCGAGTATTGCCACCGCGATCCCCGTAAATCCGAATGACGGGGAGAAGCCCTCGATAAATCTGTGGTACTTGCCGAACACTTCCGTGATGCCCGCAAGGGCTGCCAGACCGCCGCTTAAAACCATTGCCATAACCATGTACAGCTTCACCCGGATGCCTGCCGTTCCTGCGGCCGACGGATTCGCGCCTACTGCACGGAGTTGGTATCCCACAGAAGTTTTCCATAAAAATATGTACATAAGAACCGCAACCGCGATCAGGATGAAAAGCGCTGTCGTAAGCTGTGTCTGAGGGATCAGTCTTCCCAGCCATACACCCTCCGGGAGCACTTCTGTCTGTGCAGTGGAGCCGTCCGACTTGACCGGTCCGTTTACCAGCCATGAGGTAAACAGCGTGCAGATATAGTTCAGCATGATCGCCACGATCACTTCATTTGTATTGAGCTTTGCCTTAAAGAATCCCGGGATGCCTCCGACGATCATACCTGCAATGATACCTGCAATGATACTTACGACCAGCACAATGGGCGCCGGGAAAGAAGCCAGGCTCAGAGCGGTCAGCACAGCTGCCATAGCGCCTGCGTGGAGCTGTCCTTCTGCTCCGATATTGAGCATACCGCAGCGGGAGCCAAGTGCCACCGCCAGTCCGGTAAATGCCAGCGGAATACTTTTACTGATGGTATTTGCTATGGATTTCGGGCTCCCCAGCGCTCCCTTTAACAGGGCTCCGTACGCTTCGATCGGAGACTCGCCTGACAGCAGGATAAACAGAGCGCCGACCAGAATGGCGATCCCGATGGCTGCCAGAGATTTCTTCAGTTCACTCATCTGTTCCCATTTCTTCATGAGTTCTTACCTCCCGCACTTTTTCCTGTCATAAACAGTCCGATTTCTTCTTTTGTATATTCTCCGTTTTCAAACAAGGCGCTCACCCTTCCCTCATAGAGAACCGCGATCCGGTCGCTTAGGTTCATGATATCCGAGAGTTCCGCAGATATGAGCAGGATGGCTTTCCCCTGTTCTTTGAGCTCCAGCAATGTACGGTGCACCTTCTCGATAGCTCCTATATCCAGACCTCTCACCGGCTGTGCCACGAGCATGAACGACGGGTCATGGCTTGTCTCTCTCCCAAGGATGATCTTCTGCTGGTTTCCGCCCGAGAGCTGTCCGATGGGCTGATCCAGTCCCGCCAGCTTTGTCTCGAACCGGTCAACCTGTTCCTGCGCGTCTTTCCGCAGATTTGCATAATTGATAAAACCGTGACTGTTATACTGCGGTTTGTCCTGATATCCGAGGAGGAAATTCTCTGCAATGGAAAAGTCCGCTATCATGGCGTTCTTATGACGATCCGACGGAATATAGCCGATTCCCAGTTTCTTTCTCTCTTTTACTGACATCTTCCGGGCTTCAGTCCCGTTGATGAGCAGTGAGCCCTCTTTCATCTTTTTATTTCCTATGATCAGAGCTTCCAGCTCCTGCTGCCCGTTTCCGTCTACACCCGCGATTCCCAGTATCTCACCGGCATGAACTGTCAGGTTTACCGTCTCCTGTGCTTTCTTTAACAGACGGACATTTTTCAGTTCCATGACCACATCGCCCCGGATCTGCCCTTTCTTTGTCATGACCGTCTCCACCGACCTGCCCACCATCTTTGCGGCAAGCTCTTTCTCGTCTGTCTCTGATGTATTGCACCGGTAGACAACCTTTCCTTTTCTCAGCACGGTGATCCTGTCTGAAAGCGCCATGGTTTCATTGAGCTTATGTGTAATAAACACGATCGTCTTTCCGTCTTTTTTAAGCTGTCTCAATATCTTGAACAGCTCGTCTACCTCCTGAGGGGTAAGTACTGCAGTCGGCTCGTCCAGTATCACGATATCAGCCCCGCGGTACAATGTTTTTAAGATCTCTACTCTCTGGCGCATTCCTACAGATAGATTTTCGACTTTTTCCTGCAGATCGATTTTAAAACCGAACTTATCTACAAGTCCGGATACCTGTTCTTCACATTTTTTCTTGTCAAGAAAAAGCCCGCCCGGCTCTTTTCCCATGATAATGTTCTCCAGAACCGTAAGCTGATTCACAAGCATAAAATGCTGATGCACCATACCGATTCCCAGCTCATATGCATCATTCGGATTGGAGATCGCCGCTTTCTTTCCGTGAATAAATATCTCGCCTTCGTCCTGATGGTACAACCCGAAAAGAATATTCATAAGCGTGCTTTTTCCCGTTCCGTTCTCCCCAAGCAGACAATGGATCTCCTGTTCATTGACAGTAAAATCAATTCCGTCGTTTGCCCGGACACGTCCGAAACATTTTACGATTCCTGTCATTTTAATTGCTTCCATATCTGTCACCTCTCTTCCTTTGTATCAATCCAGTTCGTTCGGTACTTCGATCTCTCCTGAAATGATTCCTTCGCGGATCTCATCCAGACGGGAGATAATGTCGTCCGGCACCTTGATATTGCTCTCTTCCACTGTGTAGTCCACACCGCCGTCGCTTAAGCCGAGAAGCTGATTCTCTCCCGTATAAGTATCGTCCACCACACTCTCGATTGCTTCATATGCGCAGGTGTCCAGCTTCTTGAGCATACTTGCCATAATATAATCCGGTGCGATATTGTTCTGGTTTAAATTCACGCCGATGGCGACAAATCCCTTCTCCTCTGCTGCCTGGAACACACCCATTCCTGATGCGCCTGCCGCATGGAAAATCACGTCCGCGCCCTTCTCATTAAAGGTATTGGCAATGTTCTTGGCTGTGGTCGGATCATTGAAGCTTCCGGCATAATCTATCAGTACATTGATATCCGGATCCACGTATTCGGCTCCTGCCTTGTATCCTGCCGCGAACTCATTGATCAGCGGATTGTCTACACCGCCGACGAAACCGATGGTATCTCCGTCTGAGAGTTTGCCGTCAATCTTCTCCTGCTTCGCAAGTACTGCCAGCGCGCCCACCATGAAGCTCCCTTCCTGAGCTTTACAGGAGTAGGACGCTACATTTGGAAGATCGGAAGTCGCGTCGAGAAGTGCAAATTTCTGGTCTGTATAGACAGACGCAACATTTTCCAGCGCATCCACCTGTTCGTCACCCACGCAGATGATCAGGTCATACTCTTCCGAGGACGCCATCTCATCCTGAATGATCTCCTCATCGGCCACGGATTTTGGCTCTACCTGATCATATGTAATGCCGAAATCCTCCGCAGCCTGCTGCACGCCCTCAAGCGCAAGGTCATTGAATGAATTTCCGCCAAGCCCTGCCTGCGTGAAGATGATCCCGATGTGGGGCGCCCCGGGCTTTCCCTCTTCTTCATCGCTGCCCGGGGCACAGCCTGCCATGGACGCCGTCAGACAGACCGCCATGGAAACAGCCGCGATCCGCTTCATTTGTTTCTTCATTTTTCTCCTCCTTTTCGGTTTTGTTGTACCATTTATTATTACTTGTTGTACAAGTTGATTTATATATAACACAAGTTGGTAAATATGTAAACCATTCTGGATGTATTCAAATTATTTTCATAAAATATGCATAAAACCATACATGCTGTTTTGTACGGTATCACTAATCACCGGAATTTCCCAGAGGCACACCCCATCGATCGGATAAGGGCAACCGGCAAATGTCCGATCATACACCCCGGCAGACGCTTGCCTGGCTTATCGCGTAAAAAAGGAAAGAGCATGGTTTACTCTTTCCTCTGATCCGATTTTTCTCTTAAGTTTTTACTATTTGCAGACTTTTCACATTGTCACGGCTTACAGATACCGCACGGTTCGTACCCTTCCTCAATCAGTTCGTCCCGCGTGCCCGTGAATTCTCTTTTATTTTTCTCCTTGATATCCTCCACGCTGGAGCAGTCCGGATCGTGGAACTTCTCTGTATTTTCATTAATTATATAAGTCTGTTCCTCTGTCTCTGCATTGTCTGACTCTGAGCTCTCCCAGTTTTCTCCAGTTGCATAATTGATCGTTATCTGCGGCTGTACATTATATACATATACATTGAAACAGATTCCGGCCCCGTCATCTTCTACAGACTCCGCCTCCATCTGGACACCGGAAGCCACCAGATCCTCTCCCTCGAAAATGGGCGTCACCCGGTACAGCACATGATTGTCCGTATCATGGATATAATCGGCCACCATATTTTCAAAGGGAAGCATCCCCTCCGTGTTCATATAGCGGGTTCCTGTAATGAGATTCTCTTCATTGGCATTCTCCCCGGTGAGCTGGAATCCGATCAGATGACAGCGGTTATACACATATCCGCCGTCCACAATGTCGTACTTCTCATTTTCCCAACCGGTGGGCTCCACGCCACTGATACTCTCTCGGTCTTCGGTTGGCATAGTCTCTTCTCCCACACATGCCTCCGCTTCCCCGCATCGGCCCAGTTCGTCCAATTTACTGTAGTTTTCAAAGGGAACTGTAGTCAGTTCGTACTCCTCAAACTCCGGCTGATTGTCATTGATCTCCACATAGGGCTCTCCGCTGTACTCCGGTACATCCTCAACTGTATCGGCGGTCTGTACTGAGGAACTGCTGTCTGCACTATCAGCAGCAGTATTACCACTGTACGCAGTGCCCCCGTCCAGGCTACTGCAGGCTGCAAGCGAAAAAGCAAGCAACAGAGAACACAATATCGCCCTTATCTTTTTCCTGTTTTTCATCTTCATCCTCCCCGAAAAAGTTCAGACCGCATTATTTGCTAAGTCGTACTAATGTTCTGATATTTGTTACTCTAGCATGAATTTTGAAGCAACACAAGACAAAAGCCGCATCAGTTATTTTCTCACCTGATGCGGCACTGCTTTTTATTGTTTATTCGTATTCACTTATTCTTATTCATTACCTGCCATTCCGGAAATCCCCGGGTCTTCTCTCCGGCTGTCTCACCGGTACTCTTACCGGCACCGGCTCCGGGATCAGTCCGGGAATCAGCCCGTTTAAGACCTCTTTTACTTTCTTACCGATACCACTGTTTACTAATCTATAATAATATTCTAAAGACATAATCCGTTCCTCCTGTGAATGAATCTCCAAAATAAAATGTCTGTTTCACGCTACGTTTGCATTTTAACAGAAGAATCCGGTTTTGTCAGTGACTTTATCACTTATTTTAGAATTGTTTATACTTCTTTAATTTTAGTGAATATTCTGTGTATTCCTTATTTTCACAACAGTCCGGCCATATGATCGGATGAATTGTCACTATTCTTTCTCCCGTTCATAAAGAAATTTCACATGATCGTACACTTCCGCGAAGTCAATCGCCAGATCTCCGTTCCAGATTCCGACCGGAACCTTCCCATCAAAACCGTAGATCACCGGATATTCATCATGATCAAAATCATATACGATGACTTTCTTTTTCATGGGATCGATCATCCAGTATTCCCGCACGCCCGCGTTCAGATATTTATTCAGCTTGATCACGGAATCTTTCTTCTTCGTCGATTTTGACAGTATCTCAATGATAAAATCCGGGGCACCGTACACACACCGGTTAATAATCTTATCCCTGTCGCACACGATGAGCACATCCGGCTCAACCATCGTCTTTTCATCACAGTCAAGCTGTACATCCATTGGCGCGATCATCGGCAGACATTGCCCGCCATTATTCAGCACGTGCTGAAGCAGTCTGCTGTATATATAGCCGCCGATGAGCTGATGGGCAGACGTCGGTGAGGACATGTAGTAGATCACGCCGTCGATCAGCTCCAGACGCACATCGTCTGGGAACTGATAGTAATCCTCCAGTGTGTATTCTCCCTGCTTCTTTACATTATATGGTGCGGCTGACTCTCTCACTGCCATAGGCTGCTCCTCACCCAGCACACTCTCCAGAGCCATGATCGTATCATATCTGGGCGTCAGTGTGATCCCGCCGAGCACTTTCTGAACCGTTCCCACCGGCAGGCCCGACCTCTCCGCTATCTGTGCATAAGTAAGACCGAGCTCCTTCTTTCTCTCCTGCATCTCCTTGATCGTCATAAGCACACTTCTCCTTCCCGCTTCTGTACAGAGCTTCCTGAGTCCTGATCCACACCACCGGATCTTTTATGTGCTTAATTATAATGCATGTTCATTCGCACAGCAACACGTTTTATCCGATTTTTATCCAAAATTTATGCTTATTTTATCCATTGTTGTATTTTGCAGTATCTTATAGATGGTCACATACACACTACTGCCCGCACGCCGGTTTCCGTATTTTCAATTCTGAGCTTTAAACCGTGCATCCGGAAGATCCGTTCTGCCAGATACAGGCCCGCCCCCAGATGTTTTTCTCTTCTGTCTCTGCTTTTTTCTCCTGTAAAGAAGAGCTCACATACACGGGGGAGAGCTTCTTCCGGGATCCTTTCTCCGGTATTCTCAATCACGCATCTGTCTTTTTCCATATGGATCAGTATTGTCCCTTCCTCACGGTTATGACCTACTGCATTGTCAAGAATACAGGCAAATGCTTTTTCGATAAACCGCTTATCCCCTTCGATCACGAAATCCTCTTTGCAGCGTACCTGCAGATCGATCCTCTTCTCCTCAATCCGGTCATTCTGTTCTGCCGTAAGTTCTCTGATCAGATCTCTGACAGAGATTTTTTCTTTTTTCAGACTATATGCCCCTGAATCCAGTCCCGAGATACAGACCATTTCCTTTACCATATCGTCCATCCGCTCCGTCTGTCCGATGATCTGCTCCAGGTAATATTTCCTTTTCCCACTGTTTGCATCCGCTTCCAGATTCTCTGAAAATCCGCGGATCACTGCCAGCGGGGTCTTCATTTCATGTGCGATGGCATTGATAAAGTCCCGCCGCTGTTCTTCAAGTAAGGTACGACGCCGAAAAGTCCGCTCTGCGATAAAGAGCACCAGACCTGCACACAGTGCAGACAATGCCGCTCCCCACGCATAGATTACTTTCAGAGAGTCAACCGCCGCCATCCACGGGTGTGCTGCCGAGCGGATCACAAGTGTATATCCCGGTTCATCATACCTGTTATCCGGATAAAAGCCGGTCGCCGATTCCATATAGAGTACAAACTCCTTTTCTTCGGTCCCGCTGTCATTCCCTTTGTATTCTTCCGGGAATTCCTGCAGATATGCCTGATCCCGCCGGTTTTCCCATGCCTTGGTCTCTCCACGGGCAATCCCCGGCATCCATAGAATTGCCTCCGTGGTCTTTTCTGTTCCGAAAGCATCTTTGTTCTGCCATATAACAATGTCTGCATCTTCCCCTTCCATTTCCACCTGTTCCCTGTCATCTGTTGAATAGTAAACTCGGCGTGCCCGCACAGCCGTCAGCTCTTTTCCGTCTTCCGTATATCCGGCGCTGAATTCATACATACCTCTGCCATAATCGTGTGCTTTGGTATTTTCAGCTTCATACTGCGCCAGCGTTATAAGCTCTTCCTCCGTCAGATGATCAGACAGGAGAAAACTCTTGCCAAGCACCCAGGAACCATAACGCATATCAGCCGACAGTATATCCGTACTCTGCGCAGCCAGTCTCCCGTTCTCGTCATATACCGCAGCTGATACCTGCTGATACTGCGCGCTGTAGGTCTGGGCCCTGGAGCTTAAAGCCGCATACAGACTGCTGCTCTTCCTCTCTTCCTGTTCCTGTGCAGTAAATTCCGGATTATCACGCAGGAATGCGCAATCATAATCCAGCTGTTCTAAAATATCCTCCTGCATCCGGGAGATGTTCTCACTGTACTCGCTCTGCTTCGCCAACTGATCCACCCAGGTAGCCAGCAGCATGCTTAAAAACCAGATCAGGGCGAAAGCAAGGATCAGAACCAACCGCAGTTTCCAGCCTGTATAACCGAAGCATTTCACGATCTTCTTATTTTTCTCTTTCATACCGACACCTCCATCCTGTAACCGGATTTCCTCACGGTATGGATCTGACACCGGCTTTCTGCCAGCGCTTTTCGCAGTTTCTTGATGTGATTGTCCACGACCCGTTCATTTCCCTCGAAATCATAGCCCCACAGCCGGATCAGCAGCTGGTCTCTCGTGAAGATCCGGTTCGGATTCTCCAGGAAAAGCAGGAGCATATCATATTCTTTCGGCGCCAGCCTCATTGTGCTGCCGGCAATGAATGTCTCCCGGGTGTGAAGATTGACTGTCACATCACCCCGTCTCAGAAGCTCGCTCTGCGCTCCGCCGCGGAATCTGCCGGTCATTGCCATCACCTTGGCGTAGAGCACCGCCAGAGAAAAAGGCTTGGTGATATAATCGTCTGCCCCCACGGCATAACCATTAAGCTCGTCTTCCTCCATCACTCTCGCCGTGATAAAGAAGACCGGTGTTCCGGATACTTCCCGAATCTTCCTGCATACAGAAAATCCGTCGCATCCCGGCAGCATCACATCCAGAAGGATCATCTGATAAGAATGCCTCTCGGCCTTCTCCAGTGCCGTGATCCCGTCATACACACATTCCGTGCTCCATCCCTTGGCGGTAAAGTAATCGCTCACCGCCTCTGCAAGCAGCCGGTCATCCTCTGCGATCAAAAGTTTCAGTTCCATACACGTCTCCTCTTTCCGTCTTTTTGTTTCTGATGTCAGTGTACCGGATAATTGTATCCTTTTTGTATCGTCTGTCTGTTTTCTTTCAATATGCCTTTATGATAACACCAATCGCGGGCGGCTCCTACAGATTTTGACTTACTGCATTCTTGAATTTTCTACTCTTTCTGTCTAAAATAAACCATGACTATACATTACACGGAGGTAATCATCTTGAAAACAATACTGATCGTGGATGATGATGTATATATCGGCGATATGCTGGAAGAACTTCTCACAAAAGAAAACTATGCTGTGGGGCGCGCCTACTCCGGTACGGAAGCGCTCCTGTATCTCTCCTCCCGCCATCCGGATCTCATCCTGTTGGACCTGATGCTTCCGGGCTTAAGCGGCGAGGAACTTCTTCCACTCATCAAAGATATTCCTGTGATCATCGTGAGCGCCAAAGCCGAAGTCTCCGATAAAGTAGATCTTCTTCTGGGCGGAGCGGCGGATTATATTACCAAGCCCTTTGATACTTCCGAACTTCTGGCACGCATCACTGTACAGCTCCGCAAAAGCACAGGACGGAAATCATCCGGGATTCTCTCTTTCGATGCAATCCGTATGAATACGGACGCCCATGCCGTAACAGTTGCAGACACGCCGGTCAGGCTGACGCAGACCGAATACGCCATACTCAAACTGCTTATAGCCAATCCGTCACAGGTCATTACGAAATCTGTAATGCTGGACCGGATCAGCGAAGATACGCCTGACTGCACGGAGAGTTCCCTGAAAGTGCATGTCAGCAATCTCAGGAAAAAGCTGAAAGCTGTCGAGGGAAAAGATTATATCGAGGCTGTCTGGGGAATCGGCTTTAAACTAAATGAAGATCTGTAATCTTAACTGTTTCTTTACTGTTTCCTTAACTGCTTTCTTAACCGCCGCGCAGTAAAATGTCCGGTGTCAGATAAAAAAGTAGTAACATCAAGGAGGCTGAAATTATGGATTATATTCTGACAGCCCGGTCACTGGGCAAACGCTATAAGAACTTCAAAGCGCTGAACGACTTCTCCATCCATGTTCCCAAGGGAGCCATCTATGGATTTGTAGGAAAAAACGGCGCAGGAAAAACTACATTTATCCGCCTTGTGAGCGGACTTCAGGAGCCTTCCGCCGGAAGCTATGCCATCTACGGAACCGAAAACAACGATCCCGGCATCAGCAGATGCCGCCGGAGGATGGGCGCGGTAGTAGAAACTCCCTCTATCTATCAGGATATGACAGCCGAGGATAATCTGAAGGAACAATACCGTATTATCGGCCTTCCGTCCTTTGACAGCATCCCGGAACTGCTCCGGCTTGTCGGGCTTGAAAATACCGGGAAAAAGAAGGCAAAGCACTTCTCTCTCGGCATGAAGCAGCGGCTCGGCATCGCTATCGCACTGGCAGGGAATCCTGACTTTCTCATCCTCGATGAACCAGTCAACGGATTGGATCCGCAGGGCATCATCGAAGTACGGGAACTGATCCTGAAGCTGAACCGTGAAAAAGGGATCACTTTTCTCATATCCAGCCACATTCTGGATGAGCTCTCCCGCCTCGCCACCCACTACGGTTTCATCGACAGCGGACACATGGTAAAGGAAATGAGCGCCGCTGAACTGGACGCTGCCTGCCGCAAATGCATCCGCGTACAGGTATCCGATGTCCGTGCCCTCTCACGGGTGCTCGATGAAATGGATCTGGAATACAGTATTCTCTCCGACACAATGGCGGACATCTTCGCCAAGATAAACGTATCGCAGCTTGCACTCGCTCTGGCAGATCAGGGATGTGACATCATCTCCCTAGATGAACGCGAGGAGAGCCTTGAGAGCTATTATGTCAATCTGATCGGAGGAGGGAATCGAAATGAGTAGACTGTTATCCGCGGATTTCGCGAAATTAAAGAAAAATAAATTTTTCTGGATCTGTATAATCGGGATGTTTTTATTTGGAATATTCATGGCGGTAATGAATTACATTTCCACACAGCAATACGAAAATTATGAACCACAGATTATAAATATACTTTTTGTCTACGCTCTTACTGTTGCCATTCTCATTCCTGCGTTTGTCAGCCTTTTTGTAGGAACAGAATACAGTGATGGCACCATACGCAACAAAATGATCATCGGACACACAAGGACTTGCATCTATTTGTCTAACCTTATCGTCAGCTCAACCGCCGGGCTTGGGTTCTGCATCAGCTATATTGTAGGTGTAATTGTCGCCGGACTGCCTCTCTATACAATCGATACAGGCATTCTGGAAGGCACCGTGATACTGGTTTTATGCAGTTTTTTTATGTCTATCGCTTTCACCGCTCTTTGCGTCCTTACTGCGATGTTATGTCAGAATAAAGCGCTGACGGTCGTTATCAATATCCTGACTGCCTTCTGTCTGCTCGTTATTTCACTTTATATCACGAGCAGGCTGAGCCAGCCTGAAGTTTATCCCGGTTTTGGATTAAATACAGAAACCGGAAAGGTTGAGATGGCTGAAGACGTACCGAATCCCTCCTATCTGCGTGGAACAGAGAGGGAAGTATATCAGTTTTTCAACGATTTCATCCCCACAGGTCAGGCAGTCAATATCACACAGGCCGGCGGAACGGCGCAGTCTCCCGGACTGCTCGCCGCTTACTCCGCGAGCATCATTATCGTATCTACCGGAGTCGGGATGTTTGTATTTAAGAAGAAAGATATAAAATAGACAGTTTACACGTAACAGTAAAGGCTGCGGACTGTCTGTAACGGAGGACTTAACATGGTATTCTGGCTTTGCTGCCTGATCGGCATACTGACACTCATCATTCTTATACTGATCATCAAGATCTGTCTGCTGAAAAAATCAGCAGACGAAATTGCTGACGCCTTTGCCGACCGGGTAAGGTCAGATACCAACACCCTGATCGATATTTCCAGCCGCGACCGGCATATGAGAAAACTGGCCGACAGCATCAACAGGGAACTCCTGCTGCTTCAGGACGACCGCCGTCGCTGTCAGCAGGGTGATCAGGATCTGAAAAATGCCGTCACCAATATTTCCCATGATCTGCGCACACCCCTGACTGCCATCTGCGGTTATCTGGATCTTCTCGACCGGGAGGAAACGTCCGATGCAGTCAGCCGTTATCTGAAGATTATCCGGGGACGCACAGAAAATATGCGCCAGCTCACGGAAGAGCTGTTCCGCTATTCGGTATTTACTACTGTATCAGGCGGAACCCCTGATGAACCGGTAATCCTCAACCGTTGTCTGGAGGACAGCATCTCGGCCCTTTATGCCTCTCTGAAACAGAAGCATATCACGCCTGAAATAACCATGCCGGAGCAGAAAATAAACCGGATGCTTAACCGCAGTGCCCTCTCCCGTGTCTTCGAAAATATTATCAATAATGCGGTCAAATACAGCGACGGAGATCTTGTCATTACACTGAGTGAAGATGGCGAAATTATATTCGCCAATCATGCATCTCAACTTGACGAAATCAAGGCAGGCCGTCTCTTTGACCGTTTCTACACTGTGGAGACTGCCTCAGCAGAATCGACCGGACTCGGGCTCTCTATCGCAAAAGTGCTGACCGAGCAGATGGGCGGGGAAATTTCGGCTGAGTATGAAGACGGAATAATACGGGTGAGAATAAACTTTCCGAAAACCTGTTTTGTATGAAATGTCAATAGACATTCTCCCGGTTAAATGCTAAAGTAATTCCACCGGCGAGGATCAAGGGGAGGAAGGAGTTGACAGTATGACAGAAGACAACAACCAAATGCTATCGGCTATATCTGAATTATTAGACAGGAAATTAAGTTCAGAATTACAGCCGATAAAGCACGACTTAGCTGGACTCAAACAGGAATTCGGCGGCATGAAACAGGATATGGCCGGACTCAAACAGGATGTTTCCGGACTTAAGCAGGAATTCGGCGGCATGAAACAGGACATGGTCGAACTCAAACAGGAATTCGGCGGCATGAAGCAGGATATGACTGGACTCAAGCAGGAATTCGGCAGCATGAAGCAGGATATGACTGGACTCAGGCAAGAGCTCCGCGATACGAAACAGGAATTGCGCGACGAGATCCGCTCAGTAGAAAATTCTGTCCTTGAGGAGATAGACCGGGTTCAGGAAATGGTAGAAAACCGACTGGACAAACAGGACAAGAGGATTGACGTCCTGGAACAGTATTACAGGATCAAAAAAGCAGACGACGAAAATATGTCTGTTGTACTGAAACTTGTACTCGATTTGAAAGAAGATGTCGATGTCTTAAAGGCAAAGATCCCCTAAAGTCTTCCTAAAAGCGAGGGCGTAAAATTTTCTGTGTCTATGGGGAAAAATCTTCTTTGATAAGAACCA
>CAMLYF010000033.1:0-31083 GCA_946491795.1 uncultured Lachnoclostridium sp. | reverse complement strand
AGGCCTTGCACAGACCTGGCTCTTATTCTCTGCAAAAAGTGCTGCCGCACTAATTTAGTGCGACAGCCCCTTTTTATTTTATTTACTCAGACGCGCTGTCAGCGCTTTCATCCGAAGTATCTGTCTCAGAGGTAATGATCGTTACCCCGGTATCCTCAAAATCGACTTTATTCCAGACCTTCTCGTCCACTTCAATATCAGTGTCATCCTTCCACTGTTCAAGAAGTGAATCATACTGATCCTGTCTGCGCTCTTCTATGATTGACTCTTTTTTCTGATCTGTGGCGTCACGGTCCAGAAGGCTGGTAAGCTGTCCCACATAAAGACCGTCGTCCGTCTCTATCACATCTGTCACTGCTCCCTCTGTCTTAAGAGCATCTGCTGCAGCGATCAGATCTTCATTCGGACTGGTGCTTTCCGAATCAAATGTAAGATCGTATGCTGTCTGCCCCAGTTCCTCTGCTACAGTTGAAATATCTTCACCCGCATTTACTCTGTCTGCAAGTGTCTGTGCATTCGTCTTCAGGTCCGCTTTCTCATCATCAGTAAGCTCAGTGGAATTTCCCGAATCATCCGTCGTCGTATATGAGAAAAATACATACTTCATTGCTTTCTGCGCTGCTTCTTCATCAGACACATTCTCATCTACGCCTTCTCTCATCTTGCTGTCCATCTTTGTCTGAATCGTAGCAAGTCTGAGAAACTCTTCAATATCCTTTCGATAACCGGATACAATTTCCTTTGCTTCATCCGTATTATCTTCATCAAACTGAGCCGCCGCCTCCGAGATGGCATCTTCTTCCTCCTTGGTCAGAGACACTTCATAGTCCGCCGCGTGCTGGGATATGAGATACATATTCTCCAGATTTTCCATAAGACTGTCTTTTACAGATTCCTCGTAGTTCTGACCCTCTCCGGCCTCCTGTGTCCACATGGCTTCACCGGTAGTCCCCATCATGCCTGCGTAATACGTCTCATACTGTCCCTGAGTCATCCTTGCATAAAAATTGGCAACTCCCAGTGTAATATCGTCTTCTCCCACTGTAGCAACAACCGCGTCTGTATTGATAGAACCGCTGCATCCTGTAACAGCCATGGCAGCCAGCGCGCCTGCGGCAGTCAGTAGTACGGCTTTTTTTCTGAAATGTACCATAAGTATCCTCCTCTTTCCGGGTATATAAAATACAGCATTTACACGATACCCGCATACTGATACATTATAACGTGTTTTAAAAAAAGTAACAAGTAGGAATCACAAATATATCACGAAATAGCTATTCCCCGGATATCCTCCAGCACTCTGCGCACCGTGTCAAGCACGCTCTCCCCGGTATCTTTTCCGCTTTTTCCAAGCTTCCGGTAAAGGAAATACGGAGGCTCCTCTGTCCGGAACACAAGATCCTTTCCATAGCCTGCCAGCATCCCGGGGATTTTCTGCGGATCAATCTTCGCCTTTTCATACATAGTAAAGCGTATATCTGCGCCTTTCTGTTCCACCGCCGTCACATAAGCAGAGTGGGCAAGTCCTTTCAGTGCCGCGATATGCAGAAGCTGCTGGACTTTCTTCGGAATATCTCCGAAACGGTCGATCAGCTCCTCCATCATATCGTCCATCTCTTCCTCATTGGAAATAGCTGCGATTCTCTTATAAATATCCAGTTTCTGATATTCATTTTTAATATATGAATCGGGAATATAGGCGTCTATATTCAGATCGATCGTCGTCGTAAAGCTTTCCTCTTCCCCTTCTCCTTTGAGCTTAAGCACCGCTTCGTTAAGCATCTTGCAGTACATGTCGTAGCCCACGGCTTCCATATGGCCGCTCTGTGCTTCTCCGAGCAGGTTTCCCGCACCGCGGATCTCAAGATCCCGCATCGCGATCTTGATACCGGATCCCAGATCCGTGAATTCACGGATAGCAGAAAGCCGCTTTTCTGCCACCTCTTTTAAAAGCTTATCCCTGCGGTAGAGAAGGAACGCGTAAGCCATACGGTTGGATCGTCCCACGCGTCCCCTGAGCTGATAGAGCTGGGAGAGGCCGAACCGGTCCGCATCCTGAATGATCATCGTGTTCGCATTCGGTATATCCAGTCCGGTCTCAATGATCGTCGTTGATACGAGCACGTCGATATCCCCGTTGATAAAATCATACATGATATCTTCCAGTTCACGCTCACGCATCTGTCCGTGCGCGAAGGAAATATTCGCCTCCGGCAGAAGCTGCTGGAGATGCCCGGCGACATCCGCGATGTCGTTGACTCTGTTATAGACATAGTATACCTGTCCCCCGCGGGAAAGCTCTCTTTCAATGGCCTCTCTCACCATCTCGTCGTTGTATTCCATAACATAAGTCTGGATGGGCATGCGGTCCTGAGGGGCTTCCTCAAGCACGCTCATGTCCCGGATTCCGATCAGGCTCATATGCAGCGTTCTCGGGATAGGAGTGGCCGTCAGCGTCAGGACGTCTATATTCTCCCTCAGTTTTTTAATCTTCTCCTTATGTGTCACTCCAAAACGCTGTTCCTCATCAATGATCAGAAGTCCCAGATCTTTGAATCCCACGTCCTTTGAGAGGACACGGTGGGTTCCGATCACAATATCCACCAGTCCTTTTTTCAGGTCTTCCACTGTCTTCTTCTGCTGGTAAGAGGAGCGGAACCGGCACAGAAGATCGATCCGTACCGGAAAGTCCTTTAATCTCTGGACAAATGTATTGTAGTGCTGCTGCGCCAGAATCGTTGTGGGCACAAGATAGACGACCTGTTTTCCCTCCTGGACCGCCTTGAATGCAGCGCGGATGGCAATTTCTGTCTTTCCGTATCCAACATCCCCGCAGATCAGCCGGTCCATGATCTTTGTACTCTCCATATCATGCTTTGTATCTTCAATGGCCTGAATCTGGTCCTCCGTCTCCTCAAAAGGAAACATCTCTTCAAATTCTTTCTGCCACACAGTATCCGGCCCGTAGACAAATCCCTCGGACTGCTGCCGGGTCGCATAGAGTTTCACCAGATCTTCCGCTACTGCCTGAACTGCTTTCTTTACCTGGTTCTTCGTCTTTCCCCACTGGATGGTACCCAGTTTGTTAAGCTTCGGTTTTTTAGCATCTGCTCCGGCATATTTCTGGATCAGGTCCATCTGCGCTACCGGAATATAGAGTACGCCCCCATCTGCATATGCAATCTTCATATAGTCTTTGACGACTTTCTCCACCTCGATCTTCTCTATGCCTTTATAGATTCCGATTCCGTGATTTTCATGGACCACATAGTCGCCGGGCTTAAGTTCGGCAAAATCCTGGATCTTCTGTCCCTCATATTTCTTTCTGCGTTTCTTCTTTTTCTTTCTTCCAAAGATATCCGTCTCCGAGATGACCATGAACTTCAGCATGGGATACTCGTACCCCTCCGCCACATACCCGTATGTCACCATGATCTCTCCGGCATTCACCTGACGTTCCATATCTTCGCTGTAGAAACTGCTAAGATCGTAATCCCGCAGATCTTCTGCAAGACGTTTTGCCCTTGTTCTGGATCCGGAAAGCAGGACAACCCTGTATCCACTCCGTTTCAGGCGCTTCAGATCCCTGGTGAGCAGCTCAAAACTGTTATTGTACGGGTTTACTCCTTTTGTCTGTATACTATAGATTTCCCGTACATGGAACAGACCGCACTTTGACTCCAGCGTTGTCATGGCAATCCCGCTGTAAAGATTCATTTCATCTATGATATCTTTCGTTTCATACACGGTAAGGCACTGATTTTCACTGTGATCAGTGTCTGATGCGTTCCGGCTCTCCTGACTGTGGAAATATTCCTGTTCCACACTCTCCGCCGCCTCCTGCAGCCGCTGGGGCTCATCAAGGAAAAGAATGCTCCTGTCTTTTGGAAAATACTCCAGAAACGACACCGCCTCCATGCTTTCTTCCCAGTTCTCGGAAGCCGGATAAATGGTGACTTTATCCAGATTTTCTACTGAGCGCTGGCTCTCCGTGTCGAAGCTGCGGATTGAATCAATCTCATCTCCCCACAGTTCAATTCTCACCGGGAGTTCCTCTGTAAGCGGGAATATATCCACAATACCGCCCCGCACCGCATACTGTCCGGGACCTTCCACCTGACTTTCTCTCTCATATCCCATCTCTGTCAGATTTTTCTCAAGTCCGGTAAGATCAACGACATCGCCTCCCGCCAGAACTATTCTCTGCTTTTTTAATCGGGAGGGCGAGGCAAGTCCGTCAAGAAATGCGTCGATTGTCGTAATCACAGTAATACTTGCATCCTTTTCTTTCTCTATGAGAGCGCGGAGCACTCCCATACGCTGTGCCGTAAGCAGCGCTCCTTTAATATCGGCGTAATAAAAAAGCAGATCCCGTGCCGGATACAGATACACATCCTCCGTAAAGATCCGGTATTCCTCATATGCTTTCTTGGCTTTCTCTTCACTGGAAAAAACGATGACTCTGAATTCAAAGCCATCGCCAAGCGCATACATCAGATGGGTCTTCTGAGATCCGACGCATCCTGCGATCTGTATGATACCGTTTCCTTTTTTCCTGTCTTTTAATATTTCCTGATAATCTGCCAGCTCGCCAAGCGGCGCAAGTAAAGCCTGCATACCTTTCCTTTCCCCTTTTTCACACTGCCTGCGATTTATGTCCGCGGCTCTTCCTTCTTCTTCCTGTTATATTCACTCATCGCGTCCCCGATCCGGCCGGAGAGGATCATACCTGCAGCGGTCACTGCATGGTCATACCCTTCATCCATCAGCTCACGTTCCGCTTTGGAAAAATGTCCGAGCACATAATCCGCCAGATCGTACCGGGGCGGCTTCTCCCCCACACCCACGCGGATCCGCGGAAATACCTGTGTACCAAGATTTGCAATAATATTCTTGATACCGTTATGTCCTCCCGCACTTCCTTTTTCACGGATGCGCAGTTGTCCGACGCCCAGATTTATATCATCGTAGATAACAAGCAGCTCATGTTCCTCGTCAATCTTATAATAATCCACCAGACTGCGTATGCTCTCGCCGCTTAAGTTCATATAAGTCTGTGGCTTTGCAAGAATCACTTTCTGCCCCTCTATGACGCCCTTTCCGATCAGCGCCCTGTGTTTTTTTGCGTCTACATCTATATTGTATTTGTCTGCCAGCCTGTCTATTACATCGAAGCCCACATTATGCCTCGTACCCTCATACTGTCTGTCCGGATTTCCCAGCCCTGCTATTATAAACATGTCTTTCTTCCTCCATGTCACACTTTTCTGTATCCTCTCAGCAAAAGCTATTTTACAGTATCCCGTCACCTTTGTCACGTAAAAGCCGTGAATATTTTCCTGTTTTCAGTCATACACTTAATAAAAAAGCAGACCGCCGTACACCGGCAGCCAAATCAAACGGGAGGTAACTCTATGGGTTCCAGAACTAAAATCGTTGTCCTGCACATGAAAGAGATCATTTACACTGCGATCTTTGCCGCGCTGGCGATCGTACTGATCATCCTTCTTGTCATCATGTTCCGGCCGGGCGGCAGAACAGATCAGGCGGATACCGGAAATCGCTATACCCCCGGTATTTACACCTCTGCCCTTACGCTGAACAATACAAATCTTGAGGTAGAGGTGACAGTAGACAAAACCCGCATCAACTCCATACGTTTTTCCAATCTGGATGAGACCGTAACGACCATGTTTCCTCTCATACAGCCGGCCATAGAGGACATTGCCGAACAGATCTACAAGACCCAGTCCCTTGACGATATTGCTCTGCCGGAAGATACACCCTATACGTCCCAGATCATACTGGACGCGATCCGGGAAGCCGTTGAAAAAGCCGCAGTCAAATAAACTGCGGCTTACATACGTTTCCGATATTCGGATATTTTCTATCCTTCTACAATCAGATATTTCCCATCAGGGAGCGGGAATACTTCGGATGCTTCTTCCAGTTCATCCGGTCCCAGACCATCCACGTCCACGCCCTCTTCCTCGAAATATTCTCTTACTTCATCAATGGAATCAACGACAACAGCCATACAGTCTTCCAGAAACGCTTCTGCTTCCTCTATATTCCGGGCAACCGGTTCATCGAAAAGTTTCCCCTGCTCTTTTAAAAATGTCTGTAAACATACTTCACTGTAATCACTCATATCTCTAATCCTTTTCTCTTATGATTTTCAATATTTCTTCCGTTGTATCTGCAATGCAGTACGGCTCGGCAGCCTCCAGCACATCTCTGGAACGGAATCCCCAGGACACCAGTATTGTATCAATTCCTGCCGCCTTTCCTGTGGCGCCGTCCACTTCCGAATCCCCGATATACAGCGCTTCTGACGGGGAAGCCCCAAATTCTCCTGCAATGGCGAGGAGCGCTGTCGGATCAGGCTTTCTCGGAATGCCCTCTTTCTGTCCCTGAATATGATCAAAGACCTCTTTGCCGAAAATCTCTTCCACAACATGCACAGCCTGACGGTCAGGCTTGTTGGACAGTACGCCGAGTTTCATTCCCCGTTCTTTCATTGTCCTGAGCATCTCCGGAATTCCCGGATAAGGTTTTACACGGTAAGTACAGCACTTGTCAAATATGCGCTGATAGGCGGCAAATGCCTCGTCAAACCGGGTCAGCCCCTCGTCTCCCAATGCCTTCAAAGTCTTTTCTATCAGCACCTTTGCGCCGTTTCCGACAAATTCTCTGCACTGCTCGGAAGTAATCTCCGGAAGTTTCAGCTCTTTCATCGTCTCATTGACCGAATAAGTCAGAGATTCCAGAGAATCTGTCAGCGTTCCGTCAAGATCAAATATACAGGCTCTATACATGACTTTTCATCCTCTCTTATGTGTTCTGCTGCGGTCCTTTGCTGTCTCTGCGTAACAGCCTGTATGACCTTTTTCTATGATAGTATGAAGTACTGCAAATTTCAATTCTTTTCCGTTCTCTTTTACACTTTTTCCCTCTGCTCATTCTCCGAGAAGATATCTCCGCATAGTCTTAAGCGCATTTTTTTCCAGGCGGCTGACCTGAGCCTGCGAGATATTGATCTGCTCCGCCACCTCCATCTGCGTCTTTCCTTCAAAAAAGCGCAGAGTAATAATGTATCGCTCCCGCTCGTTGAGCCGCTCCATGGCAGCCTCCAGAGAGAGCTCTTCTACCCAGTTTTCTTCTTTATTCTTTTTATCACTGACCTGATCCATAACATACAGAGTATCTCCGCCGTCACTGTACACAGGCTCCTGCAGACTCATCGGGCTCTGTATCGCGTCAAGGGCGAAAACAACATCCTCCTTGGATATCCCGATCTCATCCGCGATCTCCTGCACGGTCGGTTCCTTCATATGCCGGCGGATATACCCTTCTTTTGCATAAATTGCCTTGTATGCGGTATCCCGCAGCGACCGGCTCACCCGGATCGGACTGTTATCTCTGAGATACCGCCGTATCTCCCCGATGATCATAGGTACCGCATAAGTAGAGAACTTCACCATCCTGGTCGGATCAAAATGATCCACAGCTTTCATAAGTCCCACACAGCCGATCTGGAACAGATCG
Organism: uncultured Lachnoclostridium sp.; assembly: GCA_946491795.1. Lineage (GTDB taxonomy): Bacteria > Bacillota > Clostridia > Lachnospirales > Lachnospiraceae > Mediterraneibacter > Mediterraneibacter gallistercoris. The sequence goes on along the minus strand of CAMLYF010000033.1, from coordinate 23,535 downwards.
TCCGCATTTTCACTGCTGCCCTCAAAACGCTTGATCACGCTTAAAACAAGCCGGAGATTGCCTTTGATATATTTTTCTCGCGCCTCTTCATCTCCGGCCTGGATCCGTTCAAAAAGTTCTGCCTTTTCCTCCTCCTTCAAAAGCGGAAGTTTTGATGTATTCACCCCGCACAGTTCAACCTTATTCACCATCATAGCAAGAATCCTCCTACGCAATTTCTATTTAGAATGATTCTCACCTGAGAGAAAAGATATTCCGGAAGTCAGAAAATTTTATAAACTTTTAGACCTTGACAAATCAGTCATCCATATCCCATTTGTCGGAAAGATTATTGATCTGCGTCTCAAATTTTGCTTTGTCTTTATTAGATAATCCTTCATTCTTATAGATCACGTCAAGCAGCCGTTTTCCTGCTGCCACCAGACGTTCGAACGCCGAATCCGCTCTTCGCTGCGCAGGCTTCTTTGCCTTCACCGGTATCCGGACACCCTCACTTATTATCTCATTCGTCAGGAGATCGACTTCACAGCACGGATAGGGCGCCCATGTACTGACCCCAAGCTTTTCATGGACAGTATCGGCGAACCTCTCTGTCACCGTATCCTCCCCGTGTACAATGAAAACTCTTTCAAGCGGCGTTCGGAATGCTCCGATCCATTTCAGAAGTCCGTTCATATCCGCGTGCCCGCTGACTCCGTGCAGACTTTCGATACGCGCATGAACCTCGATCGGTTCTCCGAAGAGCTTTACATTCTTCTCACCTTCCAGGAGTTTCCGTCCCAGTGTTCCGACAGCCTGATAGCCCACAAACAGGATCGTACACTCGGGCCGCCAGAGATTGTGCTTCAGGTGATGACGGATACGGCCTGCGTCACACATTCCCGACGCGGATATGATGACCTTCGGCTTTTCAATCGTATTGATCATCTTCGAGTCATCGCTTGTCGTCGATGTATGCAGTCCCGGAAACACAAGCGGATTTATGCCTGAATTGACAAGCTCCATGGCCTCTTTGTCAAAGCAGTCCCTCATATTCATAGTGAAAACTTTTGTGGCCTCAATGGCGAGCGGACTGTCAAGGTATACGTCAAAATCCTCATATTCCGGCAACAGATTCTTTTCTTTGATCTCACGGATGAAGTACAGCATCTCCTGGGTCCTTCCGACTGCAAACGACGGGATCACAACATTGCCTCCCCGGTCAAACGTCTCCTTGATGATCCGCGTAAATTCACCGATATAATCCGGCTTTTCCGCCGTATGAACACGGTCGCCGTAAGTAGACTCCATAACCACATAATCCGCGGCGGCAGTGTAAGTCGGATCCTTGATGATAGGCTGATCCGTATTTCCTACATCTCCTGAAAAAACAATCTTCTTTGTCACACCGCCCTCTGTAGCCCACACTTCGATACTGGCTGAGCCGAGCAGATGTCCCACATCGGTAAAGCGGATATCTATGCCGTCACAAATTGAAATCCTCTCGCCGTACTGACAGGGTACAAGCAGCTCTATGGCGTCCAGAGCGTCCTGCATTACATACACCGGTTCATATACCGGTTTTCCTGCCCTTTTCCCTTTCCTGTTTCTCCATTCAGCCTCAAATTCCTGAATGTGCGCGCTGTCACGAAGCATGATATTACACAGGTCGACCGTGGCAAATGTGGCGAATATCTGTCCTTTAAAGCCGTTTTTCGCAAGTTTCGGGAGCATCCCGGAATGATCGATATGCGCATGAGTCAGAAACACATAATCAATGTCCGACTCCGGAATCGGAAGTCCCGGGTTCTCATAGAGATCCGGTCCCTGTTCCATACCATAATCGATCAGGATATTCTTCCCTGCCGCCTGAAGAAAATGGCAGCTTCCCGTCACCTCGTGGGCTGCTCCGATAAAAGTCAGTTTCATAGTCTCACCAGCCTTTTCGCTTTTCTTTTATTGTATCACACTGTCTTCCACTTTTTTACCTTCTCTTTATAAAAGATCATGCCTTCTTTCAGGATTCTCGCTGTTCCGTCCTTTACCTCCACCATGGTGACCGAACAGTTCGGCGGTACTTCATCCCGCCAGAAATGTTCCACAGACAGATTGCCGCGAATTCTGTTCAGAAGTGACGTCATGGCGGCACCGTGTGTTGATACCAGTATATTCCGGTCCGCCAGATCTTCCCTCTCCGATATCTCCCGCAGAAAACTTACGGTCCTCTCGTAAAGCTGCGGGATCGTCTCTGCGTCCTCAGGCGGAACATAGTTCCCTGTATCATTGAAAAACCGGTTGAATGCCTCACTTTCCGGATCGCTGTTCTCCCCTCCGCAGTACAGCCCTTCATATCTTCCGAAACTGATCTCCTGGAGCCTCTCCTCATCGTAAAGCGGAACATCATGTCCTTCAAGTATGATCTGCGCGGTCTCTTTCGCACGGAGCAGCGGGCTTGTAAAGGCGAGATCGATGCGGATATTTTTCATTCCTTCCGCCGTCTCCCGCGCAAGGCGGCGTCCGTAATCATTCAGGGGAATATCCGTCCTCCCCTGTACTTTATGTCTTTTATTCCAGTCTGTCTCACCGTGACGGACAATATATAATATCACAGGTACCCCTCCTATTCTTTTGTTAAACCAGGCGGAACAACTCCGCCCTGTGCACTTAAGTATACCCTCAGTACTGTACATTTGCAATCTCCACTCCTTGTAATTTACCGTCCGAAAAGCTATAATAAACTGGACATAATACAGAGAAAGGAAGCATACAGTATGAAAAAAATCGCAAGTTTTACTATTGACCATATCCGCCTGAAACCCGGTATCTATGTCTCCAGAAAGGATAATGTGAACGGATCCGTCATCACTACTTTCGACATCCGCATGACAAGCCCTAATGACGAACCGGTGATGAACACTGCAGAAGTCCACACGATCGAGCATCTGGGTGCTACTTTCCTGAGGAATCACGAAGAGTGGCAGGACCGTGTGATCTACTTCGGACCAATGGGCTGCCGGACCGGTTTTTATCTGCTTCTCGCAGGAGATTATACATCCCGTGACATCGTTCCTCTCATGCAGGAAATGTATTCATTTATCGCGTCTTTCGAGGGTGATGTCCCCGGTGCGTCCGCAAAAGACTGCGGAAATTATCTGGATATGAATCTGCCCATGGCAAAATATCTGGCCCGCAGATTTCTCACTGAAGTCCTTACGGACATCCAGGACTCCCGTCTCTATTATCCTGAATGATCCGGGGAATGCATGTAAAGAGCCCCGGGAAAAGCGCTGGCAGTCTGCCGCGCCTTTCCCGGGGCTTTTATTATTTTTTCAGAACTTCTTTTCTGATATAGCGGTATGTCTCCTCTTCTCCCTGCTCTGCCAGCATATGAAGCAGTTTTTCCAGCAGGGCGCGGGTCTCCGGATGCATCAGTTCGCCCGCTTTTCCGTTCATGTAATACTCAATGGGATCGCTGTCTTTATATTTGTCGCCTTTGTAGACTTTGCTTGCAGCGATCCTGTCCAGAAACATCTCGACCACATATCTGACCGGCATTTTCATACCCGCAAGCACGTGTTTGCCATCCAGACTGTAATCAATCCAGTATTCGTAGTGATGCTTGTTTCTTCCCTTGTGGTGAAGCCACGCCGAGGAATATCCTTTATCCTCCCGTTCGGCGTTATTCGGGCTTCTGGTTCCCTGATAGTATTTACATCCTACCCTGAACTCTGTCGGGCTGTATTTGGAAAGGTCATGGAGAAGCCCCTGCCGGTACAGCCCCACTCTGAAACATTCTTTCATGACCAGAATCTTATGCTTTGTGATCGTGTGAAAATGCGCCAGTGCTTTTATCATTGTTTCTCCTGTTCTCCGGTTTTTGTTCCTGTTTTTTTGTCTTAGGCCGCGGGGAAGTTTTCTTTGGCTTCTTCGGCTGCTTTTCACTCACAAGGACAGTGATGCTTCTCTCCGTAAGGCTGATCTTCTTCTGGTCTTCCAGCGGAACCGGAACAGATACAAATCCCTTCTCCGTATCGGCCACAAGGCACCATCTCTTCTCTCTGCCCGGTGACGGCAGAGCGAAATCATGCGGCAGCCAGTGCATATTATATGCAATGAAGCATTCCGTATCTCCCAGATCCTCGCCGGCGTAAAGCACTCCGAGCTGTCTGCTGTACACTTCAGATTTTACCTGCCATGCATTTTCTCCATGGTAGGATATATCAGGCACACCGCATGCCGTCCGGTCAAGCCCCTTGAGTTCTTCGGCACGGTGCAGACACGGATGTTTCCTCCGGAATGCGATCAGCTCTCTGACATAATTAAAGAGCGTATCGTCCGTCCTCAGTTTGTTCCAGTCGACCCAGCCTGTCTCATTGTCCTGACAGTATACGTTATTGTTTCCCTTCTGACTGTTATAAAACTCATCTCCCGCAAGGATACAGGGCGTTCCCTGTGCCAGAAGCAGGAGTGCGAAAGCATTTCTCACCTGATTCTTTCTGAGCGTCATGACCGCGCGTTTCCGGCTTGGTCCCTCTGCGCCGCAGTTCCAGCTGTAATTGTAGTCCGGACCGTCCGTATTATTTTCCCCGTTGGCTTCATTATGTTTACAGTCATAAGAAACCAGATCCCACAGTGTGAAACCTGTCTGGGCTGTAATATAGTTGCACTTTCCGTCCGAGGCCGAATGATGCGGCAGCGCCCATATAACATCGTTTACCATGTTTTCGTCGCCTTTGAGGAACCGGCGCATAATGTTCTGGAAAGCGTCGTCTTTCCTCATCAGCTTAATGTCTTTTAATAACGGATCTTCTCTGAGCATTTCCCACGGCACACAATACGGATTTACGACAAAGCCGTCCACGTGGTACTCAAGCATATAAAACCTCAGGCATTCAAGAGCGGTCTGCGCGGGTACGCCTTCTGTAAAAGGCATCTCCAGCACAACCTCGATCCCGGCTCTGTGGCACTCTTTTACCATATCCTTCAGTTCACGGACTGCCGAATTTCCCGCAGCGTATGCTTCCTTCGGCGCGAAATAATGAGCCGGTCCGTATCCCCAGTAATTAATCTTTGTCTTTGAACATTCTTCGAATTCATAGACCGGCATGCACTGGATCTGATTGATCCCAAGCTGCTGCAGATAAGGAATTTTTTCAATAACCCCAAGGTAAGTACCTTTGTGAGGTACTTTTGACGAACTGTGTTTTGTAAACCCTCTTACATGGAGACTGTATGCCACAATCTCATTCCACGGAAGATGGAGTCTGCGGTCGTTTTCCCAGTCATATTCCGGTGAAACGATCTTACCGCGTATCTCATGCTTCTGGAGATCTCTCTTTTTCCCGAACGCCTCTTTGCCGGCGACCTCCCTGACATAAGGATCGAGACATACTTTTCCGTCTATATTGAAATTATATTCATATTGTCCGGCATCAATGCCGTCCACTGCCAGGAAACGGACCTCCCCGATCCCGTCTTCCTCTGGCATGTCAAACGTACATTCCGGCCTTGTCTTTCCTTCTCTGTACAGTAAAAGTTCGCATTTTTTCCCCGCCGGGACACGCAATGCAAAATTTACTTTCGCCCCCTCAACTACCGTACCGAAGGGCTGTGGTCTTCCTGTTATCTTCTTCATATTCCGTTCCTTTCTCACTGCCAGCCATCTGTTCCATACATGTCTACATTATCCTTATCGATAAAGAACGTCTCAACATATGACTCCGTTTCATAGGCACTGTCTTCCAGTATCGCATCTGCTGTCTTTACTGCTTCCTTTCCCATATTGATCGGAGATTCCGCTCCTGTGCCTGTCATCGGACTCATCCGGTCTGCAAGTGCGCTCTTCACTGTCGGCGATCCCCCTACGCTGTATACAAGGATATCGTTTCCGCCCACTGTATTCAGCGTGTCCAACACCTGCTCGGCCATATGGTCATCCGCACACATAACAGCATCTATCCTGCTGCCTTCAGAAAGAATCTTTGCCAGCTGATCCGGAATTGTACTGTCATCGCTGCCGGTATCAATCCTGGCGACTTCAAATCCCGCATTGGCGATCGCTTCTTCAAAACCTGTAATACGTTCATTAACCGACACCGAATCCAGACGGTCAACAATCACCAGCGAACCACCGTCCGGTTTTCTTGCGGTCAGGTCTTCGCCGCAGAGTTTTCCCGCATTATAATCATCAAATCCTATAAATGCCGCAGTCAGATCTGTTTCTGTCACACGGACATCCAGATTCACGACAGGTATATCCGCCTCGCTGAGAGCCTCCAGAGCAGGCGTTATCCCGGACGGATCCACCGGGCAGAGGAAAACCGCTTCTACTCCTTCGTTTATCATTTCTGTTATCTGACTGTTCTGAAGATCTGCATCCCCCCGCGCGTCCTTGACCATCATACGGCTTCCTTCTTCGTCAGCAGCTGTTGCGACAGATTCCTTGAGCACCTCATAGAAAGGATCCGACAGATCCGGAGCGCAGAACCCGTAAAGGTAACCGCTCGTCTCATCTTCCTCTTCTTCCGGTTCTTCTACTACAGCGTTATCCTCAGGAGTACCTACGTTCTGTTTACATCCTGATATAAAAAGCACTGCAAATAAAGTCAGCAGGACAAGCAACATCTTCTTTCTATTCATCACGTATTCCTCCTGATTATGTATTTCATGGCTTCCTACTCTTTCATTCTACCGTGTTTCAGGGGAATGTCAATAGATTGCAGCTTGCTTTTTCCCCTGTAATCTGATACCATCATGATACATAAACGCCATAAAAATAAACCCGATATTCCAAAGGAGAAAGACCATATGAATGAAAACGAATCACTCACTGTAACTCTGACACTGGACAATGACGAAGAGCTCGAATGCGATGTCCTGACCATCTTCGAGACAGACGGCCGGCAGTATATCGCGCTTCTTCCCCTGAACGAAGACAAAGAGAGCGAAGACGGGCAGATCTACCTCTATCGTCTGATCGACAACGGGGATGACGAAGAACCCGGTCTGGAAAATATTCTGGACGACAAAGAATTTGACCGGGTATCCGAAGCATTCAATGATTGGATGGAAGAACAGGATTTTGGTGATATCGATCTGGATGACATTGAATAAACTGATTCTTTATCCGTCTTCCAGCAATTCATCTACAAAACGGGAAGGTTCTGCAGCTTTCCCGTTTTTTGTCTTTGTATAACATACAGTAAGCTGCTCTCTCGCTCTTGTCATTCCCACATAAAACAGCCGTCTCTCCTCCTCCGTCTCCTTATCCGTCTTTGCTTTTTTATAAGGGATCTGTCCCTCCATGGCCTCTATCAGCCACACAGCGTCAAATTCAAGTCCTTTGGCCGCGTGCAGGGTCATCAGACGTACGCCCTCCTGATCCATGGTTTTCTGCCGTTCCTTCAGCCGCAGCGTCTCCGTATACTCCTCAATGTGGCGGAACCATTCTTCAATAGACGAGCACGGTTTTGCCGATTCCTCCAGCTCGGCAAGGATCTCATTCAGATCTGAACGGTCAACATTATGAGTATATGCATAATCTTTGATAAAATCATCATAGCCGATCCGCTTGCGGATATACTGGATTGCCGCGTAAGGAGCCATCCTGGACAGCATCTTCACATCCCATTCAAACTGATCGATCCGGTCCATCATCCAGTCTTTATCACAGTAAAACTTTCTGATATCCTCAAATGCGACCTCTGATCCCGTCAAACTGTCACGCGCGATATATCTTTTCGGGCGGTTCATGACCTGAAGAAAGTCTCTCCTCTCTCTTCTGCCAAGAGCAAGCCGGAAATATGCCAGAATATCTTTTGCTATAAAATGATTGTAAATATTAGGAAGGTGCTCTTTCATCTGAAACGGAATATGCCGCTTAATAAGTTCTTCCACCAGCGGCCTCGCATCCGTATGAACCCGAAAAAGAACGGCAGTATTCTCTGCCGCATTTCCCTCATCGATATACTTTTCTATCTGATCAGCCACATACTCCGCTTCTTCCGCCGGATCTTTAAGTTCCTGAACGTGCAGACATTTTCCTTTTCCTTTCACTGCTGACAGTTCTTTCTGAAAACGCCTTTTATTATGGCTGATCACTTTAAGGGAATTCTTTACGATATTACCTGTAGATCGGTAATTCGTGCCGAGCACGATCTGTTCTGCGTCGGGATAATCTCTGCGGAACTGAAACATGAGCTCAGAGTCGGCGCCCCGGAATCCATAGATTGCCTGATCATCATCTCCTACAATATAGAGATTGTTTTCCGGCAGGGCGAGCATACGTATCACATCATACTGCACACGGTTGATATCCTGGAACTCATCTACCAGGATATATCTGAACTTCTTCTGCCACAGAGCGAGTACGTCCGGTCTGGATTCGAACAGTTCATAACATACCACAAGCATATCGTCGAAATCTATTTTTCTGAGAGCCTTTCTCTTTTCTTCATATGCCCTGTATATATCCCGGAATGCTCCTGCATTTACTTTTGCCGACACAAATTCTTCCAGAGGAAGTCTGTTGTTCTTGATCTTACCGATCTCCTCTGCGATATCTCTGAGGAAATCTTCCTCATCAAATATTTCCAGATCCTGCCCTGATATAACGGATCTGAGGATCTGATATTTTTCCTCTTCTGATAAAATGTTCCGACTGTCAATCCTGTAAGCCCATTTCAATATTCCATAATAAATCCCGTGAAAAGTGCCTGCTGTCACGGGGATATTTTTTCTGCCCATAAGGGCGGAAAGTCTTGTCTTCATTTCAGCAGCCGCATAACGGGTAAAAGTAACGACCAGGATCTCCTCGGGTCTTACATGGCACTCTTCGATCAGATACCGGATCCGGTTTACGATCGTAAGCGTCTTACCCGAACCGGGCCCTGCCAGTACCTGACAGGGCCCGGTTCCGTGAACGACCGCCTTCTGCTGCATCTCATTAAATTTCATGTAATTTCTCGATTCCTTTGCGGATTCTGCGAAGGGATTCCTCTTTTCCGAATACTTCCATCAGCTCCGTAGCGCCGCCCGGCGTACTCTGTTTTCCGGAAACAGCCGTGCGCAGAGGCCACATCACATATCCGATCTTATATCCTTTCTCACCTGCAAAGCCTTTGAGCATCTCAAACAGCGCGTCATTGCTGTAATCCTCCTGAGCTTCCAGAAGCGGCAGCACCTCTTCAAGAAGAGCCAGTCCCTTCTCGGGATCCGTCTTCATCTTCTTGTGTCTGTAAAGTTCACAGTCGTAGTCCGGAAGTTCCTCGATAAAATCAATCTGGTCGTTGATATCCGGGAAAATCTCAATTCTCGTCTTAACAAGTGCCGCAATCTTTTTAAGATCATAATCCTTTGTGACTGTCTTTCTGATATACGGCTCAGCCATACTGTAGAATTTATCGAAGTCCATTGCCTTTAAATATTCCCCGTTCATCCACTTGAGCTTCGTCGTATCGAACACTGCCGGAGACTTGCTCATATGGCGGTAGTCAAATTCTTCCACCAGTTCTTCAAGTGAAAAGATCTCACGGTTATCGGACGGGCACCATCCCAGAAGAGCCACATAGTTTACGACCGCTTCAGAGACAAATCCCTGGTCGATGAGATCTTCATAAGAAGAATGACCGCTGCGTTTGCTCAGTTTTTTATGGTTCTCATCCGTAATCAGCGGACAGTGTACATACACAGGAACTTCCCACCCGAACGCTTCATAGAGGCGATTGTACTTCGGAGCTGACGCCAGATACTCATTGCCTCTTACCACATGAGTGATTTCCATTAAATGGTCGTCTACCACATTTGCGAAATTATAGGTCGGAAAACCGTCGGATTTGATAAGAATCATATCATCGAGTTCCGCGTTCGGAACCGTGATATCGCCGTATATTTCATCATGGAACGTAGTCTCCCCTTCGTTGGGCACATTCAAGCGGATAACCCACGGCTTTCCTGCCGCCAGATTAGCTTCTACCTCCTCACGGCTCAATCCGAGGCAGTGCTTGTCATATACAACGATATCCGTGCCGTCCTCAGATACAGACGTTTTCAGCGACTCGAGGCGCTCTTTATCGCAAAAGCAGTAATATGCGTCCCCCTGCTCCACAAGCTGCTTCGCATACTTCAGATAAAGTCCTGAAGCCTGTCTCTCGCTCTGGATGTACGGTCCGTATCCCCCATCTTTGTCCGGTCCTTCATCGTGGATCAATCCTGTTTTGGCAAGTGTTCTGTATATAATATCCGTAGCGCCTTCGACATAGCGCTCCTGATCCGTGTCTTCCACACGAAGGATAAAGTCTCCTCCTTCATGTTTTGCGATCAGATACGCGTAAAGTGCTGTCCTTAAGTTTCCCACATGCATCCTGCCTGTCGGACTGGGTGCAAATCTTGTTCTTACTCGGTTGCTCATTTTTTCTCTCCAATTTCAGTGTTTATTTTGCTTTTCATATTCAGATACCATGCCGGCAAGGAATTCGTCGCTTCTTCCGTAGATGATAATATCTGCTCTCTGGTCTGAATAATGCTCGGTATCTGTGACCAGGATCAGATTAGGTCCGCTGTAATACTGCAGGAGCTGACTGCACAACGAAGTCGTCAGATTGGCTCCGAGTACAAGCAGCACATCCGCCTTTTCTACCTCCACAGCCGCCCTCGTCATGACTGCGTTATTGATCATCTCCCCGAACAGACACACCTGCGGCCTTATGGCCGTCATGCACTTCTCGCAGAGCGGAACTCCTTTCGCTTCTTTCATATATTCGACGGAGTATTTTCTCCCGCAGGTGGGGCACACATTCTCATAAACAGTACCTTTCATATTCAGGACATTCCTGCATCCCGCCCTGTCCTCAAGTCCTGCAATACGGCGCGTGATGATCGAATCGATCAGTCCGTAATCCTGCAGGGTCTTAAGGGCATAAAAGCCCTTTCCAGGCGGAATTTCCGTTGCCTTCAGGATGAATTCTTTATAAAAACGGAAAAACAGCTCTTTTCTTGCCGAATAAAATGCGCTGTTGAATATTTCTTCAAAAGAATATCCGTATTTTTCTTCAATTTCATAGGATTCTTTCCCGTCGCGCAAAAGCGGATACCCGCTCTCAGCCATCAGACCGGCCCCGCTTAAAACTACAGTATAGCTACTGTCTTTCAAGATCTGAAGCATATTTTTCTCTCTCATAAAGCTCCCTCCTTTCTGCTGCCATCTACACCAGCAGATCATGTTTCTGTAATATACCAGATATTATAAAACAATTCGGAGGATTCTTCAACAATACTACGGCGTTTCCCTCGTGAGCAGGCTGATATTTTCCGGAATGCCGGAAACATCCCCGAGACTGCATGCCGTCGCGTCAAGCGTATCTATCTGAGCGCTGTCAAATGCTCCGGCCGCAAATCTGACCACATGAGAGGGGACTTTATAATTACCGGTCCGTCCGGCAGGGAACGCAAGAAGGCATGTTCCGTTTTCAGAAAACAGAACACCTTCTTCTGTGTAGTAATCGCCGGCTGTCTCCATTTCAAACCATTCCATATTCGTAAGTCCGGTAAAAGCGCCCTCTTCAATGTATGTAATATTGGCAGGGATAAAGACCTCCCGCACTGCGGGAAATCCGCTGCTGAATGTTCCTGCCGCGATCCCCGTACATCCCGTATCCGGCAGTTCCATATATCCGTCACTTATAACCAGCCCGGGATCTGAAATTCCATAGATAATACCGGAATCAGTGACAAGAAATCCGTCTATAGTGCCCGCAATGGTCTCAGACGTCTCATCAGCAGGCGGAACCGGAACTGCAGGTTCCTCTGCCACGACATTCTCCGGTTCTTCCGGTGTAATGGCCGCCGGTTCCTCCGGTATGATATCTGCCGGTACTTCAGACGCGATATCAGCCGGCTTATCCGGTATAGCAGCCATAGATTCCACCGGTGCCTCAGTGACATTGTTTTGAATATCCGTTATGACAGCCGCAGGTTCTGCTGCTGTCGTATCATCCGCCGCTGCAGGGATCGGCGGCTTAAGAGCCGTTTGCTCTGCAGTCAGCATCATCGGATCAAAGACTTCAGAGATTATCGCGTCAAATCCGGCATCATCTCCTGTCTCTGCCATATCCGTCTCAGCCGGAACTATATCGGATGATATACTTTTTCCGGCCGGCGGATTGTTATAATCCGTATTTGCCGCCATCGCACAGAATATCAGTAACACGAGAAATGCTTTCACAATCCTTGACAGTACGTCTTCTGAAAACCGCTCTTCATAAAATCTCTCACATAATTCCATTTTTTCTCCCTTTCCTTTCTTCACCACACAGTCACGGAAAAATTTCCCATTAAAACCTACAGGAAATAAAATACCAGAGAAAAAGGAATGTCGCAATCTTTAGCAACATTCCTTTGCGGTTTTCCCTATAATATCCTGCCGGGGAATCTCAGGATTACACGTTGATCTCCGCCGTCATCCCAAGCACGTCCTTATTCTCTTCAAGGAGCGGATTGATCACATTTTTAAGATATGCTTCAACCTGTTCTTTTGCCCGCCCTACATATTTGGACGGATCCATTGTCTTCTGCAGATCCTCAAGGCTTAAATTGAAAGCCGGATCCGCTGCAATCAGTTCAAGCAGATTATTATCCAGTCCTTTTTCTTTCACATTTTTTCCGGCTTCCATAGAAAGCTCACGGATCTTCTCGTGCAGCTCCTGTCTGTCTCCGCCTGCCTTTACAGCATCCATCATAATATTCTCTGTCGCCATAAACGGCAGTTCAGACATCAGATGTTTTTCAATCACTTTCGGATATACTACAAGACCGTCCACTACATTCAGGCACAGATCCAGGATGCCGTCGATGGCGAGAAATCCCTCCGGAACACTTAAACGCTTATTTGCAGAATCGTCCAGTGTACGCTCAAACCACTGCGTCGCGGATGTAATTGCCGGATTCAGTGCGTCGATCATCACATAACGTGACAGGGACGCAATACGTTCGCTCCTCATCGGGTTTCTCTTATATGCCATGGCAGAAGAGCCGATCTGTGTCTTCTCAAACGGTTCCTCGATTTCCTTCAAATGCTGCAGGAGACGGATATCATTTGAAAACTTGTGTGCGCTTGCCGCGATACCCGCAAGCACATTCAGCACTCTTGTATCCACTTTTCTGGAATATGTCTGCCCCGATACCGGATAGCATGCTTTAAAGCCCATCTTCTCCGCGATCATCGGATCGATCTTATCTATCGTCTCCTGATCTCCGTCGAACAGCTCGAGGAAACTTGCCTGGGTTCCCGTCGTACCTTTAGAGCCGAGCAGTTTCAGGCTGCCCAGCACATAGTCCAGATCTTCCAGATCCATCTCAAATTCCTGCATCCACAGCGTCGCGCGTTTTCCCACTGTCGTCGGCTGGGCCGGCTGGAAATGCGTGAAAGCAAGTGTCGGCTGGCTTTTCTGGGCATCCGCGAATTTTGCAAGCTCCGCGATTACATTGACCAGTTTCTTTCTCACCAGTTTCAGTGCTTCTGACATGATAATAATATCTGTATTATCGCCCACATAACAGGATGTTGCTCCGAGATGAATGATTCCTTTTGCCTTCGGGCACTGCACACCGTATGCATAGACATGGGACATCACGTCATGGCGCACAACTTTTTCTCTCTCTTTAGCCACATCATAGTTAATATCATCTGCATGGCTTTTCAGTTCTTCAATCTGCTCGTCTGTAATATTGAGTCCCAGTTCTTTCTCTGTCTCAGCCAATGCGATCCAGAGTCTTCTCCATGTGCGGAACTTTTTGTCCGGTGAAAAAATGTACTGCATCTCCTTGCTTGCGTAGCGCTCAGAAAGCGGGCTTACATAACGGTCATTTGACATAATTCTGATCTCCTTTTTATATTTTTTATTATAAATACACGGACTGGCCGTATCATTCAAATGCGTGGCTGATATCCTCTCCCGGAACTTCCATGGGATAATTTCCCGTAAAACATGCGTCACAATACTTCAAATCTCCAACCATGTCCTTCAGTTTTCCTATCTCCATGTACCCCAGCGAATCCGCGCCGATCATCTCCCGGATCTGCTCCGTTGTATGAGAATGCGCGATAAGCTGATCATCAGAAGGGACGTCCGTACCGAAATAACATGGGTGAAGGAACGGCGGTGAACTGATTCTTACATGCACCTCGGTCGCTCCTGCGCTTTTCAGCATCTTAATGATGTTGGCACAGGTTGTGCCTCTCACTATAGAATCGTCAACCATAATGATTCGTTTTCCTCTGACGACTTCCGGAATCACATTCAGTTTGATCTTCACACTGGACTCACGATCGCTCTGTTTGGGCTTGATAAACGTCCTGCCCACATAACTGTTCTTGTGGAAAGCCATTCCGTAAGGAATTCCCGAATGTTCGGAATAGCCTTTTGCAGCCACCAGTCCCGAATCCGGAACACCTACCACAAGATCTGCCTCCACCGGATAGGACTCTGCCAGAGCCTTTCCCGCCAGTATCCTGGAATGATATACGTCAACACCGTCGATCCTGCTGTCCGTTCGCGCGAAGTAAATATATTCAAAAATACACCGTGCGCGTTTTTCTTCCGGAACTGCCATGCTCATGTCTGAAGCAATTCCTTTCCGGGTGATCGTAACAATCTCTCCCGGCTGCACGTCCCGCACAAACTCTGCATCCACCGCTGTGATCGCGCAGCTCTCGGACGCGAGAAAATACGTGTTATCACGCTTTCCGATACACAGAGGTTTCAGTCCGAACGGATCTCTTGCCCCGATCATCTTCCGCGGGCTGTTGACGACAAGAGCGTAAGCTCCCTTTATCTTTTTCATTGCTTTTTTTACCGCCTCTTCAGCCGTACTGGCATTCAGTCTCTCCCTGGCGATATGATATGCAATTACTTCCGAATCAATGGTTGTCTGGAAGATCGCCCCTGTATATTCCAGTTCTTTCCTCAGCTCGATCGCATTGACAAGATTCCCGTTGTGAGCGATCGCCAGCGTTCCCTTCACATAGTTGATCACAAGCGGCTGGGCATTTTCTACTCTTGTGCCTCCCGCCGTAGAATACCGGACATGTCCCACTCCAAGATTTCCCTTTAATTCCTGAAGGGTTTCTTCGTTAAACACATCATTCACATGTCCGAGACCTTTTCTTGAAAGTACTTTTCTCTGGCCGTTTGTATCTGTCACCGCGATTCCACAGCTCTCCTGGCCTCTGTGCTGCAATGCAAACAATCCGTAATAAATCGACGGCGCCACATCATGCCCGTCCATATCATAAGCTCCAAAGACTCCGCACTCTTCGCCGAGCCCTGTAGATACCCTGCTAAATTCTGTCATTTGTATCCTGCTCCTTACTGGTCTGTTCAGGTAATCTGTTTCATACTGATCAGCTTATAAAATGCCAATCTGCAAATTCGATTATAATATAAGGCAGGTGGAAAATCAACATTCCCCCCTGCCTTGGATCAGTCCGGCTCATTATTTTATCGCAAGATCTTTTATAAGTATCTCTAATAATTGATGCCTGATTTATCAATTTTGCCTATAATTTATCAACCGTTTTTCAGCCTTTTGTATAACGTGACAAAAATTGCCGCGTACGTTCCTCTCTCGGGTTTCCGAAGACTTCTTCCGGTGTCCCGTGTTCCAGAATACAACCGTCATCCATGAAGATCACCTGGCTTGAGACGTCACGCGCAAATGCCATCTCATGAGTAACAATGATCATCGTAGTCTCCTGATCCGCCAGTCCCTGAATTACTTTAAGCACTTCGCCTGTCAGCTCGGGATCCAGCGCGGATGTAGGCTCATCAAAACAGAGAATATCCGGTTTCAGCGCAAGCGCTCTTGCGATCGCAACTCGCTGGCACTGGCCGCCCGAAAGCTGATGCGGATAATTGGTCATCCTGTCGGAAAGTCCCATCTGATCCAGAAGAGCTTTTGCCTCCTGTTCGATCTGTTCATGAATCTCCCTTTTTCTCGCCTTATAGTCCGGTTTTTCCTTCTCAAGAAGCTCTTTCGCCAGCATCACGTTCTGAAGAGCCGTATACTGTGGGAAAAGATTAAAAGACTGAAATACAAGTCCGAAGTGAAGACGTTTTCTCCGAATCTCACTTTCCTGGCGTGTCTGAGGATTCGCAGCGTCAAACAGCGTCTCCCCGTTCACACGGATTACTCCGCCGTCCGGCTGCTCCAGAAAATTCAGGCAGCGCAGCAGCGTCGTCTTCCCACTACCGGATGAACCGATCATAGAGAGTACTTTTCCCTTTTCCAGTGAAAAGCTGATATCCTTTAATACTTCCGTATTTCCAAAACTTTTGCTTATATGCTGTACTTCCAATATTGCCATAGTTCGCGCCTCCTATCTGAAATATTCCAGTTTTCTCTCAAGACGTCCCAGAAGGACCGTCAGAATGCCATTAAAGATCAGATAGTAAACTGCCGTGAAAAACAGCGGCCAGATCACGCCGGCAATCCCCATATTGCCTTTCATAAACGACTGGCCTGCCCAGATAACTTCCTGAAGCGCAATAATACGGGAAAGTGATGTATCCTTTACCAGCGTAATAATCTCATTGGACATAGGAGGCACGATTCTCTTGATCATCTGAAGCAGCTTGACCTTAAAGAAAATCTGTCTTTTTGTCATGCCGAGCACAAGCCCTGCCTCTTCCTGACCTTTTGGCACGCCCTGAATTCCCCCTCTGTAGATTTCCGAGAAATAACATGAGTAGTTAAAGATAAATGCGACAGAAGCCGCCATAAACCTTCCGCTCTCACCGCCGCCCCATATATTATTGCCTCCTACCAGACCGGGCATAAAATATATGATCAAAAGCTGGATCATCAGAGGGGTTCCTCTGATGATCCACACAATGATCTTCGTAAAGTAACTCAACGGTTTAAAATGGGACATAGATCCGAAGGAAATAATAAGTCCCAGGGGGATTGCTCCGAGAAGCGTCACAAAAAACAGCTTCAGCGTCTGCAGGAATCCTCCGTTTAAAGCCTCAACAACAATAGGAAACTGTTCTGAAAATGTCATAAAATTACTCCGTCCGTACTATAGTCTTCTTTACTGCTCGATCAGCGCAGCCTGCACTCCGTATGTCTCTGCCAGCTCCTGAATGCTTCCGTCCTCATAGCAGGATGTAAAGAAGTTATTCAGTTCGTCTGTCAGGTCAGAGCCCTGTCTGAAACCTACGCCGTATTCTTCATTGTTTAAGTGAACCGTATATGTAAGATCCGCGTAGTTTGTTCCGTCTCCGATCATGGCTGCTGCCATAAGCAGATCGATCACGGCTGCGTCAGAAGTTCCGGCCGCAACCTCCATAAGCGCATCAGACTGTGCAGTTACCGGTGTGACATTCAGGTCTCTGGCTTCAAGTTCCTCTTCTCCGGCACTTCCCGCCTCTGCAGCAAAGTTCAGGTCTTTAAGGCTTTCCTCATCCTGATACTGGTCTGCCACTTCTTTCGGCACAACCACAACCTGAGCATTATTAAGGTATGCATCTGTACAGTCCATGGAACTGGTCACCTCCGGAGTCAGAGTCATGCCGTTCCACACACAGTCGATCGTCTTTCCTTCCAGTTCCATGATCTTGTTATCCCAGTCAATCTCCACGAACTCAGCCTCAACTCCAAGGCTCTCCGCAAATTTCTTGGCAAGATCCGCATCAAAGCCGATCCACTCCCCATTTTCATCTTTATAATCCATAGGCTCAAAATTGGTAATACCTACAACAAGGGTCCCTTTATCCTGCACATATGCCTTATCGCTCTCACTTTCACCGCTTTTGTCGCTATTTCCGGATCCGCAGCTTGCCAGAAGGGAAACTGCCATACCCGCGCAAAGTAATACACTCAATACTCTTTTTTTCATAATTACCTCCATCACCCACCGGCTATCACCGGTTTTGCTTTTTTTCTCTACCAATGAGTCACTGTACCATGGTAAAGTTACCGTTGTATTCTATCATAATGATATCCCCCTGTCAAATGATACTTTGTCAGGGGGATACTTCCGGCTTATGCATGATTTCTTCTGTGCTGCCGCTTCCATTTTTCGATAAGTTCCGGATTCGAATCTTCAGGCATATTTTTTCTGACCTCATCGATCTCGCGGCGCATCTGCGCGTTGATCTCCATATAGTCATCCTGCTTTGTGATAAGTATATGGTATTCCTCGAGCGACATATATTTATACGATGCGTAAAGATACGGTTTTATCAGCGCCTTGTCCTGGCATATCTGATATGCCCTGTCATACATGCGGGCAGCTTCCTGATAAAGGAACAGGCGCCCGTATGCTGCTCCGAGGCCGGCATATATCCTGCCATAAAACTTTTCATCCACAGTCTCGTCTTTTTCCTGATTGAGAATCGCCTGATAGACGAGGATTGCTTCTTCCACCTCGCCGCTCTCCAGAAGATTGTCGCCTTTATATTTCTGCCTTTCAATATCTTTCTGGTTTTTCAGGTGTTCAAGGACATTCTGGATCCGGATCATCTCCGGCTCCCTGTAGATCTTTGACGCTTTCAGGATCGTCAGTACAAAATTCTCCACAGAACCGTGGAGACGGAGCACATCTCTTAAATCTGCTGCAAGTTTCTCCATGCCAAGCTCTTCTTCAAGCCAGTTGCAAAGCTGTGCGTTCATGATCGTATAATCGATCAGATAGAGATTATTACACAGATAGTAGCACAGCTCTTCGATCGTAAAGATACGGCAGTGTATCCTTGTGATCTCATAGGGATGTACAGCATGTCTGTCATGACAAAGAATTAAATTTCCCATCATTGCCTCCTAAATGTATCGTCTTCTCGGCATGAAAATCAGTCGCCGGGAAAAAATCTCCAAATCCTGCATCTTTCACACTGATCCTGCATGTCTTATTGTCAAGGAATACCGTCTCGAGCTGCAGCCGCACAGAATATTCCGAACGTTTGGGCAGCTGTGCCAGAGATATTGTCTCAGTCCTCACGTTCCCCTGGATCAGGGACTCTACATGGAACTCGATTTCATCCATATCCTCGCAGAGCACCTCCCACTGGTTATTGGACTCATACCAGTGAGCGCCCCACGATACGATCGGATACCACATCTCCTGACCGTCCACGCGCATGTTCACTGTAATCTGATCTGTCAGCTTATCTTCCGAAAGATAGACCGGATTCTCTATATGCATGAAAAGCTTTCTGTAAGCCGTGTAGCAGGCTCCTTTACTGTACAGGTTATTTCCGATAAACGCACGCCTTCCATTGCAGAGAACGCGCAGCGCTTTCGGATACCAGTTATTTTCGAATCCTTCCCCCGTCAGGAATACGGAGGACACGATTCTCTTGTCAAAGACGCTCGATATAAACTTACAGAACATCGCATCTGCTTCTTTTGCCTTGTCCTCATTGAGAACCGGATAGACCATCGCCAGTTCCTTCATATGGGCGCTGGCCACTTCATCCACTGTCACAAAAGTCGTCTTCCCGCCGCCAAGGCCGGGGCGCAGACGCCGGAGCATATATGCCCTGATCTCGTTTCTGTCACAGCAGAACAGCGCCGCGTCATACTGCCACAGCTCTTTCGGCTGATAAAACAGATAGTTACAGAAACTCTCTTTATAATCCTGTATAAAAACATGCCTTTTATCAATATTCATCCTGTCCGCTATCCTGCGCAGCATCTGCGCCAGATCTTCCGAGAGTTCCGGAACGGTAAAGACAATACCGGTGATCACCGGGAACGGCTGCAGGGACATCTGGATAAACTGGGAAAGAAGCCATTCCGCATCATAGGTCTCTTCCCCGAATTCAACCTTGTCTCCGGCGAGACTTTTGCTCAGAAGCCTGGTAACCGTAAACCCTTCCTTAATGCTTACAAGTCGTTTTGCCTCTTTTCCGTACGCCCACGTATCTCTGAGCTTTCCGATAATAAGAGGGATCTGGTAATTATCAGAATCGACCTCTAATGTGTCCGGCTCCAGCTCTTCATCATTGTAAAAACTGATCTGACATGTCTTTTCATTTATCTCATAACCAATGATACTGCCTTGTCCCATGTAAAAGACAACCTCCTTATTCCTGTGTAAACATATGCGCCGCCACTGCGTCTTCCAGGGCATATGCCTTCATTTTTCTCTTTCTTTCCTTTTCATTCTTCTCCATCAGGATATCGTTCAGGCGGCCGTATCTTCCCTGTTCACCGGGTTCGGCCCTTCTCACACATGTCTCTTTTTCACTGCGATAAGAATTTCCGTCTATAGTTTCCTTGAAGTAATATTTCAGCTTCTCGTCTGCAAACAGGACGAATTTCTTGACATACAAATTCTCATACATCGGCGTAAGCACTTCAGTCGAATATGTTTCCTGCTCTTCTCCGCCTTTCTGAAGCTGGTAATACAGCATGACCCTGCTGCCTTTCTGCCCCTTGTATTCGATCAGTGTCTTGTCCCATAGCTGCAGTTCGATCAGCCATTCTTTCTCGTAAGAGAGGAAGAACGGGAAATAAATCTGTTTTCCGCAGAGTTCCTGAAGGAATTTCTTCAAGGTTTTTCGTGTCTGGGTATTATATTCCCGCTGGGAATAGTATTTGAGGACAGCGATCTTGCATATATCGCCGGTCTCCTCGCCTTTTTCATATTCTTTGCAGATAATATCTATCACGCTGCGTCCAATCTTGCGCTCCTCAACCACATATTCTCTCGAGACATAAGTCAGATAGGCCTGTTGGAGTCTGAAATACGCTCCCTCCGCATAATACTGTTCAAAGATCGGAGCTTCCTGGAAAAGTTCCTCCGAGAAAAGCATCTGTGTCAGGATACGCTCGGCAAGCTTGTGTGTGTGAATCTCATAGTCCCTTGCCTCCCGCCAGAGCAGTTTCATATCAGAAGTCGCTCCGCAGTAATAATTTGCAAGATAGGTCAGTATTACTTTGTCATACTGCTGTTTTTTAAAGAGTTCAAAACAGACATAAGTCAGGAAATCATCATTTTCATAATTGTTCTCACGGATCGTTCTGCTGCAAAGGCCGAATATCTCCTCCTCTGCATAATTTTCAAGCCCGTTTTCATGAACAACTTCCAGCGTCAGCTCCTGCGCCTGTTCCTCTTCCCTGTTTCTGCGAAGGCCGTTGAGATATTTTCTGCACATATCCATATAACGCAGCTCATAGAAAAGCCGCTTGCTCTCGTATGGAATAGAATCCGTATAATGCCTGCCGTCTTTTGACTCCCAGACAAGCCGGTCTGTCTTGGAATACAGGAATACCATGGCTCCCTTTTCCGTATAAGGAGCTTTCTGCGTGATCGTGCCGTCTTCCGCAATAACGTGAACATATTTCATATTCTTCACTTTTGTAGTAATCCAATATGCATGACACACATCATACAGGGCTTTCACCCTCTCCGTATTCATTGCCGGCTCCACGACAAATCTCTTATAGATGATCCTGAGCTGTTCGTTTATATTCCGGCGGTCCAGCTGATTCCACGCAAAAGCCTCCATCTCGTCCCGGTAATGCGCATAGATCTCACTGGACTCATCCTCATATGTGATAAGATTGGAGTAAAGAAACGCGCACTTGTGAAAATCAAGATTATTTCCATGCATAAAGTAGAGATACACTGATCTCGGCAGCGGTTTGTGAAACTGTTCCGGACGCACAGTCGCCATGTAGTATTCGTAAAGCTGCGCTATCTTCAGTTCGCTCTCCACAGCTTTTTCATACCATTTAAAATAACAAGTATCCATACAGTTTCCCTTGATCAGCAGAGTACAGATGGAAGTCAGGATCATCGATTCATTATACATCTTATATGACTGGACAAGAACGTCATACAGATGGCGGTCAAAAACTTTCATCTGGCTGGCCAGATTTGCCGTATACAGTGCCAGCTCCCTTGTCATAAGCTTATGCTTCACCGCAAATAGAAGCACCTGTACTTCAAACTTTCCAAGCTTCTTCAGAGAAGAACTTTTATCTCTGAAGCACCGGAATGCCTGCAGATAGAACCAGATACTGTGCGAACGCTCCTCGTAAAACTGCTTTTCCAGCGCCCGCAGTCTCTCGCTGTATATCTTATATTCCGAATCCACTTCAACCAGCATGCAGAGTATCTTCCAGCTGTCCGGATGCTTCATAAAGGACTTCGACAGTTCTTCTGCAACTTTCCGCTGTCCGATCGTATCATTGGACAGAAGTGTTGTCAGATAAAGATAATATGAACTTAATTCTACATCTCTTCCAATGGCAAAACGATTATAATTATAAGATTCCAGCAGCCATTTTGCCTCGTCCATCTTCTTGCCGATCAGACAGATGTGGGCATGTGCGAGAAGATAATATTCATTGTTCTCATCCATCTCCCGGAGATGTTTGATCCTCCGTATCGCTTCCTCAACCCAGTCGTCAAGTTCCATCTTCCCGCTCTCATATTTGAGATAATTTTTAATAATTCCGGCGAACTCACGGTCATTTGCCCTCCGGTCTTCATCTCTGATAATATCTTTTTCAACTACTACCTCATAGGTAAGTGTCTCGTACGGAGACTCAAGTATGATCCGTCCGAAATTGCTTCCTCTGTGCAGTTTTTCCGTATCAAGGAAATATTCAAGACGGTAAGAATTCCCGATAAACTCCTCCGTAGTAATACGGGTATGCTCAACATAGAGGAAATCCCCCTCTGTCTTCACATCAATCTCCAGATATCCCCATGTATTCTTTCTGATCGCAAAAGTCTCCTTGCGGGGTTCCGTCAGCGAGATAAACGCCCGGCTTTCTTCCTCCAGCGTCAGGAAAATCTTTTCTTTCTGCTTACATCCGACCAGAAACTCCTCCAGAGCCTGCTGATCCAGCTCCCAGCGGCGCATATTATCATAAAGAGCCTGTATTCTTTTGTCTTCATATTTCAGAATCTCATAGAAATCCCTGGAGCGGAACAGCTTAACCGCCTCGGCCGCGTCACGGAAAGTGAGCTTTTTAAAATCATCCAGGCTCTGTACCTTTCCGTAGCTCGTCATCACAAAGGGTTTCTCTATGATCGCGGTAAAGGAGATGTCAAACTCTCCCCCATTGCAGACAATCGTAAACTTGCCGTGCTCTACATGTCCGGGGACAAGTCCTGTTCCATCATATGTATAATAAATATTGACCGGATTAGCATCAAACCCCTGTTCGTCACATTGTACGCGGTATGAAGAGGGATATACAAGCCCCCGGATCGTACCTTCCCCCTGATTCTGAAGCGAGAAACTCCCCCTGTATTTTTCTCCCTCGCCGACACGCATAATGATTCTTGTTTCCGGGAAAATGATCTCCGGCTGAGGGATATGAAAATCACCTTTGGCAAAACGCTTGATCTTATTCTTCAAATCAGTCACCTACTCACAATTCTTCTTCTGCCCAGAGGGCAAAAATACGCTACTATGAATTATAGCATTGTTGTATAGTAACATGCAATGGCGGATTCAAAGAATTTATGTCGAATTGTATACACGCGGGTCTTTGACACTTTCTCATTAATAGTATAATGATTAATCCCCATAGTTGAGC
>CAMLYF010000032.1:0-34916 GCA_946491795.1 uncultured Lachnoclostridium sp. | reverse complement strand
GCCCAAGTGGCCCGACCGGCCCGACGGGAGCGACCGGTCCAAGCGGCGCAACCGGACCGAGCGGAGCAACAGGTCCAAGTGGAGCGACAGGCCCGACGGGGGCAACAGGTCCGACGGGGGCAACCGGCCCGAGCGGAGCAACCGGCCCAAGTGGCCCGACCGGCCCGACGGGAGCGACCGGTCCAAGCGGCGCAACCGGCTCGAGCGGAGCAACCGGTCCAAGTGGCCCGACCGGCCTGACGGGAGCGACCGGTCCAAGCGGCGCAACAGGCTCAACAGGGGCAACCGGCCCGAGCGGTGCAACAGGCCCGAGTGGAGCAACAGGTCCGAGCGGGGCAACAGGTCCGACAGGAGCAACCGGCCCGAGCGGAGCGACAGGCCCGAGTGGAGCAACGGGTCCGACAGGACCTACAGGTCCGAGTGGAGCAACAGGTCCGAGCGGTGCAACAGGCCTAACCGGTCCGACAGGTGCAACGGGACCGACGGGTCCGACAGGTCCGACAGGTCCGACAGGATCGGATGGGGAAGACGGTGAGGACGGTGCTACAGGAACTGCGGCGACTATACGTGTCGGCACAGTGACTACGGGTGATCCGGGAACTGCGGCGGCAGTAACGAACAGCGGTGATGAGAATAGTGCAGTGTTTGATTTTGTGATCCCGAAAGGCGATACAGGTACCTGCGAAGAATGTGACAGGACTTTACAGCTGCTCTCAACTTTCTCAAATCCGCCTCAGCAGGGAACTGCCGGCGGCAAGCTGGTCTTTGACCGGAACGGTGTGACGAATGGTACAGCCATAAGCCATGCTGATAATAGTACAGATGTTGTGATCATCCAGCCGGGATTTTATTTCGTGACATTCCATGGAACGCTGTCACCGGCGAAAAAAGCGGATTTTCCGCTTACTGTTCTTTTGTATCTGCAGCAGCAGGGAAGTCAGGTGTCAGGTACTGTGGTGCAGCATACGTTCCACACTTCATCGGAGGCGGCCAACGTGGCGTTTTCACAGATCATACAGGTGGATACAGCTCCGAATGTACTGGAGATGATCAGTCAGGGCGGAAACTTCTTCTACAGTGCGATCAATTTGACTGTTCAGAAGATCGGTGAACTTCCGGAAGCTTAACGACTGAGATATATTTTCCCGAAAATGTGATAATATCACTGTCCATCGCATAAGAAATATGATATCCTCACTATACCTGCCGGGAACAGGTGCCGTCTGAAATACAGGCGGCACCTCATAAGGCCGGAATTAAAAGAAACGGGAGAATAGGGATATATGGGATTTACGATAGAGACAGGGATATCCGCGATCACGGTATTTGTGCAGGGTCTGCTCAGCTTTTTCTCGCCCTGCGTACTTCCTCTTGTACCGCTTTATTTGGGATATCTTTCCGGAGGGCTGAATTTCGGACTGAATGGAATAGAAAATAAAGAAGAGAGTGCTGTGGCAGCGTCTTCAAAGATACGGCTGTTTGTCAGGGTTCTGTTTTTTACGCTGGGAATCAGCGGCGCCTTTTTTGTCCTTGGGCTGGGAGCTTCGGCAGCCGGAAGCTTTTTCGGCGAACACAGGATGCTTTTCGCAAGGATCGGCGGCGTGCTGATTATCCTGTTCGGTCTGTATCAGATTGGGGTGTTTGGAAGTTCTTCCGTGCTTGGCGCAGAACACCGCATTCCCCTGCGCCTTGAGAAGATGACCATGTCACCGGTCACTGCCCTGATTATGGGCTTTACATTCAGTTTTGCATGGACGCCGTGCGTGGGACCGGCGCTCACAAGTGTGCTCCTGATGGCGGGAAGTGCACAGACGGAAATGCTCGGTTTTCTTCTGATCGGAGTATATACGCTGGGATTTATCCTTCCCTTTCTGGCAGCAGGGATCTTTACAGCGCAGCTGCTGGGATTTTTCCGCCGGCATATGAAGGCGGTCCGTTATACCGTCAAGATCGGCGGCGTTCTGATGATTCTTATGGGTGCGCTTATGTTTACGGGGAAGATGAATGACATCACAGGATATCTTTCTACGGTACAATCCGGTACGGTGCAGGAGACGGAAGAGGATGACAGCGCCGCAGATGAAGGCGGACAGGCTGAGACAGAAGCAGATGAACAGGAGAACACAAATTCCGATAACAGCGAAGACGGGAAAACACAGGAAAACGGGGAAGAGTCAGAGCGGCAGCTGACGCCTGCTCCTCTGGCGGACCTTGAACTTAAGGATCAATTTGGAAATACGCATACACTTTCCGACTATAAAGGGAAAGTCATCTTTCTGAATTTCTGGGCGACCTGGTGTGGGCCGTGCCGCAATGAGATGCCGGATATCCAGAAACTCTACGAGGAATATTCGGCACAGGGCGGGGATGCGGAAGTTGTTATACTCGGGATCGCAGGACCGGGGATCGGTCAGGAAGGATCAGCGGAGGAGATTGCCGGTTTTATGGAAGAAAACGGATATACCTACCCGGTGCTCATGGATACAGACGGGGAAATGTTCACCCAGTACGGGATTTCGGCGTTCCCGACCACATTTATGATCGATAAGGACGGAAATGTATACGGCTATGTCCCCGGACAGATGACAGAGGATATTATGAGAAGCATCATAGACCAGACGCTGGGAAACAGCGGTGAATAGACGGAAAACAGATAGAAGCAGGCAGAGATTATTTCTGCCTGCTTCTATCTGTTTTGTCCATGGAGCCAAAAACCATGCCGAACATCAGGCCGATAGCTGCTCCAAAAATCATTCCGATACCGGTATTGTTATAAAGCGTGTCGAAAGATGTACCGATGGCAACGCCGAAACATAATCCGAGTGCGATGCCCATGCTGAGGCGGTTCTGTTTTTCCTGCCAGTGGAGAGCCTTTTCCTCCAGTGATTTCATGTATTTTTCTTTGCCGTTGCAGTAGCCGTCATTGTCAAAGGGGAATTCCGTCGCCAGCTTTTTCTTCAGGGCGGCATATTCTGCCGCTGTATCCGGATGGGAGTTAAGGTAATCCCGCACAGCGATATGGCGCTGAATGTCAGTCTGATTGCTTTGCTCAAATATATGGATGTGATGCGTTCGGTTATCACCGCCTTTGGCATAGAATCTTCTTCCGGGAATGCCGAATTCACCTCTGCATTCGTAGCCCAAGGATTCGAATTCTTTATTGTGTGCATCGACAAGGGAAAGGTCTTTTACGACCGGCATGATATCGATGATCGGCTTGGAAGCCATATTTTTGACAGACGTACTTCCAATGTGATAGATCCCGATGCAGTTTTTGCCGAGTATCTTTTTAATCTTTTTTGCTTCTTCTTTGAACATGGACTCCCATTCGGGACGATAGTCTGTGACTTCGATCTTTCTTGTCATATATTCTCCTCTCTGCAGGCCGGGTGCTGCGGCTGTATTTAAAGGATGGGACAGCCTTATAGGATGAGTATAACATAAGCGGAGGCTTTTTCATACTTTTTCAGGAGGGGGAATCGTGCTATAATGATTGCATTGAACGCAATCCAGACTGATTGCATCGGTCTGCCCTGCTGCGCAGGGATTATAGCGTGATAGAAGTTTGATAGAAAGTGGAAGACAGCATGGTTACGATAGAGAATAATTGTTTCTCCATCCCTCAGATCTGTGAGTCCGGTCAGTGTTTCCGGCTGGATGCTGTTTCAGAGGATACATATGAACTGCTGGCGGGCAGCCGGTATCTGAAGATCAAGATCCGGGAAAACCCGGCGGAGGCGGCAGGCAGAGAAGAAAATGCAAATGCACATACACACGCATACGGGGAGACAATCCTGTACTGTACGCAGGAAGAATATGAAACATTCTGGAAAGAGTATTTTGATCTTTCGGTGTCCTATTCGGATTATATAGATCAGATTGACAGGGACGATGATTATCTGACAGGCGCTGCTGCGTTTGGCAGCGGTATCCGGATCCTCAGGCAGGATACATGGGAGATGATCATTACATTTATCCTCTCCCAGCAGAATAATATTCCCCGCATCAAAGGCCTTATCCGGACGCTTGGCGAAAGGTACGGAGAGAGACGTGAGACGCCGGACGGCAGGATATATTATACATTTCCACGGGCTGAGAAACTTTCAAAGGCGACAGAAGAGGAGTTAAGAGAACTGAAACTGGGATATCGAAGCAAATATATCTGTCAGACTGCGAAGATGATTGCCGGAGGAGAGATCGATCTGGACGCCCTGAAAGAAATGGAATACACGGAAGCCCGCACAGAACTTATGAGGCTTTCCGGCATCGGCGGAAAGGTGGCTGACTGTATCTGCCTGTTTGCCCTGCACCAGATGGACGCCTTCCCGGTGGATACCCATATTAAGAAAGTGCTTGAGTGTCACTATCCGGACGGCTTTCCGTTTGAGAGATACAAGGGCTGCGCGGGAGTGATGCAGCAGTATATTTTCTATTATGATCTCAAATGCAGATAAGATATCATAATGGTGCGCAATGTGCGGCGGAATTAAGGAAAGGAGAAGCAGAATGAACATACTTGTAGTTGTAGATATGCAGAAGGATTTTATCGATGGATCTCTCGGCACGAAAGAAGCCGTTGCAATCGTCCCGGATGTCGTGGAGAAGATCCGCAGGTTTGACGGAAAGGTGATCGCTACGAGAGATACGCATGCGGAGAATTATCTTGAGAGCGCAGAGGGAAGACATCTTCCGGTCGTACACTGTGTGAAAGACACGCCGGGCTGGCAGATCAACGGGGAAGTGGCAGAAGCTCTCCGGAGCAGAACTGAGGTCAGGATTATCGATAAGCCTACGTTCGGCAGTGTGGAGCTGGGGGAATATGTAAAGCAGTTAAATGATACCGCGGAACCGGTCGAAAAGATTACACTGGTGGGGCTGTGTACTGATATCTGCGTGATTTCCAATGCACTGCTTTTGAAGGCATATCTCCCGGAAGTGCCGATCGAGGTTGACATTTCATGCTGCGCGGGCGTGACGCCTCAGAGCCATGAACAGGCGGCGGAGGCAATGAAGATGTGCCAGATTGAAATTGTGTAGATCCGCTGGCAGGTGAGTGCAGAGGAAAGCGTTTTAAAAACATTACAGAAAGACAGGAAAAGGAGATGGATACATGGAGAATTTCCAGTATTATACACCGACAAAAGTCGTGTTCGGAAAAGGAACCGAAGATCAGGCCGGACAGCTGGTGGCAGAGCAGGGGTGCCGGAAAGTGCTTGTCCACTATGGAAGCGGCAGTGTGGTGAGAAGTGGACTGCTGGAGCGCATATACCGGTCTCTTGACGATGCGGGGATCCCTTATGTGTCTCTGGGAGGAGTCGTGCCGAATCCCCGACTGTCTCTTGTGTATGAGGGAATCGAGCTCTGTAAAAATGAAAATGCGGATTTTATCCTTGCTGTAGGAGGCGGCAGTGTGATCGATTCCGCCAAAGCAATCGGATACGGCGTGGCAAATGGAGGAGACGTATGGGATTTTTATGACAGGAAAAGAACTGCAGAGGGATGCCTTCCTATCGGTGTGATCCTGACGATCGCGGCGGCAGGATCCGAGATGAGCGATTCTTCGGTTATAACAAATGAGAACGGATGGCTCAAGCGGGGGTACAGCAGCAATTACGGGAGAGCGAGATTTGCCGTCATGGATCCGGAGCTGACCATGACGCTGCCGAAATACCAGACCGCAAGCGGGTGCGTGGATATTATGATGCACACAATGGAGCGCTATTTCAATCATTGTGACAACATGGAGCTGACGGACGGTATCAGTGAACACCTGATCAGGACTGTGATGAAGAACGCAGAGATTCTGATGAAGGAACCGGATAATTACAATGCAAGAGCTGAGGTAATGTGGGCGGGAAGTCTTTCCCACAATGGGCTGACCGGATGCGGCACAGACGGCGGCGACTGGGCCAGTCATCAGCTGGAGCATGAACTCGGCGGTATGTTTGATGTGGCTCACGGAGCCGGACTTGCAGCGGTCTGGGGAAGCTGGGCGCGCTATGTGATGGACGCGGCGCCGGAGCGATTCGCAAAGTTTGCGGTCAATGTCATGGGCGTGGAGCCGGAAGCAGATGATACTTTGACCGCGGTAAAGGGAATAGAAGCGATGGAAGCCTTTTACCGAACGCTTGATATGCCGGTAAGCATCCGGGATATGGGGATTGAGCTAAGTGAGGATCAGATGCGGGAACTGGCAGAAAAATGCAGCCATTTCGGCAGACGCACCATCGGCTGCATCAAGAAACTTGACAAAGAGGATATATACCGGATTTACAACAACGCGAGAGGATGATCAGAGATGAATACGGTAGAGATGCTGGACGAACTGCAGAACAAGGCTCTGCACGATGAAGAACTGAAAAACAGATTTTTAAAGACAAAGGAAGAGGAAGATTCGCTTGGGGCTTTCTGCCGTGTCTGCCGGGAGATGGGATATGAGATCTATCCTATGGACGTTATTCAGGCTGGAGATGAATTTTACGCGACAATGAAGCGCAGTACCAACGGCGGCGGAGAGAATTCTCCAAAGCTGGAAGGCGAGGATGACCTTTATGAGATGTTCTTTTCCAGTCTGGAACAGACCGGAAATCAGGACGGCAGATGAGAGAACGGGTATTAACTGAAGCAATTTGATTTAAAGGAGGAAATGACCATGGAATCAACATTAAAAGACTTAAAAGAGAGAAGAAGCATCCGTGCATATAAACCGGAGCAGATCAAAGAGGAGGAACTGCAGAAAATCCTTGAGGCGGGTACCTATGCTCCCACCGGAATGGGAATGCAGTCTCCGAAGATCGTAGTGGTACAGGATAAGGAGACTAGAGACTATCTGTCTGAGTTGAATGCAAAATATCTGGGAAGCGATTCGGATCCGTTCTACGGCGCGCCGACTGTGCTTGTCGTGCTCGCATCAAAGGAACGTCCTACATGTGTGGAAGACGGTTCTCTTGTGATGGGGAATCTGATGAATGCTGCGTATGCTGTCGGTGTCGGATCGTGCTGGATTCACCGTGCGCGAGAGGTGTTCGATTCGGAAGAAGGCAAAGCACTTCTGAAGAAATGGGGAATCGAGGGAGACTATATCGGCGTCGGCCACTGCATACTGGGATATCCGGCGGACGGAGCCGTGCCGCAGGCAAAACCGAGAAAAGACGATTATATCGTTTATGTGAGGTAGCATAATGGCGGGATTTGTGTGTGTCGGGATCGGCGGAGCTCTCGGCGCAATGCTCAGATATGCCATCAGCCTGATCCCCTTTAAAGGCGGTTTCCCTGTACTTACACTGATCACAAATGTACTTGGAGCGCTTGCCATCGGTATGATTGCCGGCGCTGCGGCAAGAAAAGGACTTCCGCAGAATGCCGTGCTGTTCCTTAAGACGGGCGTATGCGGAGGATTTACGACATTTTCCACCTTTTCATTGGAGGCTTACAATCTGCTGGAGCAGGGACAAATCAAAATGTCGGTCCTGTATATCGTTTTAAGCGTCGTCTTCTGTCTGGCTGGTGTTGCGGCAGGTATGTATGCTGCAGAACATATTGTGTAAAATTTCTCATTTACAGGAACATTATTTTACCCCGGATCAGACAGGATAACGATATTACAGGAATACTTTTGTTCTGGGGTGAGACAGACCTTACAGATGTAGCTTGTGTGCAACCAAGATTGCGATTGACTAACCCGGCATGAGTTCCCTAAAATTGAGAAAAGGAGGGATATCATGCAGGCGTTATCAAATGCCAGACCGGGAGAGTCATACACAATTAAATGGATGTTCGGTCTGCCGGACGTACTCGAATTCCTGCATAGCCGCCATGTTGAAGAGGGCAGCACGATCCGGGTGATCCAGCAGTGCCGCGACAGTGTGATCATCGGAGTTCAGGATGTAAGGCTGGCTCTCGGACACGAAGTCGCAGAGCGGATCAAGGTGTAGGAGCGAAACAGAACAGGGTACCTGATCCGGACCGTAAGATAAGTGGTGAATAAAATAAGAGAAAAGGCAGACGCTGTTTGGTGACGGAAGAATATCAAAGTGATGTTTGGACAACCGGACAGTGCCTGTTTTTTTAGGTGGCAGAAATTGGCTTTTGATGATACAATAGGGGACAGCAGATGCATGACATGTGCAAAAAACCACAGTGTGAACTAAATGAAAGGAGATCACAATGGAAGAAACATACATGGAAATGCTTACACGGCGTGCGAAAAATGCTGCCACAGAGGCGGCAAAGCTTGGAACTGCAGAAAAAAACAGAGGGCTTCTTTCCGTGGCGGACGAACTGATCTCACAGCAGGAGTCGATTCTTGCAGAAAATGAGAAAGATCTTGAAGCTGCCAGAGAGAAAGGAATCAAGCAGTCTCTGATCGACAGACTGGCTCTCTCGGAAAAGAGAATTGCGGATATGGCAGAGGGATTAAGACAGATTGCCGGCCTTGATGATCCGATCGGCGAAGTTTTATATATGAAGACAAGACCAAATGGTCTTCGAATCGGGAAGAAGAGAGTTCCGCTCGGCGTTGTGGGGATTATTTATGAGTCCCGCCCGAATGTGACAGCGGACGCTTTCGGGCTGTGCTTTAAGACGGGAAACGCTGTCATTCTGCGCGGAGGCAGCGATGCGATCCACTCTAATCAGGCGATTGTCCGCGCAATCAAGACAGGACTGCGCAAAGAAAGACTCTGTCAGGATCTGGTCGTACTTGTGGAGAATACGAGCCGTGAGGTCGTGAACGATATGATGAAAATGCACGGCGGTATTGACGTCCTGATTCCGAGAGGCGGTGCGGGTCTTATCGCAAATGTTGTAGAAAACAGTACGGTGCCGGTGATCGAGACCGGAACCGGAAACTGCCACGTGTATGTGGATAAAAGTGCGGATGTCAGGATGGCCGCCGATATCATTGAGAATGCCAAGACTCAGCGCATGGGCGTGTGCAATGCCTGCGAATCTCTTGTAATCCACAGCGGAATCGCTGAGGAAGCACTTCCGCCGATCGTACAGAAGTTAAAGAACCATGATGTGGAGATCCGCGGCGATGAAAGAGCGCAGTCGATCTGCAAGGAGATCGTTCCGGCGACAGAAGAGGACTGGGGTACAGAGTATCTGGACGCCATTATATCTGTGAAGATCGTAGATTCCATCGGTGAAGCGATTGCCCATATTAATAAATATAATACCGGACATTCCGAATCCATAATCACGAAAGATTATGACAACGCGCTGAAATTTCAGGATGAGATCGATGCGGCGGCAGTATATGTAAACGCATCCACCAGATTTACCGACGGATTTGAGTTCGGATTCGGCGCTGAGATCGGCATCAGTACTCAGAAACTCCATGCAAGAGGACCGATGGGACTTGAGGCACTGACAACGACCAAATATATCATCTTCGGGAACGGACAGATCCGGAAATAAAGAAGAAAAGAATTTAAATACTCAGGCGGAGTATCAGAGGGGAAGACTTCTGATGTTCCGCCTGAGTATTTTATAGAATTTGTGTCTGGAAGGGACGGATTATCTTCCGCCCGCCTGCCATCTCTTCCAGACAAAAAATCCCCCAAAGGAAAACAGAAGAGCAAGAATAAGATATATGAACGGTCCTGCCTGATATGATGCCAGATAAGTGCCGAAGAAGGGGATCAGCCGAGGGTCAAGCATACTGCCCGATACAGAGATCAGTTTGGCGGGACAGTATGACCAAATCTGTGATAATATGCGGAATTGTTCCGGTATATTCAGAAAGGAACTGATGAGCAGGAAACCGATAAGGATACCCATGACAGGAATACTGGTCTTGAAACATTCTGCGAGAAACAGTGCTGTACAGCTTAAGAGAACAGCAGCGGCAGCACAGATGCCGATCAGAATGCATGATGCCTGTCCCACAGACAGATCCCATGTACATCCGGGAAGGGCTGCCTGTATCTGTGCTGAAAAGCCTTCTGTTCCGTACATGAAAAATGACGGCAGCGCAATAGAGGCATAAATAAGGAGTACGGCACAGACGGAAAATGTGACGGCGGTAAACAGCTTTGCAAAGAAAGCAGTACGTTTGCCGAGCCGTGTGCACAGGATGATCTGATCTGTCCTGCGGGAATGTTCATCTGCAGATACAGGCGGAATGCATACTACCGTAAGAAATGAAATCATAACAACTGCAATTACAGTGCAGGAAAGTATAGATTTATAACTTGAGCAGTATTGATAAGTAAATGGTGTAGAGAGTTTGGCCTCTTGTTTGGAGAGATATGTCTTCTCCTGATCCGACAGATAGAATATGTCCCATATCTTCTCATTTGTGTCCCGGCGGAGCTGGTACAGGTCGTCTGTGCTGCATGTATACAGATATATCATACCAGTTTGCTCGGAATTGTTTTTTTCGGCAAGATATGCCGCGCCGCAATCATCTACAAAGTAGTCGATATCATCGTATTTTACAGAATATGGAACCGCAGAAGCTGGGGATGCGGTCAGATCTTCCGGCTGTATATTTTCTGTTTTTCCTGAAAGCCTGAGACGAAGGTCGTCAGGTAATGCGCTTATTATTTCGCCGGATACCGGCTTGCGCTCCTCAGCCGGAAGAGACGCATTGTAATCCAGTAAGAGGACGGCGTTCATTTCTTTGAGCATTTTACTGTCAATAGAGCGGCCAGACAGATCAGATGCCAGTTCCCGCTGAGTTTTGCAGCTGTCGTATGCTGTATATGAAGCGCCGGTGTTTGAAGAAACGGCCGATGTAAAAGGCGGCAGGATGACAGAAAGCGCTGCCAGCGCCATTAACGTGAATGTCAGGATCCAGACGGCTTTTCGCTGAAAAAGTTTTTTGTATTCATATTTTATGAGAGTTCCCAGATTATACATGGTCAAATACCTCCGTGTTTTATCTTGCTCCCCGTCACAGTGCCGGCCGGAGCAGGGGCAGACGGATTGATATCGTCAAACTGTTTCAGATAAAATTCTTCCAGATTCTCTCCGATATCTTCATGTGTTCCGTTGAAGATCAGGCGGCCGTCTTTCATCATGAGGATACGGTCCGCGATCAGTTCAATGTCAGATACGATGTGGGTGGAGAGCAGGACGATGCTCTCTTGACCGAGCCGGTCGATCATTTCCCGGAACCGGACGCGCTCTTTCGGAGCAAGTCCGGCGGTGGGTTCGTCGAGTACAAGAAGCTTCGGACGGTTTAAGAGCGCCTGCGCGATGCCCAGGCGCTGTTTCATTCCGCCGGAGTATGTTTTGATCTTTTGTTTTTTATAGGCGTCAAGTCCGACAAGGGACAGAAGCTCTTTGGTATGGCATCGGGCATCGGTTTTACGCAGCCCTTTGAGTGCGGCCATATACATGAGGAAGTCTTCAGCGGTAAAGCCGGGGTAATAGCCGAAATCCTGAGGAAGATATCCGAGGATACTCCGGTATTCTTCTGTGGATACATCGGTTTTCCCGAAAGTTATCGTGCCGCTGTCCGGGCGCAGGATGCCGCAGATCATGCGCATGAGAGTCGTTTTTCCGGCTCCGTTGGCGCCCAGCAGTCCGTGGACTCCTCTTCCGAGAGTGAGAGAGATACGGTCCACGGCGATCTTATTTTTATAATGTTTACTCAGCCGGTCAATGTGAAGTTCCATGTTAATTCCTCCGATTGTCTGATATATTTTCTAAGTTCCAGTACCGCTGCGGCCCCGAAGAAGAGAAGCGCCGCGGGAATGAGCGCAGGGGCAGCAGCCGCACGGTCCAGAAAGCCAGTGGCGTCCGCGGTGAGAAAGGATAGGCTGACAAGAGCGCTG
Source organism: uncultured Lachnoclostridium sp. (assembly GCA_946491795.1). GTDB lineage: Bacteria > Bacillota > Clostridia > Lachnospirales > Lachnospiraceae > Mediterraneibacter > Mediterraneibacter gallistercoris. The sequence goes on along the minus strand of CAMLYF010000032.1, from coordinate 23,130 downwards.
ATCCCGGCGCACAGGATCGTGCAGTCTTTTCCCCGGAGTTTTCGGACTGCGGGGAGCGTGAGGGCGCAGGTCAGCAGATAGGGCAGCAGGATACAGGCCGCAGTCATGCTCAGGTCTGTTTCCCAGAAACGGGGGCCCAAGGGCATCAGTACTGCCAGCAGGACAAGATTTTCCCCGCCCAGTATGACCAGCCGTGCACACAGGACAGCCTGCAGGGAGAACCGGGCGGACAGCTCCAGCTCCTCCATGCCGAACCGGGCAGAGCGTCCGGCCTCTGAGGTCGTTGCCAGCGCAAGGAACGGGATACAGGCGGACAGGATGACAGGGGTGGAGAGATCCAGCCCCCGCAGATCTTCCTGTGGGGCGGCTGTCTGCCAGGGCTGCAGGGTCAGAAGTATGGCGGCCGCAAAGATGCAGACAGCCAGGATCCAGTTCCATTTTCGGATGTAGTGCATTTGGGTCTGAAGAAAAGCTGCCCACGGGACGCGGGGAGGATAAAGGGCCTCACTTGCTGCTGCGCGGTAGGCGGAGCTTTGGAAGAAAGCATCTTTTCGTTCGGGAGCCGGAACTGTATAGAGCCTGCGCAAAGTCTTGGTCAGGAGCGCTTTTTGTCTGAAATGATTTCTCTTCACTGGAAGTCCTCCTTTCTCAGTTGATTTTCTAAAAGTTTTAATGCCCGTTTCAATCTGCGGTATACTGCAAAGCGTGACAGGTTCATAATCCTTCCGATCTCACCGGGATTCAGCTCCAGTATATAGTGCAGGCAGATAATCTCCCGGTCGGACTCGCTGAGTGTCTGCAGAGCCTGCGTCAGGACAACCGATGTGTCCGTGAGTTCCGGACCGGATAAAGTGGGAGAGAATGCCGTGCCCGTTATGCTGTAAGATATATCGCCGTTCAGGTGGAGATCACCGGTTATGCCGGATTCCGGCCGTGCCGCTGTGCGCCGGATGTGATCGATGCACAGATTCCGCGCGATGGTATACAGGAAAGCGAGAGGCTTTCCTCTGTCGTGATAAGCAGAAGTTTCCAGAAACTTAAGGAAGGTTTCCTGCGTCAGATCTTCAGCGAGACTGCGGTCCCGCATACGAAAAAAACAGTACCGGTAAATGTCATCGTAGTATTTTTCCAGATCCATCGGCAAAGCCCCTCCTTTCATAATGTATAACGCATGAACTTTATAAAGTGTGCGCTCCTGAATGAAAAAACAGCGGATTGTATCTGCGCGTTTTTACGCAGAAGAGGTTGAGTGTTATAAGTATTCATATATTATACACCGGAAGTGCTCCGCTTTATCGAAAATTCATGGGAAAATAAGTTTTGATGGATGAATATAAATAAATAATGCTTGCATAATATGCAAAAAAGATGTATTATTATGCAAGCGCTATTCATAACTATTTTTATGAAATGCTTTACTTACTATTAAATGAGGTATATCATAAGAAACTGAAACGCGGAGCAATCCGCAGCGGTATTGAAGTCAAAAGGAAGAAAGATAACATATATATGGAAGGGACAGAGATATGATCAAAGTTGGTATAATCGGCGCCACCGGCTATGCAGGCGGCGAGCTTGTAAGAATATTATCAGGACATAAAGATGCAGAGATCAAATGGTATGGCTCGAGAAGCTATATTGATCAGAAATATGCGGATGTATACAGAAATATGTTCCAGATCGTGGATGCGGTCTGTATGGACGACAATATGGAGGAGCTGGCGTCCCAGGTGGATGTGATCTTCACGGCGACGCCTCAGGGGCTGTGTGCATCTCTTGTAAATGAAGAAATTCTTTCAAAGACAAAGATCATTGATCTGAGCGCGGATTTCCGACTGAAAGACGTGAAAGTTTACGAAGAGTGGTACAAGATCGAGCACAAGGCGCCGCAGTTTATTGACGAGGCGGTATACGGGCTGTGCGAGATCAACCGCGAAGATGTGAAGAAAGCAAGACTGGTGGCAAATCCGGGCTGCTATACGACATGCTCCATCCTGACGGCCTATCCGCTTGCCAAAGAAGGACTGATCGATATGGGCACACTGATCATCGATGCCAAATCAGGTACTTCAGGAGCGGGTAGAGGAGCAAAAGTACAGAATCTCTTCTGTGAAGTAAATGAGAATATGAAAGCTTACGGCGTGGCAACCCACAGACATACTCCTGAAATCGAGGAGCAGCTGGGGTATGCGGCAGGTGAGAAAGTAGTGCTCAATTTCACCCCGCATCTTGTACCGATGAACAGAGGAATCCTTGCTACGGAATATGCAAAACTTACGAAAGATGTAAGCTGGGAAGAAGTAAAGGCTGTTTACGATAAATATTATGCAGATGAAAAATTTGTGCGTGTCCTTGATAAAGACGTATGCCCGGAGACGAAATGGGTAGAGGGTAGCAACTATGTGGATATCGGATTTAAGATCGATCCGAGGACAGGACGTATCATTATGATGGGCGCTATCGATAATTTGGTAAAAGGCGCTGCGGGACAGGCGGTTCAGAATATGAACCTGATGTTTGGATTAAAAGAGAGCGAAGGGTTGGAATTAGTCCCGATGTTCCCATGATCGGGGACGTAGTCAAATAGGATTTTACTACGTCCCGAATCGAAGTTCAGGGTGTCCCAAAGCTGTGAGAAGGGTGTCCCTAAATGAAGATGAAAGGAATATTTAACAATGATAAGAGTTATGACAATAGACGATTATGATGAGGTTTATGCTCTCTGGAAGAAGATCCGGGGGTTCGGTATCCGGAGTATCGATGACTCCAGAGAGGGTGTGGACCGGTTCCTGAAGAGAAATCCTACGACCAGCGTGGTAGCGGTGAAAGACGGAAAGATTGTGGGAAGTATTCTTTGCGGTCATGACGGAAGACGGGGCTGTCTCTATCATGTATGCGTGGATGAAGCGTATCGTCGGCACGGGATCGGGCGCGATATGGTGGTCCATGCGATGAAAGCATTGCAGGCAGAGCAGATCAACAAGGTTTCGCTCATCGCATTTACAAAGAATGATATCGGAAATGCATTCTGGAATACGATCGGATGGACAGAGCGTCTGGATTTAAATTACTATGATTTTACATTGAATGAAGAAAACATTACAGCTTTTAATGAACAGTAGAAAACAGACAGATAGATATAGATAAAGAAAGCAGAGGGATGACAAATGCAGAAGATCGAAGGCGGAGTGACAGCGGCAAAAGGATTTGAGGCGGCAGCGGCAGCAGCCGGGATCAAGTATCAGGACCGCACGGATATGGCACTTATCTATAGTGAGAAGCCGTGTAAAGTGGCGGGAACATTTACGACAAATGTAGTGAAAGCGGCACCGGTAAAGTGGGACCGAAACGTAGTTGACAGCGGTATGAAGTCACAGGCTGTTATCGTGAATTCCGGCATTGCAAATGCGTGTACCGGAGAAGAGGGCATGAGTTATTGTAAAGAGACGGCAAAAGAAGCGGCTCAGGTGCTGGGAGTAGATGCCAGGAGCGTTTTGGTCGGGTCCACAGGAGTGATCGGAATGCAGCTGCCTATGGACAGAGTAAAAGAAGGGATCCGTAAGCTGGCGGAGGCGAAGAAACCGGATCTTGAGAGTGGTACGCAGGCGGCTCAGGCGATCATGACGACGGATACGAAGAAAAAAGAAGTTGCAGTTACGGTTGAAATAGGGGATGTGACAGTGACCATTGGCGGGATGGCAAAAGGATCCGGCATGATTCACCCGAATATGTGTACCATGCTTGCGTTTATCACAACAGACGCCAAGATTTCGAAAAAGGCTCTTCAGGCCGCACTCAGCGAAGATGTGGAAGATACATATAATATGATCTCAGTGGACGGGGATACTTCTACCAATGATACCGTTCTCCTGCTGGCAAACGGAGCAGCCGGAAATGAAAAGATCCGTTATGGCACATGGGAGTATGAGGCGTTTAAAAATGCCCTTCATTATGTAAATGAAACTCTGGCGAAAGAGATGGCAGGAGACGGCGAAGGCGCTACAGCACTGTTTGAAGCTAAAATTATCGGGGCAGATACGAAAGAGCAGGCAAAAAAACTTGCAAAATCTATCGTCTGCTCAAATCTGACCAAAGCAGCGATAGCAGGACATGACGCCAACTGGGGAAGAATCCTGTGCGCAATGGGATATTCCGGAGCGCAGTTTGATCCGGAGAAAGTGGATCTCTATTTCGAGAGCGAGGCGGGAAAACTTAAGATCATCGAGAATGGAGTTGCACTGAACTATAGTGAGGAGAAAGCAACAGAAATCCTGTCACAGCCGAAAGTAACGGCAATCGCTGATATTAAAGAGGGTGATGTCGAGGCGGCAGCATGGGGATGCGACCTGACACATGGATATATTGATATCAATGCAGATTACCGCAGTTAAAACGATTTAGAATAAAATGATGTAAACAGGGACAGGGCAAAAGTCGATTTGGGACACCGTGAAGTTCGATTGGGGACGTAGTCAAATCGGGTTTTACTACGTCCCCGAAGGAGGTAAGTATGAATAAGAATATGCAGCAATATCTCGATAAAGCGCAGGTTCTCATCGAGGCTCTGCCATATATCCAGCGCTTCAACCGCAAGATCATTGTGGTCAAATACGGCGGCAGCGCTATGGTGGATGAGGAACTGAAGAAACGTGTGATCGAGGACGTGACTCTTTTGAAGCTTGTCGGATTCAAGCCGATCATTGTTCACGGCGGCGGCAAGGAGATCAGCAAGTGGGTCGGCAAAGTGGGAATGGAGCCGAAATTTATCAACGGCCTGCGTGTGACTGATGCAGATACGATGGAAGTGGCGGAGATGGTGCTTGGCCGCGTGAACAAGAGTCTGGTACAGCTGGTGGAGAGTCTTGGCGTTCGTGCCATCGGCATCAGCGGCAAGGACGGAGCTCTCCTGAAGGTTGACAAGAAGTATTCCGACGGTCAGGATATCGGATATGTGGGGGATATCAAAGAAGTAAACGGCCAGATCCTTTATGATCTGCTGGAGAAGGATTTTCTCCCGATCGTATGCCCGGTGGGACTGGACGATGACTTTAATACATATAATATCAATGCGGATGACGCGGCGTGCGCAATTGCCCGCGCGGTGAAAGCGGAGAAACTGGCATTTCTGACAGACATCGAGGGTGTCTACAAAGATCCGTCCGATCCGTCTACGCTTATCTCCGAGCTCCGTGTGGATGAGGCGAAGAAGCTGATGGACAGCGGATACATCGGAGGCGGTATGCTGCCGAAGCTCCAGAACTGTATCGACGCCATTGAGGCAGGCGTTTCAAGAGTGCATATTCTGGACGGACGTATTCCGCACTGTCTGCTCCTTGAGATCTTTACGAACAGAGGAATCGGTACGGCAATTTTAAACAGTGAAGAAAGCAGGTATTATCATGGTGAATAATAAAATACAGGCAGCAGAAGAGAATCTGATCCATGTCTACAACCGTTTCCCGGTCGTGCTGGATCACGGCGAGGGAATGTATCTTTATGATACAGACGGGAAAGAATACCTTGATTTTGCGGCAGGTTTTGCAGTGACAGGACTGGGGTACGACAACAAAGAGTTAAATGAGACGCTTAAGGCGCAGATAGACAAACTGTATCATACTTCCAATCTCTACTATCACGAGAGCTGCGGCGAGGCGGCGAGAGAGCTGAACCGGGTGTGCGGCATGGACCGTGTGTTCTTTACAAACAGCGGAGGTGAGGCCGTGGAAGGCGCCTTAAAGTCAGCCAGACGCTACGCATATACAAAAGGAACAGGAAGATATGAATTCATTGCTATGGAGAATTCATTCCACGGCAGGACGTTCGGCGCTGTGTCCGTGACAGGACATGATTCTTACAGAGAGCCGTTTGAGCCCCTTGTACCGGGTGTGAAATTCGCGAAGTTTAATGATCTAGACAGTGTGAAAGCACTGGTCAGTGACAAGACCTGCGCGATCATTCTGGAGCCGCTGCAGGGAGAGGGCGGCATCAATCTTGCCACACAGGAATTTATGGAAGGAATCCGGGAAATCTGTGACGAGAACGGAATCCTTATGATCTGCGATGAGGTGCAGTGCGGCATGGGCAGGACAGGAAGTATGTTCGCATGGCAGGGATTCGGCACAAAGCCGGATATTATGACAATGGCAAAAGCCATCGGAAACGGTATTCCGGTGGGAGCGTTTGCCATGACAGAAGAAGTCGCGCAATACTCTCTGAAACCCGGAGACCACGGAGCGACATATGGCGGTAATCCGCTTGCGTGCACTGCTGTGAAGAAAGTGATCGAGATCTTTGAGCGGGATAATATCGTGGGCCATGTCAATGAAGTGGCTCCTTACCTCACGAAAAAGCTGGATGAGCTTGTGGAGGAGCTGGACTGTGTAGTTCAGCGTAAAGGAAAGGGTCTGATGCAGGGCATCGAGATCACAAAGCCGATCGCCGAAGTAAACCGGCGGTGTGTGGAAGGCGGCCTTCTGGTAATACAGGCCGAAGGAAATGTGCTCCGATTTGTTCCGCCTCTGATCGTGGAGGAGAAACATATTGACGAGATGATCGGAAAACTGAAACAGGCGCTGGCAGATTAAACGGCGGGCCGGCGGCGTATAGGAAAACCATTCACAGGACATACTATCCGGAAAACAGGCATAAAATGCATGGAGGTATGATCTATGATTGGTTTTTTTATTGCGCTGCTCTCAGGAGCGATGATGAGTATACAGGGAGTGTTCAATACACAGGTTACGAAAACAACCGGAGTGTGGGTGAGCAACGGGTGGGTGCAGATCACGGCTTTTGCGGTCTGTCTGGCAGCATGGTTCTTTACCGGGCGCGACAGCGTGGCCGCTCTCGGAAAAGTGGAACCGAAATATATGCTTTTGGGCGGTGTGATCGGCGCCGGGATCACATGGACGGTTATCAAAAGCATTGAAGCTCTGGGGCCTGCGAAGTCGGCGCTTCTTATCGTTATTGCACAGCTGGCGGTATCTTACGTGATCGAGCTCTTCGGCCTTTTCGGAATGGATAAAGAGCCCTTTTCATGGAGAAAGCTGGGCGGACTGGTTCTGGCTGTTGCAGGAATTGCGATTTTCCAGTGGGAATAAAAGGTTTTTTCTGTAAATTGAAAATGAACCGTAATAAAATTGTAACAATGCGTCAAATCCTTAACAAACATTTAATTGTCTATTGTAATTTTGGAAGAAATTCGTTACAATGTTACTGTCCGGCATGCAAGGGGTATTTCTCCTGCTTGAGAAAGTAGGAGAAGAAATATGCAAGACAATCTGAGACAAACAAGTACATCGCACATTTTCTGTAAAGTGCTTATTTTTTCCGCGCTAATATTTCTTTTCGGCTGCAGCAGCGGAGCCGCAGAAGAAAAGGGCGTTGAAGAAATTGTTCTGGCGGACGAGGACCAGAAGGAAGAGGCAGAGGGAAATACCGGAGTTTCGGAGGATGGAAAAGAAGCACAGGCGGAGCATCAGGAGACGACAGTGTTTGTCTATATATGCGGGGCGGTAAAATCCCCGGGAGTATATGAGCTCGAGCCGGGTGCAAGAGTATTTGATGCCATACATTCGGCAGGCGGCATTACAGAGGATGCTGCTCCGGATGCTGTTAATCAGGCGAGAATCATCGCTGATGGGGAGCAGATTTATATTCCGACAGCCGATGAAGCGGCGTCGCCGGACACAGGGGTTGGAGAAACAACAGTAACCAATGGTACGGAAAATGCAAAAGTAAATATAAATACGGCCGGAAAAGAGGAACTTATGACTCTGACGGGTATCGGTGAGGCGAAAGCCGGGGATATCCTGAAATACAGGGAAGAGCACGGCAGCTTCGGGAGTATTGAAGAGCTGATGCAGATCAACGGGATCAAGGAAGGCGTATTTAATAAAATAAAAGATGACATAACAATTTGACATAGGAGTCGTGAAAGTGGAGTATGAGTAAAAAGATATTAGTCGTAGACGATGAAAAACTTATCGTAAAAGGAATCCGGTTCAGTCTGGAACAGGAAGGCATGGAAGTGGACTGCGCGTATGATGGCGAAGAAGCATTGGAGTACGCGAAAAAGTGCGAATACGACCTGGTGCTTCTGGATGTGATGCTCCCGAAGATGGACGGATTTGAAGTATGCCAGCAGATCAGGGAATTTTCAGATATGCCGATTGTCATGCTGACAGCGAAAAGTGAAGATATGGATAAGATCCTGGGGCTTGAATACGGAGCAGACGACTATATTACCAAGCCGTTTAATATTCTCGAAGTGAAGGCGAGAATCAAGGCAATCATGCGTCGTACTTCCAAGAGAAAGGAACCGGCCGGAAGCCCTGTGCTGGTAAAAGGAAATATGAAGATCGACTGCGAGAGCAGACGGGTGTTTATCGGGGACAGGGAGATCAATCTGACCGCAAAAGAGTTTGATGTCCTGGAGCTTCTTGCAACTAACCCGAACAAAGTATACAGCAGGGAAAATCTTTTAAATTTTGTATGGGGATACGACTATCCGGGAGACGCGAGAACAGTCGACGTGCATATCAGACGGCTGAGGGAAAAGATCGAGATCAACCCGAGCGAGCCGAAGTTTGTACATACAAAGTGGGGAGTGGGTTATTATTTCCAGGGCTAAACGACATTTCAGATTAAGAGATAAAGTCTTTAAAAATATGCGGGTCCGCATTATCGTCTTGTTTGTGCTGGCAGGGCTTGTGCCCTGTCTTGCCGCGCTGTTCGGAGTTGTCAAGTTCTATGAGGTTCATGCCGTAGAACTCAGGACGGCTGAGATACAGAATCAATGTACGATCCTTTCTAACCAGCTTAGTAATTACGGATATCTGACGGATACTTCATCGGAAGTGATCAACGCAAATCTTGCACAGCTTACCAATATTTATAACGGCAGGGTCATGATCATAGATTATGAGCTGAATGTAATAAAAGATACATACAGTCTGGATGAGGGAAAAACAGACGTTTCTGAAAATGTGATCCGCTGTATGCAGGGTGAAACAACAAATCAGTATGACCGGAAGAATCATTATATTGAGGTGACGTCGCCGATTCCGGGAGCAGAGGGCGATGACGTCGCAGGGGTTATGCTTGCTACCGTGTCAACAGATAACATTGAAGCAACTATTCAGATGCTATATACACACGGCGGTGTGGTAGTCGGTATTATTCTGATCCTTTTGACTGCCTTAGGCGTGTTTATTGCAGACCGGATGGTGAGACCGATCCACAGGATCACAGGTGCGATTGAAAACGTGACCGAAGGCTACAGCGATGATGTGCTGCATGTAGATACTTTCACGGAGACACGGCAGCTCAGCGAAGCTTTCAACAAGATGCTCGGCCGACTGAAAATGCTTGACGAGTCGAGGGAAGAGTTTGTTTCCAATGTCTCCCATGAGTTGAAGACTCCTATGACCTCCATGAAGGTGCTGGCGGATTCTCTTCTTGAGATGAAGGAAGCCCCGGTGGAAATGTATCAGGAGTTTATGCAGGATATTGCAAAAGAGATTGACAGGGAGAATCAGATCATCACAGACCTTCTCTCTCTGGTTAAGATGGACAAGAACGCACAGAATCTGAATATCCGGACAGTCAATATCAATGAGCTGCTGGAACAGACACTGAAGCGGCTCCGGCCGATCGCGGACAAAAAGAACGTCGAGATGGTCATGGAGAGTTTCCGTCCGGTCAGCGCTGAGATCGATGAGATGAAATTCACACTGGCCATATCCAATCTTGTAGAGAATGCCATCAAATATAATCATGATAACGGCTGGGTCCACGTATCTCTTAATGCAGATCATAAATATTTTTATATCAAGGTGGAAGACTCGGGAATCGGAATTCCGGAGAAAGACCAGCCGCATATCTTTGAACGTTTCTACCGGGTGGACAAGTCTCATTCAAGAGAGATCGGCGGTACAGGTCTGGGACTTGCAATTGCAAGAAATGCCGTGATCGTCCACCGCGGTGCGATCAAGGTTTACAGTACTGAAGGGGAGGGAACGACTTTTACTGTTCGTATACCTCTGACGTATGTGGCGGCATAGGAGGGTGAGAAAATTGAAGATAAGAAAAGCTGTTCTCCCCATGCTGGTCTGTCTGGCTGTTCTGATCGCAGCCTGTGGAAGGCAGGAACAGATCGGGGAAGGTGATTCCGTTGTTTATTGTCTGAATGAAGACGGGACCGGTCTGGTCAAAGTCTCATGTGACCTGCCGGATGGCGAAATACAGGAGAAAGCCGAGGCAGTCCTGGAAGAATTGAGTACGCCGACGGATAACATAGAATATATGACGCCCATTCCTGAAGATGTAAAGGTGCAGAAGTGTGAACTTTTCGGCGAAATCCTGGAAGTTGATTTCAGCGGTGAATATCTGGATATGGGAAATATTCATGAAAAACTGATGCGGGCGGCGGTTGTGCAGTCGCTGGTGTCTATTGACGGGATAAATGCAGTCGCTTTTACAGTGGATGAAAAGCCCCTGACGGATGACGAAGGTGTTAAAATCGGTCTGATGAACGAAGATGATTTTGTGGAGACTACGGCTTCCTCGCCAAGCGCATATCAGAATGATACACTTACGCTTTATTTTGCAAATAAGAGCGGGGATAAGCTTGTAGCGGAAAAAGTGGATGTCAGATACAGCAGCAATGTGTCGAAAGACAAACTGATCGTGGAAAAACTGATGCAGGGGCCAGGCGGAGCAGGATATTATCCTACGATCAATCCCGATACAAATCTGCTGAGTGTGACTACAAAAGATAATATATGTTATGTGAATTTTGACAGTACATTCCTGACGGGAGCATACGATATCCTGCCGGAACTTACTGTATATTCGATCGTGAACTCTCTGGTTGAGGGAACAGAGGCCACACAGGTACAGATCACGATCAACGGAGAGACTAACGCCAGTTATATGGAGACTGTAGATCTTTCGCAGCCTCTTAAGGCGGATATGGATCTTGTCGCAGCCGATGAAACGGATGAATGAAAAAACGGCCTCTTTGTGCAATATGTATTTTGTTTCTTGTAATACAGGGGATAAGAGTTTTCTTTTTCGGTGTGGAAGATATGGAACCTTCCGCACTGGAAAAGGCGGTTTCTTATGGCGAAAAGCAGGTTGAACTTGCGGGCACTGTATACAGGATCGAGGAAAAGGAAAGAGTAACGGCTGTCTTTCTGAAAGACAGCACTGTATCTGTCGCAGATCAGATCATCAATGAGTCTGAAATTCTTGTGTATATTTCCAAAAATGAAACTGAAAAATCTACAGCAATAAAAATCGGGAACCGTGTTGCCGTCTCGGGCGAGGCGGCAACTTTTGAACCTGCCCGGAATCCGGGGAATTTTGACCAAAAAGCATATTATATGCGACAGGGAATCCATGTACTGGTATGGACCAAGCAGATCAGGGTACAGTCCTTTGATACAAGACCTGTCCGGCAGTTCCTTTTGGAGCTCAGAGAAAAGTGGAACAATCTGCTGATCCGTCATCTCGGGAAATATTACGGAGGAACGATGAGTGCTGTCCTTCTGGGAGAAAAAAGCGGACTGGATGCAGAGATGAAGACAATGTACCAGAAGTGCGGAATCAGCCATCTGCTTGCCATAAATAGTACCTGAATAGAATTATGTGTTTTGTGTTGACAATGTCCGAAAATTCGGACTAAGACGACATGGTTTACACAAAAAGAAAAAAGTGTGCTATGTGTAAAACTATAATGTATACGAAAGAATTTTTTTGAAGACAGGCAAGAGTTACAATAAAATTGTACTATTGAGTACAGTGAGGGATATAATACTTAAAAAAACATTTTTAATTAGCTCTAATAGATAAAAACAAGAGTTTTAGTAGATGTGTAATTTATATTAAGCCATTGTGCATAAAGCATGAATATTTATTTTAAAATTCTAAAGTAATTGGTAAGATTGAATATTCTATATATTGAAAAAAATATTCATTTTGTTATAATTATTATATGGTGTATGGACAGGTAATAGGAACAGCAGGGTTTCTATTGCCTTTTTTTATTAAGATTATTAGGTATTCTACTTTAGTTGTGCTTTTTAACATGCGTATTGGAGAATAACGAGGATTTGTTATTTTTTTTGAGACAAAATACAAGTAAGAAATGATAGGGGGAATTGGGCATGGACAATACACTAAAGATAAGGCAGAAAAGCTTTGATAAACTTTTGAATCGCGGACAAAGAAAAAATGAAAAAAACTGGGAAATGCTTTGCAGTTCACAATTTCCATTAGTTCCTTTTATAGGTGCCGGAATGTCTGCTTGGTGTTATAAAACGTGGAGTCGTCTTCTGAAAGATATTGTAGCGGAAAATTATTCGGCTATGTGTGCAGATATTGTTGATAAAGCCTTAAACTGTACGGAAAAACCTGATTTTAAAGATGCCGCTAATAAAAGCAATTTTCATTGGATGGAAGAAATCGCAGAATGCATTTTTGATGATAATGAAGAAGATTATAAAAAGAATGTTGAAAAATTTGTCTTAAAAAATAAGACGAGTACAAAAACTGCAGATTCTATACTTCGACAATTACGTTATTACGTCGGAAATGAAGGAATAAACAAGAAAAGTGCAGCTGTTAAAGCGTTGTATCGTGAATTTGATTCTGAATTAATGAATGAGCATGGGAGGGTGCCTGAATATCAGAGCTATTTTCATAGACTTTTTAAAGGAGTACTAATAACGACAAACTATGATAGAGCTTTGGAAAAATGCTATCCTTCTTTATTTAGCTACTCCTATAGAGACCTCAATCAAAGTGTACAAAACTTAAATGCTAATAATGAAGATAAAGAAAGTTGGCTATATCAGGCAGTAATTGCGAAAATTAGTCAGATGAAAAGTCAATTAGAACGAAACGACTTAACGCCAGATGAAGGAGTTACAGTTCCTGATGTCCCTATGTTACTTAAGGTTCATGGTAGCATTGAGCAGGCAAGCAGTATTGCACTGTCTCGGAAAGGATATGATGAAGCTTATCAAGGGGTGATGCCTAAATTACTCAGAGAAATTTTTAAAAGCACTACAATAATTTTTTTGGGATACTCATTAGGCGAAGATAGGATTCTGGATGAACTTAAAAAAGCAAAAGATGAATCTGAAAAAAATTCTAGTATAAAATTTCCACCTCACTTTGCGTTTCTTTCAAGAAAATGGGAAGAGGAGGATGATAAGAAATTTGCAGAAGTCTTGGAAAAAAAGTATGGTGTTTATCCAATTTTTTATGATGAGGATATTATGCCTGTAGAAATGTGTAATAATCAAATGGAAAGAAAGGTATATTTTCATGATTATTGCTTGGGCCTATTAATGGAAAATCTTTTAAGGCGTAAAATGTACTATCCACAGCCGCCGGAAATGCTTTGGGACAAATTCAGATATGACAATTTAACAGCAACAGAGCTTGTAAACCAGTCAAAAATGTCAATAATAGAGAAACGTGATTCGTCCTATGTAAGACGAGAAGAGGCTCAACAGATATGGAATTTATTAAATACGTCCGATGACTGTCCACTTATAGCAATTACAGGTGAACATGGTTCGGGAAGAAGTACCTTATGTAAAAGTTTGATAGAATTTCAAGAGGGGTCTAGAGAAACTCTGCAATTTTTTTATATATCTCTGGAATATTGTAGGAGTTGGGATGAAATATGTATACAGCTATTTCAATCAATGAATATAGTTGAACCGATTATCCCACCGCAAACAGATTGGAAGACAGTTGCTGAAAAAGTTAATGAGAGATGCGGGGGATACTGGAGAAGTGTACTTATTTTAGAGGGAATTGATGGACTGAAAGATCAAAAAATATTTCCTCAATTATGGAATGTATTTAAAGAAATGCTAAATTATTGGAAAAACCATCAAACGAGAGTGATTTTTATTTGTCATGAATATCCTGAAGATATTCCTTGTTATGTATGGCATATAGGGGAACTGAAAAATACGGATGCCAAGGAAGTTTTCTTTAGTGCGTGTATTTCTGGACGTTATAGAGAAATATCATATTTAGAAGATAAAGTAATAAATAAATTAGTGGGAAAACAAGATTTTCGTGCATCTACAATAGAACAATTAGGAATATATGCAAATAGTAAAGGCGATTTAACAAGTCTGTTTGAAGAGTGGGAATATTATTATCGCCCTGGAGATGATGGAGAGCAGACAGTAACAAGAATACTGTGGAATTATCTACTTGATGAACATAACTTTAGTGAAAAGAGGGAGAGTGAACAAATTAATATAATAAAAAATATTTTATGGATATGGGGATTACTTGGGGAGTATCCCGGAAATTTTCCAGTCGAATTTCTAAATACTTTTTTAGAAAATAATGTTGATAAAACTCAATATCAAGATCCTGATTTGTCAAGAAAGACTTTGCGCTATATGAAAAATATTGGTTTGTGTATCGAAACGGAGGAGGAAAAAGAAGTTATACTACTTAACAATATGGTTGAGTGTGTAGAAGAATTTTTCCTAAAACCGCTATCTAATGGTAATGAAGCTATGAATCAGTTGTATAAAAATTTTACTGATAGGATAGATGATGAGAAGAAAAGTTATGGATCAAATGGTTTGAGAAACTTTAGAATATATACTATGCAGCCTAGCCAATATGAATTAAGAACATACGCAATAAAAGAGGCTGAAAAATTTATAGAGAATACAATACATCCAGATGATGATTTAAAAAATGATAATTATATTAATCCAGAAAAAGCCATTATTGAAGTATTAGATTCTCTTGGGGAAAAAGTTAAAAATGATGAAGGAAGGATGAAGAATAGAAAGTTAAATCTGGTATTGCATTATGAGATAAAGTCAATTATACGCTTTTTAATGCATTGTATTCTTAGTAGTGAAGAAAAAGAAGAATTAGAAGAAGCTATATTGAAAATAGGATATAATTTTTCACATTTTTATCATTATGCACCTCAACATGCATTTATGTTAGTTAAACAGCTTTTGGAGGCATATTCGCAATCTCATAATACAATTTTATATAAAGTTGCAGGTATGAATCGGGTTATGGGGGATATCCAGAGATTACTAGGCAGAAAAGATGATGCAGTGCAATATTATAATAAAGCTATTAAGCTATGCAATGAGTGCCTAATTAAAAATTTTAAATCCACAAATGGTGACAATGAAAATGGTGATCGTAAGGAATGTTTACGTATTAAAGCAGGCGTCTTGTTGATACAAAACTATTCAAAAAATTCAATTGATGAAATAGTAGCGTCTATGAAAAGGGCATATGATTTATATTTGAAAATAGAAGATAAGTGGGGAGAAGCATATTACAATCAGCGTATTGGAGAATTATATGCGTTATCTTATACATCAAACAAGGGAGGGAAAACTAGAGATAATCTTTTAAATGTAATTAAATATTATAATGCTGCTTCAGAATTATATGCTAATCATAGAGATAAAACAGGGAATGCATATATTTTAAAATGTATGGGAGATTTAGTTACAGAATTTAACAATATCTGGGGAAAAGA
Organism: uncultured Lachnoclostridium sp.; assembly: GCA_946491795.1. GTDB lineage: Bacteria > Bacillota > Clostridia > Lachnospirales > Lachnospiraceae > Mediterraneibacter > Mediterraneibacter gallistercoris. The sequence goes on along the minus strand of CAMLYF010000032.1, from coordinate 7,571 downwards.
TAATTCACAATATTTTTTTCTAGAGGAACAAAAAGTATGTTCGAAAGAAGAAGAGTATATATATTTTCTCGTGAAGAGTGAAGAAGAAATAGACGAAAATGGTAGGGCACGCTACTCCAATGGATGGCTATATGATGCGGTCAGATGCTATATAGAAGCTTTTTGCTGTTATTATAGCCATATTAATTGGAGAGGTTTTGCTAATGTAATACAAGCGATGGAAACTTGTGCTCGTACAAGCGGACAAGGCAATGATGAAAAGTATATTATTAATGTAGAACGTATGTATGGATTGGCAGAAGAATGCTATCGTTGGCTCGGAGATATAAAAGGTTTAGCAGATACATTAGATTATTATGGACATGCCTATCAATATGCATCAGAGGGAAAAGGCATTACGGAGAAACAAAATTATAAGTATAAGGCTAGGAGTAAGTGGGCAGAAAGCGAATTAATATTGGAAAAATTAGGAGATGAAAAAAGATTGAATAAGATTGTGGAAAAATTGAGATCATTGGATAAATAAAATGAGGGTTAATAAAATTATGGATCAAGAATATAAAACAACGGATTTCGAAAAATGTGAAGATATAACAAGAATCACTAAGGAAAATTTAAAATTATTAGCTGAGGATATAGTTAAAAATCCTAAAGAGTGGATATTATTTTTGGGAGAAAATATAACTATATGTATACAATCTGTTAAAAATTGTGAGATGGAAAATAAAAAGCAGCTAATAATACAAATGGTACAAGATGCTATTGAAAATAATAAGCTTAGTTCATATGATACTGAGAGAATGTATGAAGCAGTGCAAAATCAAGATTATAAACTTATAAAGAGTTTACTTTTTGGAAATGTGTGGGATGGAGCTTTGTTTGTTGATAATTATCGAAAATTGCAACTGGAAAGAAGAGAGTGTTATGCAAAAAATCTTCCATCTATTGAAAGAATGAATGTCGAATTTGCAAAATGCAATGTAAATCAGTCCCTTAAGGATAATTCTTTAAGTCTGATAAAAATCCTGAATGACATTATATTAACTACATGTCAAGATGAGACAGTTGAAGCACTTTTGGAGTATGAGAAGGCCATGCCAATTGATGGTTTAAATGTATGTACGCCTTATTCTATGTTAACATCTCCTAAATGGCAGAGAAGACTTAATTCTTATCTGGGGATTAATATTTTGCCCGTTGCCGAAGATAATAATTCACCGATACTCGTTAAATTATATGGTAGTAGTGATAACCCTAAAAGAATGCTTTTATCAGATTGGGATTTTGCTGCACATTATCCTCTAAATTATGAACCTCAAGACGACATAAATAATTTAAAATATTCATGGGAAGAAAAGAAGCCATACACAATGTTATTCTTAGAAACAATTTTTAGAAATAAAAATTTGTTGTTTATCGGAGTGGATGAGTTAAAAGATAATAAAGTAGAAGGAAAATGTCGTATTAATGTGCCGGAAGGAATAAGAAGTTTATTAGAAAAAACTTCTTGTTGTAATAAATCTAGATTTGCACTTACAGAAACAAATCCATATTGTTTCTTAAAACTATTACGTGGTTTAGAGAATGAAATAAGATTATTATCTGATCCAGTTTCAACTGGAGGAAATAAAGAAACAGAAAATAAAAATGTAACACTAGATATTAAATCAGCAGAACAATATTTTTGGGAATTATATACAAGGAGACCAAAAAAGAACATTGCTGTGAGTGAACAAGAAGTGTTTAAGAAGTATGTATTAGAAAAAGGAAAAGATAGCTGGACTAAAATTGGAATTGAAACACTTTCTATCATAGCGAATAAATCAGCGGATTTCTATGATTTAAAAGAAATGTTAGATGAAGAGTGGAATGCAGGTACTGTAGACAATTTTGACTCTATTCCCATAGCAATTATTAAAAAGAGCTTAGACTGTTGCAGTGCTATACTATTTCGAGTTTTATTAATATATGGAAATGGATTTCCTTCTAGTTTTTTAAATCTTTGTTCATGTAATAGTGATCAAGAAAAAGATATTAAACGTTCGGCAATTCGTTTAGTAAATAAAGGAATTTGTTCAAAAGGCCAGCAACGAAAAAATATACATAAACGTATGAAATATGCAGATAACATTATGCTAACGGCTGGAAATAATAAAATACCAAATAGAAATACATTTAGAAGCGAATTGGAAGAAGTGGATCGTCAGGTTAATGACAGTTACTTTTTCTTGGCTGAAATATTTAACAAAAACAATAGTAATTTATGGGAAGAATATAACTTGAAGGCCATAGAAAAATTAGGAATCATGTGCGATAGTCTAATGCGGATATTAGAGCAAAAGAGCAATGGATATAATCACTATCGCTCGCTTCTTGAAACGGAATTCTCTTCGTTATTAGAAATAGTTCCTAAATTGAATAAGGACTCAGTATGGAAGAGTGACTTTGTATATTGTCTGTTTCAAGAAAGCAGACTGGTAAAGGAAGAAATAAAGGAAAGTGGCAATGTGATGCTACTGTTAGAAGAACTTATGAATCAGCTTGATTGTGATCTGCAAAATAATATTATTAGTGAACAAGAATTTTATCGTAGTAAAGTGAAAAATCTGATTTGCCAAGGTATTGTTCGGAGTCAATCAAGCAATGATGAATTTCAAATAAAAGCAATAGAGAAATGTAATAAAGCACTTAAAGAATTAGAAAAACTATGTACAAGTGTAAATACTAGTCAGGTATTTATTTTGAAAATTAATATATATTTCCTTTATGCTAAAATATATGGGAGGCGTGCTACAATAGAAGAATTAAGTAGATGTGAGCAGAAAATGAATGAATGTCCAAAGCAGCAAGAATTATTACTCCAAATGAAAAAATCTTTAGATACAATAAAAGATTTAATTAGTACATATAATGATTGTAATCCTTGCAGCTATAATGAAATAAAAGCACGACTTGATTATCTATATGGAGAATATTTTTTCAAAGATAGTCAGTATTATAAGGAAAACAGACAATATAGTTCATCAGATTCTGAATGTGAAAGAATAAAAATGGATGAGAGTTATGAAAAATCCATCCAATATTATGAGAGCGCTATTAAATTTTATAATAGGTATCCGGATTTATATAGTCTTGAGATAGCAGATGTTCATAGGAGTATTGGGGACTGTTATTGCCAGCAAGGAAAAGGAAGTAGCAATGCTGGAGAGGAGACTGTAATGGAGATACCTTCAAAGTGTTTTGAAAATTTATATGATGCGTTCAAAATATATCGTCTTAATACTAATCTTCGAGGAATAGCAGATGTATTACAAAGTATGGGGAATACAGAGTCATATAAAGAGTTTAAAGTTGATGTGGAAAAGAATAAGAGAAGTTCATTTTGTTTCTATAATGCGTCAAAAGAGCTTTATGATTTTCTTGGCGATGAATGGAGCTTTAATGTGGTTGAAAAGTTCTCAGAAGGAGCAAAAAAAGAAAGGGAATTCGCTTTTTCACAGAGTGGTCTTCTAAATTAATTTGTCTATTGGATAATTAGAGAATAAGGATTAAAAAATATTTATATGAATGTTTTGCTTCAGCAGATATTGGGGAAACTAGACATTAAACAACTTAAAAAGATTTATTATTGTAGGTTTGTCAAACATATGTTACACCATACTTCATAAATTCTTCCAGGACAGTCTGTGGCAATTCCCAAGCCAGAGGTCTCATGGGGAACTGATTATAATCCCTGCGATTATAGACTTGGAGTTGATTAGAAAAGTCCAGGAATGAATAAAACGTATGGGAAGCGTAAAACCGTTCATTATCCTTACGGTGGCTACGCTCCACCTTCTATTATGGCGGGGCGTAAATGGGCGGATCAGCTTATGGCGGATTCATGCTCTTTTAGCACACGCTGAAATAAGGTTAATGTTTCCCTGTCGGAAGTGGAAAAACGTTTTGTAAATTCCAGACCGCTATCCGTCTGGACATATTCAATGGGCATGGGGAAACGCTGGGTTAGGTGCTCAAGGAATCGAGCGGAGGAATAGGTGCTGTGTTCCTCAAAGGCTTCCACGTAGCGCCAGCGGGAATATTCATCAATTGCAGTATACTGGTAAAATCTTTTCCCTTTTGCCTCATTGAGCAGACAGCAGGAGAGGACAAACTTGACATCGATCTGGACTCTTTGTCCGGGATAAGACATCTGCTCATAAGGCTAAGGGACGTACTTGAGATTAGGAAGTTTTTGAACCATAATCCCTTGTTTTTTAGGAAACGGTAGAGGCCTAGAATAGAGCGTTTGTAGCCACGTTGCATGAGCTTCACCCAGAATACAACCAAACCTGCGTGCGGGTTGCGCCTGCGCATATCTTGAATAAGTTTGATTCCTTCTGGAGTATGCTGGTTTGGATGGGAATGTGGGCGTCTGGACGGTCTCTAAGGGAATCCCAGGAATCATCATAGCGGTTCTTCCAGCGTTAAATATACTGGCAGTTTGTTTTATATTTTCTGGTGGCATTGGAAGCGCCATAACGGTTTGCGTAGTTAATAAGTGATAGACGATATCTCATATCCTGTGTTTATACTAGCCATGCGGAATTACATCTTTTCTTGTTGTGTTTTGGTTTGGTCGCTAAAAATATAACACAGAAACGGTATCTCCGTCTTTTTGATTATTCAGTTGTAACATATGTATTGTAATACTACAAAATAGGATCCCTCTTTTATTAACAGAAAATTGATTTTGAATCTGATTTATAGTAATATAAAATAAGTTGGAAAAAAGTATATGATTATCATGGTGTGGTAGAGCCACTTTGGTTTTGCGTAATTGCTTTTGACTTGTTGGTAACAATGATTGTCAAGGTCAGAGTCACTATAGTGGGGGTAACTGTCTTTACAGTTAATGTTCCAGCAAGTAATCTAGTAATCTGCTGAAAACAAAACATGGATTTTGACTGGCTCTCACTCCCCGGAATAGTGGCTTCCAAAATGATTTTTCAGCAATTCTTAGTAATTTTACAGGAAATCTTTTTTACAAATGTCAATAAGCCAAGAGTTTTCCCGATTATCAGTTAATCGAATACTAATTTTTGTAGAAGAACCTTTGAAATCCGGTTCGGTGGTTCATAGCGATCCGGCATAATTAAATATATACTATAGAAAGATGTAGTCTTTATTTCATGGTAATGGTAAATGAAGGAGGAGTGGAAATGGATGTAAGGTCCTATTTTTATATAGATGAAAAGGAATTTTATAGAATTTGTAACCAGTTAATTCAAAACATTGATTTAATTAGTAAGAAAAAGTCTACAAATTCGAACATTACATATGGAATAAATACAGGGAGTTTCGACTTGTTAAAAAAATTGTTACCTAATATTTCACTGGATGGTTCACTAAATGGCCAATTTGAAGATTCGGCAGATATCAGAATTACTATAGAGGATAAAATATCTTCAGTATTAGAATGCTTTGCTGAGCCTGAAGATATTTCCAGCATTTGGTTATCTAATCAATTATGTGATGGTGAAATTTTTGTGGGTAAAGGAGATTTTGCATTAACTAAAATTGTTACTAAAGAAGGTGATATAGAATATTTTGATGAAATAGAGAATTTAGATTATACGTTGTCACGCTTGCCTTATGATGCTGTTTTAGTTTTTGAAGCTAACTCTCTTATAAGGCAAGAGCCGGATGATAATATTCCACCCATAGAAATGCGGATGAATATACAAAAAATTGAAAAGGGTATACATCATTACTATAAAAAAATTGTAGAATATGTAGATTTTAGGTTTAAAGTATTAGGAGAAATAGATATAACGTCAAATTATATTTTAATTAATCCAATAGTAGTGTGGAGATAAGCAGTTGGAAAATATATTATTTATTGAAAAGCACAATTTATCTATTAATATATAATTATTACATCTGTGAATATATCTTTTCTCTATGTGAGGATAGACGAAAAGCTAGCGATTACCCTTTTAGGGTGCAGGATCTTTATAGCCGATTTATTTGTTTTGTCTGAGTTATCGCACTGGGTAAAATAACTGCTGGGATTTGAAAGAACAGAGACACCCCATACTTAATGCCAATGGATGATATGACAAGGAACTTATCTATGGGGCATTGTGAGTATATTATGCAGACGGTAGAATGAGTGTGAAAGATATATCAATGAGAAAATTATGATGTATAATGCAGAAATTTTTACTACCAGTTGGTATATTTTTGTGATTTTACTGGGCATAAAATTGGATTTTTTGAAAAGAGACGGAGGAATAATCTTCTGCCTCTTTTTTCGTGAGTTTTAGCCGGTTGATCCGGGCGAGAAAATCGAAGTCTGTAATATAACAGGGAGGTGCGGTACGACTGGACAATAAAATCTTTAAGGAATCTTCCGTGCTGCAAAAAGAAGGAAAAGTTTCTGAACGTAAGAAGAATATAATGAAACAGCACTATTTTGATCTGAAGCCCTTACCAATATCAGGACAAAGAAAAGAGCTGCGTGCATTCATCCTAAAGCGTTTCGAAAATCTCAGCCTATCAACAATTGATGGTGACACTATCCAGTTCAAAGTCCTGGGACGCTTTATGAAGGAAAAATTTCCATGCCTCAATAGCTTTTCTGCGGTAGAAGAGGAAGAAATAATTGGCTTTTTGAAAGACTGGATGACCAATAATAGATATAAGACGACTTGTAATCATCGGATGAAAACTGGAAATAAAGTAATCGTGGAAGATGCCCAACCGATTCAATTCCTAAAGAAACTGCTTCAATTCTTGAGACCAGAGGAGGAACGGCTGGAAGAAGAAAAGGATATTTGGCAGCTGGATTGCTTTGACTTTCCCATCTGCAGGAATCCGATAGATCCAATCAGATCTTTATGATATGGAAAAATCCGGCAGGAAAGGATTAAAAGTGAAGTAAAACAAGCATGTTATATCTTTCTAAAATACCAGTCTGCAGGAACAATAGTATCTGATATCTGGGCAGCACAACGGTTTGCAGATTATCTTTAGGGGAAATATCCAAAAGTGCAGAGCTTTGGAGAAATCAATCGTAGCATGATAGAGACTATTTGCTTTTTACGAAAACCAATAATCCGGATCGTAAAAATATAAAAACAGAACTGGCCCATTTAAGGTGTGTTTTGATACAGGTGGGAGAGAATATAGAAAAGCCTTACTTGGACAGGCTCTTTATCAAGAATGATATGCCTAAGATGCGGCGGTTTTTTGTGATAGTAAAATCATTTCAGTATAATAAGGGGAGAAGTTGAATATAGAAAAGCAGGTGATGATGATATGGCACGTGTTGTAGGAATCGGATTACAGGATTTTTCTAAAATTCAGAAAGAAAAAGTATTCTATGTAGATAAAACAAGATTTATTAAGGAGTGGTGGGACTCAAAAGATGAAGTGGTATTGATTGCCAGACCCAGACGCTTTGGTAAGACTTTGACTTTGAGCATGGTTGAACAGTTCTTTTCCGTTGCATATGCGGAAAACAATTACTTTGAAGGAGGGCGTAAAATTTTCTGTGTCTATGGGGAAAAATCTTCTTTGATAAGAAC
>CAMLYF010000031.1:0-35074 GCA_946491795.1 uncultured Lachnoclostridium sp. | reverse complement strand
TGCGACCGAATGAAAATGTGTGCGTTAGCAATACCTGCCTCCCGGCGGATACTTTGTCAGCCCGAAAAATCGAATTTTTACCGATACCACACTGCTGCTTCGTATGGTTTCATGTTCATTGTACCATCTTCAGCTATCTCAGTGTTTTCATAATTTCCCAGCACTTTTTTGAATCCGCTAAGATCCGGGGCATTCTTCCACTGGTATTCTTTTCCGTAGAAGTTTGCCGTGACGATCAGTTCGTGGCCTTCATAAGTCCTGCGGTATGCGAATACGGACGGATCTTTCTGTGCCAGCGGTTCGATATCACCGTAAGCGATAACATCCGACTCTTCTGAGTCTTTTCTGAGGGCGATCAGCTTCTGATAATAGTGGAAGATAGAGTCTTCATCTTTGAGCTGGTCTGCCGCATTGATCTTTTCGTGGTTGCTGTTTACCGCGATCCACGGCTCCGCGCTGTCTTCTGATGTGAAGCCTGCGTATTTGGAAGCATCCCACTGCATCGGCGTACGCCCGTTATCACGGGAGTGGACCTGTATGATGCGCAGGGCGTCGGAAGCCGAGAGCCCTTTATCCTGAAGGATCTGGTAATGGTTCAGGCTTTCTACATCCTTAAACTGCGAGATGTCTGTAAAGTCCGTATTTGTCATGCCCAGTTCCTCGCCCTGATATACATACGGTGTACCGCGCAGGCAGTGGATGATGGTTCCGAGCATTTTTGCTGACTCTTTCCAGTATTTTCCTTCATCGCCAAAACGTGATACGACACGGGGCTGATCATGGTTGCACCAGAATACAGCGTTCCATGCGTTATGTTCTGCCATCTTTGTCTGCCACTCGAAGATGATATCTTTGAGCTTCTGGAAATCAGCCGGCACAAGCACCCATTTCTCGTTGCCCATAAAATCTACTTTCAGATGATGGAAACTGAATACCATGGAGAGCTCTCCGGTGTCACGTCCCGCATACTGATAGCAGTTGTCGATCGTGGTACTTGACATTTCGCCTACTGTCACAAAGCCTTCTGCATTTCCGAATGTCGCATCATGCATCTCTTTCAGATACTGGTGGATCTTCGGGCCGTCGGTATAGAATCTGCGGCCGTCGCCGATGTCGTCATCCTCGTAGCATGCTTTGCTGATCAGGTTGATCACGTCGAAACGGAATCCTTTGACGCCTTTCTCCATCCAGAACTTCAAAATCTTCTGGATCTCTTTTCTGACATTTTCATTTTCCCAGTTCAGGTCTGCCTGTGTCACATCAAACAGATGCAGATAGTATTCATCAAATTTCTCTACATATTCCCATGCGTTTCCGCCGAACTTGCTCTCCCAGTTTGTGGGAGGTTCTCCGTTGTCTTTGCCTTTGCGGAAGATAAAGAAATCTTTATAATATGGATCACCTGCCATGGCTTTCCGGAACCACTCATGATTTGTTGAGACATGGTTGAACACCATATCGAACATCAGTCCCATACCGCGCTTATCAGCCTCTGCGATCAGCTCTTCTACATCCTCCATTGTCCCGTATCCCGGATCAATGTTATAATAGTCCGCCACATCATATCCGTTGTCATTCTGCGGAGATACAAAAAACGGAGTAAGCCAGATATAATCAACGCCGAGTTCCTTAATATAATCAAGTTTGCTGATCACGCCGCGCAGATCACCAAGCCCGTCTTTATTTGTGTCGCAGAATGATTTTGGATATATCTGATATACAGTACTTTTTCTAAAATCTTTCATAGTTTTACAGCCCCTGTCCTTTCCTTAATCAGTCCCATGAGATAACGGTTGCCTCGCCGGCTTTTGCGTCCATTCCGGAATGCATCTGGATATTAGCGGCGCTTCCCTCTGCGGTCACGATCAGCATCGTCGTACACGGATGTCCTGCCGCTTTGATCTTCTCAGGATCGAACTCGATGAGCTTCTGGCCTGCCTTTACATGGTCGCCCTCATTTACAAGAAGCTTAAATCCGTCGCCGCCCATATCTACCGTATCAACGCCGACATGGATCAGAAGCTCCACTCCGTTCGGAAGTGTGAGTCCGCACGCATGACCTGTGTCTGCCATGACAACGCTCACATCACAGTCTGCCGGAGCCGTCACAACTGTATTGGACGGTTCGATGGCAACACCGTCGCCCATGATTTTCTGGGAAAATACATCGTCCGGTGCTTCCTCGATCGGCATTACTTTACCGTCAAGGATTGATTTCAGTTCTTTTACATCAGCCGCGCCTGTATTGGAAACTGCCTCTGAGTCTGCGCTGTCTGCTGCCTGTGCTGCTTTGTCAGCTTCTGTTCCTTCTGCTGCCTCAACTGCCGGGGCTGCGTCTTCTCTGCCGAATCTGTCTTCTTTGGAAAGTTTGATCCTGCCTACAATAAATGTCAGTGTAAACGGAATCACAATAGCAACCGCCATAGCAAGGAGGAAGATCAGCCAGTATTCCGGTTTGATGGAAAGGATACCCGGAAGTCCGCCGACGCCGATACTCAGCGCTTCAACTCCGAAGCCTACGGAGATCATGGCCGCACAGCAGGATCCGATCATACCGCATACAAGCGGGAATACATATTTCAGGTTGACACCGAAGAGTGCGGGCTCTGTTACTCCTAAGTAACAAGAGATACATGCCGGAACATTGATCTGCTGTGCACGCTCATTCTTCTTCTGGAGTACACTCATTGCTAGTACGCTGGAGCCCTGCGCGATATTAGAAAGAGCGATCATCGGCCACAGGATCGTGCTATGCGCCGGTGTGTTAAGCAGCTGTGAGTCGATGGCGTTTGTCATATGGTGAAGACCTGTCATAACGAGCGGTGCGTATAACAGACCGAATACTGCCGCGAACAGGAATCTGAAGTCAGATGTCAGTCCTGCATATACCACGTCACCGATTGCATTTCCGATCGTCCAGCCGATCGGACCTACGATTGTATGTGCGATAATAACTGCCGGTACAAGTGAACAGAACGGAACTACGATCATACTGATCACTTCCGGACATATCTTCTTAAAGAATTTCTCCAGATATACAAGTACGAATCCTGCCATCATCGCCGCGATGACCTGTCCCTGATAACCGATCATCTGAACTTTAAAGAATCCGAAATCCCATACCGGAATCTCCGATGCCGGAGTATCAGCTACGCTGAAACCGTTCAGCAGCTGTGAAGATACAAGAGTCAGACCGAGGATGATACCGAGGATCTGGGTCGTTCCCATCTTCTTCGTGATGGACCATACGATACCTACCGGCAATAAGTGAAATACCGCCTCACCGATCAGCCAGAGGAAATTGTACATTCCTGACCAGAACTGAGAGACATCCGCAAGACTCTGTGTACCGTTATTAAAGAAGTTGATCTCACCGATCACATTTCTGAAACCAAGCACAAGACCGCCACAGATCAGGGCCGGGATCAGAGGAGCGAATATCTCGCCGAGAGTTCCCATAATCTTCTGGGCGATATTCTGGTTTGTCTTCGCCGCCGCTTTCACGGCGTCCTTGCTCACGCCCTCGATTCCCGCATACTTGGTAAACTCATTGTAGAATACAGCCACATCATTTCCGATGATGACCTGATACTGTCCCGCCTGTGTAAATGTACCCTTTACACTGGGCAGTTCCTCGATTGCTTTTTCATCCGCTTTCTTCGGATCGATGAGGACGAATCTCATCCTTGTCATACAGTGGGAGACAGCCTGAATATTTTCCTTGCCTCCTACGAGTTCAAGCAGACGTTTTACATCATTATCATACTTTCCCATCGCTTCTCTTCCTCTCTTTCTTACTTGTTTCAGTATTCCCTGAAACACTCTTTTTACAAGTCGAACTTGTTTGAACATCTTGAATATATCACTCTTGTTTAAACAAGTCAACCGGCTTTTGAGAAATAATTTTTTTCTGTCATTATCCACAAAAGCGATGAAAGGATTTTGTGGATTTCTTCTGAAATAGGCTCTTAAGGTATTTTTAGCTTGATTTTAAGAATATGGATTTCTATAATAAGAGTTGTTTAAACAAATTGATGTTTAAACAAGATATCAAGGGAAGGAGTGAGTTTATGCCGAAAGCAAAATACGACTATATTTACAGAGACTTAAAAGAAAAGATCGAGACAGAATACTATACTTATCAGGAAATGCTGCCGTCTGAACACGCTCTGATCTTGGAATACGACTGTTCGCGCAATACAGTCCGCCGCGCTCTGGCCGAGCTTACCGCCGACGGATATGTACAGCCCATGCACGGCAAGGGAGTAAGAAATATTTTCCAGCCCATCGAGCAGACTTCGTTTACCGTGGGCGGTATTGAATCATTCAAAGAATCTGCCATCCGCAACCATCAGGAGGCATTTACAAAGGTGCTTCAGTTCGCTGAGATCACCGCAGATGAAAAAATAGAGAAAAAGACAGGATTTAAAAAAGGAACAGAACTTTACTATCTCCAGCGGCTTCACTCACTGGACGGAAAGCCCCTGATCCTCAACCACAATTATTTTTTGAAAGAGCTGATCAAGGGACTGACTCCCGAGATTGCCAGTCATTCTATCTATGATTATATTGAGGGAGAACTGGGAATCACCATCGCCACGAGTAAACGGACACTCACCGTCGAACACGTGACGCAGATCGATGAGAAATATATTGATATGAAAGACTACAACTGCATGGCCGTGATCACCAGCCAGACATTTAACGATGACGGGGTGCAGTTCGAATTTACACAATCTCGCCACCGCCCGGATTATTTCCGGTTTCAGGATGTGGCGACAAGACGAAGGGGATGACCAATAAGGCCATCCCCCGTCTTTATAATTGTTTTATACTTGTATCTGTTTATCGGATATTTGCTGTATGGAATGCATTTCCCGCGCCTCTTCTATATCTGTGACTCCTTTCCCTGTATTCGGATGGATCTGGGAGTGCACCATGTCTGTAAAGAAGAGTACCATCAGTACCGTGCAGACAGCCCTGACTTTCCTTTCGTTGAACCTGTTCACCAGGTCATCGACCATAGGAGCGATGGCATAGACGATCGCCAATCCGCCGATGCCGAACACGAGCAGTCCTTCGGCACAGATCCTGCCATTCAGGTTCAGGAAATATCCGCTGTAATCCCACCATTTTGTACCGCCTGTGGCAATCTCCATAATGAGCGAAGTCATATACTCAAGAAAACCGCAAAGCACGATCGTTGCTCCAAACTCCAAAGCCGGGTTTTTACGGAAACGGTTCAGCACCGTCAGGATGAGAACAGCTCCCGTACCGTAGATCGGAAGCCATGGGCCGTGCAGAGCGCCGCGGTTGACGAATTCACCATAGGACACAAGGTGCATTCCCACTTCCCAAAGCCAGCCAAACACTGACATACTCAGAAAGATCGTGATCAGAGACCATACCGAATAGTGCCGCATATAGTTCAATGACTGTACGAGTTTCCGCCGCTCCTCTTCCGGAATCGGATAAAGCCGTACCGGATAAGCCTCTCTCTGTACATCGTCAATCATAGAATGAACCCTGACATAATCTGCCTGATGCCGTTCATATGCACGCTCCTGCTCTCTTCTCAGGAGGAGAACTCCGAAATTACGTGCCAGAAAACCACGCCAGCCAGTCAGTTTCTCTACTGTATCTTCCGGCTGCTCCATCACTTTAAGCACATCCGGATATTTCGCCGCGATCACATAGGATTCTGCTTTCTCATAGAGATAAGTGTCATACAGAAGTTCCGATCCCGGAATTCCTTTTTCTATGGCCTCTGCCCTTAATTCCGCATAGTAGCGTGTAAAGGCTGCCACTTTATACGGATTTGTGTACAGGATATTGAAGATTCCCATAGTAAGCGCTCCAAGCACTTCCCACCCGAGAAAAGAGAGCTCGAATACAAAGCACTGCCACTTGTGTCCTTTCATCATCTTTCTGGACAATGTGATCGCCTGCCGTGCCGTCATGTCCGGATTCTCCGCCACAATATACGGCACAAGGAAGTAGGAGTAATACTTGACCGCGATTCCTACAATCGTCAGACACCACAACGAATAGTAAACATATTTCACAAACATGATCCATGAGGCCTTCAGCCATTTCTTCACACGGAGAAGGAATACAAACCGCTGTGTCGTCACTCTGTCATAGATCATTCCCTCAAGAAATACACGCCTGATCACTACCGGGAATGTATTCTGGATTAAGAACCAGAAAATAAATATCCCCAAAGCTCCAATAATGATCAGAATCAGGATTCCCAGATTATCTGATCCGGTGATCGAACCGATGGCAGCTGCCGCGGTCACAATGATCGAGCCCGAACTGACCTGATTCACTATATTTGAAAGTACGCCCCGCGTACGTCCGAACATGGGATTTCCCTTTTCGGAATCTTCGATGGCATTCTGCTGTATCTCCTGGGACATCTCCTTCCCGGCCTGCATATTATCCTCTACTATAATCCGGATCACGTCTCCCCAGCCGATACTGTCCACTCTGCTCTTAATTGTATAGGTTCCGTCTCCGCTTAAATCCCTTTGCACCTGATCATAGGCTGCCTCATAATTCTGTGCTGTGGAGAAATTCAGTGAACTGGTGAACTCTGATGCCAGAAACGCCGCGATCAGGCAGGCTGCCACGAAGATCACATAGTGTTTTTTCAGGGACATCCTCCCGAGCCGTTTCATCTGTTTTCTTGTCTTCATCGTCTTTTGTGCGCAGCGGACACTCTCAAAAACCGCCGCTTCCCCCTTTGTTAGTTCACGTACAGTATACGCAGAAAGGGTGGAAATGACAAGCTGCCTTTCTACAAACTATGCAGTCAGGAACAAACCGAAATAGAACAATACAATTACAGCCACAACAATTCCTAATGCGATAAGCAGTTTTTTCTTCATCGTTCGTCTCCTCCTTATCTTTTTACTATTTGTCAGTAAATACAATTTCATATTCATCTAGATCATATGCGCTGGCGAAAAATCCTGTAAGTATCGTCTCCGCATTTGCCCGGGCATTTTCAAGAATCCCGTTTGCCACAGCATCTTCCTCTGCATTTTTCACCAATTCCTGTATGGCCTCATTTGTTTCACTCAGCGTAATCTCCCTGAAAATACTTTCGTCTTCCAGATAAACTTCAAAAGAATCAGTATCTAACTCTGAACTCAGAATCTTAGCTTCCGGCAGTTTTACTTCGATCGTATAGTCGTTTAATGACCATTCAATTTGAGTAAAATCAAATCCTGCCTTAATCTCCACATCATAGCTAAAGATGTATTTGCTCTGTGTAAAAGGGATAGTCACACCAAATAGATCCCTGGAACCTTCAAGCGTACTAATTTCTGTCGTACGGGCTGACTGCGTTGCCAGTTCTCCAATATCCTCAAAACCGATTTTTGCAGTCTTACTTCTCGTCATAAAATAACTTCCAACACCTACACAAATAACTGCAAACACTGCTATAACAAGAATAACCTTTACCGCCGTTTTAGACAACCAGTATTTTAGAAGTTTCGATTTAGCTGTTTTTTCCTTTCCCATCCCTTTTATTCCTCTTCTCTTTCGTTCAAACTTTCCATTTCTTCTATTCCTTCCGTCACATCAATAACCGAGTCAGTTTCTTTTTTATCCGGATTACTTAAAATAGTATCCTGTAATGACTTCTTTAATTTGTCACAACACGGTTTGAATGACATATATGTCAAGCCCCCGCCTATAACGCCGCCCACAACCGGAATAGCATGTTTGAAAAATCCTGTAAAAACTTCTTTTGTCATTTTTACGCCAAACCACTTTGCAACGCTTCTAACAATTGGATATACAGTGCCTTTCGTCAACGCTTTTTTCATTAATTGTTTCTGAACACCTGTGCCAAGCGCCTTTGCGACTGCTTTCAATGCATTGTTCGCTCCTGCCACGCCATACATTACTCCAAGACAGAGCGTAAGGATATTCAGTGTTTCTGTATCAAATTTTCTTCCCTTTTCTGTCACGTCAATCTGCGGAAACCCATACAAATATAACAATTTTTGTGTGACACGAAGCATATATCCATAGTACTGGACAATATCGGCAGGAATTGTCGCTGCCATCGCAAAACCGCCCGGAGCAGATAAGGCAGCGGAAATGCCTGTAACACAATTTCTTTCAAATTTTATAACTTCATCCGCATATTTTTCAATCTGATCCGTTGTAATCCCTGAATGTGCAGGATTGTATTCAATTGCATCATCTATGATTTCTTTCGGGAAATCTTTCAAAAATTCACTACGTAAAAATTCATCCCGATTGATACAGATTCCCGGTATTTTTAAACTCATTATGATTACATCTTCAATATCAACCTGTCCGTCTCCATTGACATCCATTACTTTATTCACAGCTGCAGACGACTTTTCTTTTATAGAAACCGCAGTTTTGGTCAAATTGTCTTTTGATTTCCGTGATGCATCTACTACTGCCTTCCCCGCACCATCCGCTGTTTTCTTTATTACCTTCTGTACATTCTTTATATCCATACCTTCCCTTCTCCTCATATATTTACTTTCTTCGTCTGAACTTCATACTTAATATTACATGAGATAGCATGATTTTTAAATCCTCTTCTCAAAATTTGTATCATTTTTTGCACTCTTTTATCAAAGCAGAAGCACTGGCCTTACGCCAGTGCCCTGTTATTTTTTATTGCTCTTTAATATCTGCTGTATCCTCTCGGAATTCCAGAATTATTTCTTCTGCTTTAATGTTTCACACATTCCTTTCTTAACTCTGCAATTCTACGTGAGTACGTGATACCCGAGCTTTCTTCCGGCATTTTGGGAAATCCTTGTGCCATAATCATGGAAATAAATTTTACCTGTCCGTCCAAATCATTTATTTTTTCTTCAAGATTTTTTATCAGTTTCATAAAATACTCCTTCTTCTCGGACTCTGATGCTGTTAATATCTTTCTGATTTCTTTAAGTTCAAATCCCATCTCCTTATATACAAGGATTTCCCAGATTCTTTCCATTGCCTGGCGGCCATACAGTCGATGATTGTCATAAGTTCTTTCAGTTATAAGTAACCCCTCATCATCGTAATACTGTAGCGTTCGCCTGCTGACCCCAGCCAGCTTGCTCATCTCTTTTGTTTTTTTCATTAAGGCTTTTCCTTTCCCCACATATCCGAGCATACACCATCACGTTGCCGTGATAGCAATCCCCTTTTTTGGTTGTACTGTCTGTTTGTTCCAGAAAAGCCTTTGTAAATTTCGCGTAGCATCTTAACCGCATATGCCCCGATACCTGTCACAAAATAAACAGATCACATTTTAACTACAGAAAAAGGGACATTCGGCCTTTCCCTTGAAAAGGAAAGTCCGAATATCCCTTTTTCACTTTATATATTCCAGCAGTACACTGACTTCCGCCCCATCTTCATCACAAAACACATACCGGAACCGACTCTCTGTATTCCTGACAAGCATATAGAAGTTTTCTCCCGCCTCCAAATCAAACTGAGTCTTATTTCCCCCTGTAACGTTGACTTTTTCAAAGCACGAACTCTGTTCTACTTCAAGATATCTGAACTGTTCCACCGCCATGTCATAGATATTTTTACCGTCCTCGTTTGCCTCCATGACTCTTATCAGATATTCAGCATATTCCGGCAGAAGTACCTCTTCCGCCGGAACGGTCATTTCCCTTGTATCGAATCTGCGCATCTCTGCAATCAGAGCAGCTATCATATCCGGGGATATAATGAGCAGCAAATCATACACCCCTGTGATCTGTATTTTATAACAAGCCTTTTCATTTTGATCTGCCGGCATTTTAAAGCCATACATCAGCACTCCATCCCTCTTAAACGCTCTACCAGCGCCTCTCTGGCAAAGCTCTTCATAGAAACAACCGTAATAAGGAGCGGCACGAGGATCAGCACTGCGGCATATCCAAGTGCGAATTCAAACGGAAATCTGAACTGCATATAGACGGCGCCTATCCCCCGGAGCATACTGCAGAGGATATATCCGCACAGAGTCCCGACGGTCATGGTCACGCCCACTGTCACGCCTACAAGGAGCAGGCTCTCTCCCAGAAGCATCTTCCGGATCTGCCTTTTGCTCATGCCGATGGACTCCAGCATGGCAAGCTCCTGCTTGCGGGTCACGATGTTTGTAATGAGCGTATTCATCATGCTGAGGATACTGAACATCATGATAAATATGGCAAGGCCGCTGATAGCCCCGAATATCTGGTCCGCACTCTGCCCGTACGCGATACGGCGCTGTGCCAGCGTTTCCATTGTAAGCTCCGGCCTTTCTCCGACGATCTGGTCCAGCTGTTCTCCCACCGAAGCCTCTTTTGCAGGATCTGTGCTGATAAGGAGACTGCTGTTGATACTGTCATAGGAAAGCCAGTCAAGCACCGCCTGCTCCGGCATGACGAACCAGCCTTCGATCCCGTTATGATCCCGGTCAAATGCAGCGCTGAGTATTCCCGCGATCTCCACTTCCTTTTCTGCCATGCCGCTGCCGTCATAATAGTGAAGAGTCACTTTATCTCCTGTCTGGAATTTCCAGCCGTAGATCTCTTCCACCGTATCATTTCCCGCTACGAGCACCTGTTCTCCGCTCAAAAGCGCTTCCGTGTCAGCTGTACCTTCTGTCACATAGGAGTCGATCCCCTGCATCTCTTCTTCTGTAAGAGGATAAATGATATCATTGCTTCCGTATTCGTCATGCTGCGGGAAATCATACTGCACGCCGAACCCTTTGCGCTCAGTTACCTTCTCCACACCGTCGATGGAAGTGATCTGTCCGATCATCTCATCTCCCAGAGGTGTCTCAGCCTGCATTCCGCTCAGCCCATTTTCGTTCAGTTCAATGGCGGACGGCGAATAACTGATAATAAATTCAGCCTCCTGAAAGTCTCCCTGCCTTGCATAGTTCTCTTTGCTGAATGATGACATATAGGTGGCAGCCGTCATGAAAAGGACGCCCCCCAGTCCGAGGGAGAGCATGGTGATCGCAGTTTTCTTCCGGTTTCTGGAGAAATTCATAATGCCAAGTCCTGCAGGCGTAAGATTACGGCACTGTTTTCTTCCGGAAGTCTGCTTCATACCGTCCTGCGGCACATAGCGCAGCGCTTCCATAGGAGACACATTGCCCGCGATCTTTGCCGGCTTATGCATGGCCAGCATGGTAATAACGTAAATGATCACAAATACTGCTGCCGCAATGATCAATGTATTCAGTATACTGAATCCCTGTGGTTTCATAAAATATCCTGCCACGCCGCCGATGATGATGCCAATGGGAACAGATCTTAAAAACAGGAGCCGTCCCTCTCTTGAGACAAATTTCTTCAACTGTTTCTTTGTCATGCCGATCGTGCGGAGCTGTCCGAACTGGTGGATCCTGCCGATCACTGACAGATAGAACACTCCGTAGATCACCAGCACGCAGGCGAGCAGGATCACGCCGCCCACCAGCACACAGAGAATGATCTGCTGGCTGTCTACAGACAGAGAATCCAGATAAGCCTTGGACGGATTGACATACTCTCTCTCGATCCCGGCGTCACTTCCAATCAGATAGATCACCTCTCTGAGTTCGTCCGGATACATGGATGCCGCGCCGTAGATCTTGACATAGACCTCGTACGGCATATCCTTTAACTGGCTGCCGTTTTCAGCATACGCTTCGGAAAAGAATACGGAAAACTGCTTTGCTCCTTCCCCTCCCGCAAGGATACCGGACACAGTAAATGTCTCCTCATTCCCGTCATAGAAGGCAAACGTCACACTGCTGCCCACCTCCGGCTCGATTCCCATGCGCTCGAGCATAGCTCCCTGTACGGCGACTTCATTCTCCTTCTCCGGCATAGCGCCCTCTTCGAGCTCTCCCACCCGGATCTCGTCAGAAAGTTCACTCACGTAATAAGGCATCACGGAGAATCCGTCCATGTCAGATAGAACGCCCGTTTTCACCCGGATCTGATATGCGATACGCTCATCGGAAGCAAGCGCCTGCACCTGTTCATCCGTCAGTTCATAGTATCCTGCCTGCTGGGCATGCATAAGCTGCCGCGCAGTCTCGGTTCTCTGTCCCTGTACGAACATGAGGATCGCTGTCAGCAGCGCTGCCGCCAGCACGATCGTAATACTAACAAAAATGTTGCGCATCCTGCCTGTCCTCAGGCTCTTCTTTGACATGAGCGAGATCATTTGTTTCGCTGTTTTCTTTCCACTCATCCTGAATCCCTCCTTACGCTGTCACTCTGCTGTCTGATTCATGTGCGCCCTCATCACTCTGGATCCGTCCGTCTTCAATGCGGATCCGCCGGTCCGCTTTCTGCGCGATCTCCGGGTTATGGGTTATCATCACGATCGTCTGGTGGAATTTCTCGCTGGTCATCTTCAGAAGATCGATCACTTTATCGCTGGTCCTGCTGTCCAGATTTCCGGTAGGCTCGTCGCAGAGCAGGAGCGCCGGTTTTGTGATAAGCGCCCTCGCGATCGCAACTCTCTGCTGCTGTCCGCCGGAGAGGTGGCTGGGATAGTTGGAAAGCTTGCCGTCCAGTTCCAGAAAATGTACGATCTCCTTTAAGAACTTCTTATCCTCTTTCTTCCCGTCCAGCCTTACCGGAAGCACGATATTTTCATATGCCGTAAGGTAGGGAATGAGGTTATAATTCTGGAAGATAAATCCGATCCTCTTCCTGCGGAATACAGTGAGCTGCTCCTCGCTCATTTCCTCAAGCTTATTTCCCTCAATCTGGACACTGCCGGAAGTGGGGACATCCAGACCGCCCAGCATATTGAGGAGTGTGGATTTGCCGCTGCCGGATGTCCCGATAACGGCTGCAAACTGTCCGTCCTCGATGGAGACATTCACGTCATCCAGCGCCTTTACGAGACTTTCGTCCTTTCCATAATATTTTTTCAAATGTGATGCTGTTAAGATTGCCATGTCTGATTCTCCTTTCATATGTTATGCCTGTGTTCTGCACGGCTTATTAAAATTCCCGTGCGGGAATATCTTCTGACATACATCTTATTGAAATCGGAGAAATCTTCAATGGGAACTGCAAAAACTAATATTCAGGATGTAAAACTTAATCACCGGAAGTGCCCAAAGGCACATTCCGGGATTGTAAGCGGTCGCCATCAAAAAAGAGCCGGGAATTTCCCGACTCCATGATCCTGACAGAGGGGCATCTCTGCCGCCTCTGACTTTATTATACAATTCTTGGTTTCTTTGTCAAACATATCATATAGCGCGCTAATTCGTTTTATGATACAATAATTACAGTTCACAATATGCTCAGGAATAGAAAATACAGGATTGTACTTGTATGTAAGAGGTGACAGAATATGCCATACGATGAAAAATCAAAACAGCGGATCATGAAGTATCTGGAAAAGCTAAAAGAAATACGTTTTCGTGTCAAGCCGGATGAATTTACTAAATATGAGGCAGCGGCACGCAAAGCAGGATATCCCAGTATGAGACAGTTTTATCTTGATGCTTTAAATGAAAAAACAGATGCGATCCTGAATTCTAAAGATGATGATTGACATATAGCGCGCTATATGAAATAATTTTGTTAAGCCGTAATATTTCAGCGGCTTAATAACCAGGCAGGTGGAGAAAGGAGTATATCATGGATGAAATGGGAATCAGCGAAAAAGAATTAAAACTACTTATGAACTTCATTAAGGACGATCTGATGGAAGCGAAAGAATCCTCCGATGCAGCACAGAAAGACAAAAAGATTGAGCGGGTTCTCGAACATATCCAGCAGTATCTCGAAGACTAAATTTAAAAAGAGCCGGGAATTTCCCGACTCTGTGATCCTGACAGAGAGGCGGTCCTGCCACCGCCTCATTTTACTTTGTTATGATTTCTTTATCACCGGAATCAATATCTTTAATGTGAATTTTCCGTCTTCCTGCCTTGTCGTACAGGTTCCTCCATATTTCTCCGCAGTCTTTTCCATATTTGCGATACCGAATCCGTGCAGGAAGCTGTCAGCCTTTGTCGTCCGATGTTTCCCAGTCTTATCAGCAGCCTGTTCTTCCATACAATTATTTTCGATCAGAATGGAAATAAAATCATTCACCCGCCCTGCTTTCACTGCGATAACTCTCTGATCCTCCGGCAGTTTTCCGCTCGCTTCAATGGCATTGTCGATTCCATTGCCGAAAAGGGTGCTGATGTCCAGCGGCTCTATGAAATCTATATCGCCAAAATCAATAAAAGCAGAGAAATCGATCTGCTTTTCCCGGGATTTTTCCGCCTTATCTCTGATAATGATATCAAGGAAATCATTTCCGGTATGGATGTAATCTTCATAGTCCGCGATCTGCGCGCGCAGCTCCTGCGCCATCCGGCGGGTAACTTCTGTTCCCTGACTGCCTTCAAGTACAAGGAGATGATTTTTCATATCATGATAGATTGCCCGCACCCGCTCCTCATCTTTTAATTTGTCTTCGTAATATTTCTGCTGCATTTCCAGCTTCTGCATATTATACATATCCTGCGTACTCTTACTTATGTACGCCACAAGATAAACACAGCCGAGGCTTGAAAATACCGCCGCCACGCACAGCGGATAGACGATCTCCGGATGATCTGTTATAAAATAGAGCGTCGTAAAACACGCGACCGCCGACACTGTTATAATAGAATCCACGATCATCCACATCTTTGCGCTGAGATTAAAACGGATCTGATGCAGCGGTTCTTTCAGGAAACGGCTGGTCCCAACCCAGAACAGAAGTCTCGTCAGATGCGACAGTGTATACAGCGCCGAACTGAGCAGCCAGTCCGTATCCGTCCAGCCCGGGCCCGGGTCGACAGGCGCATTTGTCACCGCAAAGAATATCTGGCTGAACACATTCTGCATCAGGAAATTCACTGATATCATAATTGGATAAAAGATCAGGACGGTTGTTATTTTTTCCGTCATTCTTCCCTGATGGAAGATACACACATAGAGAAAGAAAGCAAACAGCGGCAGTAAAATATTGGGCAGATCATTCAGATAAACGATCACGCTTGTAAACATGGACGATGCAAAGAACGCAAGTATTCTCAGCGGTATACCTTTTCTCAGGGGAATAAAGGTATGTAAGATCCAGAAAAATACAATCCGGTATACCCATGAAAAGAGCCATGTAAGAAAATCACACAGAGCGATCACAGCATATCACCCCAGAAATCCGCCATCTTTGCCATAAATGCTTTCCATTTCGGCTGGCTCACCGGTACCCGCTCCCCTGTAGTAAGCAGGACTTCCATCCCTTCTACACTCTTTACATATGAAAGGTTCACTGCAAAGCTGGCGTGGCATCTGCAGAACTGCCGCTGTGTCTCCAGTATGGCAGCCACCTCTTTCATATTTTTGTGGATCACCTGGATCTGATTCTCAAAATGCAGGAGCACATTTCGCTTATGTGTCTCCGCATAACGGATATTTTTATATAACACCTTGTATTTCCCGCTGTCATTGGCAAAACTGAGAAAGGGCTCCTCCCTTCCCTGATAATGTGAAAAATACCGGTCTAATTCCATCTTAAGCCTGCCGTATTTCAGAGGCTTGAGCAGATAATTCACTGCTCCGTACTCATAACCTTTCCACACGTACTGGGAGATAGATGTAAGAAACATAAGCCCCACCGTGCCGTCCACTTTCCGGATCTCCTCCGCTGTTTTTAAGCCGTTCATCTTCTCCATCTTGATATCCATAAAGATCAGGTCAAAATCCGGCTGATAATTCTTAAGGAGCTCAGTGCCGTCATGATATTCAAAATAACAGAACTCCCTGCCTGTCTCTTTGCTGTATCTGGCCAGACACTCCCGTAACTCCTTGATCAGTATTTCCTCGTCATCGCAGATCGCTATTTTAAACATTTTACTGTCATCCTCAAGATACTAAAAATTCCGGTGACGCTCCGCCGCGAAAAGCCGCTCAGAGCGCACCAGAATTATTATAAAAAAGAGGATTGTTGTAGTCAAGATACAGGGTAGATGAAATACAACCAGTAAATAGTCAATACAGTGGATGGTCTGCTTCTTCGATTTCATATTGTACTTTTTCACCTGCACACACAATCTCAAGATCTACCGTTCTGTCAGATGTGCAGGAAATAAACATCAAAGCATTACCGTTTCCCTCGTTTTCCTTTTCGACATCCAGTTCAATCGTATCTCTGAAAAATCCATCTCCGGAGTTTACCGAATACTCCGCCTCCTCTGACAGGGCAGGCATATAAATCAGATATTCCGTGTATGTCTCATCCTCTGTCTCGTTCTCATATCGAAGAACAATCGCTTCGTTAATATCAATACTCTTCTCCTGTATCCAGTCTTCTATCTGTGCATTTCCAGTCTCCTGTACATAATCATCTACAGGGAAAACAGCTACAGCGGATGTCATCGTACTTCCTATGGAAAAAGTAATCAGCGCCAGCAGTATCATGATAATGGGGATCAGGATCACCGCAGTAAGAATCCATACCAGAGTCCGGTCTTTCTTTTTTACAGGAGCTGAAATGTTATCCTGATGTTCCGGCAGCGGGGCGGCACATCTGGGGCACACCTTCCATCCGGGTTCTACCGGTGCAGAACAGTTCGGACAGCAAGGTTTAAGTTTTGTACCGCAGCCGGGGCATACCACATAGTTTTCCCTCACTCTGGTTCCGCACACCCGGCATTTCAGATTCGAATAACTGCTCCTCACTAACAAATAAATGATAAACCCGATCAGTGAAGGCGCCAGCACCGCCACAAGAGTCCACAGAACTGCATTCATTCCCCGGTCTGACGCGTCCCGGTATACATAGACTCCGATCAGTACCGGGATTATCATTGCTATCACAAATATAGAAATCATTACACCAACTGCCATACCTCATCGCCTCCTTTTTTCCTATATGAATAAACAACTGCAATCACGACACTGCCCGCAGCAGATATCGCTGTATATCCAAAACAAACGGTTGAAACTACAGGCAGCAACTCCCGCACCAGCACTCCCGACAGCACCGTCGCTGTCTGAGAAAGTACCACCGCCAATGCCAAAAGAATTATCTGTCTTCGCAATTGCCTTCTCTCAAGCTCATGTTGCAGTATAGCTTCATTTAGTACAGGCGGTACATATTGTTCAAAATCATAAATCTGTCTCATCGCCCAGCACCTCCTTCAATATATTTCTTGCTTTATACAGACGTGATTTCACAGTTCCCGGCGGTATCTGCAGTACCTCTGCTGCGGATTGAATGTCCATATCTTCAAAGTAAAACAGAATAACTGTCAGCCGCAGTTTCTCCGGCAAATTCCGCACCGCCTCGTAAAGCGGCTCATAATCCTTCTCTTCCGGTGCGGGGACAGAGTGCATCAGCCGTTCTTGTTCCTGTGTATCCTTGAAACTGAGTACCGGACTGCGGGTGATGCGTCTCAATGTATTCCGATAAGTATTAACACATATTTTTGTCAGCCAGGGTTCAAATGCTCTTTGCGGATCATACTTTGGTATATTTTTCAGGACTTTCAGCCATGTATCCTGATACAAATCTTCTGCCTCTGAATAATCAGCACAGAGCGTCAGGCATAATCCAAAAAGGCGCTTTCCATGCTTTCTGATATATTCGTCAATCACTCCCGCCCCTCCTTCCTGTACACTCAGACCTGTTTTGACCGGAAAAGTGTTTCTTTTCATATACAGATACAATCTGTCAGTCAGAAAGGTTCATCTTATTTTCAATTGTATCAGTTTTAATGAAACATTGATAATATCTATGAAACCGTCAATAAAGATGCCGGAGCTCTGTACCCGACTCCGGCATCTTTAATCCGTAGTTATGATCTCTGATTATGGTTTCCCATAAAAGGCTTCCATCACCTGTCCGATAAACTCCGTCGTTCCATCTCCGTAAACAGAATCCTGTGCCGCCTGTATTTCCCGGATTTTTGTTACTTCCAGAGCTTTTTCCTTCCATAATATTTCAGTAATTATTCTATAGCCAGCGTAGCTCTATCTCCCGTTCCAGTTCGCAAAACATCTGATAAAAATCATCTTTTGCCTGTCTTACAATTTCCAGAGCAATTTCTTTATTGTAGGAGTGAGACACATTATTTCTTTCCTGAAGCGCCCTGAGCCATAAAGCCTCATCTTTTATCATTCCCGCCTGATAAGCTGTTTTCAGGATTGTCTTCGGTGACCCGGTCGCGCTTTCCTCATAGCCATGGACCCCAAGGATCTCTTTCATCATTTTCCATGACTGCTCGAAGCAAATCTCATACAGACCGACAAGTCCTGTCAGGACAACCGTATCATAGGGCTCTTCATAGTTATATATTTCTTTCATATTTGTCAGTGCCGCACAGAAATTATCATATTTTTTCATAGATCACTACTCCTTCCTTTTCAATTGATTTCAGGAGTTCCTCCTGAATATTCCGATCCAGATCCACAAAATCGTATTTTAAAAGAGTTGATGTTTCTTCTTCCACATCAAGAGCAAACCGGGCAAAGTCTCCTCCTGAAACCGCAAGATCGATATCACTTGTTCTCCTGAAGTCTCCCCTTGCCCTGGA
This sequence comes from uncultured Lachnoclostridium sp., assembly GCA_946491795.1. Lineage (GTDB taxonomy): Bacteria > Bacillota > Clostridia > Lachnospirales > Lachnospiraceae > Mediterraneibacter > Mediterraneibacter gallistercoris. The sequence continues at coordinate 16,497 of CAMLYF010000031.1, read as the reverse complement.
ACCAAATAAAATTAATTTCTCAATATGATGTCTCTCTGCAATTGAAATAAGTTCAGCCAAAACAACCGGCTTTATTCCTGTCTTATCCAATTCTAACATTTTTCCGCCTCACAGACTTTTGTTATTTTTCCTCGTTTCATTCTATCACAAAAGGCCGCTCCAAACTACAATAGATAAAGTTTAAATATTTTACTGTCATCAAAGATGCCGGAGCCCTGTACCCGACTCCGGCATCTTTAATCCGTAGTTATGATCTCTGATTATGGTTTCCCATAAAAGGCTTCCATCGCCCGTCCGATAAACTCCGTCGTTCCTTCTCCGTAAACAGAATCCTGTGCCGCCTGTATTTCCGGATTTGTCCGATAAGCATCCGCTATTTCAAGCACTATATCTGTCACATTCGGTAGTTGAAACATCTGTTTTGTGACAAAATCATATTCCCCGACTAATTCTCTCACCTCAAAAGAATTTACGTCCTTCCCTTTTAGATATGCATTGAATACGGACTGCGGCTACGAACTCGCCATCGTTGACCGGATGCTCCCCGTGATTGACGGTCTGACTATCATCAAGGCAATGCGGAGAAAGGGCATCCGGATTCCTGTGATCATTATTACGGGAATGGCGGCGATCGATGACAGAATTGAAGGTCTGGACGGCGGAGCAGACGATTATCTGGTAAAACCTTTCCATATCAGAGAACTAATGGCAAGGATACGGGCGCTGACCCGGAGATCCGGTAATACACAGGAGTCGGAACTTCTGACCTATGCAGATCTGCAGTTTGACCGGGAGAACCGGCGTCTGACGTGTAAAGGACATGAATTAGATCTCTCAGCCAAAGAAACCGACCTGATGTATACGCTGATGAAACAGCCGGATACAACTTTCTCCCGGGAACATTTGATCTTAACTGTCTGGGGGATCGATTCTGATATCGCGCCTGGAAATGTTGACAATTACGTCTCATTTCTCAGGAAACGTCTGAAAGAGCTGGGAAGTTGCTGCGCGATTAAGACCATCTACGGAACGGGGTACAGATTTGGTAACAGTTCAGCCATCTGATGCCAGTCGACGGATTTATGCTCGCATAAGAATCCGTTGACTGGTATTCAGATGAGCTGAGCGCCCGTCAATGAGTAAAACAGCGGCGGCAGCCGCAATAAGCACGAAGTGCGGTTTTACGAATGGCGCGTGCTGGACTGTTACCAGATAGGAGAAAGAGAATGCTTAAGAAATTATTGAACAGGCTTCATATTATTATGACCGGGATCCTGATGGTGCTCATCTTACTGATTTTATCCTTTTCCTTCTGGAACACATATCAGTCATCCCAGACCGCTGATGCGACCTATACCCAGCGTATGGCTTCCCTGATCATCTATCAGTTAGAAGCTGATATCGAACAGCCGGAGACTGTTCTTTCTGATTATGAAAAGCAGATGCATGTATATGCCGCTCTCTGGGATTCAGAAGGAAAGCTCCTGTACAAAAGCGGACCCAACTTTCCCACGGACTTCGATATTCTTTTGCAGAAAGCTGATCAGAGCATCGGTATACAAAATGCTGCCGGTTTCCAGAGCACAAGGCAGGTCACAGAGCAGGGCGGCTATATAGAATTAGAAGGGCTGCATCACGATCACTATTACGCTATCCCTGCCACCGTCAGCACACAGGGAGGAGACAGCCTTTCCCTTACTCTTGTTTATCCGAAAAGGTCTGTCTTGTCTCTCTTTCTGCATCAGGCGCCTCTGTATCTTGGGATATGGATACTTTCTTTTGTTGTTATTATATTTGTCAGCCGTTTTCTTTTGAAAAAAGCCTTTGCCCCTAGTGAAGAAATGATCAAAAGCCAGAAAGATTTTGTGGCTGCTGCTTCTCACGAGCTGAAAGCTCCGCTCGCTGTGATCATGGCAAATACAGAAGCCCTGCAGGAAATGCAGATCCATGACAGTAATGACCCGCAGGCACAGACCTGTCTGGATGTCATTGACACAGAATGCGGCCGGATGTCCCGGCTTGTGCGGGATATGCTGCTGCTTGCCTCATCGGACGCAGACAAGTGGACCATCCAGAAAAGCGAGATCAATATGGACACTCTGCTGATCACACTGTACGAAGCCTATGAACCGGTATGCATCAGTAAAAAGATAAGATTGGATCTCAATCTGAGTGAAGATGCGTATCCGGTCCTTACTACTGACCGGGAGCGGCTCTTCCAGATCCTGAGCATTTTTCTGGATAATGCGGTCTGCTATTCCCCGGAAGACAGTTCAATACAGATCATGACCACATTAAGTGAAAAAGAGCTGACCTTCTCTGTCACAGATCACGGGAAAGGAATCCCGGAAGAAGATAAGCCATTTATCTTCGACCGCTTTTACCGCGGGGATAAATCACGCACAGACAAATCTCATTTCGGTCTGGGTTTAAGCATTGCAAAAGAACTGGCAAAAATGCTGGGCGGGGAGATCGGCTTTAAAGATACGGAAGGCGGAGGAGCGACGTTCTTCCTAAGGCTTTGTTTATGAATTCTCTTTTCTGCTGAATAGTTTGCCCTCGGAAAGCAGCAGCCCGGCCAATGTCAGCACAGTCCCGGCTCCGGTCAGCGCCGTAAACGGCTCATGCAGGATCAGTACAGAAGCAGTGATGGTAATAACCGGAGTAAGGTAAATATAAATACTTGTCTTTACTGCCCCCAGCAGTTTTACCGCAAAGTTCCATGTAACAAAGCACAGTGCAGAAGCTCCCAGCCCCAGAAAGAGAATATTCAGTAAATAAACAGGATTTGTGAACCGCATCAGATCAAGTTTAAAATCAAACAGGAAAAGAGCCGGTATCATAAACAGGATGCCGTAAAGAAATATCCGTCTGGTCGTCAAAATGGTATTGTAACCATAGCTGCTTATCTTTCTCGTCAGGATTGAATAACACGCCCATATAAATGCAGCCAGAAGCGCCAGCAGATCTCCCGCAGGATTAAGCTCCATAGCCGCGCCGTTAAAGCTGATCAGCACGATTCCAACCATGGCAATAAGAAAGCCGATGAAAAAATTCGCCCTGAGCTTCTCATCCTGTTTCAAAAATATGTGAGCCAGAATCGCCGTGAAAAACGGAGCCACGGAAATGATCACTCCTACATTAGATGCCATTGTATAAGTCAGCGCAATATTCTCCAGCAGATAATACAGACACACTCCGCATAATCCTGCTGCCGCGAAAGTAAGTTCCTGCCTGCGTGTGGTTCCTCTCATGCGATGAGGGCAGACAAGCAGCAGAGCGATCAGCCCCATTACAAAGCGGAAAAAGAGAATTTCAATGGGCTGAAAATCCACAAGAAGCACTTTTGTGGAAATAAAAGTCGTACCCCATATTATAATCGTGAGCAGGGCTGACAGATGCCCCGATGCTTTACTTTGTTCCATGTTTTCTTTCTCCCATTTCATTCTTTTTCATAAATATTTCCCGGCAGATCTGATCCGGACAGTTACGCTGCGCATAATGCTGTTCCATAAACTCACAAACATTTTCAATATTCTATTGCTTCTAAAATTTCTGTTCCGTTTCTTCTGCACAGCGGATAGTTATTTTTCTGTTACACAACATAGAGGCGAGTGCGACTCATATAAGTCCCACCCGCCTCTGGTTGAAACTATTTATTTCCTGACAGTCTTTTTTATTCCTCCCCTTTAGAATATTTATCCATTGTTATCGCCTCTAAAATGAACCCAATATTTAAAACCAGTACCCATCCCCATTCCGAGTAAAGAAATTCCAGCCCCCATCGGTATCATTATAAATTCTGGTAAATTGATTTTGCCAAATGAAATCATATTAGCTGCGCTGAAAGTTCCATACTCTGCAAGCATATACGTAATGCCAAGACCAATCGTAATAAACCACTTTTTCCGTCCCCAATAATTGTTTATACCGATTATAAATGAAACAACGAACATAGTAACCGGAAGCAATATCCACAAATACATAATGCTATATCCTAAAGCGTCCGAACCACTATTAAATAACCAAAATGAAAGGAGAGAAATTGTCCATATTCCCAGGTATACAGCAATCAGAATTACTGCAGACAATTTGTTCTTACTTTTTACGGCATTTGTACTTTCTTCCAGGTAATTTAAATAGTTTGACATAGGCTTTCCCTCCTTCAGAAGGTAGTCAAGACTAATACCATATAAGTCACTCATTTTAACAACGCTCACAATATCAGGATAGGTTTTTCCGTTTTCCCAATTAGATATAGTTTGTCGGCTAACATTCAGAAAGTCAGCAACTTGTTCCTGTGTGAGATTTGCGCTTATTCTTGCGCTTTTGATCTTACCTCCTATATCCACTGCCCCGCCCCCCTTTTCTATCTATATAATAAACAACGGAATAATCATTGTCTATCAAACTTTTTTTACACATTAAAAATCCCCGTCAAAATGCTTTTACATCAAATCTGGAGACTCCCCCTAAAGCAAATATAAAAAGTAATAGAAAAAGAGATTTCCGGTAAAGAAACTGATATCTCATTTTTGCAAACCTCAGGAAACAAAAAAATAACCCGAAAACATTAATTTTCGGGCTTTCTGCATGAATACTGTATAAAATCAGATAATATTTCTTTTTTCCTGAGAGGCGCAGACCGGATTTGAACCGGTGAATCAGGGTGTTGCAGACCCACGCCTTACCACTTGGCTACTGCGCCTTATTATGAGCACTCAGCAACTGTTGTTAGCTGCTTACGCGCAATGACCCCGACGGGAATCGAACCCGTGTTACCGCCGTGAAAGGGCGATGTCTTAACCGCTTGACCACGGGGCCACTATACGGTCACCGTCTCTACAGTGACCGTTGTTTATATTACCACAGCCAAATCAGAATTGCAAGCACTTTTTTTATTAAATGTCAAACGTCAAACATATAATCTTCTTTCTCAAACGGAATCTCAAATGCTTTCATGGCCTCTTCTATCTGATCTGCATTTTGGGGTCCATACAGTGGTGCGCAGTCAAAGTCCTGCTGTCCGAAGAAGCCAAGCACTACCTGCGATACCGTCGCATGATATTTATCACAAAGCTCTTTTACTCTTTCTGCCACTTTCAGGTTTCCTTCTGTATAATATGGACTCCTCTTGACTGCATCCGGACCTTGCCCGATATACTTATGGAAGAACCCTCCGCACACCCCCATATACGGCATGAGAAGATTCCCGGTATGCTCCCGGTGGTACTGCTGCATCTCCTCATCTGCATACACAAGCGTATCGTCCTCAAGAGGATTCATATATTTATATCCCAGATTCAGAAGCGCCTGATTAGCAGCAAAACCTCTGTATCCTTTCTCCGAACAATACCGGTCGGCCGCTTTCATTCTGGGAGCTGTCCAATTCGAACATCCATAATAGCGGATCTTTCCTTTCCGGCGGAACTCCTCCATTACTTCGATCAGCTCCTCTACCGACTGTCTCTCATCGTCTCTGTGATAAAAATAGATATCGATATAGTCTGTCCGAAGCTGTTTTAAAGATGAATCCAGATCTGATTCCATATCCTCTTTTCTCATTCTGCTGATATGTGTATCAGGATTCGGAACTGTCATATCCGGATGCCCGCCTTTGGTTGAAAGTACAATATAGTTTCGTTTACCGCTGCGTTCCAGCCAGTCCCCTATAACACGCTCACTTCTCGCGCGTTCCGGTTTCACCCAGTCAGAATATACATGAGCCGTATCGATCAGGCTGCCGCCCATATCCAGAAACGCATCAAATATTCTGTCTGCGTTCTTTCCATCCCATGCAAGACCCGCATTTGCCGTACCCAGACCAAGCGGATGGATCTCTATATCAGTATTTGGAATCATTATCTTAGTTTTCATCATTTTTGTTCTTATTCCTTTCTTCCATTTATGCTATTGTATCATTGAGAAATACATGCCGGCTACAAAAAATTTTTTTCATTATGGAAGTTTTTTTGTCTTCTGTCCATCAGTCTACAAAATATTACAGCCACTCCGGTGCTCACTGCCGTTGCCACAATTCCCGCTCCTACGATCCCGGCCGGATTTACACTGCCATACTGACTCCGGTATGCGATCACATTGACAGGAATCAGCTGCAGTGATGAGATATTAATGATCAGAAAAGTACACATTTCATTTCCTGCAATTCCTCTTTTTCTCGCCAACCCGTGAATCTTTTTATTTCTTCTCTCTTCTTCCAGTTTACCGAGTTCTTCCATAGCTTTTAGCCCGGCCGGAGTAGCCGCCCAGCCGAGTCCGAGAAAATTTGCAATAAAATTGGTACAGATATGCTCCACTGCTTTATGCTTCTCAGGCAGATTCGGAAAGAGAAACCGGATCAACGGCCTCATTCTCCGTGCTGCCATCTGTATGATGCCGGCCCGTGAAGCAATCTCCATGATACCGGTCCAGAATGCCATCACGCCAATCATTGTAATACACAGAGTCACGGCCTCTTGCGACGATTCCAGAGCCGCGTTTGTAATATCCTGCATTTTTCCGTTAAACGCACCGAAAATAATTCCGGCAAGAATCATTCCCGCCCACAGATAGTTCAGCATACTAATTTTCCATCTCCCACATATACTTTTCCACAATATCAAACGGCGCCGGCCCGACTTCGAGTACAGCCTCATGGAACTCTTTTTGTGAAAATCCCGTGCCTTTTTCCTCTGCCCAGTCCTTCTTAAGCTCCAGGAATTCCACATATCCGATATAATATTTCAGATAATTTCCCGGCGATCCGATGATAAGCTCATAGATACGTTCAATCGTCTCTGCATCCGTGATGCCGTAATTACTGAAAAATGCAACTGTATCCATCCGGCTCCACCCCTCATAGTGGATTCCCATGTCCGCCAGAGCATAAAGCCCCAGTATGATAGAACTGTTTTTCTGAAGCAGGACAGCCTGCTCTTTAGACAGAGGGGTCAGATAATAGCTCCCCATCTCTGCATAAGTAGCCCATCCCTCTACATAGCCCCCAAAATCCATCACACTGCGGATCGGATCCGGATCTGTGTTCTCGTAATAGACAGTCTGATACAGATGCCCCGGATATCCCTCATGGGCCAGTGTCGTAAACAGAGTCAGATCATCGTTCATATGCGCGCGATTGATATAGATTACATTTTCTTCCGTATTATCAATTGCCGGAATCATATAAAATGCCGGGCTCAGATGTTCTTCCATTTCCTCCGGCACGTATTTGATCTCCAGTGCTGTATCAGGTGCCTCCGGAAATGCCTCCTTGATTCCGTCCTGCAGTTTTGACAATATCAGTTCAGCGGAGTCCTGTGTCATGGCCGCTGCTGCCTCCTGCGCTTCTTCAGTGGTAATTCCAAGCACCTGTTCCATCGCTTCAAGATCATCTGTCATCTGCCGCCGTGTAAGATCTTCCATTTCTTCCACCGACCTGTCAGACCCTGTTGATTGCCGGACAACCAGTTCATAGTAATCCGCCCCATCCGGCAGATATACAAGTCCTTTTTCGTTCTCCCCGGTTCCCCGCAGTTCCTCCAGAGCAGAAATCAGTTTTTCATATGCCGGAAATATATAATCACTTACAGCGAGTGCATTGTCCTGAATATAGTCACTTATTTCTTCTTTTGTCAACTCTTTTACACCTTTAACACGATCTGCAAAAGTCGAGTACAGATAATTGCCATCTCCCATATCCAGAAACGCCCTGCACTGATCGAGAACAGTATCCAGTGCATAATCTGCCATAAAAAGACCTTTCTCCGCCTTCTCTCTCTCGAATTTTATGAGGCTGTCAAAATAATCTTCTGTCATCTCCAGAAGTTCAAGATATGTCTCCACATCCTGCCGGTCATAGAATCTGTATTCTGACAGAACAACAGGTAACTGTGTCTGCACGCCGCTTACAAGTCCCAGCGGTTCCTCATACAATATATAATCCGCATTTCGTTCTATCGTTTTTATCTGATACCCTAGGATATCAAATGTAATCCTGTTCTGCAGATCCAGTCCGTCATAGGAAAATTTCTGAAGCGACTGCCACATATTTTCCGCAGAGGCTTTTATCATATCTGTGTCGCTCTCAAAACTGCCCAGTGAAACCTCACTGCCGGTAATGCCATAGTCCTCCGGATTCTTAAGCGTATAGTGCAGATTTATCGTGTTGGACGCCACCTCGCTGCAAAACAGTTCTTTCGTATATTCCTCAAACTTTTGGTTCTGGTCTTCGGGTTTCCGGGCTCCGCACGCAGACAATAACAGCATTCCTGTTAAGCCTGCTGCCAGCGTCAGGAAATTTATATATTTCTTTTGATATTTAAAAATGGATTTTATGTAAGAATTCACAATATGCAGCATATGAACCTCTGCAGAACACTCTTTACTGCATCTTATGATTTATTATCCGGCGATATTCCACAGCAATGGTGCATATAGTTAAAGAGTACACTTTCTGCCACGGAGGCATCTATGAATATTTTAATGTATATCTCTGACTATCTTGTTCCTTTTATTGTCCTGAGCATCGTTGTCTATGGAGTGATGAACGGAGTCAATGTATACGAATCTTTTATCAAGGGAGCGAAAAGCGGTTTTCTCACAGTGATCCGTCTTATGCCCACACTGATCGGTCTTATGGCCGCAGTAGGAATTCTGCGCGCATCAGGATTTCTTGACTTTATAGCTGATGCAATCGGACAGTTTTCCGGACTGATCGGATTTCCCGGAGAACTTGTGCCCCTGACTGTGGTAAAAATGTTCTCATCCTCCGCCGCAACCGGCCTTTTGCTGGATATTTTTAAAGAATTCGGAACAGACTCCCGTATCGGACTGATTGCTTCAATCTCACTGTGCTGTACTGAGACAATCTTTTACACGATGAGCGTCTATTTCATGACTGCCGGAGTCAAACATTCCCGTTATACATTAGCCGGAGCGCTGCTCGCTACATTCGCCGGACTCGCGGCAAGTGTGTTCCTTGCAGATCTTCTTCTTCCTTTGGGATTGTAGGAGCTTTCCCTTTGTGCTAAAATATCTGTACAGAATAACAGAATACGCAGTTTTCTGCGTTATAAAAGATATGGAGGTTTCCTTATGGCAAGCGTGACATTAGAGCACTTGACTAAAACATACCCAAACGGATTCGTCTCCGTAAATGACGTCAGCCTTCATATAGAAGACGGTGAATTTGTTATCTTTCACGGACCGAGCGGCTGCGGAAAATCTACGATCCTGCGTATGATCGGAGGTCTGGAGGATATCACTTCCGGCGAAATCTGGCTCGGTAAAGATCTGCTCAATGATATCCTGCCCCGCGACCGGCGTCTTGCAATGGCATTTCAGAACTACACCTTGTACCGCCATTTTAACGCCTATGACAATATGGCTCTCGGTCTGAGGCTTAGAGATCTTCCCAGAACAGTGATTGACAGTCGTGTAAAATCAGCAGCCGATTTTTTCGGACTCACGAACGTTCTTGACAAAAAGATCAAATCTCTTTCTGACACGGACAAGCAGCGGGTTGCACTGGGACGTGCTGTTGTCTGCCAGCCTAAAGTGCTTCTTGTAGATGAAGACTTTGCGCGGCAGAACGACGCCCGGCGTATGGAAATGCTCGGCGACATACTCAAGATCAATGAAGAGCTTCACATTACTGTCCTCTATGTGACAAATGACTATCAGGAGGCTGTCAGCCTAAATAAGAAAGTCGTATTTATGAAAGACGGAAAAATAACAGACATCAGGTAAGTTCCTGATGTCTGTTATTGTTAGTTCAAGCACTCATGATTATATTTATTCTTAATTAATTTTTTACTTTCTCAAGATAGTTATAAATTTCTCGTTTGGAAACTCCGCGATCTTTCGCTGTTTTCTTCATTGCTTCTTTCCGCTCTAATCCCCTGGAAAGATAATATTCCATGTGGTCTTCTATACTCATGTCCGCCCACTTCTCTTTTTCTTCCTGTTCTATTGCCTGGCGGCTCATTCCTTCTATTACAAGAACGCACTCCCCTTTCGGTTCATGGCTCTCATAATATGTCACGGCCTCTGAAAGTGTGGCACGGTACACAGTCTCATGGCGCTTTGTCAGTTCACGGCACACGCTCACCTGCCGCTCTCCGCCCAGACGATCCGTCAGCAGCTTCAGCGTCTTCACCAGTCTGTGAGGAGCTTCATATAGTACGATCGTCCTCTGTTCCCGCTCCAGCGTCAGAAGTACATTTTCCCGCTCTTTTTTATCTGACGGAAGGAAAGCCTCAAACGAGAACCTCCTTGTCGGAAGTCCCGATATGGTAAGTGCTGTGATACATGCAGCCGGTCCCGGGACCGCCGTAACGCAAATCCCAGCGTCGTGACACATGCGCACCAGTTCTTCCCCCGGATCTGATATTCCGGGAGTTCCTGCATCCGTTATCAATGCAATACTGCTGCCTTCAAGCATTTTATCTACCAGTTTGCGTCCTTTGTCATATTTATTATACTCATGGTAGCTGGTCATCGGTGTACGGATATCGAAATGATTCAGAAGTTTCACACTGTTGCGCGTATCCTCCGCCGCGATCAGATCGACTTCCTGTAATATACGCACCGCCCGAAATGTCATATCCTCAAGATTGCCGATCGGAGTCGCACAAAGATATAAAGTTCCCGACATGATATTCTCCTTCTTTTTTCCCTGACTTCACAGCAGTCCCCTGCCATCTTCCGCTATTTCTCCATCATTTATCCTTCTGTTCGGACTTATCGTAAATAATGATCGGAGGTTCCACAGTCACTCTTGATCTTGCGCCCCGCACGCCTTCAATCAGTACAAGCACCGGTTCCTTATCAATATACGGATGAATAAACTGTATCCGCTTCGGTTCTATCTTATAATGATTCATCTTGATCATAATCTCTGTCAGACGGAATGGCCTGTGGATCATGTAGAATCTTCCTTTATCCTGCAGAAGCCTCATACTCTCCCGCAGGATATCATCAAGTGTACAGAGCACTTCATGTCTCGCAATCGCTTTTGCATCATCCGGATTGCGAAGGCCGTGCTGCGACAGCATATAAGGTGGATTTGTAGTGATGACATCAAAAAAGGCCGGCTTGAATATCTCTGCCGCCTCTTTGATATCTCCGGTCACAATTTCAATCCGGTCTTCGAGATGATTGTATGCCACGCTCCGCCTTGCCATATCTGCAGTATTTTCCTGAATCTCAAGACCGGTAAACTTTTTTCCACCGGTTTTTGCCGATAACAGAATTGGAATGATTCCGTTTCCCGTACCCAGATCGAGCACCGTCTCCCCCGGTTTGACTTTAACAAAGTCTGACAGAAAGACGGCATCTACACCAAAACAAAATCCCGAAGGATTCTGAATCAGCTCAAGTCCTCCGATCTGCAGGTCGTCCAGACGTTCTCCCGGTTTTAACAGATCTGTTCTCCCGTTATTTGTCATCTAACTTTGACGCTCCTTGCCCTTTTTCCAGCGCTGCCAGTTTCTTCATCTCTTCTTTTGAGACTTTTTTCTTTTTCTTACGTGGTTTGAACTTTAGCTCCTCTGCAGGATACTCTCTGATCTCTTTCTCGTCGTCATCAAGATTGACCACTACTTTCACCAGTTTACGCAGGACGCTCAAAGACTGAACTGTTCCTGTCAGTCCGTCTTTTGTCGTAACAGTATCGCCCACTGACGGAAGCTGGCTGTTCAGTACCTCATATGTCTCTTCCTCATTAGTAAGACAGCACATAAGCCTTCCGCACACACCTGATATTTTCGTCGGGTTCAGAGAAAGGTTCTGTTCTTTTGCCATCTTGATTGACACTGCCGAAAATTCCGTCAGATATGTGCTGCAGCACAACGGGCGTCCGCAGATTCCAATACCCCCGCGGATCTTTGTCTCATCCCTGACACCAATCTGCCGAAGCTCAATCCTGGTCCTGAATACCGCTGCAAGATCCTTCACCAGCTCACGGAAATCTATTCGGCCATCTGCCGTGAAATAAAATAATATCTTATTACCATCAAAAGTGTACTCAACATCTATCAGTTTCATTTCCAGATTATGTTTCCGGATCTTTTCAAGGCAGATTTTAAACGCCTCTTTTTCTTTTTGCTTATTTTTCTCAACCGTTCGCCGGTCCTGGTCAGACGCCATCCTTATTACAGACTTCAGTGGCTGCACTACTTCCTCGTCTTTCACATCCTTCGGTCCGCTTACGACCCGGCCGAACTCCACGCCGCGGGCAGTCTCAACAATGACATTGTCTCCCCGCTTTATCTGAAACTTGCCCGGTGCAAAGAAATAAATCTTCCCTGCTGTCCGGAATCTGACTCCAATTACTTTTGTCATCCTGTCAATTCTCCTTTATTGTCAGCAAAAGCAGCTCCATCACCAGCTCAAAATTGACATTGGCTTTCATTCTTGCCTTTGCCTTTTCCAATGCATCCAGTATATTCTCTATCCCCTCATAAGAACTTTTCCTGGCACGCTCTTTGATATATTTCATCTGATCAGAAAATACAACTCTGTCGACGCTCTTTGTAGCTTTATATATAAGAACATCCCTGTACCAGATTGCGATAATATCCAGATAATCATTGATCTCCAGTTTATATGTCATGCAGCGTTTTACTGCTTCTGTAAGCTCCGGAACTGTCATCTCGTCAATGTTCCTGAGAAGATGAACCGCCTCTTCTTTAATCTCATTGAAATATTCAGAATGAGCCAGCATGATAGCCTTTCCCATATTTCCCTGCGCAAATGCCACACATACGTCAGCTTTATAATCCGGGACTTCAAGCTGTTCCATCAGATATTTCTTCACAAGCTGATCTTTGATATTGCGGAGCTTCATCATAACACATCTTGACCGAATCGTCGGAAGAAGTACCTCGGCATTTTCTGTAAGGAGCATGATCACCGCATACTCCGGCGGTTCCTCAATCGTCTTAAGAAGCGCATTCTGAGCCTGTACAGTCATCATATCTGCATCCGCGATAATATAAATCTTGTACTTGCTGCTATAAGGTCTGATCACAATATCATCATTTACCTGCACACGGATATCATCTACACTGATCGTATTCGGCTTTTCATGCGTTACACGGATAATATCCGGATGGTTGCCGCTCATCGCCTGCTTACATGACTGGCATTTTCCACAGGCATCGCCGTCTTCAGCCCGATCCTGACACTGCATACTCATGGCAAAGAGATTTGCGAGCAGCTTCTTGCCGGATCCTCTCTCTCCGTTCAGGATGTATGCATGAGAGACCGCGTCCGCCGTTACCGCATTCTGTATATACTTAATTATATTTTTGTGGCCGACCACATCTTTGAAACCACTCATTTTATCACCTGCCGTATATTATTTTTCATAAATTTACTTATTTAGTATAACACATTCTCAAATGAAGTTATAGTCCAATATAATTTTCAATTTTTGTAAGACAATCGGAAAGATCTGCATTTTCAAATCTGTACGTAATTTCCGCACGCTGGAGGTTGTCTTCCGCAAAATCCTTCTCATCCGCCAGAAAGCGTCTGCACATTTCTGCATATCTGGGGACTTGCTGCTTCTTTTCTCTCTCCAGTGCCCGGCACAGACGTTCCCCGTCTTCGACCTCGATGTAGATCGGTACAAGAACATTTTTCCCAAAATACCGCTTCATCGCCTCATAAGAGACCAGAGTCCCGATCACAAGATAATCATACTGCTCCAGATCGATTTGTCCGTCGTCAGCTGTAAAATATGTCCAGATCCCGCATTTTGTATTATAGGAACGAACCTCTATAACCTGTCCTGCCTGCTGCATCTCCTTTAAACGTTTTTCATCTACAAAATAGTATTCCACACCGTCATGTTCTCCCTCACGTATCGGACGTGTTGTATAGGGAACTATTGTATGGAATTCCGGATGTCTCTTTAACAGTTCCTTATATATCGTATCTTTTCCCGAAGAGCTCTTTCCCATCACATAGTAAATCTTACCCATTATCCAGTACCTCAATTCTGCCTGTTTCATGTATGCCACGAATATCAAATCCTGTTTTCTGATATTTTACAATCTGCCGCACCGTTTTTTCTGATATCCGCTCTCCCGGTACGATCAAAGGAATTCCCGGCGGATATACATATGCATATTCCGCAGCGACATATCCGCCACAAGCTTCGAGCGAGATCTTTTTTCTTTTATTTCGAAACTTATTAATTTCTGAACTTGAATAAATCTGAAGATTTTCCTGTAACTCTATTCCAATCTCTCTGCTTTTTGCATAAATTGATTCACTTTCTTTATATTTTGCAAGTTCTGAATCAATTTCTGATAAAGCATCAACCAGTCTATGCATTCCTCTTTCTGTATCCCCCGGAGCTGTCATGGCAATTACATAATCGGGTGCAGACATTTCAAGCTGGAGTAAATATTTTCCTCTTATACTATTATATAATTGTTTCCCTGTATACTTTTTCATTTCTTCACGCTGTATTGTGCATCCGGCAGTAGATATCAGTATCTTAGAGCGGTCATAGGCAGTACTCTCCCATAAGCTCAGATGTTCCATATTCTTTAATTGTTCTCTTGTTCTCTGCAGCAAATCTACATATCTTCCAAATATCTCTTTATGCTTCTTTTCCATAAGTCTTACGCATTCATCCATAGATGCCATAAGTACATAGGACGGACTGCTGGACTGCAGTATATCAAGATACATATGCACCCTCTCTCTGTCCGCGACAGACCCGTTCATGTGGAGAAGAGCGGTCTGGGTAAGTGATGGAAGCGTCTTGTGCAGACTATGAATGACTATGTCTGCTCCCAGATCATTCCCATTGTCCGGAAAATACGGATGAAATCCAAAATGAGCGCCATGCGCCTCATCCAGAATCAAAGGGATTCCTTTTCTGTGAACACACTCTGCGATACTGCGAACATCCGAAACAACACCGTCATATGTAGGAGATGTAATGACTACGGCCCTGATATCCGGATTATCATTCAATGCATGATCTACCTGCAGCGCTGTAACAGGCCCGTTTAAATCTCCCTCTTCCTTTTCTCCTGAAGAGAACAGCTGCGGGTAAAGATACACCGGGCGCAGTTCATTGAGAAAGACCGCATTATAGACAGATTTGTGGCAATTACGGGCCATAAGTATCGTATCTCCGCGATGAGTACACCCGAGTATTGCACTTATAAGACCGACCGTACTTCCATTGATCAGATAATGGCTTTCATCTGCATGCCAGATATATGCCGCTCGCTCCTGAGCTTCTTTTAATATGCCATCCGCATGATGGAGATCATCAAATCCGTCAATCTCCGTAATATCAAGCCCATAAGGCAGATCAGCACCGGTAAGTGTCCCATTTCGTTTATGCCCCGGCATATGGAAGCCGTAAACGTCCGAATTTTCAAGTTTTTTCAGTTTATCGTATAAATATTCCATATTACAATTTTCTCCGCGTATTCTACAAATAAACCGCACTATACGGCATACATTTATTTCGCGAGTCTTTACATAATTTTACATCCTTTTTATATATTAGACACATATTTCTCACAATCAAAGGTTATATTATAAACAATCAAAGCTGTAATGCTTTTTTATATATATTTCCTCTTTTCTCAGCCGGTAAACGATTCCGGCTTTTTTATTGTTCTTCTATAAGTCTTATATTAAAAAAAGATTTCTATAAGTAAAAAACCGGGGAATAACTTCCTCGGTTCAATTTAAATGAGCGTGCGGGGATTCGAACCCCGGACAACTTGATTAAAAGTCAAGTGCTCTACCACCTGAGCTACACGCCCTTATTCAATTATATTCTCTGCCGTATGGCTGATTTCTTGCAGAGAAAATGCCCAGAGCCGGAATCGAACCAGCGACACGAGGATTTTCAGTCCTCTGCTCTACCAACTGAGCTATCTGGGCATTTCACACGTTAAACACGTGTAAGTTGCGGGAGCAGGATTTGAACCTGCGACCTTCGGGTTATGAGCCCGACGAGCTTCCAGACTGCTCCACCCCGCGATATTAAATTAACTGAATGCCTCTGTCTGAGGCAAAGCCGATGATCGGACTCGAACCGATAACCTGCTGATTACAAATCAGCTGCTCTGCCAATTGAGCCACATCGGCATACTGGATGGAGAAGGATTCGAACCTTCGAAGGCGTTGCCAACAGATTTACAGTCTGCCCCCTTTGGCCACTCGGGAATCCATCCTTAATTTTTTAAGTGGGGCCTACAGGGCTCGAACCTGTGACCCTCTGCTTGTAAGGCAGATGCTCTCCCAGCTGAGCTAAGACCCCACAGACGACCCAGAAGAGACTCGAACTCTCGACCTCCGCCGTGACAGGGCGGCGCTCTAACCAACTGAGCCACTGGGCCACTTTTTAATTGTCAGGGATTATATACCCTGAAAACTACATACAAAGAACCAATCATCCATCTTTCACCTATTCCGCTTTGGTTATGCCCTCGACCTATTAGTAACAGTCAGCTC
>CAMLYF010000030.1:0-35785 GCA_946491795.1 uncultured Lachnoclostridium sp. | reverse complement strand
CTTTCATTACTATTTGTGCCGCCAACTGAAAGGCGGCGGAATGGAGATTTACATGAAAAAAATATTTACCAGCCTTCCGTTCAAACTGGTTGTGGGAGTCGTACTCGGGATTATTGCGGGACAACTTGCCGGGATTGAGTCCGCAAAGGCCGCCGGCAACGCTGTAATGAATATCGTTGTAACTGTAAGATTTATTTTGTCAGAGCTTATTAACTTCTGTGTACCTCTGATCGTCATCGGTTTTATCGCGCCGTCCATCACGAGGCTCGGAAAGAATGCTTCGCGGATGCTGGGCGTGGCGCTGTTCTGCGCATATATGTCATCCATTCTGGCTTCGCTTCTGTCTGTGGCTGCCGGTTACGGGATTATCCCGCGTCTGTCTATTGTCTCTGAAGTAGAAGGATTGAAGGAATTGCCGGAAGTAGTATTCCGGCTTGAAATCCCGGAGATCATGACGGTGATGAGTGCGCTTGTACTGTCTGTGTTTCTGGGACTTGCCTGCACATGGACAAATGCTGTGACAATTACGAATCTCCTGGAAGAATTTCAGAAGATCGTCCTGCAGATTGTAACAAGGGTAGTGATCCCGCTCCTGCCTGTATTTATCGGCTTTACCTTCTGTGCGCTTTCCTATGAGGGGACGATCACGATACAGCTTCCGGTATTTTTGCAGGTTGTGCTGATCGTGGTTGCGGGTCACTATCTTTGGATGGCTGTTCTCTATATTGCGGCAGGAATTTACTCCCGGAGCAATCCGCTGGATGTGATAAGGAATTACGGACCTGCATATATTACCGCTATCGGTACGATGTCCTCGGCGGCGACACTGGGGGTGGCGCTGCGATGTGCGAAAAAATCAGAACCGCCGCTCAGAGATGATATGGTAGATTTCGGCATTCCTCTGTTTGCCAATATCCATCTCTGCGGTTCAGTGCTGACTGAGGTGTTTTTTGTGATGACGGTATCCCAGATTTTATATGGAAAGATGCCGGATGTCGGAACAATGATCCTGTTCTGCCTGCTGCTCGGAGTATTTGCCATCGGAGCGCCGGGAGTGCCCGGCGGAACAGTCATGGCGTCACTCGGCCTGATTACGGGTGTGCTTGGTTTCGATGAGACCGGAACCGCCCTGATGCTCACCATCTTCGCACTCCAGGACAGCTTTGGTACAGCTTGCAATATTACCGGAGACGGTGCGCTTACAATGATCTTGTCAGGGTATGCTGACAGACATAATATCAAAGAACAGAATCTTAAGATTGACCTTTAGCAGAGAGAGGTGTTTTCCGCGTTCATGCGGAATGCACATGATAAAAAGCGGAGATCCATACTGCCATTTCAGGCTATGGACCTCCGTTTTTTATCTCTGCTTTGCGTTCGGATAGATCTTCTGCATTGTATTGTCGTCAAAATTTTCATCTATGATCTGCTGCCATCCACTTTGGGCGGCGGGACCTCCGGCTCTCTGATCATAGCGTATCAGTGCGGCGGATGAGACGAGAATATCCGCGGCCATGAAGACGACCAGGATCCAGGTCGTTATGTATCCTGCAACCTTCGGGATACGTTCGATCCATCCGGAGAACCTCGGATACAGGAGCTTGATCCAGACAACAGCGGCAATCCCCCAGAAGAAACAGTAGAGGAGATTAACTCTGCCGCCTAGGTTGAACGGGATTTTACTGTAATCCCAGAAAACCTGTCCGAATACAAGCTCTGTAAAGACGCTGCACACATATTCATAGGCTCCGCCGAGCAGGGCGCCGATCAGGAAGATGTGCCGGTCCGGCTTGTCTTTGTCCTTGTACAGAAGCGATGTGGCAAGGGCGATGGCAAGTCCCCATACAATGCTGAAAGGTCCCCACACGAGGCTGCTTCTGCTCATCCAGACGCCTGAGGTCAGGCGGCAGAAGATCGTCTCAGTGATATCGCCAAGAAAAGCGCCGATGAGAAAGAGCCAGAACAGTTTGTAAAAACCACAGCCTTCTGCAAATTTACCTTTTTTCAGGATCTCTTCGGATTTCTCCTCTATGACAGGATACGCTTTTGCCATACGGCGCTCCACATATCTGATGACAGCGAGAGCGGCTTTGTACAATTTCGAAGACAGACTCCTGACAGGGCTGTCCGCCTTTTTGTTTTTGCTTCTGCGTAAATGGAATACAGCAGCCAGGGAAACTGCGGAATCAAGCACTACGAATCCTGTGATTATCCATGTGAGGACTGCAGGAAACGGTTCGGGGATGAGTTTATACAGAAAAAGGAAAAATGTATTTCCGTATTTTACACTGACAGATCCGAGGACAGCCCAGAGCAATGTGTATTCCAGACAGATATATCCGTCAAAATTCCATTTCTTATTTGAATAATCCCACCATTTGCGTCGGTTTATGAGCTCCAGCAATTTCCCTGCAAACCATTCAATAAATGTAGCCTGTATACCGCACCCGATAAACAGAAAGACGGGATTATCCATCAGATCTGCAAGCGTGATCTGCATCGTGACAGCTGCAATACCGTAGACAATACAGAATGGTCCTGTGGAGAATCCACGGTTTGTGAATCTTTTGTTTTTTATAGTTCCGACAACTGCCTCAAAGATCCATCCGAGAAAAGAGTAGATGAGAAAGAGCCAGAGCAGCTCAGTAAATGTAATGTTCATAAAACATGTTTCCTCTCTTTTGTAATGAAGTAAATCTGGATAGTTATAGTCGGTATGATATCACATTTTCTGAGGAAAAGGCAACACGGCGACGCGTGTAATGCAGCGTTGCTTAGGAAAATCTTAATAATTCTACACTCTAAATCGTCATAATTTCATTAAAAATCATTAATCCGCCACTGCTATCATTTCCTTATCGGACAGGGATGACCGTATGTTTTACAGGTAACAGCCGGCATCTTAAAGAAAAGAAGGAGAGAAAGAAAATGAATGATATCAGAATAACAGAAACTGGAAATGAGAAAAAGAAAAGGATTGCCGTACTGTTTGGCGGATGTTCTACAGAATATGAAGTGTCGCTCCAGTCGGCACATGCTGTGATTGAGAACATGGATACAGATCGTTACGAACAGATCCTGATCGGCATCAGCCGTCAGAGCGGGCAGTGGTATCTGTATCAGGGGAATATCGATGATATACCGGAGGACAAATGGTACAGTGAAAGGACATGTACGCCGATATGGGTATCTACGGACAAGAAGGTTCATGGCATCTGCTATCAGGGACCAGACGAAATCCGTGCTATATCACTGGATGCGGCATTTCCGATCCTGCACGGGAAAAACGGAGAAGACGGCACTGTACAGGGCGTGCTGGAGCTTGCCGGCATCCCGGTCATTGGATGCGGAATGCTGAGTTCTGCTGTCGGCATGGACAAAGAACTCTCGCATCGTATCGCGGCAGCAGCAGGGGTACCGGTGGCAGAGACAGTGACTGTAACGAAACCGTATGATGCACATGAGATACAGAAATATGCGCGCAGGCTGGGGTATCCGTTGTTTGTAAAGCCGGTCCGTGCCGGATCTTCCTTTGGTATTACGAGAGTATGTAAAGAGAATGAGCTGATCCCTGCTGTGGAGAGTGCATTTGAGCATGATACGGAAGTAATCCTGGAAGCACAGATCCGAGGCTTTGAGGTGGGATGTGCTGTCCTTGGAAACAGGGAACTTACGATCGGCGAAGTGGACGAGATCGAGCTGTCGGAAGGTTTCTTTAATTACGAAGAAAAATATACATTGAAGACATCAAATATCTATGTCCCGGCAAGGATCCCCCATGAGAAAGCAGAAGAGATCCGCCATCTGGCGGCGGTCATCTACCGTGCATTAAAGTGCAGGGATTTTGCAAGAGTAGACATGTTCCTGACGCCTGAAGGGAAAATTTATTTTAATGAAGTGAACACGATCCCGGGCTTTACCGCCCACAGCCGTTATCCGGGAATGATGAAAGCCGCGGGAATTTCTTTTCAGGAACTGATCAGCCGTCTGATCGAGATGGAGGTGTGAATATGATGAAAAATACACAGGCAAATTCAAGACAATATCTGTTCTGCAGCAATGCGGGCAGTGCTGGAATTACAAGCGGCGTCCGCGGGGGAGAGAGGAAGGCGAGATGAGCAGCAGAGGACACGCGCAGACGGTGAATTATGCCGGGATCGATTACTTCCGTATCGCGGCTGCTGTTATGGTAATTGCGATTCACACGGCTCCATTTTCGGGCGTCAGCAAAGATTTTGATTTTCTGCTGACCTATTGTGCCGGAAGAGTGGCGGTTCCATTCTTCTTTATGACGACCGGATATTTTGTACTTGGTTCATGGAGAAAAAGCGGAAATAATGCGGGCAGTAAAGTGCTCCGTTCTATAAAAAAGACACTGTTTTTGTATGCGGTATCAATCGTGCTTTACCTTCCGGTCAATTTTTACTCGGGAGGACTTTCTGAAAGTGCCGGGGAATTTATCAGGATGCTCATTTTTGACGGGACATTTTACCATCTCTGGTATTTCCCGGCGGTGATCATCGGATGCTTCACAGTTATGATGCTTTTGAAGAAATTCCCGGCGGGAATAGTTTTGGTTATTTCGATACTGCTTTATCTGATTGGAGCGGGCGGGGACAGTTACTTCGGAATTGCAGCCCGGGTTCCTGTTCTGGAGCATATGTATGATGTGATCTTTGCTGTGAGCAGCTACACACGAAACGGCATTTTCTATGCTCCGATTTTCCTGCTCATGGGACTGATGCTCAGAGAGAGAAAGTCAGGCATGGAAAAGACAGAAAATACAGCAGGGGCAGGACGGAAGAACAGTACAGTGCGGGATATCAGTACAGGATGGGATATTGCAGGTTTGTGTGTGAGCCTCTCTCTGATGCTCATTGAGGGATATCTGACATTCAGCCAGAATCTGCAGCGTCACAATAGTATGTATCTGTTCCTGCCGCCGGTCATGTATTTCCTGTTCCGGCTGCTGCTTTCTGTGCCGGGACGCGCGCCGGGGTGGACGCGGGATGTCTCCATGATCGTGTACATCATACATCCGGGAGTGCTGATCGTACTTAGGGGAATTGCAGGAGCAGCAGGTCTGGACTGGCTTCTTGCGAAAAATGGGTTTGTCCAGTTTATAAGTGTTTCGGCGGTATCTTTCGCCGCAGCAGTATTTATCGATCAGATATACTTCCGGCTCAGAATACGAAAGGAGAAAAACGAAAATGCATGAGACAGACAGGGCATGGATCAGTATAAATGAAGAAAATCTTCTGAATAATATGGAGGAACTGCAGAGACTTTCTGGCGCCGGATGCGCTCTCATGCCCGCGGTAAAGGCCAATGCCTACGGACATGGGGATGTTCTTGTATCCCGTATTCTTCAGGATGCCGGGATCCGTAACTACTGTGTGGCGTCTGTAGATGAAGGAATACGGCTCCGTCAGGCAGGAATATCCGGCCAGATCCTGATCCTCGGGTATACCCATCCGGACGGATTTGCGGAGCTTATGCACTACAGTCTGACCCAGACAGCGGTGGATCTTGACTATGCCGGCAGGCTGTCGGCATACGCCGGAAAGGTCAACTGCGGGAGCACTGCCGGAAATTGTGATACGATCGCGGTGCATGTCGGCGTAGATACCGGGATGCACCGGCTGGGAATCCCTTATGACAGGCTTGAACTTATAGAGAAAGTATGGAAATTGCAGAATCTCAGGGTAACGGGAATGTTCTCCCATCTCTGTGTATCTGACGGGCTTACAGATGCGGAGGATAAATATACCCGGGAGCAGATACAGAGGTTTGATCAGGTTACGGATTACCTGCACAAAAAAGGCATCAGGGGATTCAAATGTCATATACAGGGAAGTTACGGCCTTCTGAACTATCCGGAATATTCTTATGATTTTTCCAGACCGGGGATCGCCCTCTATGGATGCCTGAGCTCAGCAGATGACAGAGTGCGGACGGCAAACAGACTGAAGCCGGTCTTGTCTCTGAAAGCCAGAGTGGCAAGCATAAAAGAACTGACGGCGGGAGAATCTGCCGGGTACGGGCTCACCTACACTGCAGACAGTACGCGGCGGATCGCTATTGTTTCAGCCGGGTATGCGGACGGGATTCCCCGCAGTCTGTCGAACTGCGGGGAGGCCCTTGTAAAAGGACGGAAAGTTCCGATCATCGGGCGGATCTGTATGGACCAGCTTACTCTGGATGTGACAGATGTGCCGGAAATCCTGCCGGGCGATGAGGCTGCATTTATCGGCAGGTCGGGAAAATACAGGCTTACAGCGGAGGATATGGCAGAGAAAGCGGGAACTATTACAAATGAGATCCTGAGCAGGCTCGGGAGCAGACTTCACCGGGTGGTGATATAGCAGTGCAGCAAAGAGTTTAAGGAAAGACAGGACTGATAAAAAATCAAAAAAGACACCGGATTTTGTAGTTTTATTACAAAAACTGCACAGATCCGGTGTCTTTACTTACATTTAACATTTTTATCATCCCAACGTTTAGGACTTTATTATAAAATAGACTACATATAAAAATTAAAAACTGAAACTTGAGAGGAAACTGTATGGTAAAGATTTATGTAGTAGACACAAACATTCTTCTGCAGGCGCCTTATGCGATCGACAGCTTTGAAGACAATCTTGTCGTGCTGCCCATGGTCGTACTGGAGGAGCTGGATCACTTTAAGAAAGCGGAGGGAGAGACAGGAGCCAATGCCCGCAAGGTAATCCGTTATCTGGAACAGCTCCGTCAGAAAGGAGATCTGCTGAAGGGAGTGGCACTGGATGGCGGCGGGACCCTCTGCGTGGAGAAGAATTTTGTCAATGTAAAACTTCCGGAAGATCTGTCAGATGAAGTGGCAGACAACAGGATACTGAAAGTCTGTGTTGGGTTATCTGAATCCCGGGACGAACAGGTTATTCTCGTGACGAAAGACCTGATCCTGCGGATCAAGGCCCAGATCCTGGGAATCTGTGCAGAAGATTTCACCACAGATCAGGTGTTGGAGCATGAGAATCAGTACAGCGGCAGAAGTGAGGTGTACGTACCGGAAGAATTATTTAAGGAGTTTAAGAAAAAAGGTGTGCCGGCCGACCGGACGTATGTGCTCGGTGAAGACGGGGAAAGCTATGTACCGAAGCTGGAGGAAAATCAGTTTGTCATTTTAAAGGCAGATCAGTCGGCGAAAAAAACACAGCTCGGGCGCGTGGTAAATGGAGTGATCCGCAAGCTGGAGTTCCGTAAAAGCGCCCCTTACGGTATCTCGCCGAGAAATGCAGGACAATATTTCCTGCAGGAGGCTCTGATGCAGCCGGCGGAGAAAGCTCCGCTGGTCATCGTAAAAGGAATGGCGGGAACCAGCAAGACGTTTTATTCTCTTGCGGTAGGACTTGAAAAACTGTTGAATCATCCGACGGGGGAGTATCGGCGTATCCTGGTCTGCCGTCCCAATGCGCAGTTCGACGATGATATCGGTTTCCTGCCGGGAGATGAGCAGGAAAAAATATCTCCTCTGATGCGGCCCATCATTGATAATCTCGAACAGCTCATTGATTCCAGTGAAGAGGAACGGTATCAGGACGAGGAGGAGCTGAAAGGGAAGATCGAGGAGATATTCGACAGGGGCATCATTCAGGCTGAGGCGCTCAACTACATACGAGGACGCTCTATCGTGAAAACATATCTGATCATTGACGAGGCGCAGAATACAACGCCGGATCAGATCAAAGGGATCATTACGCGGGCGGGGAAGGATACGAAGATCATCCTGCTGGGAGACCCCAACCAGATCGACCGTCCGTTTCTTGACGAACGGACGAACGGGCTGAGTTATGCGTCTGAACATATGAAAGGAAGTCCTCTGTGCTGGCAGATTACCATGACTGCGCAGGAGTGCGAGAGATCGGCTCTTGCCATGGAGGCGGTGAGGAGGCTGTGATGAAGACGGACTACAAACAGATCAGGATGAACAAGGAAATTAATCTCCTGATCGAGAAAGGAAATGCAACTCTCAACGAGCTGGGGTATACAGAACATTCGAAAAAGCATGCGTCAAAGGCTGCTGAAACCGCTGGTAAGATATTGAAGGAACTGGGCTATGGCAGGCATAAGACAGAACTGGCAAAGATTGCCGGATACATGCATGATATAGGAAACAGCATCAACCGGCATGATCATGCGCACAGCGGCGCGATCCTCGCGTACCAGATCTTGAAAGAGACAGATATGCCGCTCAAGGATATCCTCGTCGTGACGACAGCCATCGGCCATCATGATGAGGCCACAGGGGCAGCAGTAGACGGTGTGTCTGCGGCGCTGATCCTGGCAGATAAGACAGATGTACGGCGCAACAGAGTGCAGAACAGGAACAGGGCGGCATTTGATATCCATGACAGGGTGAATTATGCTGCGTTATCTTCGAAGTTGATTATTCAGAAAGAAAAGCGTATTATACAAATGGAGCTTGAATTAGATGATTCCATCTGTACAGTGATGGATTATTTTGAAATATTTTTGAAACGTATGATGATGTGCAGAAGGGCTGCAGAACGGCTGAACTGCAAATTTAAACTGGTAGCAAACGGAAATAAGCTGTGTTAGTTACAAAGGAGGAAAAAATGGGTAATATTTATATGAACAGGGAATTGTCCTGGCTGAAGTTTAATGAAAGAGTACTTGAAGAGGCGGAGAATACTGAAGTGCCGTTGTGTGAGCGCATGAATTTTGTCTCGATCTACCAGAGCAATCTGGATGAGTTTTTCAGAGTAAGGGTGGGATCTCTTCAGGATCAGATGCTGGTCAATAAAAAGATCAGGGATAATAAGACAAAAATGACGTCAGAGGAGCAGATCAAGGCTATCCTGAAAGTTGTGAAAAAGCTCAATAAGAGAAAAGATGCCGCATATAAGAAGCTGATGGATAAAGTCGCTGAATATGGAATCACTCTGGTTGATTTTACTACGGCAAAACCCGATGAAAAGAAATTTCTTGAGCAATATTTTAATCATGAGATCGTGCCTTTAAGCTCTCCGACTATAGTAGGAAAGAGACAGCCGTTCCCGTTCCTGAGAAATCAGGAAATCTATGCAGTAGTCGTTCTTCAGACAAGGAGCGGAAAAGAGAGGATCGGTATCATTCCGTGTACAAACAATATGGTAGAGCGTCTGATCGAACTTCCGGGAGGAAAGGGAAGATATATACTTTCAGAGAACATCGTGCTCCATTATATCGGAAAGGTATTTAAGGGATACAAGGTGATCGGAAAGTCGCTGATCCGGGTTGTCAGAAATGCGGACATCGACGCAGACGCTCTGTATGATGAAGATCTGGATTACCGCGAATTTATGGCGGATCTGATGAAAGAGAGAAAGAAACTTTCTCCGGTACGTCTTGATATGTCCCGCGAGATCGACGGTTCGGTCGTAGAATCACTGTGCCGGTATCTGGACGTTTCACCGGAACGGGTATTCCGCAGTGAGGCTCCGCTGGATCTGTCCTTTATCTTTACAATCCAGGATCATCTCCGCATGAATCCGGAACTGTTCTATGAGAGAAGAGTACCGCAGAAATCGGCGTCTTTCCGCGACGGTGTGAGCATCTTAAAACAGATCGAAGAAGAAGACAAGCTGCTGTCCTATCCATATGAGTCGATCCGTCCGTTCCTGAATATGCTCAATGAGGCGGCGGAGGATGACAGTGTAATTTCTATCAAGATGACATTGTATCGTCTGGCAAAACAGAGCAAGATTGTTGAGGCTCTCTGTGAAGCAGCAGAGAACGGAAAGGAAGTCGTCGTTCTCGTGGAACTCAGGGCGCGTTTTGATGAGGAAAACAATATCCGCTGGTCACGTATGCTGGAGAAGGCAGGATGCCAGATTATTTACGGCCTTGAGGGATTCAAAGTGCACTCCAAGCTGTGCCTGATCACGAAGAAAGGAAAAGACGGCATTGAATACATCACGCAGATCGGAACCGGAAACTACAATGAAAAGACCGCGAGACTCTACACGGATCTGTCGCTGATGACAGTTGACGAGAAGATCGGAATGGATGCGGCAAGAGTATTCCAGGCTCTGACTAAAGGCGAGACGGTGGAGGAATCAGATCATCTGCTGGTAGCCCCGAAATGCCTGCAGAACCGTATTATCGAGATGATTGAGGGAGAAATCAGACATAAAAAGAACGGTGAGGATGCTTATATCGGATTGAAACTGAATTCACTGACAGATAAGAGGATTATCGATAAGCTTACAGAGGCATCTCAGGCAGGGGTTCACATTGATATGATCATCCGTGGAATAAGCTGTCTGATCCCGGGGATAAAAGGACAGACGGAAAATATCCGTATCATAAGTATTGTCGGACGTTTTCTTGAGCATTCGAGAATCTATATCTTCGGCTGCGGTGAGAGAAGAAAGTATTATATCTCATCAGCTGACTTTATGACGAGAAATACAGTAAAACGTGTTGAGGTTGCGGCTCCGGTCTATGCGCCGGCGATCAAGGAGAGAATCCAGGGGATCTTCGATCTGATGCTCAGTGATAATAAGAAAGCCAGGGAAGAGGATTCAGAGGGAAATTATGCTCTTGTAAAATGCGAGGGAGAGCCTGTCAATTCTCAGGAGGCCCTCTATCAGGAGGCATATGATAAAGCCGCCCAGAGAAACGCCGGTCAGGCGTCGGACAGTGCGGACGAAGAGTAATTAAGGAGAAGAATAAAAACGAACAGGTGATAGGATGATTTACAGATTTGGCGAGCAGCTTCTTCCGGTAACAGAGGAAGAATGGGAGACCGATCAGGCGCCGGCTGTCTTTGTCACAGACTCAAAACATGCTGACGCGGTCCTCGCAAAAGCGGGGATCATATACGAAAATGAGATTCAGGTGGCGAAGATCGGGTTCTGCAGACTTGAGAACCAGCAGGACTGCGTGGTAGGAACACTTTGTATACCTAAACTTCTGGATGTGTTAGGGAGCAGATACCGGATGTACTTCTTTGTCAACCGGAGCAATGTGGTGATCGTGGATGACGACGCTTTCACAGAGCGTCTGATCCGCCGCATCCAGCGGAAAAAGACACATCAGGGAGAGACAAAAGAACGATTTCTGTATAATTATATTTCTGAGTTTATAAGCAGAGATCTGGAGATGCTTGTGGCATATGAGCGCAGGCTTCTGAGAATGGAAGAAGATGTGAGCCAGGAACACACCGCAGACTTTCAGACAAAACTGATGCCGCTGCGCCGCGAACTGTTAAATCTCCGGAGTTATTATGATGAGATCATGGATCTGACCAAGGAGCTCGAGGAAAACGAAAACGGATTTTTCCTGAAAAAGCATCTGAAATATTTCGGTACACTGACCGACCGTGCAGACCGGCTCATGAGCCGGACAAATCACCTGCTCGAATATGCCCAGCAGGTAAAAGATTCATATCAGGCGCAGATTGACGCAAAACAGAACAGCAACATGCAGTTCCTGACCGTGATATCCACGATTTTCTTCCCGCTGACTTTGATCACCGGATGGTACGGGATGAACTTCAAAGACATGCCGGGCCTGGACAACGGGTTCCCGTTCGTTGTTGTGCTGAGTATAGTGGTCATCGTCGGATGTATCATTATCTTCAAAAAGAAGCATATATTATAAAATCTAATTTGTCGGATTAAGTGCCTTGCGCATAATGTCCGAAAACAAACGGAGATGAGGCACGGAAATACTTTTTGAACTGAGAGGCATGTGCTTCAGGCTCCGCTCCATAATCTGAGAAAAACTAAAGGATCTGAAATCTGATTAAAAGCAAAGCCGCAAAATGGACAACTCGCCTTTGGCTCAAACAATCCATTTTGCGGCTTAACCGATGTACCGCTGCGTTACGGCCCGAGCGAAAGCGGGTGCGCTAGCAATACCTGTCTCCCGGCGGATACTTTGCTAGTATGGAAAATTCGAATTTACATTTTCAATACTTTCCGGGTCAGTTTCCGGTCATCTTCATCTGCATTTCTATAATGCGAAAGAAGTTCCACTTCTTCTTTTGTCAGGTATATTGTACCGGCGTCTGCCACTTCCATTCCGATATAATAAGGACCGGAATTCTGATTGATAACACCAGTACCGGAGCATGGCTGCAGAATGAGCTGCTCAAGTGTGACGTGATAGATATCCGCGATTCGGATCAGGATATCCAGGTCGGGAATCCGTTTGCCTGTTTCGTAATTGGAGTATGCCTGCCGTGAAATATTCAGTTTATCGCCGATTTGTGTCTGGGTATAATCATGATCCGTCCTCAGACGGCGCAGATTTTCTGCCAGCTGGATATTAGCCACGGGAACACCTCCTTTTACAGGAAACTAGAAAAATTCTCCATTATTATATCAATATTTCCTGTAAATAAGGCGGTATGCAACAGAACGGGTAATAATAGCTAAAAGCAACAAATAGTTGCAGAGCAACCGGCTCGGACGAGCTGACTACAACCGGCTCAGAGTACTGTTGTGGTAGAGAGAAGAGTATGTTACATCTTCCCCAAGCCATTCGGGCGCCTGATAAGCCCGGGCAGTCTCCTCGTCGGGGAATTCAATCTCCGCTATGACAAGCGGGGACAGATCTCCCTCAAAGATATCCAGTTCCAGTTTTAGATCATCTTCAAGAGGGATCACATATCTCTTTTTTGTGATAATTCGTCCGTCCGCTTTTGCGAGCAGATGTTCATAACCGGATCTGGTGAGTGGAAGATTGTACTCCTCACGGACCATGAGTCCTTTTGATTTATAAGTTAGAAAGTATTCGTCGTTGTCTCTGCGGATGCGTACGACAGGTTCTGTGCAGAGATAGCCCTGCTCGATCTGGCGGCAGGGATAATCTTCCGGACAAAACGGAAGATGTTCCATATCCGGCAGAAATTTGCGCTCGATTTCCATATAATTTCCTCCTGAACGGCCGCAGGGTGCGCGGTCATATTTTTGTGATGGTGATGAGCTGATGTTGCTCCCCGGTTTTTATTATAAGTGAAAAGATCGTACTGTTCCAGTATAAGTTGGAAAGGCCGGCTTGTAACTGTTTGCGACATTCGCTATAATGAGAAATAGGGGAATTTATGAAATATTGGAAAAAATCAATCAGTGATATACTTTTAATGAAAACAGGAGGTACTGGAAAATGAAGAAAGTATGTGTTTTTCTTGCGGACGGATTTGAGGAGATCGAAGGGCTGACAGTTGTGGATATCCTGCGCAGGGCAGGAATTGATACGGAGACCGTATCAGTAATGGGAAGAAAACAGATCAATGGTTCTCACGGTATTATTGTTGAGGCGGATAAAGTGTTTGAGGAAGCAGATATTGCAGATGCAGATATGATTGTGCTGCCGGGCGGAATGCCGGGAACACTGAACCTGAAAGCTCATGAAGGGCTGAAAACACAGATCCTCTCATTTGACAGTCAGGGGAAATATATTGCGGCAATCTGCGCGGCGCCTACTGTTCTGAGTGAACTGGGACTTTTAAAAGGGAAAAAAGCATGTGCATATCCGTCTTTTGAAGACGAGCTTGACTGCGGTGAGGTTCTCAGAGTACCGGCTGTTACGGACGGAAATATTACGACCGGCCGGGGGATGGGGGCTGCGATTCCGTTTGCGCTGAGGCTGACAGCGGTCCTCTGCGGAGAAGAAAAGGCGGAAGAGATCAGAAAATCTGTCGTATACGAATAAAATACTGGAAATGTGCGGTTTTATGTGCTATACTATTTCAATGACTGCAAAGGTGTGTCCTGCTATGGGGTTTAAACAAAAAACAGGGCAATTTTGAACTTTTGCGCATGCAAGGAGGAAGAAAATGAGTTTACAGGTAGAAAAATTAGAACATAATATGGCGAAGCTGACGATCGAGGTGTCAGCAGAGGATGTGGAGAAGGCACTTCAGGCAGCATACCTGAAAGAGCGCAGCAAGATCAGCCTCCCGGGATTCCGTAAGGGCAAAGTTCCGCGTCAGATGATCGAGAAGATGTACGGACCGGAAGTGTTCTATGATGAAGCTGCAAATCATATGATATCAGAGGCATACGGAAAAGCTTATGACGAGTGTGAACTTGAGATCACATCACAGCCGAAAGTTGAGATCACACAGCTTGAGAAAGGAAAGCCGTTTATCTTTACTGCAGAAGTAGCAGTGAGACCGGAGGTGACACTCGGTGAATATAAAGGACTTAAAGTGGATAAAGTTTCTACAAGAGTGACACAGAAAGAAGTTGACGAGGAGATCGATAAAGAGCGTGAGCGCAACGCGAGAACGATCGATGTGACAGACAGAGCTGTACAGGATAAAGATCAGGTAACACTTGACTTCGAAGGATTTATCGACGGTGAAGCTTTTGAAGGCGGAAAGGGAGAGAACTATCCGCTGACAATCGGATCCGGTTCTTTCATTCCGGGATTCGAGGATCAGCTTATCGGCGCCGAGATCGGCAAGGAAGTGGAAGTAAATGTTACATTCCCGGAGGATTATCAGGCGAAAGAGCTTGCCGGTAAAGATGCGGTGTTTAAATGCACAGTTCACGAGATCAAGACAAAAGAGCTTCCGGAGCTGGACGACGAGTTCGTATCTGATGTTTCCGATTCAAGCGAGACTGTAGAAGACTACAAAGCTGAAGTAAAGGCTAAGATCAAAGAGCGCAAGGAGAACGAGAGAAAACAGAAGAGAGAAGACCAGTCGGTTGAGCAGGCTGTTGCCAACGCGGAGATTGATATTCCGGAGCCGATGATCGATCTTCAGGCAAGACAGATGGCTGATGATTTCGCACGCCGTATTATGCAGCAGGGCATGAGCCTGGAGCAGTACTTCCAGTTTACAGGACTGAATGAAGAGAAGATGATGGAAGAGTTCAGACCGCAGGCTGAGAAACGTATCCGTACAAGACTTGTACTGGAGGCAGTTGTGGCTGCAGAGAATATTGAAGTGTCAGATGAACGTCTGGATGAGGAACTTCAGAAGATGGCAGATGCTTATCAGATGGAAGTTGACAAGCTCAAAGAATTTATGGGCGACAATGAGAAGAAACAGATGAAAGAGGACATAGCAGTCCAGGAAGCAGTGACACTCATTGCAGACGCGGCAGTAGAGGGTTAAGCAGGTTGATCGGAAAGGTGTGCCGCATGGTGCACCTTTCAGCACTTTTATAAAGAAAGAAGGCATAATTTATGAGTTTAGTACCTTATGTCATTGAACAGACAAGCCGTGGAGAGCGGTCTTATGATATTTATTCAAGACTTTTAAAGGAGAGGATTATCTTTCTCGGCGAGGAAGTGAATGATGTGTCGGCAAGTGTGATAGTGGCACAGCTCCTTTTCCTTGAGGCGGACGATCCGGATAAGGATATCCAGCTTTACATTAACAGTCCGGGCGGATCTGTTACTGCCGGACTGGCAATCTATGATACGATGCAGTATATCAAGTGTGATGTGTCTACCGTGTGCATCGGTATGGCTGCAAGCATGGGCGCATTCCTGCTTTCCGGTGGAAAGAAAGGCAAGAGATTTGCCCTGCCGAATGCGGAGATCATGATTCATCAGCCTTCCGGCGGAGCACAGGGACAGGCGACTGAGATCCAGATCGCAGCGGAGCATATTCTCCGCACAAAACAGAAATTAAACGAGATTCTGGCCGCAAATACAGGGCAGTCTCTCGAGACGATCAAAGCCGATACAGAGCGTGACAACTTTATGTCTGCAGAAGAGGCAAAGGCATACGGTCTGATCGATGAAGTGATCGTCAACCACTAAGACAGCGGTATGAGGTGAAAAAATATGGCAGGAAAAATGATGGATGATATCGTGAGATGCTCATTCTGTAATAAAACTCAGGCGCAGGTGAGAAAACTGATCGCCGGACCGAACGGCACATATATCTGTGACGAGTGTATCGGTATTTGTTCTGAAATCATTGAAGAAGAACTGGATTATAATGACGACAGGGCATTTGATGATATCAATCTTCTGACACCGGAGGAGATGAAAGCCTTTCTTGACGATTATGTAATCGGACAGGATGAGGCGAAAAAAGTTCTTTCAGTGGCAGTGTACAATCATTATAAAAGGATCATGGCGGAGCAGGATCTCGGTGTGGAACTCCAGAAAAGTAATATTCTTATGCTCGGGCCTACCGGCTGTGGAAAGACGCTGCTTGCCCAGACACTTGCCAAGATCCTGAACGTTCCGTTTGCCATCGCGGATGCCACCGCGCTTACAGAGGCAGGATATGTAGGAGAAGACGTTGAAAATATTCTCCTGAAAGTGATCCAGGCGGCAGACGGCGATATCGAGAGAGCGGAGCACGGGATCATCTATATTGACGAGATCGACAAGATCACAAGAAAATCGGAAAATCCGTCTATTACAAGAGATGTTTCCGGGGAAGGCGTACAGCAGGCACTTCTCAAGATCATAGAGGGGACAGTTGCGTCGGTACCGCCTCAGGGAGGAAGGAAGCATCCGCATCAGGAACTGATCCAGATTGATACGACAAATATCCTGTTTATCTGCGGTGGAGCGTTTGAGGGAATCGATAAGATCATCGAGACACGCCTTGACAGAAAGTCAATCGGATTTAATGCCGAGATCGCGGAAAAGCATGAATATGATATGGACGTCCTGCTTCATGAAGTACTCCCGCAGGATCTCGTGAAGTACGGACTCATCCCGGAGCTGGTAGGAAGACTTCCGGTTACGGTTTCGCTTGATCTTCTGGATAAGGAAGCTCTGATCAGAATTCTGACAGAGCCTAAGAGCGCGATCGTGAAGCAGTATCAGAAACTTCTGGAGCTTGACGGAGTGAAGCTGGAGTTTGACCGGGATGCACTTACGGCTATTGCGGAGACAACGCTGAAGCGGAAGACAGGAGCGCGAGGACTGCGTGCTATCATGGAAAAGATCATGATGGATACGATGTTCCGCGTACCGTCTGATGAGACGATCAAAGAGTGCCGCATCACGAAGGATGCAGTGCTCGGAACAGGCGAACCGTTATATCTGCGCGACGGGGAAGAGAGAAGATCATTCCTGACATCTGAAAGTGCGTAACAGCGGTGATTAGAGACAAAGACTGTATATAGCTTATATGCAGCAAAGATACGATACGGTATAGAGACAGCCGTGGGGCGGGTGCAGTGGTAATTCCCATGTGTACCCGCCTTTTGTGCAATAAGCCCGGCAGGCGGATGACGGGTCCGCGATACCGGAAATCATTGACTACAGGAGGAGATGAAATGGACAACGAGATAAAGAGTCTGCCCATGGTGGCTCTCAGAGGATTGACGATCATGCCGGAGATGGTCGTGCATTTTGATGTGAGCAGAGAGCGTTCCATCGCTGCGGTCCAGGAGGCAATGGTAGAAGAACAGAAGATATTTCTGACGGCCCAGAAATCAATAGATACGGAGGATCCGGGAGCAGACGATGTATACGAGATCGGTACGGTAGGAACGATCAAACAGATCATCAAGCTGCCGAAACATATCGTAAGGGTCCTGGTATCAGGTGAAGTGAGGGGACGGCTTAAGGAGATTGAATATAAAGACCCGTATCTTCGTGCCCAGGTAGAGATCATCGATGATGCAGATCTGACCATACCGGATGATCTTAATGGTGAAGCGATGGAGCGGGGACTCAAAGATATGCTGGTGGAATATGCCGCGAAGAACGGGAAGATGTCTAAGGAATCCGTAGCCCAGCTTTTGGATATCAAGGGACTCAGGAAGCTGGTGGACGAGATAGCGGCCAATATACCTCTTTACTACACGGATCAGCAGGAAATACTGAATGAGACAGACTTCTGGAAACGCTATGAAAAACTTTGCTTTAAACTGGTCAATGAAGTACAGATCATGAATATCAAAGAGGAGATCCAGAAGAAAGTAAAGGAACGGGTAGACAAGCATCAGAGGGAATATATCTTAAGAGAACAGCTGAAACTTATCAGAGAAGAACTGGGAGAGGATTCCACGATATCAGACGCGGAGGAGTTTGAAAATTCTCTGAAAAAGCTAAAGGCGCCGAAAGAAGTAAAGGAAAAACTTCAGAAAGAGATCAACCGCTTTAAGAGTTCCCTGAACTCTCCGGCAGAGAACGGGGTGATCCGTACCTATATCGAGACACTGCTTGAAATGCCGTGGGACAAGGCGGCAAAAGATAATAACGATATCGAATATGCGAAAAAAGTGCTTGATGAAGATCATTACGGACTTGAGCAGGTCAAGGAACGTATTCTGGAATTCCTTGCGGTACGTACTCTGACAAAGAAGGGCGACAGTCCGATCCTTTGCCTTGTAGGACCGCCGGGAACCGGAAAGACTTCTATTGCAAAGTCTCTTGCCCGGGCAATGAAGAAACCATATGTTCGTATTTCTCTGGGCGGCGTGAGGGATGAAGCCGAGATCCGGGGACACAGGAAAACATATGTAGGCGCGATGCCGGGAAGGATCGCAAACGGTATCCGGACTGCCGGAGTAAAAAATCCGGTCATGCTTCTGGATGAAATCGATAAAGTCAGCACAGACTATAAGGGAGATACATTCTCAGCGCTTCTCGAGGTACTTGACGGAGAGCAGAACAGCAAATTCCGGGATCATTATCTTGAAGTTCCTCTGGATCTGTCGGAAGTAATGTTTATTACCACGGCGAACACTCTGCAGACGATTCCCAGACCGCTGCTTGACCGTATGGAAGTGATCGAGATCAGCAGTTATACGGAGAATGAGAAACTGCATATCGCCCTGGAACATCTGATACCGAAACAACTGGAAAAGAACGGACTTACACCGGAGCAGCTCACATTCAGCAGACATGCGATCTGGAAAATGGCCCGCAATTACACGAAGGAAGCGGGCGTGCGCCAGCTTGAGCGCGAGATCGGAAATGTGTGCAGGAAAGCTGCAAAGGAGATTCTGACCACAGAGCGGAAAAAGATCAGTGTTACAGACCGTAATATCCATAAATTCCTCGGAAAGGAAAAATATACATACCAGATGGCGAATCCGGCTCCGGAAGTGGGCATCGTGAGAGGTCTGGCATGGACAAGCGTCGGCGGAGATACACTTCAGATTGAAGTCAATGTAATGCCGGGCAGCGGTGAACTGATGCTGACAGGACAGCTCGGCGACGTGATGAAGGAATCTGCAAGAGCAGGAATCAGTTATATCCGTTCTGTCAGCAGCAGATATGATATAGCAGACGACTTCTTTGAGAAGCACGATATTCATGTCCATATACCGGAAGGGGCAGTGCCGAAAGACGGTCCGTCCGCAGGTATCACTATGGCGACAGCCATGCTGTCTGCCGTGACAGAGAAAAAAGTGCGGGCAGACCTCGCGATGACAGGCGAGATTACGCTCAGGGGACGTGTGCTTCCGATCGGAGGGTTAAAAGAGAAGCTGCTCGCGACAAAGAGTGCCGGAATCACTACGGTGCTTGTACCGAAAGAAAATGTGGCGGACGTGGAGGAACTCTCTGCCGAGATCACAAAAGGTCTGGAGATCATACCGGTAGAAAATATGGATGAAGTGCTGGAAAAAGCACTGACAGGAGAATGATATGGTAATCAGAAGTATTAATCTGGAGACAGTGTGCGGGATCACAAGCACTCTGCCTGTAAATGATAAACCGGAGGTTGCGTTTGCGGGAAAGTCGAATGTCGGAAAATCTTCCCTGATCAATGCGCTCATGAACCGGAAGTCTTACGCACGCATTTCGGCAACGCCGGGAAAAACGCAGACGATCAATTTCTATAATATTAATGACGAGCTCTATCTGGTGGATCTGCCGGGATACGGGTATGCCAGAGTGTCGGAAAAAGAGAAAGAGCAGTGGGGGAAGATGATCGAGAGGTATCTGCACAGCTCCGCGCAGCTCAAGGCAGTATTTCTTCTCATCGACATCAGGCATGCCCCTTCAGCCAATGACAAGATGATGTACCAGTGGGTGATAGAACAGGGATACCAGCCGGTTATTATTGCGACAAAGCTTGACAAAATAAAGCGTTCACAGGTACAGAAACATGTTAAAATGTTAAAAGAAGGTCTTTCCCTCGTCCCGGGGACAAAAGTAATTCCGTTTTCATCGACGACGAAACAGGGACGGGATGAGATATGGGAACTGATTGAAACAGAATGTTTTGGAATAACCGTGGAGGAACAGGATGGAGAATAATCGTCCGTACTGGCAGGTGGCAATACGACTGCTGTTCAGTCTCCTTGCCACTGCCGCGTTTGTGGTCATAGGATGGAATCTGCTGCGGTTTCTTATGCCGTTTGTCATAGGATGGATTATCGCAGCTATTGCGGCCCCGCTTGTCAACTGGCTTGAAAAGCGGCTGAAGATTGTGAAAAAGCTGGGGTCAGCTCTTATCGTTATACTGGTGCTTGCCGCCATCATACTGGTGATTTATTTCGGAATCAGCCGTCTTGTGGCCGAGATCAGCGACCTGATCAGGAATTTCCCTGAAATGTATGCACAGCTGGAAATCGGATTGCGGCAGATAGGGGATACGCTTTCGGGTATCTTTGATCGTCTGCCGTCCGGAATTCAGAGCGGCTGGAATGCAGTGGTGAAGAATCTTGACCAGTATATGGGTAACCTTGTATCCAATATCAGCGAGCCGACTGTGACTGCCGCGGGCAATATAGCGAAACAGGTGCCCTCATATCTGATCAGTTTCCTCGTGTCGGTACTGTCAGCGTATTTTTTTATCGTACAGCGCGAGGAAGTGCTGAACTGGCTGAAGAAAGTTTCGCCCAAATCCGTGCAGAAACGGATGATACTTGTGATCGACAATCTGCGCTATGCTGTGGGCGGATATTTTAAAGCCCAGTTTAAGATCATGGCGATCGTGTTTGTAATTCTCCTTGTGGGGCTGGGAATTCTCAATACGGGATACTTCGTTCTTGTGGCATTCCTGATCGCCTTCCTCGACTTCCTGCCATTTTTTGGAACAGGAACAGCGATGATTCCGTGGGCCGTCTATAAATTCTTTATGGGTGATTATAAGATGACAGTCGCTCTTATAGTGATCTATGTGATCACACAGGCGGTTCATCAGCTGCTCCAGCCGAAACTCGTAGGTGACAGCGTGGGCCTGAATCCGCTGGTCACACTCGTTCTGCTCTATATCGGCTACCGTATGGGCGGCATCCTCTGGATGATCCTGGCCGTGCCGATCGGCATGGTGCTTATCAATATGTGCCAGGCCGGGGCGTTTGACTATATTTTTGATGATGTAAAGATACTTGTGGGCGGAATCCTGGGACTGAAGGAAGAGCCAAAAGAACATTGAAAAAGTATCGAGGGTATGGTATTATGATTAAGGGTGAAATTCCCTGTATATGAAAGAAGAAAAGACAGAATAATTTATAATGATCACAGGAGGTATCAGGTTATGAAAAAATATGTATGTGACGTATGCGGATACATTTACGATGAAGCGGCAGGAGATCCGGATAACGGTATCGAGCCCGGCACAAAATGGGAAGACGTTCCGGATGATTTCCTCTGTCCGCTGTGTGGAGTGGGAAAAGACCAGTTTTCAGAAGTTGAATAACCCACTTGATCAGATGAAGTAAAACTGCCGCCCACGGCCTTTCAGGAGGAGTGGGACGGCAGTTTTTTTAATAATTATGAAAGGAAAAGCAAAATATGGACAGATATGATGTGATCATAATAGGAGCCGGACCGGGAGGGATATTTGCGGCGTATGAGCTGATGCAGAAGGCGCCGCAGCTCAAAGTGGCTGTATTTGAATCCGGGAATCCCCTGGAGAAAAGAAAATGCCCGATTGACGGAAAGAAAGTAAAGAGCTGTATCAACTGCAAGACATGCGCGATCATGAGCGGTTTCGGAGGAGCTGGTGCATTTTCGGATGGAAAATATAATATCACCAATGACTTTGGAGGCACGCTTTACGAATATATTGGGAAGGATACAGCAATTGATCTGATGCACTATGTCGATGAGATTAATGTGAGATACGGCGGCGAGGGCACAAAGATGTACTCTACTGCAGGTACAAAATTCAAGAAGCTGTGTATGCAGAATAAGCTTAAACTGCTGGATGCATCGGTGCGTCACCTGGGCACGGACATCAATTATATCGTTCTGGAGAATATGTTCGATGAGCTGAAAGAAAAGGTTGAGTTCCACTTTAACAGTCATGTGGATAATCTGGAGATTGACGGCGACGGCTATAAAGTGACGTGCGCGGGTCAGGTTTATGAGTGCGGCAGATGTATCGTATCCGTAGGCAGGAGTGGAAGCAAATGGATGGAAAAAATCTGTGAAGGGCTGGACATACCTACCAAATCAAACCGTGTGGATATCGGCGTGCGGGTTGAGCTTCCGGCCGTGATATTTTCCCATCTGACCGATGAACTTTATGAGAGCAAGATCGTGTACCGTACGGAGAAATTTGAGGACAAGGTAAGGACATTCTGTATGAATCCATACGGTATCGTGGTAAATGAAAATACAAACGGAATCGTAACAGTAAACGGCCACAGTTATGAAGATCCGAAGAAGCAGACAGAAAATACAAACTTCGCCCTGCTGGTGGAGAAACATTTTTCTGAGCCTTTCAAGGACAGCAACGGGTATGGGGAGAGCATCGCAAGACTTTCCAATATGCTCGGCGGCGGAGTGATGGTTCAGAGATTCGGCGATCTGATCCGCGGCAGGAGAAGTACGGCAAAGAGGATCGAAGAAGGATTTGTGCGGCCTACACTTTCTGCAGAACCGGGCGATCTGAGCCTTGTGCTTCCGAAGCGTATTCTTGACGGCATCATTGAGATGGTGTATGCGCTTGACAAGATCGCGCCGGGAACAGCGAACGACGATACACTGCTCTATGGAGTGGAAGTAAAATTCTATAATATGGAAGTTCAGCTGAACGAGCATCTGGAGACAATACACAAAGGGCTTTACGTAATCGGAGACGGAAGCGGAGTGACACATTCTCTGTCCCATGCGTCGGCCAGCGGTGTATATGTCGCAAGAGAGATTGCGGGTGAATAAGAGGCAGTATAGGAGGGCAGTGATGAAACTGACAATGCTGGGAACAGGAAATGCCGTCGTGACAAATTGTTATAATACATGCTTTGTGCTCAGCGATGATGGAAAGTACTTCCTTGTGGACGGCGGAGGCGGAAACGGTATTCTCAGCCGGATGAAAGATGCCGGCATTGACTGGCATGATATCCATGATATCTTTGTGACGCATAAGCATATGGACCACATTCTGGGTGTGATGTGGGTGATCCGTATGATCACTCAGGCGATGAAACGGGATGCTTATGAAGGCGAAGTCAGGATATACGGACATAAAAAAGTATTGTGCATTCTTGATGATATGTCCCATATGCTGCTTTCGAAAAAGGAGGCGGAACTTGTAGGAAACAGGATCCTTTTTGTCCCGGTATCAGACGGCGATGTATGCGAGATTATCGGACATAAAACAACTTTCTTTAATATACACTCATCAAAAACGAAACAGCATGGGTTTACTATGTATCTGAACCGTACGGACAAACTGAGCTGCTGCGGAGATGAACCGTATAATGATACGGAACGCATGTATGTACAGGGAAGTAAATGGCTGCTCCATGAGGCATTCTGCCTTGCTTCCGATGCAGAGCATTATGCGCCGTACGAGAAACATCATTCCACAGTAAAAGATGCATGTACTGCGGCAGAGAAGCTGCATGTGGAAAACCTGATTCTGTATCATACGGAAGATTCGGATATGGGCACAAGAAAAGAAAGATATACTGCTGAAGGAAAGCGGTATTACAAAGGGAATCTGTATGTGCCGGATGATCTGGAGACGATTGATATAAGCTGAAATCAGGAAAACGTAGGCATATATTCGATAGAAAAGAATAGCAGGCCGCCGGGAAATGTGATAGAATACCCCTTATATGAAATGAGGCGATATCACTATGATAAAATTACTTGCAGTTGATATGGACGGCACCTGTCTTGACGGACGGAGCCGTATGACGGACAGAACACTTCAGGCCTTGAGAAAAGCAGCGGAGAAGGGAGTTGTTATAGTACCGACTACCGGGCGGAATCTGGAATGTATACCCCACCGGCTGGCGGCGGGGACACTTCGCACAACTGGGACTTCTGATGATCATGCGAATAAAGGGCTGTTTCGTTATGTGATCAGCTCAAACGGAGCAAGAGTGACGGACATCCGGAACAGAAAAACAATTTTCCGGGCATCTGTAGACCGTGAAGAAGGTCTGACACTTCTTGAAAAATGCAGAGGGAAAGGTCTGGGGATTGCTTCTCACGTCAGACACCGCTATCTTCTGCAGGGACGATTTCTCACTGCGGCAGGACGTATGATATACGGGAAAGACGCAAAAGGCGTTTACTGTGTACGGAATATGGAATCGTTTATCCGTGCGAATCACTGTGAAGTTGAAGAATTCCAGTTCTATTTTCTTACTCCGGCAGCAAAAGACAAGGTGAAAGCCATATTGAAAGATTATTCTTCCCTGCATGCGGCTTATACCGGGCTCTATGTAGAAGTGTATTCGCAGAATGCTTCAAAAGGAAATGCGCTGGCGGCATTGGCGGGGCATCTGGGGATCCGACGGGAAGAAATCGCCTGTATCGGTGACGGTGAAAATGATCTGTCAATGTTCGTGGAGTCCGGACTTAAGATCGCTATGGGAAATGCGGTAGATAAGCTGAAGATACAGGCAGATCATATTGTTGAGTCGAACCGGAACGAGGGTGCGGCGAGGGCAGTTGAACAGTATATTCTGTGAAAAAAGTGTGAACGGGGACGTAGTAAAACCCGGTTTTACTACGTCCCCGTTCACACTTTTTTCACAATTTAGCCGGCCTGCACGATGGATTTTACATGATCGATTTCAGCCTGTGTTGCCTTTTCAGCCGGAACATAATAGCTGCGTTCTCTGGCTGCATTGTACATTTTCTCCTGAGACATCTCGCACTGGTTGCGGATCTGCTTTAAGCACTGTTTCAGTTCTTTGTTTTCTGTCTGCGGGATCATGTCCCCGAACATTTTCAGTTCCCCGTTTATGCCGACAAGGGCGTCGGCTACCATTGTCTTTTCGTCCATTCTGATACCTCGCTGAATTAGTTTTTCTTTGTTTCTACGTCTGATATGGTATGCTGTCAGCATTGTACTGTGATTTCGCTTATGGTCATTTCCGGTTCCGGTCCGGATTACAGGAATTTCATGAGCTCCTGTTTGTTTTTCATTGCGGAATCAGCTGCGTCCTGGAACAGCTTTTTAATCTCCGGATCCTCTGTTTTTGACGCATAGTCTGTCATCTTACAGTGAGTGGTTGAGTAACCGCCGATCAGATGGCGCAGGTTCTGAAGATCAAGAATTGAAATCTCTGACATTGTCATTCCCTCCTTGTTTTATATGAATTCAGGAGATAGTATGTCCTCATTATGTTCAGTTTATGAGTGAATGGAGAACAAATTCATGAAAAAGTTTCCGCATTTCGGGAGAATGGCGGTACATACATTCGGGATGCCACTGCACGCCGATGGCAAAAGGATGATTCTTTATCTCGACTGCCTCGATTGTATCATCCTGCGCGCGTGCGCTGACAATTACATCCTTTCCTGGCGAGTTGACGGCCTGATGGTGAAAACTGTTTACAAAAAGACAGGGACCGACATACTCTCTGAGGCGGCTTCCGCGTTCGGTGCGGATCCTGTGGCTGACCTCGCTGCGGGCTGCGGACTGCTGCATATGATCAAGCGTTTTTCCGGGAATGAGAGACATGTCCTGCCAGATTGTACCTCCGCAGGCGACGCACAGGATCTGCATTCCCCTGCAGATAGCAAAGACGGGTTTGCCGGATTTCAGTATACGCTTCATAAGACGAATTTGAAATAAATCTACAGTGACGTCGGTCTTTCCATTTCCTTTCCGCGGTTCTTCACCGAACAGCAGAGGTGTAATATCACCGCCGCCGCAGAAGAGAAAACCGTCACACAGCCCGGCGTATTCATCGAGCAGATGATCACTTCTCACGAGAGGAAGTATGAGAGGAATTCCTTTTGAATAACGTACGGACTGGATATACGGATTAGTGACAAACTGGCGGTCTTTGGTAAAACCGCAGACAATGATTCCGATTTTGGGCTCCATAGATTCTCCTTCACAGATATATTTTAGACAGAAATAATGCCATGATGTATGATAGAGTATGTAAGAAAACGGGATATTATACATAGTATTAAAATGAAAAATGTGGCTCACCGCCGGAAAAGACTGGAGGCAGATATTTATGAAATGGATCGATATGCACTGTGATACGCTCAGTGAGATCATAAAAACCAAAGAAAAAGATAAGAATACAAAAGAGAGTCTTCACAGAAATCACCTGTGTGTTGACGCAGAGCGTCTCAGCAGTTCGGAATCCGTGGCACAATTCTTTGCATGCTATGTAAATGCGGCGGAATATGGCACTCCAATTATGCAGATAACACATCAGAAAGAGTTCCCTGTCAGGCGGGAAGACGGTCAAAGGTGGGATGAGGCATATGAGGCTGTCCTGAAAATGATCGGCGAGGCGCACTGTGAGGAAGACCAGGAGCTTTTCTTCGCCAGGACGGTGGAAGAACTCTGTGTTCCGGGGAAGGAGACTGGTACATCAGAAAAGGAAAGAACAGCAGGTATCCTTACGGTAGAAGAAGGCGGCGTCTTAAACGGCAGCCTTTCCCGCCTGGATGAACTGTACGAGAAAGGCGTCCGTCTTGTTACTCTGACGTGGAATTATGAAAACTGTATCGGTTATCCGAACAGCCGTGACAGAAATATTATGGAAAAGGGACTCACGGACTTTGGTATATGGACAGTGGAGAGGATGAATGAGCTGGGGATGATCGTAGACGTATCCCACCTGTCAGACGGCGGATTTTGGGATTGTATCAGATACAGCAGTTTTCCTGTTACTGCCTCCCACTCGAATGCCAGAAGCCTCTGTCGGCACCCGAGAAATCTGAGCGACGAGATGCTGCGTGCACTGGGGGAAAACGGAGGCGCAGCCGGACTTAACTTTTATTCTGAATTCCTGAGAGAAAAGAGCGGGGCGTCTCCCGCGGATATCGCAGAACATACGGCATGGATGATCAGTAAAGGCGGAGAGGACACGGTTGCCCTTGGAACAGATTTCGACGGTTTCGCTCAGGATTCCCTGCCGGCTGGCATACAAGGAGTACAGGATATGGAAAAAGTGTGGGATGCAATGAGGAAAAAGGGAATTACGCCGCGTCAGATCGATAAGATAGCATACGGAAATATAATGCGGGTCATGCGGACGGTGTGGAAATAAGCAAAAGACTCTTTTTCTTAATAATTATATCGCTGAATATTAAGAATTTTTTCTAAAAATTAGTCGAAAAGGGTGTGTATAATCTCCTTATTGAAAAGGAGGAGATGCCCTTATGTGGGAGGAATGGGAAAGCGAGAGCAGATACAGGGGGAACAGATATAAAGTAAACAGATATGAGGAAAGCAGGTATACAGGAGGCGGCAGGTCAGGAAAGCGCGGAAAAAATAGAAAGAGGAGGAGAAGACACAGGATTCTGAAAAGTATTCTCTGTATCGCGATTATCATACCGATGATCATGGCGGTTCTTTGGGCAAAAGATATGATCAGCGGAAAGAGCAGTCTGGCAGTGATGGCTTTGTTCAACCCGAAAGTGCGGGAAGTGATGGCGAATAAAGATCAGTATCCGGAACAGCTGATCGAACTGCTGAAAAACAATGGAGAGACAGTGGACTTTGTTTTCGATTATCAGGAGAAGAAAGATGCTCCGCCGGCGGACACAGTCGGTGAAGTGGTACAGGGCCAGATCCCTCTGCTCC
The DNA here is from genome assembly GCA_946491795.1 of uncultured Lachnoclostridium sp. Classification (GTDB taxonomy): domain Bacteria; phylum Bacillota; class Clostridia; order Lachnospirales; family Lachnospiraceae; genus Mediterraneibacter; species Mediterraneibacter gallistercoris. The sequence continues at coordinate 7,884 of CAMLYF010000030.1, read as the reverse complement.
TGCAGTGGGATGAACGATGGGGATACGCGTTTTATTCGGACGATATGATCGCTGTCAACGGGTGCGGGCCGACGGCAATCGCCATGGTGGCGGCAGGGCTGACAGGCGACAATACTATAACGCCGTATAAGGTGGCGCAGTTTTCTGCTGAGAACGGATATTATGCCGGAGATGCAGGAACAAGCTGGACCCTGATGACGGACGGCGCGCGGCAGTTCGGGATATACGGGGAAGAGATGGGCCTTAGCGAGAGCGAGGTGTTCTCTGCATTGGAAAACGGCCATCCGATCATATGCAGTATGAGACCGGGAGACTTTACAACGACCGGACACTTTATCGTACTGACCGGAGTCGAAGACGGGAAGATCCGGGTAAACGATCCGAACAGCCGGGTACGCAGTGGGAAGCTGTGGGATTACAGCAGGCTGGAGTACCAGATCAACAATCTGTGGGTGTATACGGCGATGTAGAGACTAAGCCGGCAGTTATTCTTATTAACTGCCGGTTACTTTTTTGTCTGTATTTGTGAAAAAGGCTCAGTTGTGAGGGACATATGAAAACTGGTATAATGTGTGCAGGAAGAATATGTATAAGACGAAATGTGCATAACAGGAAAATTGATGAGGAGGATACAGATATGCCGGTGGGAGAAGTGATACGCAGGAAGAGAAAAGAACAGGGACTTACGCAGGAACAGGTGGCACAGCGTCTTGGTGTATCCGCACCGGCGGTCAATAAGTGGGAGAGAGGCAGCAGTTATCCTGATATCGCAATACTGCCTGCTCTGGCGCGTCTCCTCAATACGGACGTCAATACACTTCTCTGTTTTCAGGAGGAACTTTCTGACAATGAGATCGCAGAGATATGTAACAAGATTGCAGCGATCATGGAGGAGCAGGGCCTGGAAACGGCATTTGACGCGGCAGAGCAGAAGGTGCGCGAATATCCGAATTGCGGGAAACTGATCCATATGATGGCTTCTATGGTGCAGGGATTACTGATGATGTCCGGCGGCCGGAGTACAGACAGAGAAAAATATGAAGAGAAGATATATTCATGGTATGAACGCGTGACCGAATGCAGCGGGGACGAACAGGTGAAAAATGCCGCCGCTTATATGCTGGCGAGCAAATACATAATGAAGAAAGAGTATGAGAAAGCCCAAAAGATGCTCGACTCCCTGCCGAAGCAGCAGGCAGATAAGAGAATCCTCAATGCACGTCTTCTGCTTGCACAGGAGAAACATGATGAGGCGGCGGTGCTGTTGGAACGGAAACTCACAGATGTGCTTAACGATCTCGGCATCGTGCTGTCTATGCTGATGAATATTGCTTTTGAGGAGGGGGATATGGAACGGGCGGAAAAGATCGCGTCCGCGGGGAAACAGACCGCTCTGTTGTATGACCAATGGGGGTACAGCCCCCTGATCCTGCCGATGGAGCTGGCAGTAAAGAAGAAAGATGTGGAAAAGAGTATTGCCTATATCCGGGAAATGCTCCGGATGCTGACGGAGCCCCAGCATATGTCGGAGTCTGCGTTTTACTGCCATATATACGGGAAAGAAAATTTCGGAAGAAAGTATGACAAAGCAATGGAGACTTATGCGGAGAAAATACTGCCGGGGCTGCTGGCAGAGATGAAAACGGGGAAGGATTATGCATTCCTGCAGGGGAATGAGAAGTTTCAGGAGCTGATCCACAGATATGAAAAATAATATTTCCAGTGTTTTAAATAAGGAAATTCTATTCACAAAAGTAAGATAGAGATTTGAAGGAGAAGAGAGAATGAAAGGACAGGCTTTTAACCCTTATCTGCCTGAATACGAGTATATACCGGACGGGGAACCTTATGTGTTCGGCGATCGTGTCTATGTGTATGGTTCTCACGACCGGTTCGGGGCGCCTATGTTCTGTATGAACGATTATGTCTGCTGGTCAGCTCCGACGGATGATCTGAGTGACTGGCGGTACGAAGGAGTAATTTACCGCAAGAATCAGGACCCGAAAAACAGGCTTGGCGTCCGCCTTCTGTTTGCACCGGATATTACCCGGGGAAGCGACGGAAGATATTATCTGTATTATGCATTTGACTTCATGGGAATCATGGGTGTTGCAGTATCGGACAGTCCGACAGGGCCCTTTGAATTTTACGGACACGTGCAGTATGCTGACGGAACGGTCTGGGGCAGAAAAAAGGGCGACTCATTTCCTTTTGACCCGGGTATTTTCGTGGATGACGATGGGAGAATCTATCTTTATTCAGGTTTTTATACTCCGGTGCCGGGAATCGTGACCGGTCTCCGAAGTCTGGAATTTAAAGGAGGATATGTGCTGGAGTTGGAATCTGATATGAAAACGATCCGGACCCCGGAGAAGCTTTTGTTCCCCAAAGAAGGTCCGGATTCATTTAAAGGACACGAATTCTTTGAAGCAAGCTCCATGCGCAAGTACAACGGAAAATACTATTTCGTCTATTCTTCCAGACATAACCACGAACTGTGTTACGCGGTGAGCGACAGCCCGGTGGAAGGCTTCAGGTTCGGCGGTACACTGGTGAGCAACGGAGATCTGTTCCTGAATGGGAATGAGGATGAGAGCCATGCTTCTAATTACATCGGAAATACCCATGGCGGTCTGCTGCATCTGAACGGGAAGTATTATATCTTTTACCATAGACATACCAACCGCAGTTCCTATGCGCGTCAGGCATGTGCTGAAGAGCTGGTGATGGATGAAAACGGGATGTTCCGACAGGCAGAAATGACAAGTTGCGGGCTGAACGGAGGCCCCCTCAGAGGCATCGGTACATATCCGGCGAGAATTGCCTGTAATCTCTGGTCGAAGGACGGAACCGGAAGATACGACTGTAAAAATCCGAAGAAAGTTTTTGCAGATCATCCGTATTTTACACAGGACAAGAAGGACGGGGATGAGAGTGCGAGGCAGTATATAGCGAATATGCGGGATGGAGCTGTGACAGGATTTAAATATTTTGAGATACAGCATTTAAAATACATTTCTGTAGACATTAATGGAAAAGCAAAGGGAACGATTTATATTTCAACAGACAGAGACTTTGAAAAAATTATAGCCAATATAGAAATAGATATTAATGGCGGCAGAAAAGAGATGGGGGATGTGATTTGCAGATTGAAATCTGGAACATATCCGTTATATTTCAAATTTCACGGGAGTGGAATGTTTGACTTCTTTTCATTTGAACTGGGGAGAGAATCATTACGCAATCCGGCATGACCTTGCTGATTGCAACTTATTTTCTTAAGAAATAGAAACAGGATCAGATATTAATAAATCCCGCCCGGATAATTCTACTCACAAGTTAGTACCTTACGAGTAGAATTGTTCAGGCGGGATACAATTTTATGTCATAAAATAGAAAAGATGAATATTATTTCTGGTTTTCTTTCGCCAGCTCCTGCATCTTCATGGCGCGGACCTTCAGCGGCAGGCCGAACAGTGTGATGAATCCGTCTGCGTCGTGGTGGTCGTACATATCGCCTGTTGTGAAGCTTGCCAATGACTCGCTGTACAGGGAGTACGGGGAAGTCTCGCCGGCTTTGATGATGTTGCCTTTGTACAGTTTGAATTTTACTTCGCCTGTCACATACTGCTGTGTCACATCTACAAATGCGCGAATCGCTTCGCAGAGAGGTGTGAACCATTTTCCTTCATATACAACCTGAGCAAGCTTATTGCCCATTTCTTTCTTCACTTCGTATGTAGCGCGGTCGAGGATCAGTTCTTCCAGCTGCTGATGAGCGGCCATCAGGATCGTTCCGCCCGGTGTTTCGTATACTCCGCGGGATTTCATACCTACAACACGGTTCTCCACGATATCGATGATGCCGATGCCGTGTTTTCCGCCCAGTGTGTTGAGCTCTTTGATGATGTCGGCTGCTTTCATTTCTTTGCCGTTGATCGTCTTCGGAACACCTGCCTCAAATGTCATTGTCACATATTCCGGCTCGTCCGGAGCTTTCTGCGGCGGTACCGTGAGTACAAGAAGATCGTCATAGTTTGGCTCTACAGACGGATCTTCCAGCTCAAGGCCTTCGTGGCTGATATGCCACAGGTTACGGTCGCGGCTGTAGCTGTGTTTTGTATCAAACGGAAGATCGATGCCGTGTGCTTTGCAGTACTCGATCTCATCTTCACGGGACTGCATTGTCCAGAGATCTGTCATACGCCACGGAGCGATGATCTTGATGTCCGGAGCAAGAGCTTTGATGCCAAGTTCGAAACGGATCTGGTCGTTTCCTTTTCCTGTAGCGCCGTGGCAGATGGCAACAGCGCCTTCCTTACGTGCAATCTCAACCAATTTCTTAGCGATGGCCGGACGTGCCATGGATGTTCCGAGCAGATATGCGTTTTCATATACAGCGCCTGCTTTTACGCACGGCATGATAAAATCTTCGGCAAATTCGTCAACAATATTTTCAATATATAATTTGGAAGCTCCGGAGAGTTTTGCCCTTTCGTCGAGTCCGTCAAGCTCCTCGCCCTGTCCGCAGTCGATGCAGCAGCAGATTACGTCATAACCGAATGTCTCTTTCAGCCACGGAATGATCGCTGTTGTATCAAGTCCGCCTGAATATGCTAAAACCACTTTTTCTTTACTCATTTTTATATCCTCCTGAATGTATTTTTATTAATTTTGCCGTCCGGATTTCCGGAAGCGGTTTCTGTTGATTTTATCGCTGTGACAAGCTACAGATTACTATACACCAGAACTTATAATTATGCAAGGAGAAATTTATAAAAATAAAATTTATGCATATATGCACGATAAAATGCATAAAAATACATATTTTGACTTGCGATGTGCATAAAAAACCAAAAAAATGTGTTCGTTTTGAAAAAAAATAATGCCATATGGAGAAAAAAGAAGTATAATAGAAGCGGAGTGTATAAAATACGAAGGTATATCTGTATCCCCAGAAGGTATATCAGATTACATTTGTATGCTTTCAATAGAATAAACAACAGGAGGCAGTTATGGACTACGCAAAAGAATCATTAAAAATGCACTATGAACTGAAAGGTAAAATCGAGATTAAAAGCCGTGCGGCGGTGGATTCCAAAGAGGCATTGAGCCTTGCCTATACGCCGGGAGTAGCACAGCCCTGTCTGGAAATCCAGAAAGATCCGAGCAAGAGCTTTGATCTGACGAGACGCTGGAATACAGTGGCAGTCGTTACAGACGGAACAGCAGTGCTGGGCCTTGGAGATATCGGACCGGAAGCCGGTATGCCGGTTATGGAAGGTAAATGCGTTCTGTTTAAAGAGTTCGGCGGTGTAGATGCGATTCCGCTCTGTGTCAGATCAAAAGATGTAGATGAGATCGTAAAAGCCGTAAGTCTTTTCGCAGGAAGCTTCGGTGGAATTAACCTGGAGGACATCGCGGCTCCGAGATGCTTTGAGATCGAGAAACGGCTGAAAGAGTGCTGTGACATTCCGGTATTCCATGATGACCAGCACGGTACAGCAGTGATCACACTTGCCGGTATGATCAATGCACTGAAGATTGTTGGCAAGAAGATCGAGGACATCAAGATTGTAACTTCCGGCGCAGGCGCTGCAGGTATCGCTATCATCAGACTGCTTATGTCCATGGGTCTTAAAAACGTTATTATGACAGACCGTCACGGAGCAATCTATGAGGGAAGAGATTATCTGAACCCGATCAAAGAAGAGATGGCTAAAATCACAAACTTTAATCATGAGAAAGGAACTCTCGCAGAGGTGATCAAAGGCGCTGATGTATTTATCGGAGTATCCGCACCGGGCACACTGACACAGGATATGGTGCGCAGCATGGCAAAAGATCCGATCATCTTCGCGTGTGCAAACCCGACGCCGGAGATCTTCCCGGATGAGGCGAAAGCAGCAGGAGCGGCAGTCGTATCCACCGGAAGAAGCGATTTCCCGAATCAGGTAAATAACGTGCTTTGCTTCCCGGGTATCTTCCGCGGAGCTCTGGATGTGCGCGCATCTGATATCAATGATGAGATGAAAGTTGCAGCGGCTTATGCAATTGCAGGGCTGGTAAGCGACGAAGAGCTGAATCCGGAATACATCCTTCCGGCAGCATTTGATCCGCGTGTAAAAGACGCTGTGGCAAAGGCAACAGCTGAGGCTGCAAGAAAGAGCGGAGTGGCAAGAATCTAATTTGCTTTTATCCGTATGTCTGTATATAAATGTTGTATATGGGCAGTAACAGAATAGATTAAAAATGAAGGCAGAGAATTTCCCGAGAGGAACAATTCTTTGCCTTTTTTGCACAATAAGCCCGGCAAGCAGCCGCCATGCCTGCATGAGTGGATATTTGCCCGGAAAGCGGCAGATTTTGAAAGTAATGAACACATAGATTAATGAACACCTGAAATTTTCCCGCATAGACTGAGATATAGTGAAAAACGATATAGAATCCGGAGAGTGAAGCTGAATGATCACAATCAGTCTGTGTATGATCGTGCGGGATGAGGAAGAAGTTCTGGAAAGATGTCTGGATAGTGTGAGGAAACTCGTGGATGAAATTATAATAGTAGATACAGGCTCAAGGGACAGGACAAAGGAAGTGGCGTCTGCGTATACAGACCAGATCTATGATTTTGTATGGATTGATGACTTCGCGGCCGCAAGAAATTATGCTTTTGAAAAAGGACGGATGAGCTATCTGATGTGGCTGGATGCGGACGATGTGATTCCTGCGGAAGAGGCCGGTAAATTTATGGAGATGAAAGAGCGGATTTCCGATGAAGATGTGATAATGATGCCGTATATCACTGCATTTGATGAAAAAGGAAAAGCTTCATTTTTCTATTATAGAGAAAGAATTGTGAAAAACGACGCAGGATTTCTCTTCAGGGGGAAAGTGCATGAAGTGATACAGCCGTCAGGAAAAATATATTATTCGGATATACCGGTAGAGCACAGAAAGCTGAGAGTAAAAGAAGGTGGAGGAGAGAGAAATCTCAGGATTTACGAAAAGATGGAGAAAAGCGGAGAATATTTTGACAGCAGAGCACTCTATTATTATGGGAGAGAGCTGATGTTCCACGAGAAGTATGAAAAAGGCGCCGAAATTCTAAACAGGTTCCTTGCACGTCCGGACGGCTGGAAAGAAAATAAAATTGACGCGGCGCGTCAGCTGGCAGTCTGCTATTATGGCATGGGTGAAGAACAGAAAGCCCTTCACTCTTTACTGTGTGCTTTTGAGTATGACGTACCCCGCGGTGAGGTCTGCTGCGATCTGGGAAGACATTTTCAGGACAGGGAAAAGTATGAACAGGCTGTTTTCTGGTATAAACAGGCTTTGAGCGCAAAACAGACGCCTGAGACAGGAGCGTTTGTAGAAGAGGACTGTTATGGCTTCCTGCCTGCCGTCAGTCTGTGCGTCTGCTATGACAGGCTTGGGAATCAGAAAGAGGCGGAAAGGTATAATGAACTGGCGGGCAGTTTTAAACCCGAGTCGCCGTATTATCTCAGCAATAAAAAATATTTTGAGCAGAAGGCTGAGTAAAACTATGTTCGGGTATCATCATTACAAACAAAAAATAACTCCCAACATATATTGATTATGAAAGGAGGTTTGCAATTATGATATGGTTTAGAAAAAAAGCGGCAGATGAAGCAAAGTCTGATGAGATACAGAAGCAGTCGAAAGACTGTCAGGATAATGACAGCGCGGCACAGAGTCAGGAACGCTGCGGCTGGACGCCGTTTGGGTGCCGTCCGTGTCCGCCGCGGCCGTGCTGCTGTACCGGCGTAACCGGTCCGACAGGAGCAACGGGCCCGACGGGAGCGACAGGCCCGAGCGGAGCAACCGGCCCAAGTGGCCCGACCGGCCCGACGGGAGCGACCG
>CAMLYF010000029.1:0-36268 GCA_946491795.1 uncultured Lachnoclostridium sp. | reverse complement strand
GTTTAAAACTGCTTTTTCGTTTACACCATCATCGATTCTAACCTAACGAATTTATATCTTAATGATCTTCCTCGGGCATTTTTCTGCGCACACTCCGCAGTTTGTACATTTATCCGCGTCGATATGTGCGAGGAAATTGCTTACAGTAATAGCTCCGGCCTCGCAGTTCTTTTCGCAGAGGCGGCAGCCGATACATCCTACCTGGCATACGTCCATCAGCGCTTTTCCTTTTTCGTTAGAATTACACTGAACGAAAGTCTGCTGTTTGTATGGAATCAGCTCGATCAGATGTTTCGGGCAGACAGCTACGCATTTGCCGCAGGCCTTGCAGGCTTCCTTGTCTACAACCGCGATACCGTCTACGATATGTATCGCGTCAAAAGGACAGGCATCTACACAGGAGCCATATCCGAGACATCCGTATGCGCAGCCTTTTGCTCCGCCGTCCTGCATCTGGCTTGCCATAACGCAGTCCTTGATTCCGTAATATTCATATTCTGTCTTTGCCTTTTCACAGGTACCGCCGCATTTGACAAAAGCGACTTTTCTTTCCTGTTCTCCGGCGTCCACACCCATGATCGCGCCTATTTTTTCGGCAACGGGAGCGCCGCCTACCGGACATCCGCCAACTTCAGCTTCTCCGGCCACGATTGCCGCTGCAAGTCCGGAACATCCGGCATAACCGCATCCGCCGCAGTTGTTTCCCGGAAGGACTTCCAGGATAGCATCTTCTCTTTCATCTGTTTCTACTGCAAACGCTTTATCAGAGACTCCCAGGAAGATGCCGATGAACAGACCGGTACCGCCGACTATGACGACGGCAAGAATAATTCCCATTATACTCATATCCTCTTTCCTCCTATATCAATCCTGAGAATCCAAAGAATGCGATCGCCATCAGACCAGCCGTCACAAGAACGATCGGAGTTCCCTTAAAGGATTCCGGTACATCATTATGCTCTGTTTTCTCACGGATACCTGCCATAAGTACGATGGATACAAGGAATCCGAAAGCAGTTGCGAATCCGTTTACAACACCTGTCAGCAGTCCGTATCCGCTTTCCACATTCGTCAGCGCAACGCCGAGAACCGCACAGTTCGTTGTGATCAGCGGAAGGTAGACTCCGAGGGCATTGTAAAGTGACTGCATAGATTTTTTCAGGAACATCTCGACAAATTGTACAAGTGCTGCGATAACCAGGATGAATACGATCGTATTCAGATAGTCAAGTTCACCGCCCATAATATTCGGATTGCCGAGAATAAATTTGTAGATCAGCCCGGTCACAAAAGATGCGATCGTAATGACGAAAACAACGGCGCCGCCCATTCCGGCTGCTGTCTTTACATTTTTTGAGACGCCGAGGAACGGACAGATTCCGAGGAACTGGCTGAGTACGACGTTATTGACGAATGCAGTACCGACTGCGATTAAAAGTAATTCCTGCATTTATACTCCCTCCTGTTCATTCGTTTTATCTGCATCTTTTACAGTGTCAGAAGATATCCCGGAAACTGTTCCTGTTCCCGACAGATGTCCTCCGCAGATTCCCCTGCTTGCGCAGGAAGCGCATCCTTCACCGCATCCTGCGGTTTTCGGAACTTCTTTGCCTTTCTTTGCAAGATTTCTCTTTACTTTGTTCTGAAGAGCGACCAGACAAGCAAGGACAAAGAATGCTCCCGGAGCCAGGATAAAGATCGTAAACGGCTCATAGGAATCCGGCATAACCTGGAATCCGAAGATCTGGCCGGCACCGATCAGCTCTCTTACGATACCGATCGAAGTCAGGCCGACCGTAAATCCAAGTCCCATGCCGACACCGTCGAAAATGGACGGGAGAACCGGATTCTTTGATGCGTAACTCTCCGCACGTCCGAGAATGATACAGTTTACCACGATCAGCGGTATGTAAAGTCCGAGGGAATCATACAGGCTTGGCACAAATCCTTCCAGCAGGAAGTCTACGATTGTTACGAAAGATGCAACGACCACGATAAATGCCGGCATTCTGACTGAATCCGGTATAATTTTCCTCAGTATGGAGATCAGCATATTTGACATGATCAGTACGGCTGTTGTTGAAAGCCCCATACCGATACCATTGATAGCGGACGTAGTGACCGCAAGAGTCGGACACATACCGAGCATGAGGACGAATGTCGGGTTTTCTTTTACAAGTCCGTTAAAAATACGTTCTGTACATTTATTCATTGACTCCGCCTCCTAACTGACTGCCGCCTAATTCATTCTGGAAGTATACAAGTGCAGAATCTACGGCATTGGTAACGGCGTTTGTTGTGATCGTAGCACCGCTTATGGCATCGATCATATTGTCGCCTTTTTCACCGGTTTTTGTGTAGGTGAATTTGTCTACATTCTTATCCTTAAACTGATCTTTGAATTCCGCCTCATCAGCTTTCATTCCGAGACCGGCTGTCTCGCTGATATCCAGCATTTCAACACCTTTTACAGTACCGTCTGTGGCAATACCGACTGATAATTCCAGTGTGCCGTCATATGCTTCGCTTGACTGGACGCTGATGACATATCCGATAACTTCTCCGCTGTCGTCTGTCCCTTCAACAACCTCGGTAATCTCATCGGAAGTGTAGCCGTTTTCCGAGAGCAGGGAAAGGGCGCTGTCTGAATCGAAATCGACAGATTCGAATGAGGATGCATCAGAAAGGACTGCTCTATATGCTTCCTGCTTTGTATTCTCCTGAGCCTGGGCGATCGGCTCCTTCGTGACATTATAGACAATGCCGAGGAGAAGCCCGGATACGACAGTGATCGCCGTCAGGATCAGTGTATTTTTGATTATCTTGTTCATTACTTCTCTCCTCCTTTACCAAATGGTTTTGGAAGAGTAACCTTTTCGATCAGAGGAACCAAAAGGTTACTGATAATGATCGCATAGGATACGCCTTCCGCTGAACCGCCGAAGAGACGGAACAGTCCGGTCAGAAGTCCCATACATATTCCGTAAATGATCTTTCCGCTGCTTGTGATCGGAGATGTTACATAATCTGTGGCCATGAACCAGGCTCCGAGCATCAGTCCACCGCCGCACAGATGTGCGGTGATATACTGTGCGTCGAGACCATGGCCGCCGAACAGTACAATAAATACAACAAAAGATATGATATATGATCCCGGAATGCGCAGGTCGATTACGCCCATCAGAATCAGGAACATTGCTCCGATCATGATGGCAATGACGGAAGTCTCTCCAATCGTACCGCGCGTAAAGCCGAGCAGCATATCCATTGTGTTGACCGCTTCTCCCGCTTTCAGGTCTGCAAGCGGTGTCGCCCCGGTCACTCCGTCATAGACGAAATAAGTCATTCTTCCTGTAAAACAGATCAACAGGAAACAACGCGCCGCAAGGGCCGGGTTCATGAAGTTCTGTCCCAGTCCGCCGAAGAGCTGTTTGACAACTATGATCGCGAATACAGCGCCTACAACTCCCATCCACCACGGAAGTGTAGGGGGAAGATTCAGCGCAAGCAGAAGACCTGTTACGACCGCACTGAAATCTTTGACCGTAATCGGTTTGTGCATTAATTTTTCCCAGATATATTCAGATAAAACAGCCGCTGCCGTTGTAACTACAACAAGGATCCACGCGTTTTCATGGCGGAAGTTCCAGATACCGAATAATGTTGCCGGGAGGAGTCCGATCACAACCATGAGCATGATATTGCTGCTTTTGGCCTTGTCACGAATGTGCGGCGATGATGATACATTTAATTTCTCGTTCAATTCCCACTCACCTCTCTTACTTTTTCCTTTTGTTTGCAAGAGCCGTTTTACGCATAGAGCCAATGGCCTGCTTCAACGGTCTCTTTGCGGGGCAGACATAGCTGCAGGAACCGCATTCCACACACTCAAGCCCGTTCATTGCAACAAAAGCTTCCTCGTCATGACGCTGTGCCAGATCCGCCAGTCTGGACGGAACAATCCTGCTTGGACAGACTTCCACACATCTTCCGCAGTTGATGCATGCCGTTTCAGGACTCTTCGCGACAATATCCTCTTTAAAGGCAAGGATAGATGAAGAAGTCTTTGTGACAGGGGCATCAGCAGTTACCATAGCAAATCCCATCATCGGTCCGCCGGAGATCAGCTTTTCAGGTTCAGCAGAAAAGCCTCCTGCTGCTTCAATCAGCTCCTGATGATTTGTACCAAGAAGTACCTTGAAATTACCGGGGGACGTGATTGCGTCGCCGCTTACGGTGACAACCCTCTCCATCAGCGGTTTTCCTTCTACTACCGCGGTATGTATGCCGATCAAAGTCTCTACATTGTCTACGATACATCCGGCATCTGCCGGAAGCATTGAGGAATTGATTGCACGTCTGGTTACAGCATAGATCAGCTGACGTTCTGCGCCCTGCGGATATTTCGTCATAAGAAGTTTTACATCCATGCGCGGCTCGTCCGCGATGGCTGCTCTGATTTTTTCAGCACAGTCCTTCTTATTGTCCTCTACTGCAAAATATCCTTTTGCATTCGGAAACAGTGAAAGTACTACTTTCATACCGCTTACGAGCTCTTCCGTATTTTCCAGCATTCTTCTGTAGTCGGCCGTGATATACGGTTCACACTCAGCACAGTTGGCAATGATGTACTCAATCTTGTCGGGTTCCTTCGGCGAAAGTTTTACCTTCGTAGGGAATCCGGCGCCGCCCATACCGACGATCCCGGCATTTCCGATTCGATCGAGTATCTCCTCTCTGGTCATTTCTCCCAGTGGTTTCACCGGCTCGTACTCGATTTCCTGATACTCGCCATCGTTTTCAATCACAATGCATTCCGTTTTGCTTCCTGTCGGGTTAAAACGCTGTTCAAGTCCTTTTACAGTACCTGATACAGATGAATAAACAGGGGCAGACACAAAACCGCCTGCTTCAGCGATCAACTGTCCTTTCAGAACATGGTCTCCCTTTTTCACAACCGGGTTGGCAGGTGCACCAATGTGCTGTGACAGAGGGTATACCATATCGCCTTTCGGCGTGATCGGACGGATTGCCTGATCTTTAGAAAAACGTTTCCCATCATCCGGATGGATTCCGCCTTTAAATGTCAGAAGTCCCATTTTACTCTTCCTTTCTAACAGCAAATAAACAGCAGTCTGACTAACCGCTGTTTTCGCCTTTGATTTATCTATATTATTGTACTAGATTAAAGCACTAAAATCCAGTGAATCAGCAATAAAAATTGCATATTTGCACAAACATCTTGTCGAATAATTAACAATATTGCATAAAAAACGGAGTGACATATTTCTGCCGCTCCGTTTTTTCTAGTGCGCCTGGCGGCGCACGTTTCTTAAGGGTGCAAGTCCCAAATCCGCCCGGTAGCGGGAAGGATATAGCTGAAGGCAAGGGTGTCCATCGTGAGGTGGAATCTGAAGGAAGCCGAATGTGGGGAACCTACTAACCCACGGGCAAACCTCTGGTCTGACGAACAGGAACCGCATAAAAGGCTGTACATGAGGGTAAGTCTGCTAGTCAAGATGAAGCCCGATAGCTACACGGAATCATGTGCAGTAAATGCGGCAGATAGATGGAGGGAAAGAAACGTGTGGTACCCAGGGAGGTCTGTGCGGAACGCTCCGAAAGGAGTAACCATTGCCGAGAGGTAATGCTGAGCGTACAGAAGTCAGCAGAGGTCATAGTAGCTGAGTTGCAGTGAAGGACCGAATCAATAGGAGTCTTTAGTACGACTGGGAAAGGAGGAATGAGCAGAATGGGTACAGAAAACAGAGAAAGCTGCTCGCAAAGAGATAGCGCGGAACGCAAAGGGTATGTGAGAGCGCACCGCTCATTCAACCGGGTATGGAAGGAAAGAGACAGTGCAGAACCGGACATCTTGGGTAAGATTCTGGATAAAGACAACCTTAACAGAGCTTACAAAAGAGTAAAGGCAAACAAGGGAGCGCCGGGAGTTGATGGGATGACCATTGAGGAGGCACTGCCATGGCTGAGGGGGCATAACCACGAATTGACGGAGAGGATACGGAAAGGAAAATACACCCCGTCTCCTGTCAGACGGGTGGAAATCCCGAAGCCGGACGGAGGGATACGAAAACTCGGCATCCCGACTGTCATCGACCGCATCATCCAACAAGCAATGCTCCAGCAGCTCATGCCAATTTATGAGCCGTTGTTTTCGGATGACAGCTTTGGCTATCGTCCGGGAAGAGGGGCAAAAGACGCTATATTCAGGATAAAAGAGTACATCGAACAGGGATATACAAGAGCAGTCGTCCTTGACCTGTCAAAGTACTTCGATACGCTGAACCACACAATTCTGCTGAATCTGCTGAGAAAGCAGGTAAAGGATGAAAGGGTGGTACAGATGGTAAAGCGATACCTGAAAAGCGGAGTGATGGAAAACAGTGTTGTAACAGAGACAGAAGAAGGCTCCCCGCAGGGAGGGAATTTATCCCCGCTATTAGCAAATGTATATCTGAATGAATTCGACTGGGAGTTCCACAGACGGGGCGTACCGTGTATCCGTTATGCAGACGATATCGTGCTGCTAGCGAAAAGTGAACGGGCCGCAGAACGACTGCTGGAATCCAGTACGAAGTATCTGGAGGAAACGCTGAAGCTGAAAGTGAATCGGGAAAAGAGCCGGACGGTCAGTGTATTCGCGATCCGAAATTTTAAGTTCCTTGGCTTTTGTTTTGGGAAGAACGGAAAAGGAATTTATATCCGAATCCATGGGAAGTCATGGAAGAAAGCCAAGGATAAACTTCGCCGGCTCACTTCCCGGAGCAGGTGCGGAAGTATCATCCGAGCGATGGAAAAGATAAAAGTCTATATGCGAGGATGGCTGAACTACTATGGGATAGCGGATATGAAGAACAACATCGGAAGTCTGAATGGATGGCTGTACCGCCGGATACGGATGTGTATCTGGAAACAGTGGAAACTGCCAAAGACCCGTAGGAGAAAACTGAAAGGTCTGGGTCTGCCAGAATGGGCAGCCTGTGAAGGCGCATACAGTAGGAAATCCTACTGGAGGATGTCCAACGCAGGGGTGGTCAAAAGAGCGTTAACAAAAGAAAGACTGATAAACTGGGGGTTCTACGATTTAGCCACAGCCTATCAGTCTGTGCACGTCAACTATTGAAAGCGCCGGATACGTGAACCGTATGTCCGGTGCTGTGAGAGGACGGGAGCTAATCACTCCCTCCTACTCGATCTGGATAATCTTATGCTTCTGTATCCTCAGCAGGAGCATCTTCTGTATGCTCAGGCTCAAGTACCTTCATGCTGAGACTGATCTTCTTCTCTGCTTCATTAAGATCAACAATTTTTGCTGTGATCTCCTGACCAATGGAAAGCACATCGGACGGCTTGTCAACATGTGTTCTGGAAATCTGTGAAACATGGAGAAGTGCGTCAACTCCCGGTGCAAGTTCAACAAATGCGCCGAAATCTGTCATACGTGCAACTTTTCCTGTAATGATTTTTCCAACCGCAAAATCTTCAGCTGCATTTGCCCATGGATTTGTTTCCGGGAACTTCAGGCTGAGTGCGATTTTTGTATCATGAATGTCTTTTACAAGTACAGTCAGCGGATCTCCTACATGGAAGAGCTTTTTCGGATTGTCAACTCTGCCCCATGACATTTCGGAAATGTGGAGAAGTCCGTCGACTCCGCCCAGATCAACAAAAGCACCGAAATCTGTCACATTCTTGACAGTACCGTCGATTCTGTCGCCTACTTTAAGTTTTGCAAAAAGTTCTTTCTGTTTTTCAGCGCGCTCTGCAACGAGAAGCTGTCTTCTGTCACCGATCACACGGTTTCTTCTCGGATTGAACTCGCTGATCACGAACTCAATCTCCTGTCCCTCATATTTGCTGAGATCTTTCTCATAGGAATCAGATACAAGGCTTGCAGGAATAAATACTCTGACTTCATCAACTGTCGCACAGATACCGCCTCCGAGGATCTGTGTAACTGTAGCCTTGAGAACTTCTTTATTCTCATATGCCTCACGAAGTCTTTCGTTTCCTTTTTCAGCAGCAAGTCTCTTATATGTAAGAAGAACCTGACCTTCTCCGTCATTTACTTTCAGAACTTTAACTGTCATCTTATCCCCAACAGAAACAACAGTTGTAAGGTCGAGAGACTGATCATTAGAATACTCATTCTTTGTAATGATACCGTCTGCCTTATATCCGATGTTAAGGATAATCTCATCCGGTTTTACATCGATTACAGTACCTTCAACTACCTCTCCGTTACGAATTGTTTTGAATGACTCGTCTAACATCTGTTCAAAAGATAATTCTGACATTATTTTGAACCTCCTCAATTATATTGTTGGGCGTGGATGCCCCTGCTGTAATACCTACTGTTTCCACTGACCCTAATTGATTCAAATCCAAATCGTCAAGTGTCTGTATATAGTACGTATTGTTACATGCCTTACGGCAGATTTCAAATAACTTCTGGGTATTGGAACTATGTTTGTCGCCAATAACTATCATAGCATCCACCGACTCTGCGATGCTTTCCGCCTCTGTCTGACGCTCCTTCGTAGCATTGCAGATTGTATTTAAAACAATAATATCATAACTCTTTTTCTTGATAATTTCAACTAAATCTTTAAATTTGTTGTAATTAAATGTCGTCTGGGATACGACACATATCTTCTCTTTTTTACTGAAATCGATTTTTTCAATATCATCGGCGTTCTGGATTACTTCCGCATGTTCTCCCGCCCAGCCGCGGATTCCGATCACTTCAGGATGATCGGGGTTGCCGATGATCAGGATATATTTGCCGGCAGCACTCTCCTTCTGGACAATGTTGTGTATCTTCTTTACAAAGGGGCATGTGGCGTCTACAACGCGGATTCCTTTGGTTTCAAGTTTGTCATAGATTCTTTTTTTAACCCCGTGAGAACGGATAATAACGGTTCCCTCGAAGATATTGTCCAGGTCCTCCTCTGTGCGGAGTACAACAACGCCTTTGCTTTCCAGATCCTTTACGACTTCTTCATTATGGATGATCGGCCCGTAGGTGTAAATCGGTCCATTGCATGTATCTACCTGTTTATAGACCGTATCTACGGCGCGCTTCACCCCGAAACAGAAGCCGGCAGTTTTTGCTTTAATCACTTTCATATAGATTATCTGCAGTGACTGCAGATCTCAGATACAACTTCCGGGATTGACATATGAGAGCTGTCCACCAGAATCGCGTCGTCCGCTTTTTTTAGCGGCGCTGTTTCGCGGCTCATATCGCGTTCATCCCGTTCTTTGATATCTTGGGCAATCTGATCGAGATCACAGTCTTCTCCTTTCTCTTTGAGTTCATCATAACGGCGTTTTGCCCGTGTCTCCACGCTGGCCGTCAGGTAGATCTTGACGTCCGCATCGGGCAGAATATTTGTGCCGATATCACGTCCATCCATGATCACGTCGTTCTCTTTTGCGAGCGTTCTCTGGAGTTCGAGAAGCTTTTCTCTTACTTCCGGAACAGCCGAAGTTTTTGAAGCCATGTTTCCTACTTCCTCTGTGCGGAGCATACCGGTCACATTTTCACCATTCAAATACACCTGTTGAGCTCCGTCCTCGTAACGAATAGAAACATCCGCGTCGCGGCATGCTTCAATGACTTTTTCCGTATTCTCCGGTGCAATACCTTTTTTCAGAAAATGGATGGCGAGTGCCCGGTACATTGCCCCTGTATCTACATAAATATAGCCTTTTTCTTTTGCCACCAGCTTTGCGATGGTGCTTTTCCCGGCTCCTGCCGGTCCGTCGATTGCTACATTATATCCCATATTTTTCATTCCTCCCGGTAATTCAATCTTCAACTTTTATAGTATAACCCGAAGGCCGGGAATGGACAAGGACTTTTACATCTGTTTCCGGAAAATGCGAATCAAAAGTATGCATCACTTGCAGAAGTTGCCAGTGTTCTTTTCACCGCAATGCTGACAATATATTGAGCCGGACGGATTTTCATAATGACAGTTGCTGCATGGGATGTTTTGTTTCGTGATATTAAGTCTCCTTTTTTAGCTGTTCTAAGTCAGGATTTCAATTTCTGTTCCTTTAATTTTTGTCCTTATCTTTAAAATATTCTCTTAACGCATCTTTTACTGCCCATTTTACAATAGAGTATAAACCCAATATAAAAATTAGTATACCTATTATGATGATTGGTAACCACTCCATATTAATTCTCCTATACATTTCTCATTATCAATTCAGCAACTTACAATTTTCAACTCGATAACTTAGGAATTATACAATAAATCGAGTGATTAGTCCAACTACAATACAAACTATTCCCGCAATTCTTGCTCCCGTTTTAGCTTTTGCCTCATTGTATCTATACTGTTCAGGATAAACAGGATTTATAATAAATAACAGACCATATATAATCCACACAATATTTGAAAATATGCCTTTATGGAAAACAAACGCAAGTATATTTCCAGCAATGATAAGTATAATTCCCCCAATTATTTGTCTTTTAAATGTCAATTTTCCCATACGCACTACCCTTCCGAAAAGTTCCTTCAAAATTTAAGCAGCTTCTCTCGTTTGCGCCTTTCAACCAACAATAAGATGAACAGAATAAACCATATTGCCCATGCAACTAAACAACCGATCCCTGGATAATAAATGTCTATGATTATTCCCATGAGAAACGGTAACGACATAAACATCATTCTTTTTCCATAAGCCTTACACATAGAACTTTCATCATATTTCTTTCGCTCATCTTCTGATTTCTCATTGTAACCGGCCAAAAATTTGACAGCTTTCCCTTCTGATTTATAAAAACCTATTCCGAATAAAAAGAAAAGCACTGCCATTGAAAAATCAAAAATAATACAGATTATCATATTGCCACTCCCATAATCAAACGTATTAACTTCCCGATAAATGAGAAAGGGTTTACTTGCGTTCCATAAATCCTATGATTGAAAAAATCAATCCTACAATCCCAATTCCGATAACGAGCAGCCCCATTTCTTTGAGAAAAGTATAGCAGAAATATGTAGACATATCTACATCATTTCGGTGTATTAAATACAGATAATTATATGTAAATAAGAAACCCGAGAGTTAGGGGGTGATAACACCTCGTCCTCTCGGATTGTTTTATTCTCTATGACACGCTATTTAGTTTTGCCTCTTTCAGGATAATTGACTTTGCCCATCTGCAGCCGCATTTATACCTGCAAGATATCCTGTGCTCCATGCGATCTGAAGATTATATCCTCCGGTCACCGCGTCCAAATCCAGCACCTCACCGGCAAAATAGAGTCCTTTTACTAACTTTGATTCCATTGTTCCCGGATCGATTTCTTTGACAGACACGCCGCCCTTTGTAATAATGGCTTCGTTGTAGCCGCGAAGTCCTGTCAGTGTCATGGTAAAGTCTTTTATGAGGCGGACGAACCTGAGACGTTCCTCTTTCGTGATCTCATGGACTTTCTTCTCTTCGGAAATGCCGGAAAGCTCTACAATTACAGGACGGAGCTTTGACGGGAAGAGGCTGTCTACCGCGTTTTTAAACTGCCGGTTGTGATTGGCTTCGAATTCCCGCAGCACACGTTTATCCAGCTGCTCTTCTGTCAGAGCAGGTTTCAAGTCTATGTGAAGTGTAAGTTCTTTATCCTTGAGCTTTTTGCCGACGATGCTGCTGGCACTCAGAATGACCGGCCCGGTCACGCCGTAATGAGTGAAAAGCATCTCTCCGAATTCCTGATACAGCTTCTTCTTTTCGTCTGTAATCCTGATTTCAATATTGCGCAGAGAAAGTCCCATCAGTTCACCGGCATACCATTCTTTCACTTCCATCGGTACAAGAGAAGGCGATAGTTCCGAAACTTTGTGACCACATTTGCGCGCAAAGCGGTATCCGTCTCCTGTAGAGCCGGTAGACGGATAGGAAATGCCGCCAGTCGCGACAATGACAGCGTCTCCGGATATTTTCTTTCCGGAAGCGAGCAGGATTCCCGTGACTGTTTCTCCGGAAGGCCTCTTTTCAATACGCAGCTCTTTTACTTCAGCATTTAAATTTATTTTTACCTCGAGCCGCTCCATCTCTTTTTTCAGAGCCTGGATCACATCGGAAGAATGATCCGACACGGGAAATACTCTTCCGCCGCGCTCCACTTTTGTCCTTACGCCAAGTTCTTCGAAAAATGAAATGACCTGCTCGTTGGTAAAACTGTAAAATGCGCTGTAAAGGAATTTTGGATTGCTGGTCACAGCAGGAAAAAAATCTTCCAGTTCCGCTGCGTTTGTGATGTTGCAGCGGCCCTTACCTGTAATGAAGAGTTTCTTGCCAAGCTTTTCGTTTTTCTCAAATATTTCAACATGATTTCCGCTTTTTGCGGCGAAAACAGCAGCCATCATCCCTGCCGCGCCGCCGCCTATGATCAGGACTTTACTCATCTTTATTCCTTTCACCTGATTCTGAATTTGGTTTCTTTCCTTTATCGTCAGTATCTCCGTTCTCTTCTACCGAAAATGATGTGCTGACCGGATTTAATTCATCACCGCTGTATACCTGATATTCTCCCCAGATATCCTCAAGTGTTTCCAGTGTTGATACTACTTCTTTCTGTTTCTTCATGCACAGTGCTACAATGAGTGAATTGATCACACTGAGCGGGGCGACCAGCGAATCCACGATGGAGGCCATATCACTGCGTGCGATCAGGTTACAGGAAGAGTACAGGTTCATTGGTGAATGGACGCTGTCAGTAAGTGTGATTACTTTAGCCTTTCTGTTGCTGGCAAATTCCAATGCTTTTAAAGTTCGCATGGAATATCGCGGAAAACTTATCCCGACGATTACATCTTCTTCTCCGATACGGATAAGCTGCTCAAAAATCTCACTTGAACTGTTTGTAGTTACCGGCGTTACATTGTCGCAGACCAGATTTAGATAAAAGCTGAAAAATGACGCCAGGGGCGCACAGCTCCGGATACCGATGACATAGATTTTACGCGCGTTCAGGATTGTGTCGATCGCCAGATTAAACGCTTTGTGGTCTATCACATCCAAAGTCTGCTTGATCTTCTCTATATCAGAATGAAGCACGGTCTCCAGAATCTCACTCTGACTGATTCTTCCATAAGTTACTTCCATCCTCTGTATGGAGTTCAATTTTGTGCGGACCAATTCTTCCAGAGCTTTCTGAAATCCCGGATACCCTTTATAGCCGAGCTGTATGGCAAAACGTACGACAGTCGATTCGCTTACGCCCACGGTTTCACCCAGCTTCGCTGCAGTCAGGAAAACAGCTTTATCATAATTTTTCCTGACGTAGTCGGCAAGCCTTTTCTGGCCTTTGCTCATCTTGCCATATTTTTCCTCGATCCGGAGAATCAGCTCGTTTGTAGTTGTTTCTGTATTTTCCATTTCTTATTATTATATCCCTTATTTTTGATTCCTTAATATTTGTATCAGATTCCGGGCGAAACTGCAACAATCAAATTAGCAGTATCAGACAGGTCTTGTATAATGCTTCAGCCATGTCTGTTCGTCTTCGCTGAGAAATGGCGAGACTTTATCATATACTGCATTGTGATAACTGTTGAGCATGTCCCTCTCTTCATCTGTCATCTGTTCCGGCAGGAGTGCGTCAAGATCGATGGGGACAAAAGTCAGAGGCTCAAAATGCATGAACTGCCCATAGCCATTCGTTTCATCTGTACACACGAGAAGTTCATTTTCCAGTCGAACACCATGAGAACCCTCGATATAGATTCCCGGTTCATCGGTAATGATCATATTACGCTCCAGAACCTGCGCCGGAGAATTTCCTTCTTTCCATCGGAAATTAATAGGTGCTTCATGGACGTTAAGGAGATTTCCTACGCCATGCCCGGTACCGTGATTGAAGTTAACCCGCTTTTTCCAGAATACTTCCCGTGCGATACAGTCCAGATTTGCTCCGCTGCATCCGTGGAGAAATACAGTGTTCATCAGCCGGAGCATAGCTCTCGCAACAAGTGTGAAATCTTCTTTTTCTTTCTGGGATATCTCGCCGATGGCGACAGTACGTGTAATATCAGTAGATCCTTCCCAGTAGTGCCCGCCGGTATCTGTCAGCAGCATTCCGCCTTTGTGAAGCGTGGCATTGGATTCCGATGTGGCGCTGTAATGGACAATGGCGCCATGTTCGCCGAACGCGCTGATCGGTGCAAAGCTGGCCCCCAGATAGCCTTCCTGTTGTGCACGGAATGACTCCAGTTTATCCGATGCTGAAATTTCCGTGACATCATCATCTGATTCGGCCGTATGCTTCAGCCAGAACATAAATTTCGTATGGGCGACAGCGTCTTTGAGATGTGCCTTTTTCGTATTTTCAATTTCGATGTCATTTTTAATGCATTTCATGAGGACTTCCGGATTTTCCCGTTCCGTGATCGTAACTTCTTTTGGAATACTTTGATAAAGTGTATAGTTTACTCTCTCCGGGTCTATGAGGATGACGGAACCGGAATTTAATTTCTCTACTGCAGCATATATATCGTTATATGGTTTCAGGGAAATATGGTTTCTTTTCAGTTCATTCAGAACATTATCCGGAAATTTCCTTTCATCAGCATATAATTCTGCATAATCTTCATAGATTATCAGATATGACAGGACAAGAGGACAGTATGCGATGTCGTTTCCTCTGATATTCAAAAGCCATGCAATATCATCAAGACTGGAAATCAGGTGGATATTGGCGGAGGCTTCCTTCATCTCCTTCCGTACTCTCTGCAGCTTGGAAGCCGTGCTCTCCCCGCTGTATTTTTCATCCAGCAAAAATACTTTTTCAGTCGGAAGCTGCGGGCGTCCTTTCCATATTCTCCCGATCAGATCGAACTGACAGGATACGCTGCCGTCCTTTTTGGCAGCAATTCGGGCATAGCGTTTACCGGTATTGATTCCGACAGTACGTCCGTCAAAACCAATGACTCCTTTTACCGGCAGTTCCTTTTCAAGGAACTGCTCGATCGTGTCCACTCCTGGCTCTCCCGACCGGAAAAGCGTGATGCCGCTGCCGGACAGTTCCTTTTCTGCCTGAATAAAATATCTTCCGTCCGTCCATAGCCCCGCTGCTTCTTTAGTGATCACAGCGGTTCCTGCCGAACCTGTAAAGCCAGTGATAAACTGGCGGGATTTAAAATATTCGCCCACGTATTCGCTCTGGTGAAAGTCGTCAGATGGCACGATATAAATATCGACACTCTCCCGCTCCATCTCACGGCGCAGAGCAGCGAGCCGTTCAGATATATTCATAGAAATTCCTCCCGTAAACAGTGCGAATTTAAAAGAGGATATTCAGCACCTTATTTCGCTTTAATATGATACCACCAAAAA
Organism: uncultured Lachnoclostridium sp.; assembly: GCA_946491795.1. GTDB lineage: Bacteria > Bacillota > Clostridia > Lachnospirales > Lachnospiraceae > Mediterraneibacter > Mediterraneibacter gallistercoris. The sequence continues at coordinate 20,892 of CAMLYF010000029.1, read as the reverse complement.
GCAGAGAGTACAAATAAATTCGTAATTTATCCGAGAGACATTTCCTCGGTAAAACATCCGAAAATCACTCGGATACAGTGGATTGACGTACGTATTCGGATCAGTCGGGATTGTAATGCTTCCGGCTCCGGTTACAGGATGTAAGACAAAGTAACAAGCCTGCGATATGGCTAAAAACAATCAAGCAAATGAAGAACTCGCTTTGCTCAGACAACTTCATTTGCTTGATTAACGCCACATCACAGGCTTTAACTTTATCTAACAACCTTACACAGTCATCGTCCGCATTACAATCCCGACTGATCTGAAAGATACATCATATCAGCTGTATCCGTTTGATTTTCTACGTTCATGCAATCGGAAGTGTCACCCCGACAATCACGAAATTTACAAAAAACTGGTCGAAAGGGTGGGCTTTATCAATAAAGTTCCGGCCACTTCCGATTTGTATGAGTACTTGTTGAAGAATGGCGCTGCGGCTGAAATGCTACTGTAGCGGTATCTGTTCAACAAATTACGAATTTACTTCCGGTTACGGTACTGTACAGGAGTAATATTGTACATTTTTTTGAACACGCGGTTGAAGTGTTCTACGTTCTGATATCCTACGGACTCTGCAATGCTCTCAACAGTAGCGCTGCTTCCTTTCAGCATGGCGCGTGCTTTTTTCATGCGGATCTTTTTCAGGATATCACCGAATGTCATACCGGATTTCTCTTTTATATATTTTGAGAGATACGGTTTGGAAAGGAAGAATTTCTCTGCCAGGTCATCGAGAGTTACATCTTTATAATTTGCATAGATGTAGTTCGTGATCTCAAGAAGTCTCTCATCCTTGCCGGCCTGGGATTCAGCAATTTCTTTGATTTTGTTTACGGCAACTACAAGGGCCTGGATGGAAGCTTTGATGATATCCGCATCGATTCCGACGCCCCAGTAACGTTTCTTATTGCAGATAACTCCTACATAAGCGACAGCTCTTGAGGAAGAACCTTTTGTCAAAGAGTGTTCCTCGTAAAATGCCAGCTCGTAGCTGATGTCAAAATAATGCTTGATCGCATTGCTGACTGCATCCAGACGTCCGTTTCCGACTCCTGTAATCTTGAAATTATTATTATTGTGATGAATCGTTGCATCCGCAATAATGCCGTCCTCCTGTTTGAAGTGGCACTCATCGACAGTAAATACCGGTTTTGCATTGATATAGTTGTCTTCGAATATCCGGTAGATCAGATCCGGTGTAAGCTCTTTGTGGGCTTTGTCGGATACATCTTTGACGAGATAACCCACTTCCTCACGCATCTTCTCAGGCAGACTGATACCGAAACTCTGTTTCAGGATATAATTTACGCCGCCCTTTCCTGACTGGCTGTTGATGCGGATTACGTCAGAATCATATCTTCTGCCGACATCCTGCGGATCGATCGGAAGATACGGAACACTCCATTTGTACAGATTGTGCTCCTCTCTCCATGCCATTCCTTTTGCGATCGCATCCTGATGTGAACCGGAAAAGGCTGTAAATACAAGTTCTCCTGCGTATGGCTGGCGCGGAGAAACTTTCATTCTTGTCACGCGCTCATATACTTCACAGATATCGCTCATATTGGAAAAATCAAGTTTCGGATCAACTCCCTGGGAGAACATATTCATTGCAAGAGTAATGATATCCACATTTCCCGTACGCTCGCCGTTTCCGAACAAAGTTCCCTCGATACGGTCTGCTCCGGCAAGAATACCGAGCTCTGCGTCACTGATACCTGATCCGCGGTCATTGTGAGGGTGGAGTGAAAGAATCACGTTTTCTCTGTCACGAAGATGTTTGTTAAAATATTCCACCTGACTTGCAAATACATGAGGCATTGCATTTTCTACTGTAGTAGGAAGGTTAATGATCGCTTTATTGTCTTTTGTCGGCTGCCAGATATCGAGAACTGCGTTGCATACTTCAAGTGCGTAATCGACTTCTGTTCCCTGAAAACTCTCCGGGCTGTATTCAAATGTAAAGTTTCCGGATGTTTCATCCGCAAGTTTTTTCAAAAGCTCTGCGCCGTCTGTCGCGATCTTCTTGATCTCTTCTTTATTCTTTTTAAAGACCTGCTCTCTCTGGGCAACAGATGTTGAATTGTATACATGGATGATTGCGTGCGGCGCTCCTTTTACGGCCTCAAAAGTTCTCTTGATAATATGCTCACGCGCCTGTGTAAGTACCTGGATCGTCACATCGTCAGGAATCATATTCTGTTCGATCAGTGTACGGAGAAACTGATATTCTGTCTCCGAAGCTGCCGGGAAACCAACTTCGATTACCTTGAATCCGATGTCTACGAGCATCTGGAAGAACTCCAGTTTTTCGTCCAGACTCATAGGTTCGATCAGCGCCTGATTGCCGTCTCTCAAGTCAACGCTGCACCAGATCGGTGCTTTGTCTATTGCATCTTTTTTGACCCAGTCATAGCATGGCTCGGGCGGCATAAAATATGTCTTTTCGTATTTCTTCCAGTTTTCCATTGTTGTACATCTCCTTATAATTAATCAATTTGATTGCTTTATTTTATCCTCACTAATACTATCATATGAAGTGGGGCAATTCCAGTGGCAAATTTAATCATCTTGGTTGATTTATTTTAATATTTTCGATTCAGGAAGAAAATATCTCTGATATAATACAGACATATCCGAAAAGTTCTTTCCACAACCGATTCATCTGCATACAATGGATAGGATGCAATGCGGCTGCCGTTTACAGAGTAGATAATCTCACCGAGCTGCTGCCCTTTTTGTATGGGGACGCTGATGTTATCCATAAGCTGCAGCTCGCTTTCTATCTCTTCATCATGTTTCAGGAGAATTCTTACAGGTGATCCGGCCGCAGTCAGTGTGATCTTTACAGGGGAGCTCTGAGGAAAGCCGCCTGTATAACCGTTTTCTATACTAACTGTCATTGCGGTAATATCACGCCCGAATGAAGGGGCTATCTTTCGATACGAATAATTTTCGACAGCATATGTCATAAGTTTCCTTGTATCCGACCATTTATAGCCTTTGTTGTTAGGCCAGCCGCAGGCGAGGAGCGCCACGATAAATGTCCGGTCATCGTCCTTGAGAGCTCCTACATAACAGTAGCCGGCATCCGCAGTGAATCCGGTCTTACCCGTCAGTGCTCCATCCATCATTTTCAGAAAGGCATTATGATTTGTGCAGCTGTATGTTCTGTTGCTGTCGCAGTCCGTAAAAGAATAGGTTTCTGTGCGCGTGATCTTCAGAAACTGATCTTTTGAGGGAGATTCTGTGATGCAGTACTTCATAATACGCGCGAGATCTCTTGCTGTTGTGTGATGGGTTGCGTTCTCATCTTCCGCATCCAGCCCGTTTGGAGTGATGAAATATGTAGAGGTACACCCGAGTTCTTCCGCTTTATTGTTCATCAGACCGGCAAATTCTTTTACACTGCCGCCAATGTGCTCGGCAATTGCTACAGCCGTGTCATTGTGAGATTCGAGCATCAGTGAATATAAAAGATCGTTCAGAAGAAAACGTTGTCCTTCCGTCATTCCCAGCTTTACTTCCGGCTGCGAGACAGCAGTGCTGCTTACACTGACTTCGTCAGACAGATTTCCGATTTCCAGAGCAAGGATGCAGGTCATGATTTTCGTTGTACTGGCCATAGGCGCCTCTGTATCTCCGCTCTTGGAAAATAAAACACGCCCTGTTCCGGCGTCCATCAGGACTGCGTAACGGGCGTATAATTCAGAAGGCAGCATCTCAGAGTCTGCTGCTGTTTTATCGGAAGTTTCAGCTGATACGGCGCCGGGAGCAAAGGCCAAAACTGAAACAGCCAATAGAACAGCGAGTAACATACCGGCGCATCTTCTGACTGATATTTTCATCATAAAAGGACGCCTCCGTCCACTCTCTTACTAGAAAGTATATGAAAACATCCTTTGAAATAGAATTTATTTATATATCGAGCTTTAACTGCGCTTCATCTTCAGCCTCTTCTTTGAAATGTTCGATCTGATCCTGATCAAGTGTGGGGAGTTCTTCCAGAGACTGCAGGCTGAAACGCCGAAGGAACTCTTCTGTTGTTCCGAAAAGGATCGGACGTCCGGGCGCATCCAGCCGTCCGGCTTCTTCAATCAGGCCATACTCTACAAGTTTGTTTACCGCGTGATCAGATTTTACGCCTCGTATTTTTTCAATCTCAAGCTTTGTTACCGGCTGTCGGTAAGCCACAATAGAAAGTGTTTCCAGAAGAACGTCCGTCAGAGTATACCGCCGGGGCTGCTTTGCAACACGGATCAGATACTCATACATTTCCTTCTTCGTACAGAACTGATACGAATTATTGAGTTCTATGATGCGGATTCCCCGGTCCTCTTCTTCGTATCGGTCCATCATATTATGGATGAGCCTGCGTGTTGTCTCCTCATCATGTCCGATTGCAGCTGCGATTTTTTCAATTTCTACGGAATTACCCATTGTAAAGAGGATTGCCTCGATTGCCGCCTGATATTTTTCAATTTCCATCTGCTTCTTCAGTCCTTTCACTCAGTATACCCGTTCTCTCGATCATGATATCCCCGCAAGTCTCTTCCTGTTCGACATGGATTTCCCCAAGCTTCATCATCTCAAGGATTGCGAGAAATGTAACGACAATATGCATCTTGGTGTGCTGCTTTTCGAGGAGCTGACGGAAACTGAATCTTTTATGATCTTTCATGTAGCTGTGGATATATGTAAATTTATCAGTAAGGGTGACCTCTTCTTTTTCAATTTTCCCGAATTTGCTCCTGACCGGGTCAATCTTGTCAGTCTGCCGTTTCATGACCTCCTGAAAGATTGCGCCTAATTTCTGCAGCGTAAGATCGCCCAACAGCTTGTCCAGATTGACCGGTTCTACATACTCTTTCACTTCTTCCGGTATGGTGGGGCCTTTATAGAGCACCATGTCTGAATCCATTTCACGTTCTTTGAGCTCATAGGAGATATATTTGTACATCTTATATTGCAGGAGCTGTTCTACAAGCTCCTGACGCGGATCTTCTTCCTCGCCTTCCTCATTTACTTCTTTAGGAAGGAGCATCCGGCATTTGATATCCAGAAGAGTGGCCGCCATTACGAGAAATTCGCTCATGATATTCAGATCTTCTCTCTGCATATTCCGGATATATTCCATATATTGATTTGTAATCTCCACGATCGGTATATCGTAAATGTCTATTTTGTTTTTATCGATCAAATGAAGCAGAAGATCAAGAGGACCTTCAAATACTTCCAGTTTAACAGGAATCCCCATATTTACTCCTCAGACAGCGCAAATGTATAAAACTCATTACAACGCACGATTTCTAAACTGCTAACAATCTATTATACCGAAAATCACATGTCATTACAACAATTTTCTACAACAGGCATAAGCCGGATGGAAATCAGTTCGGGAACGTTAAAGAGACGTATATTAAGAGTGTGAGAACCGAGGCCACGGCTTACGATCACAGTCTGCTCTCCCTCCCGGGTCATCTCTCCGGAATATTTTGGAAAAAAGAAGCCCTGCGGTGTAACAACTCCGCCAAGTCCCGGTATCCGCACAAGCCCGCCATGGAGGTGTCCTGAAAGGATCAGATCAGCGCCCCAGTCCAGATAGGCGTCCATATAGGCAGGATTATGCGCCAGCAGAATCGTATACTGATCCGGTATGCTGCCGGGATCCCTGGCAGTCTTATCATCCGACGTATGAAAAGCGGAAAGGTAATCAGCGACATCCTTTTTCTCCATATACGACTTTCGAAATTTTTTGTAAGTATATATCGGAAATTCCAGGCCGCATACCGCTGTCTTCTGTCCGTTTAAATTCAGATAATCTATATCATTTTCAAGAAATCTGACTCCGCATTCTTCCAGTGCTTTTCTGTAATCCGCAAATGCGCTGCCGTACTTTCCCGCATACTCTTTCATTCTCTCTTCATGGTTTCCATTTGCATAATAGACAGGGCAGATGTCAGGAAGCTGCCTGACAAATTCAACCGCAGTATCAAACGGTTCGTCCAGCCTGCCTACGAGCATATCGCCTCCGATCAGGATCAGATCAGGATTTTCCTTCCGCACCGCCTGAAGAAGTCGTTCGTTGTGCCGTCCGTAAATCCGGTTATGCAGATCGCTCAGGAACAGAATCTTAGTTTCTCTGCGGAGCTTTTTCAGGCGCGGTGATGTTACATTATAGCGTGTGACTGAGAAGCTGTGTACTTCTCTGTATATTTCCAAGGCAGATGCAGCCGCCAGTATAACAGCTGCAATTGCCAGAATTATCAGTATTTTCATGCTGTTTCCTCCCGATTCATCTCATTATAATCTATCCCTCCATGAAGGACAAGGGAGATTTTTATATAAAGAGGTGTTGTGCAGCATCTTTCAGATAGTCTATAAATGAGGCTTCTTCGATATCCTCCGCGGCAAGAATATCGGTGCGTCCGATTTCATTTCCTTCAAGTGTATAGACAACGGCACCCACAGGATCACCTTTGCTGACGGGAGCAGGTATGCTTTGCTCCATCTCGACAGTCCGTTCAATTGCATTCAGGTTTGCTCCTGTTGTATCAAGATAAGAAAATGGTTCCGCACGGTATACGTTCACAGTGTCTTCTACACCGTTCTCGATTACAGCCGGAGTAAGGCCTTCTTCGCTTTCATCAGTATAGAGCTGACATTTCCCGAAGCCGTAATTGAGCAGTTTCACAGCATCTGCAAAACGGTCTTTGGAATTCTCGGCGGCCATGACAACTGCAATCAGCTCGATTCCGTTCTTTTCGGCAGTGGCGGATACACAGAATTTAGCATCTCCTGTGGAACCTGTCTTAAGCCCCGTGGCATACTCATACTGCCGGACCAGTTTATTTGTATTAGTAAGACCGAATTCGGAAGTCCCCTTATTGGTCGTATGAGTGATGTTTTCCATCCAGATCATGGAATAATCGTGGATCTGCGGATATTTGGTGATCAGTTCCCTAGACATAAGTGCAATATCACGGGCGCTTGTAACATGACCTTCCGCGTCCAGACCATTGCAGTTTACAAAATGTGTGTTTTCCATTCCAAGCCCGGCCGCACGTTCATTCATCCGGTTGACAAATTCTTCTTCATTTCCACATATGTATTCCGCCATAGCGACACATGCGTCATTTGCGCTCGCTACCGCAATGCATTTCAGCATCGTATCGACTGTCTGCACTTCACCGGGTTCCAGAAACACCTGGGATCCGCCCATAGACGCGGCATATTCGGAGACAGTAACTTCATCATCCAGACCGATACTTCCATCTGAAAGAGCGTCAAAGATCAGAAGCATCGTCATAACTTTCGTTACACTTGCCGGCGGTCGGGCCGTATCCGCATCTTTTTCAAAGATTACAGTTCCGGTGGATGCCTCCATAAGTACAGCCGAAGGAGCAGTAATTTCAACTGCCGGTTCTGTCTGCTCTTTGTCGGCAGACTCTTCCGCATTCTCCTGAGTATTCTGCTGGTCTTCTTCATCATCAGCATACACCGGGACAGATGTGCCAAGACATGTCAGGATCATCATAAGTCCGATCAGAAACGCCTGAATTCTTTTCATTGCAAACCTCGCCGCATTATATGTCTGTTACTAATATAATCGCACCGTCTTGGAAATATGCCGATAAACGTGTAAAAATATACAGTATTTCCGTCCTTAAGAACAATTGACTTTTACCAGTTCCTGGCGTATATTTACCATTGGGAGTTTAAATGAACAAGTTTAATAAGGAGGTCATGATGAAATCTCACACTTATTATGACGTATTAGGTGTTTCAAGAGATGCGACTTTAGAAGAAATCACGACGGCCAAAAATGCATTGGCGAAAGTATATCATCCCGATGCAAATGTACATAAAGACATAGATACAACAGAATTCATGCAGGAAATCCTGGAAGCTTACCGTGTTCTTTCAAATCCTGAAAAAAGGAAAGCATATAATCAGGAAATGTTCGGTGAAACCGAGCGTGTCTTCCGCACATTTACCGTAGGACCCGAAAACGGTGAGGAGGAAGAGACAACATCTTTTGTTACCTATTGGAATACGGCGAATAAACTGTACGAAGTAATCAGAAGAAGTGTCCGTCTTATGAAGCATGAGGAAAAGAAAAGAAATCTTCCTCAGCGTATTTTCAGAAAGATCGGCAAAAAGCAGAAACATGCGGAATCATCCCGCAATAAACAGATTTCACAGTTATGCAGCCAGGCAATGCAATACATTACAATTCTGAAAATGGCTGAGATACCGATGGAATACTGGTCGCCGGACGCTATGAACTGGGTGCTGATCCGCTGGGGACAAAAACAATCTATGGATTTTCACATACTGTTCGCAAGATACGACTCTTACATAGAAGAGACCAAAACCGGAACCGAAAAACTGCGGTTGAAATCCCAGAACCGCCAGTTCCACAACAATTTAAAAAAACTGCTCTCCTACGCTTTAGAGGCGTAGAAGGCAGTCCTGAAGGAGGGCTTCACAGCCCTCCTTTACATCTCTGTAAGTTTCTTCAAAATTTCCCGTATACCACGGATCCGCAATATCTTCTCCTCTCCGTTCCGTAAAATCAAGCAGTTTGCTGACTTTTCCGTCAGGATCCCCGTTGCCGATAATGCGGTTGATATTACGGATGTTCCACGTATCCATCCCGATAATGTAGTCAAATTGGTCGTACTCTTCCCTGCTCATCTGCCGGGCGCGATGGGGAACGCACGGAATCCCGACCTGCCGCAGCTTTCTCTGCGTGCCGTGGTGAGGCGGATTACCTATCTCCTCACGGCTGGTTGCTGCGGAATCGATATAAAACTGATTGGAAAGGCCGGCCTGGTCAACCATGTACTGGAAGACAGACTGGGCCATTGTTGAGCGGCATATATTGCCGTGACAGATAAAAAGCACCCGGATCATCTTATTTCACCTCTACCAGCTCAATGCGGAAATTCAGTTCTTTTCCGGCCATCTCATGATTTGCATCAAAGGTGATTGTTGTATCATCTTTTGCCGTTACTTTTACAGGGAACGGCTGTCCGAACTGATTGGACAGATATACCTGCTGTCCTGCCTCCAGCTCCTCTGAACCCGGAAGCTGTGCGATTTCAAGGGTAAAGATTGCATTCGGATCCGGCATGCCGTAAGCTTCTTCCGGCATCAGGTGCACATCCACTACCTGTCCCACTTCCATATCAGCCACAGCTGCATCGAATCCTTTGATCATCTGGCCGGCACCGCATACGAACTCAAGCGGTTCTCCGCGGTCATAGGAGGAATCAAACTGTGTTCCGTCGTTAAATGTTCCCCTGTAATGTGTGCGGCAGGTTTTTCCTACATTGCGTCCGGTCAGTGTTGTGTGAGCGCCGCATCCGCCTCCGCAGCTGTCTCCGCATCCGGAACCGCAGGAATGTCCTTCCTCATGATCGCCGCAGGTGTGCCCTTCGCCGTGATGGTCACAGTTTGCGCCTGTAGATACCAGTTCTCCTTTCAGATACGCTTCCACAGCCTGATCCGCGTCTCCCTCGGCTCCTGCGCACAATTCTACGCCTGCCTCGGCAAGAGCTGCCTGAGCTCCTCCTCCAATGCCGCCGCAGATCAGTACGTCTACAGAACGGTCAGACAGAAGCCCTGCCAGCGCACCGTGTCCGACTCCGTTGGAACCGATCACTTCACTGGAAACCACTTTATTGTCCTCGACTTCATACACCTTAAACTGTTCTGTCCTTCCGAAATGCTGAAAAATCTTTCCGTTATCATATGTTACAGCTATTTTCATCTCTTTAACTCTCCTGTTTTGTATATTTCTTCCTTATCCATTATCGCCATTCCGCTGATAATGTCAATACTTGATTTATTGACAAATAAAATTGCAACTGCTAATATTTTCAGGAAATACATTATAATAAGAAGCGCTTTAACTGCGCCGGAAAGGATCTGTTACCATGAACCCTCTAAAGAAAATCTACTGCAGGACTTTTCAGACAGGATTAAAAATCGCCCTGCCGTTCCTGCCCTATCGGAAGCCCAGGATCGTCGGCAGTGTAAAAGCTCTGCCGGAAATCATTCAGAAGAAGAACTGCAGTAAAGTTCTGATCATAACGGATGCAGGCATCCGTAAACTGGGATTGACGCGCCGTCTGGAAAAGGCTCTTGAAAATGCAGACATTCCCTTCTGTATTTATGACAGAACGGTAGCCAATCCGACTACTGAGAATGTGGCGGATGCGATGGAGATTTATCTGAATGAAGGGTGCGACTGTATCATCGGCTTCGGCGGCGGATCCAGTATGGACTGCGCAAAAGCTGTAGGCGCCCGCATCGCAAAACCGAAGCAGTCTCTGGCGAAAATGAAGGGAATTCTAAAAGTGCATAAAAAGCTTCCGCTTCTGATGGCAGTGCCCACTACTGCAGGTACCGGAAGTGAAACGACGCTGGCAGCAGTCATTACGGATGCGCAGACCCGATATAAATATGCAATCAATGATTTCCCGTTGATCCCGAGATATGCAGTTCTCGATCCCAAAGTTACACTCAGCCTGCCTCCGTTTATCACAGCAACGACAGGTATGGATGCCCTGACTCATGCGGTAGAGGCATACATAGGGAATTCGACCACTTACGGTACACGCAAGGACGCTCTGCTGGCTGTACAGCTGATTTTTGAAAATATCGACACCGCATATAATGACGGCGGCAATGTAGAAGCGCGCCGCAATATGCTCCACGCTTCATTCTACGCCGGATGTGCATTTACCAAGTCTTATGTAGGATATGTACATGCCATCGCACACTCTCTCGGCGGAGAATATAATGTTCCCCACGGACTTGCCAATGCGGTGATCCTTCCCATGATACTGGAAGCCTACGGCAAGAAGATCCACAAAAAGCTTTCACGTCTGGCCATTACTGCCGGGCTTGCAGATGAGGACACTCCATGCGACGAGGCTGCCGGCAGATTTATACAGGCCATTAAAGATATGAAGAAGCGCTTCGGCATCGGTGACAAAATACCTGAGATACAGGAGACAGATATTCCAAAGCTTGCCCATTACGCGGACAAAGAGGCCAATCCGCTCTACCCTGTCCCGGTTCTCATGGATGCATCGGAACTGGAGCAGTTCTATCGTATGCTGATGACAGATACCGGGGAAGATCCGGAAAAAGAACCGGATGCGGAAAACAATATTTCGGGAAAAGGAGCAGATGAAGATGACGGAACAGGAAATTAAGGATATCGTAACAAGGCAGAGAAAATATTTTTACACCGGTGCCACACTTCCGGTCAATACCCGTCTTGCGGCACTTCAGAAACTTTATAATGCCATCTCCGGACACGAGACGGAAATCCACGACGCTCTGAAAAAAGATCTTGGGAAAAGCGGATTTGAAAGTTATATGTGCGAAACCGGCCTGGTGCTGGAAGAGATCAGCTATATGCTGAAGCATACGAAACGTTTTGCCGGAGAAAAAACAGTCCGGACACCGCTTGCGCAGTTCCATTCCCGGAGTTATAAGAAGCCGTCGCCGTATGGTGTAACATTGATCATGAGTCCGTGGAATTATCCTTTTATGCTGACGCTCTCTCCTCTTGTCGATGCATTGGCTGCAGGAAATACGGCGGTAGTAAAGCCAAGCGCCTACTCTCCGCACACCAGTGAAGTGATCCTGCATATCCTTTCTGAGTGCTTTGAACCGCAGTATGTTGCCGTGGTAACCGGTGGACGGGCGGAAAACACGTGCCTCCTTCATGAGCACTTTGACTATATCTTCTTCACCGGAAGCCAGGCTGTTGGAAAAGAGGTTATGCGAAACGCGGCAGAATATCTGACACCGATTACTCTTGAACTGGGCGGAAAGAGTCCGTGCATCGTGGATCAGACGGCTGATATCAAACTTGCAGCAAGAAGGATTGTGTTCGGAAAATATCTGAACTGCGGACAGACCTGTGTGGCTCCTGACTATGTTTACTGCCACCGCTCTGTCAAAGACAAACTGATAAAAGAAGTGCAGAAGGAGATACGCAGACAGTTCGGAAAACAGCCGCTTCACAATTCAAATTACGGGAAGATCATTAATGAAAAGCATTTCGACCGTATCATGGGTCTGATCGATGAAAAGAAGGTGGTACATGGAGGAAATTCTGACCGTAAAACGCTCCGTATTGAACCTACGGTTATGGATAATGTAACATTTTCCGATGCGGTTATGCAGGAAGAAATCTTCGGGCCTGTTATGCCGATCCTGGTATATGACAATCTGGATGAGGTGATCCGACGTATCAACATCATGCCCCATCCTCTGGCACTTTACTTCTTTACATCCGACAAGGCAGCTGCAAAAAAAGTAACTTCGCGTTGCGGGTTCGGCGGAGGCTGCATCAACGATACCATTATCCATCTGGCAACCACGGAGATGGGATTCGGCGGATTCGGTGAAAGCGGAATGGGCGCATACCACGGAAAGACCGGTTTCGATACGTTCTCTCATTATAAGAGCATTGTCGATAAGAAGACATGGATCGATCTGCCGATGCGGTATCAGCCATATCGGAAACTGTATGAAAAAATGGTGAGATTTTTCCTGAAATAGTAAAATAATTAAGATCTTTACATATAAAGGAGCGCTGTTCGACATATTGTCTTCCAGCGCTTCTCTCCTATTCTCTTTCTTCTTTCTCCAGAATATCCAATGTTTTGACGTCCCGTCTTCCATTGTAATATTTCTCAATCACCTGCGTAAGACTGAAGTGCTGCTGAAGCCAAGGCCATGGATTTGAGGAAATATGTACCACATCCAATGGGTACGTTTATGTCCGTTCCGGATCTCTGCCAAAGCTGTATCAAAATCTCTTTCCTGAGCCTCTGTAAACCGTTGTAATCCGCTCATCTCTACACCTCCTGATAATTCTATTTTCCTGTTCCTCCTCGTTGTCCTGTGTTTACAGACCGTTGTTATAAATATCATTGAGTACAGCCTGTGCCTGTTCCATTTCTTTTTTCTGTATGATCGCATCCCGGTCGCTTAAGATCGCCAGCATCTCATCTACCAGATCTTCTATCCTGGGATTTGTCACCCGGTACAGATATCCCAGCATTCTGGTGGCAGTGTAGTCCGTATTCATATTTTTATATGCAATTTCCGCACAGAATTCTTTCGGGTAGCCTTTACTCATCAGAACTCTGTACAGTTCGTTTGTTCTCTCTGATGCCATACTCTTTACACCTTCACTTTTTCGAAGCGGTACTGCTGTCTGATATCCGGGTATTTTTCTCTGTCAACTTCGCTCATAAACATAGTGTATGGTCTGGCGCACACTTTAAAAGGTGAATACAGAGCCTGATAGATGACCAGTCTTTCACCGGTTTCTGTGTGCTGCGCGAAAGCGAGTACCTTATACAGATATTCCGATGTTTCAGCAGAAACCCATTCCCTCTTAAAATGCTGCACGATATCGCCGACACATATGTCTCTCTGTATTTCCGGTTCTTCTGCGGGCGGTTCCGGTTCAGTATCAAGCTCGACATACTCTTCTTTGTCCAGCGAGACCGGTACTCCGGATTTCCCTTCGACATGTATGCCGCCATACCATGTGCCTGTGACCTCAAAGATATCTCCGATGTCATAATCACTGTTAAACTCGTCATTTTTCTTTATAATTCTTATCCTTGACATATTTCCCTCCTTATTTATTCCAGAGCCTGCCGGTAGTAATCATTTTCAATGATCAACTGCCCCAGTTTCAGCCGGCTGCTTACAATGTATTTTATATTCTCGACATATACATTCATCTCTTCTTCACTCATATTTTCGCCGTCTGCCGGAACAATTGTCTCAGTATATCTGTTATACATTCCTCTTTCCGTCAGCCATGAGTTTGAGAAAAATATCACGATGGGATCAGCTGTGGACAGTACATCTGTTCCGGCCATCATTCGTGAGTCATAATCTAGGCCAAGGAGATTTGACAATGTAGGAAGTATGTCCACCTGACTGCATGGTTTATCAATCTCCACCGGTTCCTTCATACTTCCGGACCATAGTATCCATGTATTCCGGTATACATCTGTATCAATCGTCTCTTCATCGAGGTTTTCAAGAGAATCCGCATTGAATGATTTTCCGGCAAGTTCTTCCAGTACATCCAGATCGGAGTATGGGATGTGATCCGGCGCCATTGCGATCACAGTCTTATCGGCCATTCCGGCGTCTTCCAGATATTCAACCAACCTTGTAAGACCTTTTTCCAGTTCAAGATTAGCGGCTATGTACGCCTTTGTCTTTTCTGAGTAGGGAAGATCCTCCACAAGCTCGCGGTTGCGTGCCGACATCTGGCTGTCAGAAAATCCATAGGGAAGGTGTCCGCTTATCGTCAGATAATAAATATGGAAAGGCTGAAGATCCTTATATTCGTTAAAGGTCTGTTCGATCATATAGTCGTCTGACTGAGGCCATAAAGCATTTCCGTATTCATTCACTTCTGCATCCAGCGGATGTTCACATTCGGTAAACTGACGCCAGTCGTAGCCCAGATTCGGATGCGACAGTTCACGTCCGTACATATTCTGGTTGAAATGATATCCTACAGAAGTATACCCTTCTCCGTTCAGCTGATTTGCCAGTGTAAAAGGAAGATATGTCCCCTGCTTTCGGATACAGGCCGGTAATGTTCTGGAACTCACCGCCGGAAGTACTTGTAAAGTGCAGTGTAGAATAAAAATTATTAAATACAAAACCTTCGTGCGAGAGCCGGTATAATGTAGGCGTCAGTTCGGGATCGATCATATATCCGCTGAATCCCTCCGCCGTGATGAAGATAACATTGTAGCCTTCAAACATACCCGTATATTCGTTCTGCCGTGTCGGTGTCAGGGAATCGAAATATTCGCTCAGCCATTCGGAGTCACTGCTTGAAGCATTCTCCTTGAGAGCGGAAAAATCAATATCCAGGGCATTATAAGGATATTCTTTCTGTGCCGGTTCCTGACCGGAAGTTTCTCCGGATACGGCGGAGGCCGCCTCTTCATCGACCGGCGCTGATCCACTGTCGGGAACTCCGAATATACTGTGCTTTACATCAAGTCGAAGCATCGTGATAATACCGAGCTGTTCAACCTGGTCATCTGTATTAGTATCAGTCCGATACAGCCTTTTCGGTGTGAAATCTCCCTGCCAGGGCAGAACAAATATGATAGCCAGAGCAGCCATGTGAGCTGCCAGGGCGATGAATAAGACAACCAGCCCTTTTCCGATATTTCTTCTCCGGAGCAGATTGGAATACTGCTGTCTGCTTTGCTGAAGCTTTCTTGGCAGCGAGGTATCTTTCAGTGCCGGAATCCTTATACAGACCCAATAACATAAAAAAGGAATTATAAGCATTAAAAATATTCCGGTTTTATTATCCAGAATCGAGCCCGCAACAGTCGAAGCATAATCTGTCAGTTTATTGCCTGCCGCTGTTTCGGCCCCGCTGAATATCTGATAGTACTGCTGCAGAATATCCTTGCAGATACACTCAACAGTAAACATTAAGGAGGCGGCAGTAATAATGACAAATCCTATAATTCTGGCATGCTGTTCTGCAATGAAAAACAGAATACCGGAGCAGATCATCCCCGCCGCAAAAGCGAGAATCAGAAATACCGGCGCATATTTCATACTGAGATTCATATATAGATGAAATACAGTTTCAAGATAGACGAATAAAATCGGAATACATATTCTCCAGTTTTTTAAAAGTTTAACCAGCTTTTTCATTTTTCCCCCATATCCGCTGAAAAAGCAGACATCATTTGTAATACAGTTTCTATGTGACTGTTTTATGGATCTGCCATGCGCTCTGGTATGCTTCCTTTAGAGAGCACAGATTCTGATGATGCCCAATATAAGCAGATGCACCGGATAGAACCAGTAAAAGAACCATTTTGAAAATGTTTTTCCGCGTTCCATCCTTTTCCCGTTATACAGTCGTACGATCACCACTCCTGCCGCCAGAATACCGGCAGCCGACAGTATCGCATAGACGAATGCGTACATTATCCCCGGTAAACCGGTTCCGGGATTGAAATTCATCAGTGCAAAAAGTCCCGCACCTGTCAGGTAGGCATTTCTGATACGTCTTTTATCTTTTCCGGCACGGGCAAATAATACCGTAAACAGCGGTGCCACAAGAGCCCAGTCGGAAAATAACGACAGAATAAACAAACCGGCAATAAGGAAAATCCGCACAAGCTCATTTCCTGCAAGATCCATGACAAACAGGATGCAAAAGCAGAGAAACAGAGTAAATATCATATTAAAACCGCAGAATGATATGATCTTTTCACCGGTATATACTTCCGAAAACGCAAGGCAGAACGGCAGCTCGGATATCAGTGCAAACACAGCCAGCCGCCGGGCATACTTTTTCTTCGACCTTGTGTAATGATAACCTTCTACCAGGAAATAGCACATGACCGGTGCGGTAAAATATCCGATATCTACAAGTACTGTAAAAAGCATTGTCCCGGGATCCAGAAAAATATTCGCCACATGATTCAGAAACATTGTAAACATTGCAATATATTTGATTGCATCGCGGTTTAAAAGTTTCAAATCATCTGCACACTGTGCTGTCATTGATTATTGCTCACGCTCCTCTTATTAAACTCAGTTTAACACAAATGCCGGACGAAAGTTCAGATAATCTCCTGATACAAGCATATAATTAATACCGTGATAATTTCCCCTGATGCTGTCCCCGAAACGTTTTTCGCCATGACAGTGGGAATACACGACAGCAGAAACCTTATATTGTTCAGCTATTTCTGTAAATGGTGATTCCGTCTCAAGTATATTTGTAGGCGGATAGTGAAGGAACATAACAAACTTTCTGTATCCCGCCTCCCATGCCAGACGGAAGGATTCTTGCAGGCGCTTCATTTCCCGGGATACAAGTTTTTTGGCATGTGCTTCTCTTTCCTCGTCCCAGCCGGTAATATTTCCCCACCGGTCAAGATAAAAAGGACCTTCAAAAGTAAAACCTTTTGTACCAACGAGAGCATAGTCCTCATAGACGGCGAAGTTATTCTGCAGAAAGAAAAGCCGTCCTTTATAATCTTCATTAAGCCGTGCCGTCTTTTTTACATCCCAGAACATATCATGGTTTCCCCGGAGCAGGATCTTACGTCCCGGCAGTCTTTCGATAAATGCCAGGTCTTCTCTGCTTTCTTCGAGCTTTCTGCCCCATGAATGATCTCCTGTGAGAACAAGTGTGTCTTCCGGCCTTACAATGCGGTTTACGTATTTCTCTATTTTGCGCTCATGTTTTTTCCAGACGCGTCCGAAAGCATCCATCGGTTTATCAGCCTGAAAACTCAGATGCAGATCTCCCAGTGCATAAAGTGACATTCTGTACTTTCTCCTTATCTTTTCTCACCCTTCAGCTTCTTCCTGTTAAAACAATATACGGCTCCCGCCAGCGGCATTGTCATCATCAGTACCGGATAGAACCATTTAATATCAAGTCCTCCATACAGAATACCGCCGATAAATGGCCCGAGTGTCATCCCCAGATCCAGACCGATATAGTATGTGCTGTTGGCAAGCCCTCTTTTTCCTTTCCCTGCAAGCAGGATTGCCGTAGACTGGCATACAGAGCTCATAACTCCGTACCCCCCTGCCAGAAAACAGGACGCCAGAATCATTATCACATTATTATTCATCAGGGTCAATAGCAGAATGGCCATAAGTTCGCTGACGATCCCTGCCAGGAGGAACACCTGAAACGGCAGCTTATCGAAAAGGTTTCTCAGCGACAGTCTCAGTACGATCAGTACGACCGCATATGCGGGGAAAAACAGACTGACAAAAATATGGAGGCCGCGTGTTTCCGTGTAAGTTACAAGAAACGACTGGGTTGCACAGTATGGAATTGCAAACAGCATGATGATCAGCGCAATTGGGATTACTTTCACATCGATCAGCTCGATACGTTTTTGCTCTTCATCTGTAGAAACAGGCTCCTTTTCCGGTTCTCCTTTATCTCCGATAAACTGAATCACCGCGATAATTGCCACAGAAAACACAAGAGCAATGACAAATGATGCACGATATCCGAATGTCTGATAGGCACTCACACCGATAGCAGGTGCGACTGCCATCGCAAGAGCATTCATTGTACCATAAAATCCCATGCCTGACCCGATCTTATCCTTTGGCAGCATATCAGACATCCATGTTGCCATGCAGACGGAACAGCAGGCAAATCCAAAACCGTTTATAATCCTCGCAATAACTACCACAGCCTCATTTGGTGCGAAAATATAACCGACACAGGCAAGAGTCATGAATACAGCGCCTATAAAGGAGAGCTTATATTTGCTGATTCTGTCCGCCAGATTCCCGGCAAGGGGACGACAGAACAAAGACACCAGATTCATCATACCGCCGACCAGTCCCATCAGCGCCGCGGAGGCACCGATACTCCCGCTAAACCCCGTAATCAGAGGGGTCACAAGCATAGGACTTGCCATATAGAAAAAACTCGCTGCGAGAACAAGTATGATATCTTTTGAATATATTTTTGATTTCATTACTGTTCACTTCCTTTTTTATTTTCCCAGTTCCCAGAATGCGACCGCGCTGGCTGCTGCGACATTCAGGGAATCCACGCCATGAGCCATCGGTATTTTTATGATATAATCACTTTCCGTGATCGTTCCTCCGCATAGTCCGTCGCCTTCTGTACCGAGTATGACCGCAAGCTTTTTCTCCTCTTTCAGCTTTCGGTCATTAATGTCTACTGATTCGCTGTGCAGCGCCATAGAAGCAGTACGGAATCCAAGTCTTTTCAGGTAATCCATTCCCCCGTGTGGCCACGGTCCTGTTTCTTTCTCCTGCAGAAAGGTCCACGGAATCTGAAATACCGTTCCCATACTTACACGGGAAGCTCTTCTGTACAGCGGATTGCTGCATCCCGGAGTCAGCAGAACCGCATCCATGCCAAGGGCTGCCGCAGACCGGATAATCGCGCCTACATTTGTCGGATTCATTACATTTTCCAACACAGCAATACGGCGTGCATCTCTGCACAGATCACATACATCAGGAAGCATCTTTCTCCGCATGGCGCAAAGCATCCCTCTTGTAAGTTTGTATCCGGTCAGATGCGACAGCACGTCAAATGATGCCGTGTATGCCGGGACATCCGGGCATCTCTCCAGTATGGACTTTGCTTCTGTTTCGATATGCCTATCCTCCACCAGAAATGAAACCGGTTCATACCCCGCATCCAGGGCACGTTCGATCACCTTCGGACTCTCGGCAATAAAAAGTCCGTCCTGCGGTCTGTCTTTGTTCAGCAGCTGAGCCTCTGTCAGGCGCGCATAAACATCCAGTTCCGGCGCGTTAAAATCTGTAATCTCTATTATTATATTCTTCATGCTTTTTCTTCTTTCTAAACATTTTCCATCAATTATAATATACCCGTATTCTTCGAAGCACAAGAAAATCATATCTTTAAAAATACGCCGGCTCTGTATTATAATATAGATCGACAGTACAAAAGCACACAGGATCATGCCATGAAAGGAGTATTTTAAATATGCAGTATACAGCACCTTATTATTATAAAAAGTTCAGATGTACTGCCGGGAACTGCCCCGACACCTGCTGTGCCGGGTGGCAGATACAGATTGACCCGGCATCACTGAAAAAATACCGGAGGACAAAGGGGGCTCTGGGGAATCGCCTGAAAAATGAAATTGACTGGAAGGAAGGCTGTTTTCGCCGGTATGACGGAAGATGTGCGTTTCTGAATGAGGACGATCTGTGCGACCTGTATCTGGAAGGCGGCGGTGAAAAGTCTTTCTGCAGGACCTGCCGGACATATCCCCGACATATCGAAGAATTTGAGGGGCTCAGAGAAATTTCGCTCTCTCTGTCATGTCCTGCGGCGGCCGGACTCATTCTCGGCAGTAAAGAGCCGGTTTATTTTCTTTACGCAGAAAACCCGGAACTGGACGAACCCAACGAAAAAGATTATGAAGATTTTGACTATCTGCTTTATACAAAGCTGATGGATACAAGAAATCTTATACTTGAAATACTGCAGAACCGGGAGTATCCGCTGAGACTGCGCGCCGCTGCGGCACTCGCCCTCTCTCACGACCTTCAGGAAAGAATCGACAGGAACGCGCTCTTTGATGCCGATAAACTTCTGGAACGTTATGCCTCTGAGCGGATGTGGTCATGGTTTGAAGCACGCCTGGAAAAGCTGTTCTCTTCTGACGGAAGTTCGGCACTGAAAATAAAAGCTGCCCGCCGGACACTGGATGCATTATTTTCTCTTCTCGACCGTATGGAAGTTCTCCGGAACGACTGGCCTGACCACGTGGCGGCTGCCCGCAGAACGCTTGCAGATTACAATTATTCTCCCGGAAATAGGGAGAGTGAAACTGCATTTGAAACTGTATTTGACGATATCATAGGCGAACAGATACTCGTATATTTTGTATTTACATATTTCTGCGGAGCTGTGTATAACGGTAATGCGTACGGCAAAATGAAATTTGCCGCAGCCGGTCTGATCCTTATACGGGAACTTGCCCGCGCACAGTGGATTGAAAATTCAGGAAGACTGGACACAGAGGAGCTCTTTATGACAGCTGTCCGCTATTCCCGTGAAATTGAACATTCCGACTACAACAAGGTAATGATGGAGCAGCTGCTCGGCAATGAAGAACTTTTCGGTCTGGAAGATTTATTTTCAGCACTGTGACATGGACAGTTTTTTTCTATTATATATATAAATAATCAAAGGGGCTGTCGCATCAATGATTAGAAAATCATAGATGCGGCAGCATCTTTTTG